>DATAZG010000039.1:0-49722 GCA_036272155.1 Pseudonocardia sp.
GCTGCTGTCCTACCTGCCGGACGACTTCCGCGCCGCGCCGGCCCGGGTCGAGGCGGTCGAGCCCGAGCAGCCCGAGTGGCCGGACGGCCTGGTGCCGGTCGACCCCAACGTCAGCTACGACGTGCGGGACGTGGTGGACCGGATCGTCGACGGCGGCACGTTCTTCGAGATCAAGGCGCGCTGGGCGCAGGAGCTGGTCACCGGGCTGGCCCGCCTCGACGGCCGGGTCATCGGCATCGTGGCCAACCAGCCCAAGGTGCGCAGCGGCGCGATCTTCGTCGACTCGGCGGACAAGGCGGCCAAGTTCATCTCACTGTGCGACGCGTTCAACATCCCGCTGGTCTTCCTGCAGGACGTACCGGGGTTCATGGTCGGCGTCGAGGTGGAGCGGGCCGGCATCATCCGGCACGGCGCGAAGATGATCGCCGCGATGGCCTCGGCGGAGGTGCCGAAGTACTCGGTGGTGCTGCGCAAGGCCTACGCGGCCGGGTTCTACGCGATGTGCGCCCCGGGCTTCGAACCGCGCGCCACGCTGGCCCTGCCCACCGCGACGATCGGGCCGATGTCCGCCGAGGCCTCGGTGAATGCGGTGTACGCGAACAAGGTCGCGGCGATCGAGGACGAGGGGGAGCGGGCCGCGTTTGTCGCCGCCCGCACCGTCGAGCAGCGCGCCGACATCAACCTGCTCCGGATGGGCAGTGACCTCGTCGTCGACGCCGTCGTCCAGCCCGACCGGCTGCGCGCCGAGCTGGCCGCCCGGCTGGTGGACGCGGACCGCTGGTCCCGCCAACCCGGCCGGCGCCATCACCTGATCAGCCCGGTCTGAGCGTCCGGTCCCGAGCAGCACCCGCCGACGGAGAAGAAGCAGGGAGAGGACGACGATGTCCGACAGCCTGGCCCAGCTGATCGAGCCGCCGCCGCGGCCGCTGCGCCCGGAGTGGCTGGTGCCCGAGCGCGTCGAGGCGCTGCGCGCGGCCCGCGAGCTGGCGCCGGACGACTACTGGACCTGGGTGGCGCGCCAGCAGCGCTGGTCCACGCCGTGGCGGACGGTCCGCACCGGCGGGCTGGCCGACATGCGCTGGTTCGAGGGCGGCCGGCTGAACGTTGCGGACAACTGCCTGGACCGGTGGGCGGCGGACCCGGCCACCGCCGACCGGCCCGCGGTGGTCTGGGAGGGCGAGCCCGGTGACACCCGCACCTACAGCTACGCCGAGCTGGCCGCAGAGACCGCCGAGCTGGCCGCCGGGCTCCTGACGCTCGGCGTCCGCCGCGGTGACGTGGTCGCGATCTACCTGCCCAACCTCGTCGAGGCGTTCACCGCGATCCAGGCGTGCAACCGGATCGGCGCGATCTACACGGTGCTCTTCGCCGGGTTCGGGGAGGAGGCGGTGGCCGCGCGGCTGCTGGCGTCGCGCGCGTCGGTGGTGGTGGTCGCCGACGCGGTGTACCGGCGGACGAAGCGCGTCGAGCTGCTGGCCACGCTGCGCGCCGCCCGCGCCGGCACTCCGGACCTGCGCGCCACCGTCGTGGTGGACCGCACCGGGAGCGGCACCGCGCTGGGTGTGGGCGAGCACGCCTACCGGGACGTGCTCGAGGCCGGCCGGGGCGGCACCCCCCGCGTCCCGCTGGACCCCAACGAGCCGTCGTTCCTGATCTTCACCAGTGGCACCGAGTCGCGGCCGAAGGGCGTGGTGCACAGCGTCGGCGGGTTCCTGCTCGGCGCCTGGGCGAACGCGCACTGGCAGGTCGGCTACGAGCCGGGCGACGTGTACTGGGTGGCCGCCGACGTGGGTTGGCTGACCTTCCCGATCCAGGCCGTCGTCGGCGGGCTGGCGGGCGGCATGACGATCGCCTGCTACGAGGGCGCGCTGGACACGCCGTCCACCGCGCGGTTCTACGAGATCTGCGCGCGGCACCGGGTCACCAAGGTGCTCGCCGCGCCGACGCTGCTGCGGATGCTGCGCCGCTTCGGCGACGAGCTGGCCGCCGCGCACCCTCTGCCGGCCTTGAAGCTGATCACCGCGCAGGGCGAGCCGTTCGACGTGGACACCTTCGGCTGGGCGAGCGCGACGTTCGACGTGCCGATCGTGAACGCCTACGGCCAGACCGAGACCGGCTCCACCTGGAGCTACCCGGTGTACGGGGTGGAGCCGATCAAGCCCGGTTCGGTCGGTACGACGGTGCCCGGCCACGCCTACGACATCGTGGACGACGACGGCGCCCCGGTACCGCCCGGCGTGACCGGCAACCTCGTGCTGACCAGCCCGTTCCCCACGCTGGCCCGGACGGTCTGGGACGACCACGAGCGGTACCTGGCGACGTACTTCGGGCGGTTCGCGGGGCGCTACGCGACGAACGACGAGGCGGTCCGGGACGCCGACGGTCACCTGTGGGTGCTCGGCCGCGCCGACGACGTGATCAACGTGGCCGCGCACCGGATCTCGACGATGGAGATCGAGGCGGCGGTCACCGGGCACCCGTACGTGGTCGAGGCGGCCGTGGTCGGCATCCCCGATGACACCAAGGGCACCGTGCCGGTGGCGTTCGTGACGCTGCTCGACGGCGCCGACCCCGACCTGGTGCGCGCCGAGCTGGACCGGCGGGTGGTCATCGAGCTGGGCGGCTACGCGCGGCTCGCGGCGATCTACCCGACGCCGGCGATGCCGAAGACCCGCACCGGCAAGCTGATGCGCCGGCTGATGCGGGACGTCGTCGTGTACGGGCGCCCGACCGGCGACACCAGCGCGATGGAGGACCCGTCCGCGCTGGACACGGTGATCGACGTGGTGGCCCGGGGAGGTCTCGAGCATGCATGACTATCCGTTGCCGGACCGCACCATCGGCCGCATCCTGGCCGACAAGGCCGCGCGCATCCCGGACCGGCCGTTCCTGCACTTCCTCGGCCACACGTTCAGCTACGCCGACGTGCACCGGCTGACCAACCGCTACGCGCACGGCTTCCACCGGGCCGGCGTCGGCCGGGGCGACCACGTCGCGCTGATGCTGCCCAACCAGCCGGAGCTGCTGTGGGCGATCTGGGGGCTCGGCAAGATCGGCGCGGTGGCCGTGCCGCTGAACACCGCCGCCAAGGGCGAGCTGCTGACCTACCTGCTCGACCAGTCGGACTCGGTGCTGCTGTGCGTGTCCGACGAGCTGGCGGAACGGGCGCGCGCGGCGGCCGAACGGGCCCCGAAGGTGCGCGAGGTGATCGGGCCGGCGCGGCTGCGGGAGTTCGAGGCCGGCGAGCCCGACACCGACCCACCGGGCATGGTCGACGTGCGCGCGGGCGACCCGCACCTGCTGCAGTACACCTCCGGCACCACGGGTCCGTCCAAGGGCGCGGTCAGCCCGCACTCGCAGGGGCACGCGGTGGGCCGGCAGATGGCCTCGCTGACCCGGTACCGCCCGGACGACGTGCTCTACACGTGCCTGCCGGTGTTCCACGCGAACGCGCTGTGGTTCACGATCTACGCCGCGCTGTGGGCGGAGGCGTCGGTGGCGCTCTCGCCGGGGTTCTCCGCGCGGCGGTTCTGGGACGAGGTCCGGGAGTCCGGCGCGACGGTGTTCAACGCACTCGGCGCGATGGCCAACATCATCTGGCAGCTGCCGCCGTCACCCCGCGACCGCGAGCACAGCGTGCGCAGTGCGATGCTGGTGCCGATCTCGCGCGCACTGGTGGACGGCTTCGCCGAGCGCTACGGCATCGCGGTGACCTCGGTGTACGCCATGACGGAGAACTGTGCGGTCACCGTGTTCGGCCCCGACGAGCCCCGGGCGAAGGTGCCCTCGGCCGGCAAGGTCCGCGACTACATGGGTGTGCGGATCGTGTCCGACAACCCGGCCGACGATCCCGACCGGGACGGGGACCGGGTGCTGCCGCCGGGCGAGGTCGGCGAGATCTGCCTCCGTCCGAACGAACCGGGCAGCGTGATGCTCGGCTACTACAAGATGCCGGACGCCACGGCCGCCGCGCACACCGACGGCTGGTTCCACACCGGCGACCGGGGCCACCTGGACGCCGACGGCTACCTGTACTTCTCCGACCGCAAGAAGGAGGCGATCCGCCGCCGGGGCGAGAACATCTCCGCCTACGAGGTCGAGATGGTGCTCTGCCGCCACCCCGCCGTGCTGGAGGCCGCCGCTGTCCCGGTGCCGTCCGAGCTGGGTGAGGACGACGTGATGGCCTACCTGGTGGTGGCGCCGGATACGCGGCTGGACTTCGCCGAGCTGATCGAGTTCTGCGCGGCGAACATGGCGTACTACATGGTGCCGCGCTACCTCGAGGTGATCGACACGCTGCCCAAGACGCCCAGCGAGAAGATCGAGAAGTACAAGCTCAAGGTGGACGCCGCCGCCCGCCTGACCGAGTTCTGGGATCGCGACAAGGCCGGCATCACCATCCGCCGCTAGACCCCTGTGAGTGGTATTGGTCGTTATGGCGACCAATACCACTCACAGGGTCTGACCTGCGAAGAGAGGCAACCAGTGGACGTCAGCGTCGAGGTGGACGGGCCGGTGGCGCGCGTCCTGATCGACCGGCCGAAGGCGCTGAACGCGCTGAGCCCGGGTGTGCTGGACGGGCTGCGGGACGCCTTCGGGGTCGCCGCGCGCGAGGGCTGCTCGGTGCTGGTGCTGCGCGGCGCCGGCGGCACGCTGTCCGCCGGCGCCGACCTGAAGTACCTGGAGACGCTGCTCGGGGACGAAGCGGCGGTGGAGCGCTACCTGGTGGAGATCGGCGCGGTCGTCGACACGCTGGCCGCCGGGCCGTTCGTGTCGATCGCCGTCGTCGAGGGGTACGCGCTGGCGGGCGGCTGCGAGATCCTGCTGGCCGCCGACCTCGCTGTGGTGGCCGCCGACGCCCAGATCGGCGACCGACACCTGGAGTACGGCCTGCTCCCCGGCGCCGGCGGGTCGGTGCGGCTACCTCGGGCGCTGCCCGCCGCGCTGGCCCGCCGGCTGCTCTACACCGGCGAGATGATCGACGGCGCGACCGCGTTCGACTGGGGCCTGGCCAGCCACGTGGCGCCGGCGGCGGAGCTGGAGCGGACGCTCGAGCAGCTGGTCGCGCGGCTGTCCCGGCACAGTCGCGCCGCGCTGGCCGGGCAGAAGCGGCTGTACCGGGAGTCGACCGAGGCGCCGGTCCACCTGGCGGACGCACTGGTCGCCGAGCGGGCCACCCTGGTCGAGCACCTGCGCCACTCGAGCGCCGCCGCCGAGGGGCTCGCGGCATTCCGGTCCGGCCGGCCGCCGGACTTCAGCGCGGCGGGGTCCGGCCACGCGCCGGGCTCCACGCCGGTTCGCACGGGAGAAGGGAACGGAGCATGACCGCACGTCCGGTGACCGGGCGCTGGTTCGAGGAGCTCGCGGTCGGCACGGTGGTGCACCACGCCATCCGGCGGACGGTGACCGAGACCGACAACGTGCTGTTCACGACCATGACGATGAACCCGGCGCCCCTGCACCTGGACGCCGACTACGCCGCCGGCACCGAGTTCGGCCGGCCGCTGGTGAACAGCATGTTCACGGTGGCGCTGGTGGTCGGGCTCTCGGTGCCGGAGCTGACCCTCGGCACCATCGTGGCCCAGCTCGGCATGGACACGATCAAGTTCCCCGCCCCGGTGTTCCCCGGCGACACGGTGCGGGTGGAGACCGAGGTCGTCGAGGCGCGCGAGTCGAGGTCGCGCCCCGACGCCGGCATCGTGGTCTTCGAACACCGGGCCTACAACCAGCGCGACGTGCTGGTGTGCCAGGCCAGGCGCACCGGCCTGATGCACCGCCGCCCCGCCGGCGGCCCCGACGGCGGCACCGACGGAGAGGTCGCCCGTTGATCACCGCGTACTTCGAGGACATCTCGGTCGACGACACCCACGTGACCGGCGGGCGCACGATCACCGAGACCCACCTGGTCAACTTCGCGATGTTCTCCGGCGACTGGCACCCGATCCACACCGACGTCGAGTACGCGGCGGCCGACGAGCGGTTCGGCGCCCGCATCGCGCACGGGGCGCTGGTGCTGTCCGTGGCGCTCGGGCTGGTCACGTTCTGGCCACCGGCGATGAAGGCGTTCTACGGCATCGACAACCTGCGCTTCGTCGCGCCGACCCGGATCGGCGACACCCTGCACGTGGCCACAGAGGTGGTCGCCGTCGAGCCGAAGGGGGAGGATGCCGGCGTGGTCACCTCCCGGTTCACCGTGCGCAACCAACGTGGCGAGGACGTGCTCGTGGCGACCCTGAAGTCCCTGGTCGCCAGGAAGCCGGCAGTGTGAGCGCGGGGGTGAGCGCGTTCACGCCGCGCAGCGCGCTGTTCGTCCCGGGCCACCGGCCGGACATGCTGGCCAAGGTGGCGCGCAGTCGGCCGGACGCGGTGATCGTGGACCTCGAGGACGCGGTGGCCCCGGCTGCCAAGGGCGAGGCGCGGGACGCGGCGACCGCTGCCCTCGCGGCGGCCCGCCCCGGCGCCGAGTGGGTGCTGCTGCGGCTCAACGGGGTCGGCACGCCCTGGTACGAGGCCGACGTGGCCGCCGCCGGTGCCGGGATCGAGGCGCGGCACTCCGACGGCTCGCCGTGGCTGGACGGCGTGGTGTTGCCCAAGTACGAGCACCCGGAGGAGCTCGCGGCGCTGCGGGCCTCGCTGCCGACCGGTGCGCTGGTGATCGTCGGCCTGGAGAGCGCGCTCGGCGTGGCCGACGCCCGGCCGCTGCTCGCCGAGCGACCGGACGCCGCGTACTTCGGCGCCGAGGACTACATCGCCGACCTGGGTGGCCGCCGCACCCCCGACGGCACCGAGGTGCTCTACGCCCGCTCCCAGGTGTGCCTGGCCGCGCGGCTGGCGGGGGTGTCCGCGCTGGACCAGGTGGTGGTCGCGGTGCACGACGCCGAGGCGTTCCGGGCCGACGCCGAGCAGGCCCGCGCCCTCGGCTTCCCCGGCAAGATCTGCCTGCACCCGATCCAGGTCACCATCGCGCACGAGGTGTTCACGCCCTCGGTGGCCGAGCTCGAGCACGCCAACGCGGTCCTCGAGGCGGCCGACGCCGGGGTGGGCCTGGTCGACGGCCAGATGGTCGACGCGGTGCACGTCACGATGGCCCACGCCGTCCTGGCCCGCCGCCCCACCTAACCCCGCCCCCCGCTCGCCCCTCAAACGCGACGCCGCCCCCCAACGCGACGCCGCCCCCCAAACGCGCCCAAACCTCCCCGCGAGTCGCGGATTCCGTCAGGGTGAGTCGGGGATTCCGTCAGCGCGGGTCGCTGGATTGCGCGGGCCGGTAATCCCCATCAGGTGCACCGCACACACCCCGTGAATGTCTACACACTCTTGACGGACGACGAGAATAATGTAGAGTATCGATCAGACTCCCACCACAGCCGACGGAAGCGGACGAGAATGAGCTCCGACGAACCGCAGGTGTCGTTCCAGACCAGTCCCGAGCAATACCGGCACTGGAAGCTCGACCTCCAGGGCAGTGCCGAGACGGGGGTCGCCTACCTCCGGCTGGACATCGCCGAGGACGGCGGCCTGGTGCCCGGTTACGAGCTCAAGATGAACTCCTACGACCTCGGTGTGGACATCGAGCTGTACGACGCGACGCAGCGGCTGCGCTTCGAGCATCCCGAGGTGCGCGCCGTCGTGGTGACCAGCGCCAAGGACCGCAACTTCTGCGCCGGCGCGAACATTCGCATGCTCGCGCAGTCCAGCCACCCGTGGAAGGTGAACTTCTGCAAGTTCACCAATGAGACGCGCAACGGCATGGAGGACGCGACCGCGAACTCCGGCCAGACCTACCTCGCCGCGGTCAACGGCACGGCCGCCGGCGGTGGCTACGAGCTGGCGCTGGCCTGCGAGAAGATCCTGCTGATCGACGACAACTCCTCGGCGGTGTCGCTGCCCGAGGTCCCGCTGCTGGGCGTGCTGCCGGGCACCGGCGGGCTGACCAGGGTCACCGACAAGCGGCGGGTCCGCAAGGACCGGGCCGACGTGTTCGCCACGAAGTCCGAGGGCGTGCGCGGCAAGCAGGCCGTCGAGTGGAAGCTGGTCGACGAGGTCATCCCGAAACGCCAGTGGGACGAGCTGGTCGCCGAGCGCGCCGCCGAAGCCGCCGCCGGCTCCAGCCGCCCGGCCGGCGCCACCGGCATCGCGCTGCCGCCGCTGGAGCCGGTCCGCACCGACGGTGAGATCCGCTACCGGCACGTCACCGCCAAGCTGGACCGGGAGCAGGGCCAGGTGGAGATCACCGTGGCCGGCCCCGACGGCGATGTGCCGGACACGGTCGAGCGGGTGCACGAGCTGGGTGCCGACTTCTGGCCACTGGCGATGACCCGCGAGCTGGACGACCTGATCCTCTGGCTGCGGGCCAACGAGCTGGAGCTGGGCACCTGGGTGATCCGGACCAGGGGCGACGTCGAGGACGCGCTGGCCTTCGAGCGGGTCATCGCCGAGCACGCCGGCACCGCGAGCGCTCCGGGCGACTGGCTGGTCAACGAGATCCGGCACTACTTCAAGCGCGTGCTCAAGCGGCTCGACGTGACGAGTCGCAGCCTGATCGCGCTGATCGAGCCGGGCTCCTGCTTCGCCGGCGCGCTGCTGGAGCTGGCGCTGGCCTGCGACCGGCAGTACATGCTGGACGGTCTGCTCGAGGAGGATTCGGGAGACGGCCCAGCGGAGGGCGAACCCGCCCAGCTGGTGCTCTCGGAGTCCAACTTCGGGGCCTTCCCGATGTCCAACGGCCTGTCCCGGCTGGGCTCGCGGTTCTACGGTGACGACGACTACCTGGCCAAGCTGCGCCAGGAGACCGGGCGCCGGCTGCTGGCGGCCGAGGCACTGGAGCTGGGCCTGGTCACGGACGCCCCGGACGACATCGACTGGGAGGACGAGGTGCGGATCATGCTGGAGGAGCGCGCCTCGCTCTCGCCCGACGCACTGACCGGGATGGAGGCGAACCACCGGTTCGTCGGCCCGGAGACGATGGAGTCGCGGATCTTCTCCCGGCTCACCGCCTGGCAGAACTGGATTTTTGTACGGCCCAACGCGTCCGGTCCGGAGGGCGCGCTGCGCCGCTACGGCACCGGCCGCCGCGCCGAATTCGACCGCAAGCGCGTCTGAGCGACGGGGAACCGCGATGAGTATTGACTACACCGAGAAGATCCCGAACAACGTCGACCTCGCCGGCGACCGCAAGCTGCAGCGCGCGCTGGAGTCCTGGCAGCCCAACTTCCTGAACTGGTGGAAGACCATGGGGCCGGCGCTGCCGACGGAGGACGTCTACCTGCGCACCGCGGTGGACGTCGGCCGGGAGGGCTGGGCGCACTTCGGCCATGTGGCGATGGAGGAGTACCGCTGGGGCGTGTTCCTCGCCGAGCGCAACGCCGACCGGCGGATCGCCTTCGGTGAGCAGAAGGGCGAGGCCGTCTGGCAGCAGGTGCCCGGCGAGTACCGGGCCGACCTGCAGCGGCTGATCGTCATCCAGGGCGACACCGAGCCGGCGTCGGTGGAGCAGCAGCGCCGGCTGGGTGAGACCGCGCCGTCGCTCTACGACCTGCGCAACCTCTTCCAGGTCAACGTGGAGGAGGGGCGGCACCTGTGGGCGATGGTGTACCTGCTGCACGCCTACTTCGGCCGCAACGGCCGCGAGGAGGCCGAGGCGCTGCTGCAGCGCAACTCCGGTGACCTCGACTCGCCCCGGATCCTGGGTGCCTTCAACGAGGAGACCCCGGACTGGCTGTCGTTCTTCATGTTCACCTACTTCACCGACCGGGACGGCAAGTACCAGCTCGGCACGCTGAAGGAGTCGGCGTTCGACCCCCTGAGCCGGACCTGCGAGTTCATGCTCAAGGAGGAGGCGCACCACATGTTCGTCGGCACCACCGGCGTCGACCGGGTGGTGGGCCGCACGGCCGAGCTGATGCGCGAGTACGACACCGAAGAGGTCGCCGCGCACGGCGGCATCCCGCTGGACGTGATCCAGAAGTACATCAACTTCCACTACTCGGTGTCGCTGGACCTGTTCGGCTCCGAGCAGTCGACCAACGCGGCGAACTACTTCACCGCCGGGCTGAAGGGCCGCTGGCAGGAGGAGCGCCGCCGCGACGACCACCTGCTCACCGAGGACGGCGCGCTGGTGGACGTGGTCAAGGAAGGCGTGCTGACCACCGACGAGGTGCCCGCGCTGCTGGCGCTGAACAACGACCTGCGCACCGAGTACGTGAAGGACTGCCAGAGCGGCATGAAGCGGTGGAACCGGGTGCTCGAGCAGGCCGGCATCGACCGCCGGTTGGCGCTGCCGCACGTCGGCTTCAACCGGCAGGTCGGCATCTTCTCCGACCACCACATCACGCCGGCCGGCCAGGTCGTCGGCGCCGACTCCTGGCAGGCCAAGGAGAGCTCCTGGCTGCCCACCGAGGCCGACAAGGCCCACGTCCGCTCGCTGATGCGCCCGGTGTACGAGCCGGGCAAGATCGCCGGCTGGATCGCGCCGCCGTCCAACGGCATCAACGGCCAGCCGTTCGAGTACGAGTACGTGCACCTGCCGTAGTCCGGCACCGCCGGTCAGGCCGGATGGGCCTGACCGGCTTCGGTCCGCCGCCGCCGGTCAGCGGGTGACGGCGTGTGCAGGTACTCGCCGGCCACCTGCGCGGCCAGCCACTCCCGCACGTACCGCTCGACCAGCTCAGTGCGCTCAGCCAGCCGCGCCGAGCTGACCGGCCCCGTGCGGGCCGTCGCCCGGTACAGCCCGAGCCGGTCGCCCAGCGACGTCGACAGCCCGGCGAACGCCGCCCCGGTGTCGGCGACCACCCGCCCCGGGAACTCCAGCACGCGGTCCTCGCCCGGGCCGTGGTCGCTGTGGTCGATGTCGCCGGGCGGGACGAACCGCCGCGGCGCGAACGTCACGTCCTCATCCGGGTGCATGGGCCGACGTTAGGCACCCTTGATCGACGGCGGATATACACGCGATCTACTGCCGGCCGGGTATGCCCACGTCAGCGGCGGGAAGTCGGCACGTGACCGTTGACTCCTGGGATCGGGACCGTCGAATCGCGTTAATGCGGTTCGACATCGCGGGGTACGACGCGAGAAGCTGTCGCCATGTCGTTAGGCGCCTTACTCACCGCGATCGTGACCCCGTTCGACGACCAGCTGGCCGTCGACGAGCAGGCCCTGGTGGACCTCATGCACCACCTGGCCGCGCACGGGTCCGACGGGTTCGTGGTCTGCGGGACCACCGGCGAGGCGCCGACCCTGCTCAGCGAGGAGCACCTGCGGGTCGTCGAGCTGGCCTGCCGGCACCGTCCGCCGGGCACCGTGATCGTGGCCGGCACCGGGTCGAACAACACCCGGCACTCGGCGTACATGACCGAACGGGCCACCGAGCTCGGCGTCGACGCGATCCTCTCCGTGACGCCGTACTACAACAAGCCGAACCGGCGGGGCATCGTCGCGCACTACCGGGAGATCGCGGCGGCCACCGACAAGCCGGTGATCCTCTACAACATCCCGTCGCGGGTGGTGCTCGACCTGCCCAACGAGCTGCTCGCCGAGCTGGCCCAGATCGAGCACATCGACTACGTGAAGCAGTCCAACAACGACAACCTGGCGCTGATCGACGGCCTCGGGCTGTACACCGGCAACGACGAGACGTTCGCCCGCACCCTGGACCTGGGCGGCTGCGGCGGCATCTCAGTGGCCAGCCACGTGGTCGGCGACCAGATGCGCCGGATGGTCGACGAGCCGGAGCACCGCGCCGAGATCGATGCCTCGCTGCAGGAGATCTACCGCACGCTGTTCCTGGACAGCAACCCGATCCTGGTCAAGGCCGCGCTGAACCTGCTCGGGCACCGGGTCGGCGGCCTGCGCCTGCCGCTCGTGGAAGCCGACCCGGCCGACGTCACCGTCCTACGCACCGCCCTCGACCACCTCGGCCTCCTGGACGGCGTCCCCGCCTGACGCTGTGTGCGGTCGTCGGGTGTGCGGCTGTCGGGTGTGCGGCTGCCGGGTGTGCGCCGGCTCGCGGCCGCCGGGTGCGCGGCTTCGGGCTGGCGTGCGCGGCTTCGGGCTGGCGTGCGCTCCGATGGTGCGCGCCGCTTCGACTTGTCGCGTCTGCTGATGGTGGCCGCCGGCTCGACTTGTCGCGCCTTTTAGGCACGACAAGTGCCACTTGTCGTGCCTATTTGCCGTGACAAGTGGGACGCTGCGTGACCCCCGTCTGACTTGTCGCGTCTATTGGGCGTGACAGGTGGCTCTTGTCGTGCCTATTTGCCGCGACAAGTCGAAACCGGGGTTCCCCTGACACCCCGGGATCCTGACGCCGGGCCACGAGCCCCGGCAGCCGGACGCCCTCGCCTCCGCCGCACGTCCGCCTCCACCTCGCACGTCCGCCTCCGCCTCGCACGTCCGCCTCACGTCCGCCGCGTCTGCCGCGTGCTCGCGTCTCCGCCCTGTGCCGCGTCGACCCACCTGCTTGCGCTTCTGATTTCGAACTACCATAGTGGTTCTATAACCGAAGCGATCCGGAGGAGACATGCGGCTGGTGCCGGAGATGACGTACCGGGAGACGATCGCGGGGCCGCGGGGGCCGACCACCGGCAGCCCGTTGGGTGCGCGGCTGTGCTGGCAGGTGAGCACCGCGCGGCTGGTCGGGGACCGGATCGACGCCACGCTGCTCGCACCGGGCATGGACTGGATCCGGCTCGGACCGGACGGGGTGCGCCGCCAGGACCTGCGGGTCACGCTCGGCGACGCGGCCGGCGAGGTGATCATGCTCAGCTACGACAACGCGGTCATCAGGGAGAACTCGACCTTCCTCGCGGCGCTCGGGGAGGGCCGCGAGACGTCGTTCGGTGACCAGTACATGCGGATGGTGCCGAGGTTCGACGCCGGCGCCGGGCGGTACGACTGGCTGACCCAGAGCCTGTTCGTCGGCGAGGGGCGGCTGACCGGTCCGAGGGCGATCGAGTACACGATCTACCGGGTCGACTGAGCCCGGCTGCGCTCGTCGAGGTTCAGGCTCTCCTCGAGCCGCGCCGCGACGCTCAGCAGCAGCTCCTCGCCCCCGGCCGGCGCCACCAGCTGCAGCCCGACCGGCAGCCCGTGCACCAGGCCGGCCGGGATGGACAGCGCGGGCAGCCCGGTCACGCTCCAGGTCGCGGTCAGCCCGAGCAGGGCATCGCGGGCGTTCAGCTGGCGCTCGCCGACCCACACCAGGCGGTCCCCGACCCTCGGCGCGACCACGCCGACCGTCGGCATCGCGAGCAGGTCGTGCGCGCCGAGCAGCTCGGTGGCCACCAGCCTGGCGCGGTGCTGGATGCGACGGGCGGCCTGGTAGTCGGCCTCGGTGATCCGCGCGCCGGCCCGGAGTCGGCCCCGCACCTCGTCGTCGTACTGGTCCGGCGACACCGCCAGCCGGGCGGCGTGCACCGCGTGCGCCTCGAAGCCCTGCACCGTTGTGTACGCCCGCTTGATGTCCTCGGCGCCGGGCAGCTCGGCGGCCGACACTTCGGCGTCGAAGTCGTCCAGCCGGGCGCGGGCTGTCGCGGTGACCGCCGGGTCGGCCGGCGACACCGCGTTCGGCTCCACCCAGCCGATCCTCGGCCGGTCGGGCACGACGCTGCCAGCCCCGCCACTCCCGTCGGACCCGCGACTCCCGCCGGACCCGTGAGCCGCGCCGGTCGAGCTGGTCACCGGCGTGGTCAGGGCCTGCCAGAGCGCCCAGCAGTCGGCGGCGGTGCGGGCCATGGGGCCGACGGTGTCCAGTGACCGGGACAGCGGGAAGACACCGTCGGTCGGCACCGCGCCCTGGGTGGGCCGGAGGCCGACGATGCCGCACAGCGCGGCTGGGATGCGCACCGAGCCGCCGGTGTCGGTGCCCACGGCGAGCGGCACGATGCCGGCGGCCACCGCGACCGCCGATCCCGCGCTGGACCCACCGGACATGTGCGCGGGGCGGTACGGGTTGCGGGCCGCGCCGTTCGCCGAGCGGTCCCCGGTCGCGCCGTAGGCGAACTCGTGCGTCGTCGTCTTGCCGACCACGATCGCGCCGGCCGCCCGCAGCCGGCGTACGCATTCGGCGTCCCGGGCCGGCACGTAGGCGGCGAAGTGCCGGGCGCCCATGGTCGTGCGCAGACCGGCGGTGGCCACCAGGTCCTTGATCGCGACCGGGATGCCGTGCAGCGGGCCCCGGTCGACGCCGGCCGCGAGCTCCTCGGCGGCCAGCTCGGCGGCGGTCCGGGCGGCGCAGGCGTCGAGCGTGACGAACGCGTTGAACATCGGGGCCAGCCGGGTGGCCGCGCGCAGCGCGTGGTCGACCAGCTCGGCGGGGGTGACCCGTCCGGCGCGCAGGGCGGTGGCCAGCGACTGCACGGTCTGCCCGGCGAAGTAACCGGCCTCGGGCGGGCTGGGCAACACGGCGGTCATGCCTCGCCGCCGACGACCGATGAACCCACGCTTCCCCCCGTCGGCCAACCGCGAGGGCCGGCGAGCCGGCCACGGTCGCGGTGAACCCGAACGATTGGGGTGCCGATCTACGGGTGATATAACCCTGGTCGAGGTGAGCGTGTCAAGCGCCGGCGCTAATTCAGGGTAATGATCCGACGGCGCCGCCGAACCGGGCCTCGGACGCGCGGGCGGAATGTCGCGATCCCGCCTAGGGTCGGGTCATGGCCATTGATCCCGTCATGCAACTGGTCCTTGATGCGGTGCCGACAGAGGGCATCGCCGACGTCGGCTACGAACGCGTCCGGGCGGTGATCCGGGAGCGGGTCGCCGCCATGCCGCCCCCGCCCGAGCTGCCCCGGGTGGAGGACCGCACGATCGCCGAGGGCATCCCCGTCCGGATCTACGTACCGGTGGCCGACCCCGTCGACCTGCCGGTGGTCGTCTTCTACCACGGTGGCGGCTGGGTGATCGGTGACCTGGACACCCACGACGCGGCCGCCCGCTCGATCGCCATCGGGGTCGGCGCGGTCGTCGTCGCGGTGGACTACCGGCTGGCCCCGGAGCACCCGTTCCCGGCGGCGGTCGACGACGCGTTCGCGGCGCTGAAGTGGGTGTCCGAGCACGCCGCCGAGCTCGGGGCCGACCCGGCGCGGCTGGCCGTGGCCGGTGACTCGGCCGGGGGCAACCTGGCCGCCGTGGTGTCCCAGCTGGCCCGCGACGCAGCTGGCCCGCCGATCAAGTTCCAGCTGCTCTGGTACCCGGCGACCCTGCTCGACGACTCGGTGCCCTCGATGACCGAGAACGCCGAGGCCCCTGTACTCACCAAGGCCGACACGTTCGCGTTCCTGGAGCTGTACCTGAAGGGCAGCGACCCGGCGGCGCGGCCGCCCACGCTCGCGCCGGCCCGGGCGGAGAGCCTGGCCGGGCTGCCGCCGGCGTACATCGCGACCGCGCAGTACGACCCGATCCGCGACGACGGCACGCGCTACGCCGAGCTGCTGCGCGCGGCCGGGGTGCCGGTGGAGCTGCACAACGCGGAGTCTCTGGTGCACGGCTACGTTTCGTTCGCCATCGCGGTACCCGCCGCCCAGGAAGCGGTCGCCACCGCCCTCGCCGCCGTCAAGGCCGCGCTGTAGACCCTCGTGAGTGGCGAGTGGCCCCATGGGACCACTCGCCACTCACGAGGTCACGGCGTCAGAAGTTGATCATTCCGTGCAGCAGGCCGTGGTAGGCCTCCTGGAGGGCCTCGGACAGCGTCGGGTGGGCGTGCACGTTGCGGGCCAGCTCGTTCGCGGTGAGGTCCCACTTCTGGGCCAGGGTGAGCTCGGGCAGCAGCTCGGTGACCTCGGGGCCGATCAGGTGGCCGCCGAGCAGCTCGCCGTAGGTCTCGTCGGCGATCAGCTTGACGAAGCCGCCCGGGTCGGCGAGCCCCTGCGCCTTGCCGTTCGCGGTGAACGGGAACTGCGCGACCTTGATCTTCCAGCCCTTCTCGTCGGCCAGCTCGCGGGCCTGGGCCTCCGTGTAGCCGAAGCTGGCCACCTGCGGCTGGCAGAACGTGGCGCGGGGCATCATCACGTAGTCCAGCTCGACCGTCTCGGCGCCGGCGATCGTCTCGGCGGCGACCACGCCCTGCGCCTCGCCGACGTGCGCCAGCATGAGCTTCGCGGTGACGTCGCCGATCGCGTAGACGTGCGGCACGTTGGTGCGCATGCGGTCGTCGATGGCGATGGCGCCGCGCTCGGTGAGCTTCACGCCGGTGTTCTCCAGCCCGAAGCCCTTGACCCGGGGCGCGAAGCCGATCGCCTGGATGACCTTGTCGGCCTTGAGCTCCTTGGTGGCGCCGTCCTTGCCGGTGACCGTGACGGTGACCCCGCCGGCGTCCTCGGAGATCGACTCCACCCGCGTCGAGGTGAGCACGTCCACGCCGTACTTGCGGTACCGCTTGGCCAGCTCCTTGGACACGTCCGCGTCCTCCAGCGGCAGCAGCCGGTCCAGGAACTCCACGACGGTGACGTGCACGCCGTAGCAGCTCAGCACGTAGGCGAACTCGACGCCGATCGCCCCGGCGCCGGCGATGACCACACTGCCGGGCAGCTCGCGGGTGAGGATCTGCTCCTCGTAGGTGACCACCCGGTCCGAGCGGGAGGTGCCGGGCAGCAGCTTCGTCTCGGTACCGGTCGCGATGATCACGTCGTCGAAGGTCACCGTCTCGGAGCCGCCGCCGGACAGTGCCACGTCGATGGTCTGCGCGTCGCGGAAGGTGCCTCGGCCGTCGAACTCGGTGATCTTGTTCTTCTTCATCAGGAAGTGCACGCCCTTGACCCGGCCGTCGGCCACGATCCGGCTGCGGTCGAACGCGACGCCGAAGTCGAAGGACACCTCGCCCGAGATGCCGAAGGTCTTGGCCTCCTTGGTCACCAGGTGCGCGAGCTCGGCGTTGCGCAGCAACGCCTTGCTGGGGATGCAGCCGACGTTCAGGCACACCCCGCCCCAGTACTTCTCCTCGATGACCGCGACCTGGCGGCCCAGCTGGGCGGCGCGGATGGCGGCGACGTAGCCACCGGGACCGGCACCGAGCACAACGACGTCGAAATGCGGCATGGCTGCCACGTTAGTGTCCCGGGCCCCGCTGTGTAGCGGCGAAGACGAGTGATCTCGCGCCGATCACCTGTGTTCAGTCGCCGGGCTCTCGGGCAGCAGCCGCTCGGCGGCGGCGCGCGCGTCCGCGCCGGCGGTGGCCGTGCCGTCGATCGAGGTGACCACGCTGGCGCCCTCGATCAGCAGCAGCAGCTGGCGGGCCAGCGCGGCGGGGTCGGCGCCGCCTTCCGGCGGGCCGGCCTCGCGCAGCCGCCGCTCCAGCAGGCCCCGGTAACGGCTCAGGTGCCGGCGGGCGATCTCGGCGGTGCGCGGGTCGGCACGGGTGTCGGTGACGGTGTTTACCACCGCGCAGCCCCGGTAGTCCGGTTCCGCGAACCAGCCGATGAGCAGGTCGAACACCGAGAGCACCCGCGCCCGCCCGGCCGGCGCGCCCGCCGTCTCGCGCTCCAGCCAGGCGTGGATGCGGTCGCTGTGCTCGGTGAGCATCGCGGTGACCAGCTCGTCCTTCGACGGGAAGTACCGGTACAGGCTCAGCTTCGAGGCGTGTGCCCTCGCGGTGATCTCGTTGACCCCGACCGCGTGCACGCCCCGTCGGTAGAACAGCTCGGTGGCGGTGTCGAGGATCCGCGCCCGGGTTGCGGACAGCGGCTCTGCGCTGGTCATGGGGTAGACAGTACAGTCTTGTACTGTGACAGTACTGAACTGTACTGTCTCATTTTGTGCCTGTGGAGTCGTGTAAGTCCGTTCCGGACCGGCAGTCCGGGGCGGTTCCGGTGCGGCGGCTGTGGGGCGCGGTGCTCTGCGGTTACCTCGCGCTGGGCGGCACGCTGCAAGAGCTGCCCGGCTACCTGGCCGACCGGTTCGGCGCCGGCCCCGCGCTGACCGGGCTCGCGGTCGGTCTGGCGTTCGCGGCGACCGCGCTCGGCCGGCCGTTCGCGGGGCTCGCCGGTGACCTCGGGTGGTCCCGGCCCGTGGTGATCCTCGGCGCCGGGCTGACCACGCTCGGGGCGCTCGGCCACCTGTTCGCCCCGACGGTCGGCGTGGTGCTGGCCGCCCGGCTCGTGATGGGGGCGGGGGAGGCGGCGCTGTTCTCCGGCGCGCTGCCCTGGGTGCTGTCCGGGACGCCGGCCGGGCGGGGCGGGCGGGTGGCCGGCTGGTTCGGGCTGTCCATGTGGGGCGGGCTGGCGCTCGGCCCGCTGCTGGCCGTGGCGGCGCACCGGGCCGGTGGGGCGGCGGCGGTGTGGTGGCTGGTCGCCGCGCTGCCGGTGGTCTCCACGGTGCTGATGGCGAGCACGCGGCGGCCGGTCCTGGGGGGCGGCGGCCGGGTGGTCCGGGTTCGGTCGTGGTGGGACCTCGTGCCCCGGGGCGCCGGGCTGCCCGGGCTGTGCCTCGGGTTGGCCGCGTACGGGTACGGCACGCTCGGTGCCCTGCTCGTGCTCTACCTCGGCGGCCAGCACCCGGGCGGCGGCCAGCACCCCGGCGGAGCCGGCGTGCACCCGGGCGGGCAGCCCCTCGGCGGCGAGTCGGTCGCGCTGACCGTGTACGCGGCCGCCTTCCTGCTCACCCGCGGCGTCGGCAGCCCGCTGATCGACAGGTACGGCGGCGCGCGCGTGGCCAGCCTGGTGCTCGGGCTGGCGGTCGCCGGGCTGGCGCTGCTCGCGGCGGTACCGGCCGAGGCGGCGGCGCTGACCGGCACCGCGCTCGCCGGCGTCGGGCTCGGCCTGGTGTACCCCGCCACCGCGGCGATGACCCTGCACCGGACCAAGCGCTCGCCCGGGCTCGCCGTCGCCGCGATGACCTCGCTGTGGGACCTGGGCATCCTGGCCGCCGGCCCGATCGGCGGGGTGCTCGCCGGGCACCTCGGCTACCGGCCGGCCTTCGCGGTGGCGGCCGGGGTGGTCGCGCTGGCCCTGGCGATCGCGCTCGGCTCCGTCCGGACGGGGCCGGCGACCCGACCCTCCGGCTGACGGCCCGGCTCATGGTCAGCCGCCCCGGCTACCGGATCGGCACCCGGCCGGACAGCGCCCGCCGCACCTGCGTGCTCAGGTCCGGCATCGAGCGGATGTAGTTGGCCCCGCACTCGATGCAGAGCAGCTCGTACACCGGCTCGCCGCCCTGTACCCGCAGGTAGTTGATCTGGCGTTCGGTGTGCTCGATGAAGCACGGCAGGTCGGGGTCGCGGTTGAACAGCGGGTCCCGCGCGGTCTGCTGGGCGGTGGACAGCCGGGTCCGCGCCACCCGCATGGCCAGCGCCTCGCCCATCGGCGACACGTCGCCACCGGTGACGTGGCGGACTGCGGGGTGCCGGAACGGGCGCAGTGCGATCCAGGCCATCACGCTGCCGCAGTAGCCGCAGACCAGCTCGCGCTGGTAGCTGCGGAACACGGACAGGACGCTGTCGAGCACGGTTGCCCACCTCACTCCGGCCGGCGCCGCATGCGCCGGGGGCGCCGGGCCTTGACGGTCCTCCCTTCGGCCGGCGAAGGGAATCCGCCTCCTTCCTACGGGCTACCACCGACAGTTCCCGGCCGGCCCCGGTGCGGCGTTCGCGATCGCACAGGGACGGGGCGGTTCGGGCCCGCCGGTGACCCGTGGCGGTGTCCCCTGGGAGCCATGTTCTGGCGCGGCTCCCCCTACGGCGCCCCGGCCTACTACGACCGGGGCGATCTCGTGGGCCGCGCGGTGCTGGTCGGCGGGCTGCTGGCCACGGCGGGGGTCCTGTTCGCGCTGCTGGTGACCTGGTTCGGGCCGGCCGGGCCGCCGGCGGCGCCGGACCCGGCCACCCGGCCCAGCTCGGCACTCGCGGAGGGCGGCCCGGCGGCCCGCTCCGACGACCGGACGCCCGACCCGCCGGACCCGAGCTCGCCCGGCACGGGCGGGCAGTCCGGGGGACCCTCCGCGGCGTCGCAGTGGGAGTCGGGCTGGGGGCCGGCCTGGGGAGCGGCTGTGCCGAGCCCGCGCGGCGGCGCTCCGGACGGGGCGGACAGCGGCTGGGGCGGCGCCTGGGGCTCGGCCCGGCCGAAGGACCCGGCCGGCCCGGTGGCCTGCACGCGGGAGATCACCGACCTCGCCCAGCTGCACGCCGCGATGGTCAGCTCGGGCCCGGACGAGATCATCTGTGTCCGGGGACCACAGACCGGCCCGGCCGCGCTGGCCGCCGTGGCGTTCGCCCGGTCGCAGCTCGGCGAGCCGTACCGGTGGGCCGGCAACGGTCGCGCGGACGGCGGCTTCGACTGTTCCGGACTCACCTCGGCGTCCTACGCGTCCGTCGGCATCCCGATCCCCCGGACCGCCCAGGCACAGTTCAACGCCGGCCCCCGGGTGCCGCCGGGGCAGCCGATCGAGGCCGGTGACCTGGTCTTCTTCGGCAGCGGCCCGCGCGGCGTCGGGCACGTGGGGCTGGCCATCTCGGCCACCAAGATGATCAACGCACCGGACGTGGGCCAGGTCGTCACGATCGGCCCGATCCAGCGCCGCGACTACGTCGGCGCGACCCGGCCCGTGTCCCGCCCCGCGCCGCCGGCCCGGGACGGCGCCGAGCCGTCCGGCGCGGACGCGGCCGACGGCAACCGCGCCTCGTCGGACAGCGGCGCCTCGTCGGACAGCGGCGGCTCGTCGGACAGCGGCGGCTCGTCGGACAGCACCGACAGCGGTGACAACACGGACAGCGGGGTCAGGGGCGTGCGCACGTCAGGCACCGGTTGACGCGGCGATCCGCGCGGCGAGGGCCCGGGTGTGCTCGACCAGTTCGGGCGGGCTCTCCACGACGTACGGCACGCCGACCGCGGCCAGTACCAGGCTCAGCCACTCCCATGAGTCCACGGCGGTGACGTAGCGGCAGCTGTGCTCGTCCAGCGCCTCCAGCGTGCCCGCCTCGGCGCGCAGCCGCTCGGACACCACCGCCACCGGCGCCGCGAACCGGGCCACGCCGTAGTGCTCACCGACCGGCGCACGGGTACTGGCCTGGACGAAGCTCGCCGCGCCGTCCGGCGGCAGCGGCCGGGGCGCGAACGTGCTGCCCGGCACGGTGAGCTCGCCGATCCGGTCCAGCCGGAAGGTCCGCCAGTCGCGGCGGTCGAGGTCCCAGCCGAGCAGGTACCAGCGCCGGCCGAGGAGGACCTGCCGGTACGGCTCGACCCGGCGCCGTGAGCTGACACCGGCGCGGTTCACGTACTCGAACCGGACGTCCCGGTGGCGGTGCGCGGCGGTGCCGAGCGCGTCGAGCAGGCCGAGGTCGGCCCGGCTGCCCCTGGCCGAGGTGTCCAGCGACTCCGACACCGCGTGCGCCCGCTCGCGCAGCCGCGGCGGCAGGACCTGCTCGAGCTTGCGCAGCGCGCCGTCCACCGAGGTGGCGTCGAGCACGGCCACCGCCGCGAACCGCAGCCCGACCACCGTGGCCACCGCCTCGTCGTCGGTGAACAGCAGCGGCGGCATGGCCCGCCCGGCGACCAGCCGGTAGCTGCCGCCGGGCCCCGGCGCGGACTCCACCGGGTAGCCGAGCGCGCGCAGCCGGTCGACGTCGCGGCGCAGGGTGCGCGGCGAGGTGTCCAGCCGATCGGCCAGCTCGGGCCCCGGCCAGGCCCGCCCGGTCTGCAGCAGGGAAAGCAGCTCGAGCATCCGCTCGCTCGGCCCGGACCCCGCCGTGCGCTGTCCCGGCTCGGTCATGGGAGCCAGTATGCGCCGAGATGTGGCCAGTATCTGGCCACATCTGACCGTAGCGTCGGAGGATGGAGTTCACCGGCACCGAGTTCACCGGCACCGAGTTCATCCGGATCGAAGGCGCCAGGGAGCACAACCTCGCCGACCTGACCGTGCGGATCCCGAAGCGGCGGCTCACGGTGGTCACCGGGGTGTCCGGCTCGGGCAAGTCGTCGCTGGTAATGGACACCATCGCGGCCGAGTCGCGGCGCCAGTTCAACGAGACGTACGCGTCGTTCGTGCGCAACCGGCTGCCGCACTACGGCCGCCCGGACGTGGACCGCATCGAGAACCTGTCCGCCGCGATCGTGGTGGATCAGCGCCCGCTGGGCGGCGGGGCCCGCTCGACCGTCGGCACGGTGACCGACAGCTACGCGCTGCTGCGGTTGCTCTGGTCGCGGGCCGGCCGGCCGCACATCGGCGAGTCGACCGCGTTCTCGTTCAACGACCCGGCCGGCATGTGCCCGGGCTGCGCCGGCCTGGGCAGCGTGCGCGCCGTCGACGTCGACCAGCTGGTGGACGCCGGCCGGTCGCTGAACGGGGGCGCGATCCGGTTCCCGATGTTCCGGGTCGGCGGGTGGATGTGGCGCCGGTACGCCGACACCGGGCTGTTCGACCTGGACAAACCGCTGCGCGACTACACCGAGCGCGAGTGGCACGCGCTGCTGCACGGAGCCGAAGGCGCCGAGTCGCGGCGCGGTCAGGCGTACGAGGGCCTGCTGCCGAGGTTCGAGCGGATCTGGCTGGGCAAGGACGTGGCTTCGCTGACCGGGGCGACCAGGGCGGCGTTCGAGCGGGTGGTCCGGCAGCGCCCGTGCCCGGACTGCGGGGGTGCCCGGCTCAACGAGCGGGCGCTGGCCGTCGAGGTGGCCGGCCGGAGCATCGCCGAGGCGACCGCGCTGGAGATCGGCGAGCTGGCGGAGTGGGTGGCCGGGCTGCGCGCGAAGGCCTGCTTGCCGCCTCTCGCCACGCCGATGCTCGCCGAGCTGGGCGACCAGCTGCGCCGGCTGACCGACATCGGGCTGAGCTACCTGAGCCTGGACCGGCCGACCTCGACGCTGTCCGGGGGCGAGTCGCAGCGGGTGAAGATGGTCCGCCACCTGGCCAGTAGCCTGGTCGACCTGCTGTACGTGTTCGACGAGCCGAGCGCCGGGCTGCACCCGCACGACGTCGGCCAGCTCACCGGGCTGCTCGGCGAGCTGCGCGACCAGGGCAACACGGTGCTCGTCGTCGAGCACGACCCGGACGTCGTCGCGGCGGCCGACCACGTGATCGACATCGGCCCGGGCGCGGGGGCGGCCGGCGGCCGGGTCAGCTACGCCGGCCCGCCGACCGGCTCTCCGACCGGCCGGACGAACGGGTCGGCCCCGGGACGCCGTCGCTCACCACGGCCACCCGAGCACGGGATGATCGAGATCAGGGGCGCGACCAGGAACAACCTGCACGGGGTGGACGCCGACCTGCCCCGCCGCGCGCTGACCGTGGTCACCGGGGTGGCCGGGTCGGGCAAGAGCACGCTGCTGCACGGGTTCCTGCCGGCGGTGTGCCCGGACACGGTGGCGGTCGGGCGGGGTGCGCTGCGGGGTTCGCGCCGCTCGATGCCGGCGACCTGGACCGGCATCCTGGACCCGATCCGCGCGCTGTTCGCCGCCGGGTCGGGAGCGAGCGCCTCGCTGTTCAGCCCGAACTCGGGCGGCGGCTGCCCGGACTGCCACGGCCTCGGGGTCACGTACACCGACCTGGGGTTCCTGGACCCGATGGTCGGCACCTGCGAGCGCTGCGCCGGCCGCCGGTTCACCGACGAGGCGCTGCGGCACCGGTACCGGGGTCGCACCATCGGCGAGGTGCTCGAGCTGAGCGCGCGGGATGCCGTCGAGGTGTTCACGGGGGATCGGCGGATCGAACCGGTGCTGCGCCGGCTGGTCGACGTCGGGCTGGCCTACCTGCCGCTCGGTCAGCCGCTGAACACGCTGTCCGGCGGGGAGCGGCAGCGACTGCGGCTGGCCGCCGAGCTGGGCCGCCCGGCCGGGGTGTACCTGTTCGACGAGCCGACCACCGGCCTGCACGGGCGCGACGTGGCGGTGCTGCTCGGGCTGTTCGACCGGCTGGTGGACGGCGGCGCCACGGTGGTCGTGATCGAGCACAACCTGGACGTGGTCGCGCACGCGGACTGGGTGGTCGACCTCGGCCCCGGCGCCGGGCGGGACGGCGGCCGGGTGCTGTTCCAGGGCACCCCGGCCGAGCTGGTGGCGGCCGGCGGTTCGACCGGCTCGCTCACCTCGGCCTACCTACGGCGGTACGGAATCTAATTACGTAGGACGAGTGGTCGAACATCCCTAAGATGCGCACAGCGGGCGTCGCGTTCGCGTCCACCTGGAGGGGGCTCCAATGTTCGGCTTTATTTGTCTGCTCGTAATCGTGGGGCTCGCCGTCTATGGCGTGATGAGTTTCAACCGCCTTGTCGCACTGCGGAACCGGGTCGATTCCGCATGGGCCCAGATCGATGTCCAGCTCAAGCGCCGGCACGATCTCATCCCGAATCTGGTGGAGACGGTCAAGGGTTACGCGGCGCACGAGCGGGAGACGCTGGAGCGGGTCGTGCAGGCCCGCAACATCGCGGTCGCCGCGCAGGGCCCACAGGCTCAGGCGCAGGCCGAGAGCGCGCTGTCCGGCACGCTGAAGACGCTGTTCGCGGTCACGGAGGCGTACCCGGACCTCAAGGCGAACCAGAACTTCCTGCAGCTCCAGGAGGAGCTCACCTCGACCGAGGACCGTATCGCCTACTCGCGCCAGTTCTTCAACGACAGCGTGCAGAAGCTGAACACCACCATCGAGACCTTCCCTTCGACGTTCTTCGCCGGCCCGGCCAAGGCCACCCGGCGCGAGTACTTCCAGACCGACGAGGCCGACCGGTCGAACGTCCAGGTCCAGTTCTGATTCCGTCCCACTGTCGGATCCACTGACTGATTGGTCCTGGTAAATGCGATGTTCGATCAGGTCGTGCAGAACAAGCGGCGTACCGCGCTGCTCATCTTCCTATTTTTGATCCTCACCATCGCGGTATTCGCGGCCGTTTTCCGGATGATGCGTTTCGGGTCCGGCGCCATTGTGCTGGCCGTGCTGTTCGGCGGCGGTGCGGCGTTCCTGTCCTATTGGCTGTCGGACCGGATCGCGCTGATGATGAGCCACGCCCGTCCTGCGTCGCCGGAGGAGTACGCCCGGTTGCACAACCTCGTCGAGGGCCTGTGCATCGCCGGCGGGCTGCCCAAGCCGCGGATCTACATCGTCGAGGACACCGCGCCCAACGCGTTCGCCACCGGCCGCAACCCGGCCAACGCGGCCATCGCGGTCACCACCGGTCTGCTGGCCAAGATGAACCGGGCCGAGCTGGAGGGCGTGCTGGCCCACGAGCTGGCCCACATCAAGAACTACGACATCCTGGTCTCCACGCTCGCGGTGACCATGGTCGGGATGATCTCCATCGTCAGTGACCTGTCGATGCGGGTGCGCTGGTCCGGCGGCAACCGGGACAACGACCGGGACCGGGGTGGGGCCGGCGCGCTGCTGGCCATCCTCGGTGTGGCGCTGCTCGTGGCCGCGCCGCTGCTGGCCCAGCTGATGCAGTTCGCGGTCAGCCGCAACCGGGAGACCCTGGCCGACTTCTCCGGCGCCGAGCTGACCCGGTACCCACCCGGGCTGATCTCCGCGCTGGAGAAGCTGCGTGACGACCAGACGGTGGTGTCCTCGCACAGCCGGGCCACCGCCCACCTGTGGATCGAGTCGCCGCTGCCCCGGGAGAAGGCGGAGGGCCGGCTCTCCCGGCTGAACAAGCTGTTCGACACCCATCCGCCGCTGGACGAGCGCATCGCCGCCCTCCGCGCGCTCTAATCCGGGGTGGCGGGCCAGGTGGTGGCCGAGGTGTGTTCCTGGGCGAGCCGGCGCAGCGCGGCGAACAGGGCATCGCCGAGCACCGTGCCCACGACGGCGGCCTCGACGACGGTCTCCCGCTCGGGCAGGCCGCGGATGCCGGCGAGGTCGAGCGCGGCCACGTGGTCGGCGAGCTCCGCGTAGCCGGCCAGCCGCTCGACCAGCTCGGTGCGGCCCAGCGCGGCGAACGCGCCGAGGGTGCCGACGGCGGAGTCGACGACCGGGTTGTCGGCCTTCAGCTCCCAGCCGCGCCGCGCGGCGACGTCCGCCAGCAGCGCCGTGGCCCACTCGCGGGTCGGCTCGTCGACCGCGATGCGGCTCAGGGCCAGGGCGCGCTGCGTGGTGCCGAGGACCTTGTGGATTTCCTCGTGCCCGTCGATCCCGTCCAGCACCTCGCGGACCCGGGCGATGGAAAGCCCGCCGACGTCCAGCAGCGCCCGCACCAGCTTCAGCCGGCGCACGTGCTCCCCGTCGTAGCGGGCCTGGTTCGGGCTGGTCCGCTCGCCGGGCGGTAGCAGGCCCTCGCGCAGGTAGTACTTGATCGTCGCGACCGGCACGCCGGACTCGGCGCTCAGCTCGGCCATTCGCATGAACTGGGACCTCTCCGCCGGGCATTCCGCGATAAAGGTGGACGCGGACTCAATGGATACCTTAACTTCCCATAATAGATAGTTCCACTATCCGATCATGGGAGACACCATGTACGAGCTGGCGGACCGGGTGCGCGGGTGGCACCGACCGATGGCGTGGTTCGCCGGGGTGATGGCCGTGGCGGCCGTCGGCTCGGCGGTCGGCCTCGCCGTGGACGACCGGATACTGCTCGGCGCGCCGATCTGGCTGAAGCCGCTGAAGTTCGCGATCTCGATGACCGTCTACTGCCTGACCTGGGCCTGGCTGTACTCGCTGCTGCGCGTGCGGCGGCGCCTGGCGTCGGCGGTGTCCAGTGCGATCCTGGCCTTCCTGGCCATCGAGTACCTGGTCATCGTCGTCCAGGTGGTACGCGGCCGGCCCAGCCACTTCAACATGTCCACCCCGCTGGACAGCGCGCTGTGGATCACGATGGGCGGCACCATCGCCGCGCTCTGGGTGGGCACCGCGGTCCTCACCGGCCTCGTGCTGCGGGCGCCGGTCACCGACCCCGCGAGCCGGTGGGCGATCCGCCTCGGTGCGCTGATCTCGCTGGTCGGGCTCGGGCTGGGCGCGCTGATGACCTCGACGCCCGCGCAGACCGTGCCGAGCAGCGTCGGCGGCGTCGAGCGGATGATCGGCGCGCACAGCGTCGGCGTGCCGGACGGCGGCCCCGGCATGGCGCTGACCGGGTGGAGCACCACCGGCGGTGACCTGCGCATCCCGCACTTCATCGGCATGCACGCGCTGCAGGCCCTGCCGCTGCTCGCGCTGCTGCTCGGCCTGCTGGCCACGCGGCTGCCCCGGCTGCGGCCACCCGCCGCGCGGACCGAGCTGGTCGTGGTCGGCGCGGCGGCGTACACCGGGCTGGTCGCCCTGGTCACCTGGCAGGCGGAGCGCGGCCAGCCGCTGATCTACCCGGACACCGCGACCCTGATCGCACTCGGCGTGCTGGTGCTCGGCACGCTCGGCGGCGGCTACGCGCTGCGGCGGCGGAACGGGGCACGGCCGGCCGGTGCGGCACCGCGCACGGGGGTGTCGGCATGACGACGGACCTGCTGTTCCAGCTCACCTTCTACCTGGCGCTGCCGTTCTGGGCGCTGCTGATCCTGGCGCCGCGCTGGTCGTGGACACCGAGGGTGCTCGCCTCGCCGTGGGTGACGCTGCTGCCGCTGGCGGTGTACCTGGTCGTCGCGCTGCCGCACTTCGGTGAGCTGTGGCGGGTGGTCAGCCAGCCGGAGCTGGACCCGCTGCGGGAGTTCCTCGGCCGGCCCTACGGCGCGGCGGCGATCTGGGCGCACCTGGTGGCGTTCGACCTGTTCCTCGGCCGCTGGATGTACTTCGAGGGCCGGGCGCTCGGCCTGCCGACGGTGCTGGTCAGCGCCATCCTGCTGCTGACGATCTTCCTGTCCCCGTTCGGCCTGCTCGCGTTCCTGGCCGTGCGCAGTGTCCGGGGCGCGCTCACGCGGCGACGGGCGGCCGGGCAGCCGCGGCCAGTGCGTCCAGCCCCAGCCTGATCGGGCGCTGGCCCCGGCTGCCCCGGCGGGTGGCGGTGAGCAGCCGCCGCCGGGGCACCGGCTCGGCGAGTGTCAGCTGCGCCACCGCCATACCGTCGGCCACCGGGATAGGGCGCGGCTTCATGCAGATGCCGAAACCGCTCGCCACCAGTGCGAACGTGGCGCCCCAGTCCTTCGCGTGGTGCACCGTGCGGGGCGTGAAGCCGGCCGCGGCGCAGGCCATCGAGACCAGGTCGTACTGGTCGCAGCTGCGCGGCTCGGGGAGCACCCAGTCGTCGTGCGCGGTGTCCTCGAGCGGTACCTCGCGCCGCCCGACCAGCGGATGGTCCAGCGGCACCAGCAGGTCCTGCGGCTCGTCCAGCAGGGCGTGCTGCTCGAACCTCGGGTCGTCGGCGGTCGGCCCGCCCAGGTTGGGCAGCGTGATCGCGATGTCCACGTCACCGGCGAGCAGGCGCTCGTACGCGTCCGCCGTCTCCACCTCCAGCACCCGGACCCCCAGCAACGGGTCCAGCTCGCGCAGCCGCCGGACGGCCGGGATGAGCAGGCTGGGCAGCACCGA
The DNA here is from genome assembly GCA_036272155.1 of Pseudonocardia sp. Lineage (GTDB taxonomy): Bacteria > Actinomycetota > Actinomycetes > Mycobacteriales > Pseudonocardiaceae > Pseudonocardia. The sequence goes on from DATAZG010000039.1 coordinate 28,354, forward strand.
GGCGAAGCCGGCCAGGCGCAGCGTGCCGCCGGCGTGGTCGGCATAGGCGCCCAGCTCGCCCCGGGCCCGCTCCCAGTGGGCGGCCAGCGAGTCGGCGTGCGTGAGCAGGGCGTGCGCAACCGGGGTCAGCCGGATCCGGCGGCCGTCCGGCTCCAGCAGTGTCACGTCGAGCTCGTGGGCCAGCTGGCGAAGCTGCTGGGACACCGCGGACGGCGTGAGGTGCAGCGACGCGGCCGCGGCGGTGATCGGGACGAGCTGGTCGACAACCCGCAGCACGTGCAACCGTCGGTCAATCATGTAGCTGGATTATACGTTGCGCTGAAGAAACGTGAAATGGACGTGGGACATTCGTCGGCGCAGGCTGGGGCCATGGACAGCACAGCGAACCTCGACCTCGGCGGCTCGGCGCTCACCCTGCCGGTGGGCGCGCTGCTCGCCTGCGCGCTGGTGGCCGCGGTGCTGGGCGCCGGCGGCTGGACCTGGAGCTGGCTGACGACGGCCTCCACCCGGGGCGCGGCTCGGCTGGCCGGCCTGGCCGCGGCGCTCGGCGGGGCCTCGGCGCTCGGGATGGCGACCGCCGGCGTCTGGCTCGGCGCCGCCACCGTGCCGGTGCTGCTCACGGCATACCTGCTGGCCGCCGGCTGGTTCTGGTCCAGCCGCGCCGGCCGCTGAGGCTCCGGACGCGACGGGTGGGTAGGACCGGCGCGACCGGGCGGGCCGCGCCGGAGCTGGGTCGGGGCCGGGTTGTGTCAGCGGTGGGTCGGGCCCGGGCGGGCCGGGCCACCGAGCTCCGGGGCGGTCCCGCCGTCGGGCGTCCAGTCGGGCAGCTCGGCGTGGCCGACCGGCTGGGCCTGCGCGCCCCAGCGCCGCAGCGACCGGGTGATCAGCACCGGGTGGTCGAAGCACGCACTGACGTTCTCGCTCGTCAACACCTGGTCGACCGGCCCGGCGGCGAGCGTGCGGCCGCCGGCGAGCAGCATCGCGTGCGTCGTGCTGGCAGGCAGCTCCTCCAGGTGGTGCGTGACCAGCACGCTGGCCAGCCGGGGGTGCTCGGCGCGCAGCGTGTCGATCGCGGTGAGCAGCCGCTCCCGGGCGGCCAGGTCCAGTCCGGTGCTCGGCTCGTCGAGCAGCAGCAGGTGCGGCCTCGGCATCAGGGCCCTGGCCACCAGGGTGCGGCCGCGCTCGCCCTGCGAGAGGGTGGTCAGCCCGGCGTTGCGCAGGGCCGCCATGCCGAGCAGCTCGAGCAACTCGTCGGCCCGGTGCAGCTCCTCGGCGGCCGGCTTCCAGCGCGGGATCAGCCCGTTCGTGCCGGTCGCGCCGGTGAGCACGGCCTGCTCGACGGACATCCGGTCGTCCAGCGGCTGCCGGGGGTCGACGTGCCCGATCCAGCCGCGCAGCTCCCGCATGTCCACCCGGCCGAGCCGGTAGCCGAGCACCTCGACGCTGCCGTGGGTCGGGTGTCGCACCGCGCCGCACAGGCTCAGCAGCGTGCTCTTGCCGGCCCCGTTCGAGCCGAGCAGGGCCCAGTGCTCGCCGGCGTGCACCGTGAGGTCGATGCCGGCGAGGATCTCCCGGCCCTCCCGCACGAAGTCGACACCGGCCACGTCCAGCACCGGGGCGCCCTTGCCCGTGCTCACCGCCAGGCTGCGCTGCTCCGCCACATCAGCTCCGATCACGGTCGGGGACACGCCTCCCTCCGACTATTCCCGGTCGGGCCGCCGCCGGCACCGTGAGCTGTGCCTCGGCCGGGTTAGCCAACGGGGGTAACCGGCTGGGTTAACCGGCCGATGCCCGGGCTCGCCAGGGCGGTGCCGGGCGCCGCCTCGGGGTAGCGTCGCCTCGCATGGGCCAAGAACGCGCGCTGGTGCTGGGCGGTGGAGGTCTGGCCGGCATCGCCTGGCAGACCGGGGTGCTGTTCGGGCTGGCCGAGGAGGGGGCCGACGTGACCGGCGCCGACCTGGTGATCGGGACCTCGGCGGGCGCGGCGGTGGGCGCGCAGCTGGGCAGCGGGCTGCCGCTCGCCGAGCTGTACGAACGCCAGGCCGACCCGGCGCGGCAGAACGCCGAGCTGACCCCCGGCGGCAGCTCCGTGGAGGAGCTGACGGCCAAGATGGTCACGCTGGCCGAGCAGATCTCCGACGTCACCGAGCTGCGCCGGCAGATCGGCGAGCTGGCGCTGAGCGCGGACACCCCGACCGAGGCGGCCCGCCGCGAGGTGATCAACGCTCGACTGCCCAAGCAGGACTGGCCGGCGTGGCTGCTCTACCTGGTCGCGGTCGAGGTGCGGACCGGCGAGTCGATCGTGTTCGACCGCGACTCCGGCGTCGACCTGGTCGACGCGGTGGCCGCGAGCTGCGCGGTGCCGGGCGTGTGGCCGCCGGTGACCATCGAGGGCGCCCGGTACATGGACGGCGGCATGCGCACGTTCACCAACGTGGACCTGGCCGGGAGCTACCAGCGGGTGCTGGTGATCGCGCCGATGGTCGAGTCCAACTTCCACGACCAGCTCGCCCGGCTCAGCGGTCGGACCGAGTCGTTACGGCCGGACGGCCAGGCGCTGGCCGCGTTCGGCACCGATGTGCTCGACCCGGCGGTCCGTGCCCCGGCCGCCAAGGCCGGCCGTGACCAGGGAAAACGGGCCGCCGAACGGGTCTCCGCCCTGTGGAACTGACGCCGCTGTGGACCTGAGCCAGTCGCCGGACCCGGCCGCCGGCTCGCCGAACCGGGCGTCCCGGTTGCCCGCCGCGATAGCCGACCGGCTGCGGCTGCCGGTGATCGCCGCCCCGATGCTGCGGGTGTCAGGCCCCGAGCTGGTTATCGCGGCCTGCCGGGCGGGCGTGATCGGCGCCTTCCCCACCGCGAACGCCCGCACCCTCGACGACCTCGACCGCTGGCTGACCGAGATCACCTCGGCCACCCGGGGCGCGGCGCCCTACGCGGCCAACCTGATCATCCGGCAGCCCCGGCTGGCCGAGGACCTCGCCTGCCTGCTGCGGCACCGGGTGGAGGTGGTGATCACGAGCGTCGGGTCGCCGGCGGCTGTGGTCGGACCGCTGCACGAGGTGGGCGCGCTGGTGCTGGCCGACGTGGCCACCCTGGCGCACGCGCGCAAGGCCGCGGCGGCGGGCGCGGACGGCCTCGTGCTGCTCACCGCGGGGGCCGGCGGGCAGACCGGGTGGCTCAACCCGTTCGCGTTCGTGCGCGCCGTGCGGGAGATCTTCGAAGGCCCGATCGTGCTGGCCGGCGGCGTCTCGGACGGGGCCGGCCTGCTCGCCGCCCAGGTCCTCGGCTGCGACCTGGCCTACCTCGGCACCTCGTTCATCGCGACCCGGGAGAGTATGGCGGCGCCGGGGTACCGCCGGATGCTGGTCGAGGCCACGATCGACGACGTGGTGCTGACCAGGGCGTTCACCGGGCTGCGGACCAGCATGCTGGCCCCCGCGATCCGCGCCGCCGGGCTCGATCCGGACACCCTGGACGAGCACGTCACCCCCGCCGAGGCCGACCAGCTCTACGGTGGCAAGAGCCCCGAGCTGGGGCCGAAGCGGTGGGCCGACGTGTGGAGCGCCGGGCATTCCGTCTCCGGCGTGCACGGCATCCCGTCGGCCGCCGAGCTGGTCGACCGTCTCGCCAAGGAGTACCACGCCGCCCGCGAGCAGCCCCGCTGACGAAAGAGGCCGCCCAGTGACGACCACCCCCAACGCCCGCGAGTCGGGGATTTTGGCAGGGCGAGTCGCGGATTCTGTCAGGTCTGTCGTGTCCGGCAAGCCACTGCCGCGCGGTCCGTCTTTGCCGCACACCGGGCTGACGGTGGGCGCGGTGACGCTGCGCGCGCTGCGCCGGTACCCGGACCGGACCGCGTTCAGCTGGGACGGCGGAGCGCTCAGCTACGCGGGCGCCACCGACCTGATCGGCCGCATCCAGCGGGTGTACGCAGAGCAAAGGCTGCGCCGGGGCCAGCGCATCGCGGTGCTCACCGGGAACCGCGCCGAGTCGTGGTGCGCGGCGGCCGCGGCGCAGGCCAGCGGGCTGGTGCTGTCCTGGCTGCACCCGCTGGGCTCGCTGCCCGACCAGCTCTTCCAGCTCGCCGACCTGGACGCCGCCGCCGTTGTGGTCGACGCCGAGCGGTTCGCCGCGCGGGGCGCCGAGCTGGCCGAGGCGCTGGACGGGGTGGCCGTGCTCGCCGTCGGACCAGCTGACTTCGCCCCCGACCTGCTCGCGGCCGCCGAACGGGTCGGCGCCGGCGCACCCGTCGACGTGGCCGAGCCCGGCGACGTGGTGGCGATCAGCTACACCGGCGGCACCACCGGCCGTTCGAAGGGCGCGCTGCGCCGGCACCCTTCCGCCGTGCTGCAGGGCCTGACCGCGATCCTCGGCGACTTCGAGCTGCCCGCCGACCCCCGCTACCTGGCGGTGGCCCCGATCAGCCACGTCGCCGGCACCAAGATCATCCCGACGTTGGTGCGGGGCGGCACGGTGCACCTGCTGACCGGGTTCGCCCCGGACCGGGTGCTGGACGCGATCGCCAGGGAGCGGCTGACGTTCACGCTGCTGGTGCCGACGATGATCTACGCGCTGCTGGACCACCCGGACCTGGAGCGCACCGATCTGTCGTCGCTGGAGCTGCTGCTGTACGGCGCCTCGCCGATGTCGGCCACCCGGCTGGTCGAGGGGCTGGAGCGGATCGGCCCGGTGTTCTCCCAGCTCTACGGGCAGACCGAGTGCTACCCGATCAGCGTGCTGCACCGCGCCGAGCACGACCCGGTCGGCCGGCCAGAGCTGCTCGCGTCCTGCGGCGCGCCGGTGAGCACGGTGGCCGTCGCCCTGCTCGACGCCTCCGGCGCCCCGGTGCCCGTCGGCGAGCCGGGTGAGCTGTGCGTGCGCGGCGGCGGAGTGATGGAGGAGTACTGGCAGCGCCCCGAGCTGACCGCCGAGACCTTCGCGCACGGCTGGCTGCACACCGGCGACATTGCCCGCGCCGACGACCAGGGTTACCTCTACATCGTCGACCGCGCCAAGGACATGATCATCAGCGGCGGCTTCAACGTGTACCCGCGCGAGGTCGAGGACGCGCTGGCCGCGCACCCCGCCGTCTCCTCCGCCGCCGTGTACGGCGTGCCGGACGAGAAGTGGGGCGAGGCCGTGCACGCCGCCGTGGTGCTGCGCGCCGACCCGGCCGGACCTGACCCGCTGGGCGCGGTTGCCGGCGGAGGCCTCGCCGACGAGCTGATCGCGCACGTCAAGGCGCTGAAGGGCTCGGTGCACGCGCCGAAGTCCGTCCGCGTACTGACCGAGCTCCCCATGACCGCCGTCGGCAAGATCGACAAGAAGGCGCTCCGCGAACAGCGCCCCTGACCTGCCTGGTGTGGAGTTCGGTAGCGACGGGCCGGCGTGCGCCCCGGCGCCGAAACCTGCCTCCTGGTGCGGGTCGGCAACGGCGGGCAGGGAGGATGGCGCCATGACGTCGTTCACCGAGGCCCTGTTCGAACAGCGGCTGGTCGCCATCCTGCGGGCCTCCGCGCCGAGCCCGCTCGTCGAGGTCGCGTTGGCGCTGGTCGACGGCGGGGTGCGCTGCCTGGAGATCACCCTGCCCAGCCCCGGTTCGCTGGCCGCCGTCCGCGAGCTGACCGGCAAGCTCGGTGACGAGGTGTCCATCGGCGTCGGCACGGTGCTGTCCGCCGAGGAGGTGCGGGCGGCCGCCGACGCCGGGGCGGGTTTTGTGGTCAGCCCGCACCACGACCCGGAGGTGGTCGCGGCGGCCACCGGGCTCGGCCTCGGCTCGCTGCCCGGCGCGTTCACCCCGACCGAGATCGTCGCCGCCTGGCGCGGCCGGCCGACCGCGGTCAAGGTGTTCCCCGGTTCGGTGGTCGGCCCGGAGTTCTTCGCCGCGGTGCGGGCGCCGCTGCCGGAGATTCCGCTGGTGGCCACGGGCGGCGTGGACCTGGACGGCGCGGCGGCCTTCCTGCGCGGTGGGGCGGCGGGTGTCGGGGTGGGCGGCCCGCTGCTCGGTGATGCGCTGCGCGGCCGGCCGGACAACCCCGAGCGGGCCCGCGCCGAGGTGCTGGACGAGGTGCGGGCGAAGGCGGCCGCGTTCGTCCGGGTCTGCCGGCGGGATGCCGCGTGAGCGAGCGCAGCGAGCGAACCAATGTCACAGCGGCCTTGGCTCGCGCGGGCGCCGAGCGCAGCGAGGTGGTCGCGTGAGCTCGTCGACCGGGAGCGCCGACGGCGCCGGGGTGCCGGTGTCGAGCAACGGTGCCGGCGCGGCGGCTCCCGGTCCCGGTGCCGCGCCGGGCGGGCTGGTCACCCTGGGCGAGGTGATGGTGAGCCTGTCGGCCAGCCGGGTCGGACCGCTGCGGCACGCCCGGCAGCTGGACCTCGCGGTCGCCGGCTCGGAGGGCAACGTGGCCATCGGCGTGGTCCGGCTCGGCCACCCGGCGCGCTGGGTCAGCCGGCTCGGCGCGGACGAGTTCGGCGAGCTGGTCCGGAACACGCTGCGCGGCCAGGGGGTGACGGTGTGCGCGCCGGTCGACCCGGTGGCGCCGACCGGGATGATGGTCAAGGAGCGGCGGACCGGCGACATCGGCCGGGTCATGTACTACCGGTCCGGTTCGGCGGCGTCGCGACTGAGCCCGGCCGACATCACGCCCGCGCTGCTCGCCGGGGCGCGGGTGCTGCACGTCACCGGCATCACGTCGGCGCTGTCCCGCTCCGCCGCCGACACCGTGCGGCACGCCATCGCGCTGGCCAGGGCCGCCGGCCTGACGGTCAGCCTGGACGCCAACTACCGGGCGCGCCTGTGGGACCTGCCGACCGCCCGGGCCGAGCTGAGCGCCCTGGTCGGCCAGGCGGACGTGATCTTCGCGAGCGCCGACGAGCTGCCGGTGCTCGGGGCGGACGGCGCCGACCCGGTGCTCGCCGCCGAGGAACTGCTGGCCAAGGGCCCGCACACGGTGGTCGTCACCGACGGGTCGGCGCTGGCGTACTCGGTGCGCGCCGACGGCGTGGTCCGGCAGCCGGCGTTTCCGGTCCGGGTGGTGGACCCGGTCGGCGCGGGTGACGCGTTTGTCGCCGGCTACCTGGCCGGGCTGCTGGACGGCCTTGACGAGCCGGCCCGGATGCGCCAGGGGGCGGCCGCCGCGGCGATCTGCGTCAGCGCCGAGGGCGACTGGGAGGGACTGCCGACCTCCGCCGAGCTCGGGCTGGTCGACCGGGGCGACGGCCACGTGGTGCGCTGACCCGGCCGGCCGGGCGGCCGTCTGACGGAATCCGCGACTCACCCTGACGGAATCCCCGACTCGCGGTCACCGCGACTCGCGGTCAGGCCGGCTCGTGGTGGCGGACAACGGTGTACCGGGTGGTCATCGCACTCAGCGTGTCGATCATCCGGGCGCGCAGCGCGGCGGGCGCGAGCACCTCGGCGTCAGGGCCGAGCCGCAGCAGCTCCGGTACGGCCTGCTCGGCGGACTCGACGGGTACCGTGCAGCACCGCCAGCCGGCCGCGTCCGGCTCGCCGGCGGTGCGCTGGGCGGCGGCGACCATGGCCGGCTCCAGCAGCTGGTCGAGCCGGCCGAAGACGTCGGGGGAGACACGCAGGGTGGCCTCCGCCCGGTGCCGGCGTTCGTCGAACCGCGCCAGGTAGCCGCGCCAGTACTCGTCGAGCGCAAAACCCGGCTCCCGCTCGAACGTCTCCTCCAGCACCTCGGCGGCCAGCAGCCGGGACACCCGGTAGGTGCGCAGCTGGCCGCCGTGCCGGGCGACGAGGTACCAGCGGCCGGCCTTGAGCACGAGCCCGTGCGGCGCGACCACCCGGTGCACCTCGTTCGGCCGCTCCCACCGCAGGTAGTGCATCCGCAGGGTGCGCTGGCCCCACACCGCCACCGCGACGGTGCCCAGGTGTGGGGTGGCGTCCGCCTCGCGGTACCAGGACGGCGCGTCGAGGTGGAAGCGCTCGGCGACCCGGCCGGCGCGGTCCCGCAGCTCCGCCGGCAGCGCGGCCATCAGCTTGAGCTGTGCGGCGGTGACCGTGGCACCGAGCCCCAGGTCGGCGGCGGCGGCCGGCAGCCCGGTCAGGAACAGGGACTCCGCCTCGCCCTCGGTGAACCCGGTGAGCTGGGTGCGGTAGCCGTCGACGAGCTGGTAGCCGCCGTCGTGGCCCGGCTCGCCGTACACCGGCACCCCGGCCGTACTCAGCGACTCCACATCGCGGTAGACGGTGCGCACCGACACCTCCAGCGCGTCCGCCAGCTGCTGGGCCGTCAGCCGCCCCCGGGTCTGCAACAGCAGCAGGATCGACACCAACCGGCTCGCGCGCACGGTGGGAAGTCTGTGCCACTCCACTGACAGAAGGTGGCAGTGGAGCCTGGTTAACGTGCCGGCATGGAACTGAACATCGCAGAGTTCGCGCAGGATTACGTAGCAGTCTGGAACGAGCCCGACGCAGGCGTCCGCCGCCGGAGCATCACCGAGCTGTGGACCGAGGACGCCGTGCAGTACCTGTCGTCCACCGAGTACCGGGGCCACCGGGAGCTGGAGTCGAGGGTCGGGGAGGCGCACGAGTCGTTCGTCGCCGTCGGCGGCTTCGTCTTCGTACTGGCCGGCGAGCCGCTGGCGCACCACGACAACGTTGTGCTGCGCACCGACATGATCCCGGCCGGAGGAGGGGACATCGCCTGGTCCGGCACGAGCATCCTGGAGCTGGCCGCCGACGGCCGGATCCGCCGGGAGCACCAGTACGCGCTGCCCCTGGCGGCCGTACGGGCGTAGCCGCGACAGGGGGCGCGCGTCTGTCGGGCCTGACGTCGCGCGCCCCCGACGGCTGGCGGATGACGCCGGCCGGCCGCGCTAGGGAGGATGGCCGGTACAGCCAGCCGACCTAGCCCTGGAGGATCCGTGGGGTACGCATTCGACCCTGAGCTCGCGGCCGCGATCGAGATGTTGCCGAACGTGGACCTCACCGACATCGTCAAGGCCAGGGCGGAGTTCGAGGAGCTGATCGCGCAGCTCCCGCCGGCCGACACCACCGGCCTGACCATCACCGACCTCACCGTGCCCGCCCCGGACGGCGCCCCCGACCTCCCGCTGCGGATCTATGTACCGGACCGGCCGAGCGGCCCGGTGGGCATCTACGACGTGCACGGCGGCGGGTTTGTGCTGGGCAGCGTCCAGATGATGCACGCCGGCAACGCGGCGCTGGCCAGGGAGACCGGCGCGGTCGTGGTCTCGGTGGACTACCGGCTCGCCCCGGAGCACCCGTACCCGGCCGGCCTGGAGGACTCCTACACGGGGCTGGTCTGGTTCGCCGAGCACGCGGCCGACTACGGCGTGGACCCGGACCGGATCGCGATCCATGGGATCAGCGCCGGCGGCGGCCTGTGCGCCGGGCTGGCGCTGCTGGCCCGCGACCGGGGCGGCCCCTCGATCGCGTTCCAGTACCTCGGCGTGCCGGAGGTGGACGACCGGCTGGTCACCCCGAGCATGCGCCGGTTCACCGACACCCCGATGTGGAGCCAGCCCAAGGCGATGATCAGCTGGGACTCCTACCTCGGCGCCGGTGTGCCGGGCAGCCCGGACGTGCCGGTCTATGCCGCGCCCGCCCGCGCCACCGACCTCGCCGGCCTGCCGCCCGCCTTCGTCTCGGCCATGGAGTTCGACCCGCTGCGCGACGAGAGCATCGCCTACGCGCTGGCACTGCAGGCGGCGGGCGTGCAGGTGGAGCTGCACGTGTACCCGGGCACGTTCCACGGCTCCGGCCTGGTCGAGCACGCCGAGGTGTCCAAGCGCGAGAAGGAGGAGGCGTACACCGTCCTGCGCAAGGCCCTGCGCGTCTGACGGCGCGTCTGACCCGGCGCGCCCGCTGGCTGAGCGGACCCGCCGGTTCGGTCAGGCCGAGCCGGCGAGCCGCCGGGCCACCAGGGCGAGCCGGGCGCGGAACCGGTCGGCCGTGGTGTCCAGCCGCCAGCCGACGGCCTGCTCGACGCGGGCCAGCCGGGCGGCCACCGAGCTGTGGTGCAGGTGCAGCTCGGCGGCGGCCTGGCGCAGCGAGCCGGTGCGGCAGAAGGCGTCCAGCGCGGCGACGTCCTGCGCGCCGACCCGGGTCGCGGCGAGCGCGTCGAGGGCCAGCACGTCCGGGTCGGTGCGCAGCCGGTGGACCGGTACCTCGGCGATCAGGGCGAGCGTGCCGAGCGTGTCGTGGTCGACGAAGGCGCTCTCGGCCGCCCCGGGCACGGCGAACCGCAGCGCGAGCCGCGCCTGCAGCCAGGACCGGCGGGCCTCCAGCGGCGGCGCGGCACCACCCAGCGCGGCCGCTGCCACGGCGTCTCGCCCGGGCAGCGGCGCACTCCCGGGCCGCGCCCTCGCGACGGCCGGCCGAGGGACTCCCGGACCGGCAACAGCCGAGCCAGCGGCCGGGCGACCAGGGGCACGGACCACGCGGGCCGGTGTCCCGGAGGGGCCGCCGTTTCCCCTGACCGCGCCTCCAGCCGGGCCCGTGCCACCGCTCAGCACACCGGGACCGGTCAGCTCAGCCACCGCCCCGCGCAGCGCCGACAGCTCCGACTCGGCACCGGCGGCCGGCTGCAGCAGCACCGCGGCGACGTCCCCGATCGCGGCCACCCGGACCGTGCGGTGCCCGCTGGCCTCGACGTAGCCCCGGCAGACGAGCGCCACGGCTGCAGCCACCGGGTCCTGGCCCGGCGCCGGCCGCACCGCCAGCACGCGGACCGGCCGCCCCGCCGCCAGCCCGAGCAGGTGCACCGCGCGGGCCCGGTCCTCGTGCGCCTCCCGCTCGGCGAGCACCAGCTCGACCAGTGCCGGGTCGGCCAGGTTCGGCGCCGGGGTACGCAGCCGGGCGGTGCCCAGCAGGCGCACGGTCAGTGCCAGGCGCTCCAGCACGAGGTCGTCCAGCGGCGCCGACCCACCGGCCCGCTCCAACCAGACCCGGGCCGCGTTCCCACCGGCCGCGCCCGCGCCGGCGGGATCCACCGGGACCGACCTGCTGGGTTCACCAGCGGTCTCGGCGGGCAGCTCGGCGCCGTCCGGGGCGACGCGGTAGGTGGCGCCGGTGGCGTCCGCCCAGCCCGCCGCGCACTCGGCCAGCGCGGCGGTGGCCCGGACGGCCTCGCGCGTGGTCGCCCCGCTCTCCACCAGCCGGTCGAAGTAGGCGATCACCCGCACGGCGGCCTCGGCGTCGGCGTCCAGTGCGGACAGCCGCAGCAGCAGCCCCTTCACCGTGTCAGGTTAGCGCCGGCCGGCGGGCCAAAGCCCTAACTCCAGCTGACAAATTGCCCGACTCACCCTGACAAAATCCCCGACTCGCGGAAGGCACGGGGTGGGGGGCGGCGGTGCGGGGTGGGGTTACTGGAGGGCGCTGCCGTTCTGCCACTTGGCCCAGCCGAGCTCCCAGTCGCCGTAGGTGTCGTAGACCGGCAGCGGCGGGCCACCCGAGTTGGTGATCTCCACGACGTCGCCGACGCCGAAGTGGTCGAAGAACCACTGGGCGTTCGCCGGGCTCAGGTTCACGCAGCCGTGCGATACGTTGGAGTCGCCCTGCTGACCCACCGACCACGGGGCCGCGTGCACGAACTCCCCGTCGTTGGAGATCCGCTCGTCGAGGTCGACCTTCTCCTTGTAGTAGCCCGGCTGACCTTGGCAGACGCCGTACGTGCAGGAGTCCATGGTGATGCTGGGCTGCCTGTCGGAGATCACGTGCGGGCCGGAGTGCGAGGGGTGGCCGGGTGAGCCGAGGCTGATCGGCATGGTGTTGACCAGGCCGCCGTTGTGGAAGATCTGCATGGTCTCGGACTTGCCGTCGGCCTTGGCCACCCACGAGTCGTGCACATGCACGGTCTCCGAGCGGTTGGTCTGGCCGAAGGTGCCCTTGCCGAGGTCGACGCCGAACAGGTTGGCGTTGAGCTGGATGGTGGTGTTGGCCTGCCAGTACTCGGCCGGGCGGTAGTGCGCCTCGCTCGGCGAGATCCAGTACCAGCTGCCGGACTGCTCCGGGCTGGTGGTCACCTGCAGGGCGCGCTCGGCGGCGGCCCTGTCGGTCACCGGGTGGTCGAACTTGACCACGAGTGGTTGGCCGACGCCGACGTTGTTCTGGCTGGGCGCGGGGATGAACGACGGGTAGGCGAGCAGCGCCGGCTTCAGCGTGGTCACCGAGCCGGTCTGCTGCACGACCTTGCCGTCGGGGCCGACGGCGGTGGCGGTGACCTGGTAGGTGTCGCCGTAGCTCAGCCCGGACGTGGTGTGCCAGGAGGTCTTGCCGGTGGTCAGCGCGCCGGTGACCGGCTTGCCGGTCTTCGAGTCGATCACCTGGACGGTCTGCAGCGTGCCGTGCTGGACCTCGACGCTGACCGGCACGGCCGGGTTCAGCGCCGTGCTGCCGGCCGAGGTGATCGCGAGCTCGGCGACCGGCTTCGGCGGCGCGGCCGGCTCGGCGAGGCCGCCCGGCAGCGCGGAGCTGATCGCGGCCGGCCCCCGGGTTGCGGTAATCAGCGCCAGCACGGCGATGAGTACCGAGAAGGCCCCGAGTACGAGCGAAGCTCGTCGTCGCGAGTCACCGGACAGCTGCAGGGCTGAGGCACCACCGTTCATACGGTCCGTAATCTCCGCTCACTTCGATGACCCGACCGGGGCACGCCGGACCCCTCCATCATCCCCCTCCGACACTGAGAGACGCGAGACGGGGTGCGGCGACGCACACCGGGAATCGGCCAGCGGCGCGGCGGTCAAACGTATGTCGGCGCCCGCTAGTCGAGCCCACCGCGTTTGACCAGCTGAGCGGCGATCACGTTGCGCTGGATCTCGTTCGTGCCCTCGCCGACGATCATCAGCGGGGCGTCCCGGAAGTACCGTTCGACGTCGAACTCGGTCGAGTACCCGTAGCCGCCGTGGATCCGCACCGCGTTCAGCGCGATCTCCATGGCCACCTCGCTGGCGAACAGCTTGGCCATGCCGGCCTCCATGTCCACCCGCTCGCCGGCGTCGAACTTCTCGGCCGCGAGCAGGATCAGCTCCCGCGCGGCGGTCCACTTGGTGGCCATGTCGGCGAGGTAGTTGCCGATCGACTGGTGCTGCCAGATCGGTTTGCCGAACGACTCGCGCTCCTGGGCGTAGCGCAGCGCGTCGTCGAACGCGGCCCGGCCGACCCCCAGCGCGCGCGAGGCCACCTGGATCCGGCCGGTCTCCAGGCCCTTCATCATGTGCGCGAAGCCGCGCCCCTCGACGCCGCCGAGCACGCTGGAGGCCGGGGTGCGGTAGTCGTCGAAGGCCAGCTCGCAGCTCTCGACGCCCTTGTACCCGAGTTTGGGCAGGTCACGGGACACGGTGAGGCCCGGACCGTGCTCGACCAGCAGGATGGAGACGCCCTTGTGCTTGGGTTCGGCGGCCGGGTCGGTCTTGCACATCAGGGCGATCAGCTGGGAGCGGCGGGAGTTGGTGATCCAGGTCTTGGCGCCGTTGACCACGTAGTCGTCGCCGTCGCGGCGAGCGTGGGTGGTCATCGCCTGAAGGTCGGAGCCGCCGCCGGGCTCGGTCAGCGCCATGGTCGCCCGGATCTCCCCGGTGGCCATCTTCGGCAGGTAGTGGTCCTTCTGCTCCTGGGTGCCGAAGGTGAGCAGCAGCTTCGACACCACGGTGTGCCCGCCCATCGCGCCGGCCAGGCTCATCCATCCCCGCGCCAGCTCGGTGGTGACCAGCGCGTAGCAGGGCATGGACACCGGCGCCTCGCCCCACGGCTCCGGGATGGCCAGCCCGAAGATGCCCATCTCCTTCATCTGTTCGATGAGCTTCTCGGGGTAGGTGTTGTTGTGCTCCAGCTCGCGGACCACCGGGCGGACCTCACGGTCCACGAACTCCCGCACGGTCTCGACGATGGCGAGCTCATCGCTGCTCAAGGTGGCCACAGCGCATAGAATATATGAAATGCAGCCCGCACACCCCGGTGACAACCCGCACACCCGCCCCGGGTGGGGCGGGTGTGCGGTGGTCAGGGAGTGGTCAGCGGGCGTCGTCGAGGGCGGCGGCGAGCGCTTCGACGAGCAGGTCCAGGTGCCCCTCGGTGACGGTGAGCGGCGGCGAGCAGCCGAGCGAGCTGATCATCGGGCGGACCAGCACACCCCGCTCCCGCGCCAGGCCGGCCACCCGCGCGGGCAGGCCGGGCTCGGCGGCCAGCCGCTCCGGGTCCAGCTCCAGGCCGCCGAGCAGCCCCACGCCGCCGCGCACCTGCGCCACCAGCGGGTGGTCGGCCACCGTCTTGAGCCGGTCCAGCAGCGGACCCTCCAGTGCGGTGGCGCGCTCCAGCAGGCCCTCGCGCTCCATCAGCGCGATGGTGGCCAGCCCGGCGGCGCAGGCGGCCGGGTGGCCGGCGTAGGTCGGCCCGTGCCGCAGCGCCCGGCCCGGCTCGTCCCAGAACGGCGCCGCCACGTGCCCGCTCACCACCACGCCGCCCAGCGGCTGGTAACCGCTGGTGATGGCCTTGGCGAAGACCACCATGTCCGGCCGCACGCCGAACCGCTCGATCGCGAACCAGTTGCCCAGCCGGCCGAAGCCACAGATCACCGCGTCGGCAATGAACAGCACGCCGTGGCGCTGGCAGATCTCCGCGCACGCCTCCAGGTAGCCCGGGGCCGGCGGGATCACGCCGCCCGCGCCGATCACCGGCTCGGCGAAGAACGCGGCGACCCGCTCGGCGCCGTGGTCGGCGATCGTCTTCTCCAGCGCGGTGGGGTCGTCGTGGGCCACCTGCACCACGTCCGGCACGAACGGCGCGGCGATCCGGTTCGCCGGGATGCCGGCCAGCGCGGTGCCGATGCCGTGGGTGCCGTGGTAGCCGTGCTCGCGGGAGATCAGCACGGTGCGCTCCGGCTGCCCAGTGGCCTGGAAGAAGGCCCTGGCGAGCTTGCCGGCGGTGTCGATGGAGTCACCGCCGCCGCTGGTGAAGAACACCTTGGCGCCGTCCATCGGGGCGCGCGCGGCCACCTCGTCGGCCAGCCGCAGCGCCGGCTCGTTCGCGAAGTCACCGAAGATCTGGTACGCGTCCAGCTGGTGCATCTGCTCGGCGATCGCGTCCACGATCTCCCGCCGGCCGTGGCCCGCGTTGCAGTACCAGAGGCCCGCGGTGCCGTCCAGGTAGCGGCGGCCGGTGTCGTCCCACACCCAGACGTCGTCGGCCCTGGTCACCGTGAACCGGTTGCGCCGCACCTGGTGCATGCTGGCGAACGGGTGCCACAGGGTGTCGGCGCCGGGTGGCGAGCCGGCGCTCTCCGACGGGGTGGATCCGGACTGGCCGGTGGCGGTGCTCAACGGCGATCTCCTCGAACGTGGCGACTGGGAAAATCGAACGTAACCCGACCCGGGTGGCGAAGCCAACGATTCCCCGGCGCACCGTGCCCGGAACGGAGGCGGCCATGACCGAACGACCGGTGCTCGACCCGGCGCCGCGCGGCGCCCGGTTGGGCAGCGCGCGGCAGCTGTCCGAGCGGGTCGCGGCCTACCTGCGCGAAGCGATCATGGTCGGCGAGCTGCCGGCGTCCGAGTTCGTCCGGATGGAGCACGTGGCGGCCCGCCTCGGGGTCAGTGCCACGCCCGTCCGTGAGGCGTTGATGATCCTGCAGGGTGAGGGTGCCGTGCGCTGGGAGCCCCGGCGGGGTTTTCGCGTGGTGCCGCTGAGCCGCCGGGATGTGGACGACCTGTTCGCGGTGCAGGCGCACGTGGCCGGCGAGCTGGCCGCGCGCGCGGCGGCCGCGCTCCCCGTCGCGCAGCTGGCCCGGCTGCGGGCGGTGCAGCGGGAGCTGGAGTCGGCGGCCGAGGGCGGCCAGCTGGATCGGGTCGGCGAGCTCAACCACGAGGTGCACCGCACGATCAACCGGGCGGCCGGCTCACCCCGGCTGGCCGCCATGCTCAACCTGTTCGTGCACTACGTGCCGCGCACCTACTACGGGCAGGTCGCCGGTTGGGCCGAGGCGACAACCCACGACCACGCACCTGTGCTGGACGCGCTGGCGGCGGGGGACCCGGCCGCCGCCAGGGACGCGATGGCCGAGCACATCCGGCACATCGGCCGGCTGCTGGTCACCCACCTGGAGCGCACCGGCGCCCTGCCGGCCGGTACAGCGTCGGGCTGATCAGCCAGGACGGCCGGTGCTGGTCAGGCCACCCCGGCGGCCGCGCGCGGGCGCGGGGCGCGGACCGAGCCGGCCGGCCAGACGACCGAGGTGGGCAGGCCCAGCCGCGCCGCCGCGCCGACGACCTCGGCCACGCTGCCCGGCTTCTTGGCCGGCCGGCCGTCCCACACCGCCACCAGCGTCTCGACGGTGTGCAGCATCGCGGTGCCGGCGGCCATGTAGGCCTGGCGGCAGCACTGCTGGAACTCCATCACCCGGACCGAGACCGCCGACTTCACCAGCCGGTCGAACTCGTCGAGGTTGTCCAGCGGCACGTGGCAGTCGCGGAAGTCCGCCGCCGGCAGGATGACCTCGAGGCGGCCGTCCAGGTTGAGCACGGTCTGCGCGAACAGCTGGTCCGCGCCGGGGGCCAGGCAGGTCACGCCGACCAGCCGGGAGCCGCCCTTGGCGACCAGGAGGCGGCGCAGGGCTGCCTCGATGATCGGTTCGCTCTCCTCGGAGATGTCCCGGTGGCCGATGACCCCGAGCCTCGTCAACGCACACCACATTGTGTTGGAAATCCGCGCATGCTGATCTTCTCCAGGGGGAGCCGCGGCCACCGGATCACGGCCGGGCGGCCGCGCCGGCTCAGATCGAGCTGACCGTTTATGCCCAGCTCGGCAGGGAGCTAAACATGCGCGCGCCCGACGGCGTGTACCGATCGCCCAGTCGTGTGATGGAGTACTCACTCCGGGCGGCCGGCACGCACTGTCCGTGCCGATTCGGTGACGGCCGGACACCGGTCGGCGTACCCGCCCGGTCCGGCCCGGCGGTCAGTCCTCGACCAGGGACAACGCCTCTGTCGGGCAGGACAGCACGGCCGCCTCCGCCGCGTCCCGCGCCCCGCTGCCGGGGCACTCGAGCAGGACGAGCAGGGACCCGTCGTCCTGTACCTCGAACAGGTCAGGGGCCTCGGCCTCGCACATGCCCAGCCCGGTGCACTTGGCCCGATCGACGATGATCCGCATGAGGTGCTCCTTCTGTGTGGGTAGTGCTGTGAGTTGGTGCCGGTCAGGCTGAGTCGGCCGTCTTGCCCAGTTCCAGTTCGCGCAGCGCGGCGTCCAGGTGCACCGGGATGCGCTCGAGCTCGGGCACCGACCGGCGGCAGCCGCTGATGCCGAAGGCGATCCGGTCGACGTAGCTGATCAGCGTGATGTTCAGCGCCTGGCCGTCGGTGACCACGGATACCGGGTAGTTGTCGGTGAGCTCGCAGCCGTCCAGGTAGAGCGTGCGCCGGGCGGCCGGCACGTTCGAGATCACCAGGTTGAAGGCCGGCGGCGGCTGCGGGCCGGGCACCATGCTGAGCAGGGCACCGCCGAGCACGCCCGCGCTGAGCGCCGCCGCGGTGACCGGGTCCAGCTCGGACATCAGTCGCTTGCTCCGGCGCATCGAGGTGTGCACGCGGCGCAGCCGGTCCAGCCCGTCCGGGGTGTCGGTGGCCAGGTTGCACAGCACCGCCGCCCAGCTGTTGCCGTCCCTGGCCTCGGCGGACGGGTCGGTCGAACCCAGCGCGATCGGGACCATCGCGACCAGCGGGGCGGCCGGCAGCTGGCCCCGCTCGGCGAGGTAGCTGCGCAGCGCGCCGCCGCACAGCGCCAGGGCCACGTCGTTCACCGAGGTACCGGCCCAGCGGGCGACCTCGCGGAGCCGGTCGGTCGGCCAGCTCTCGCCGGCGAACCGCCGCGCCGTGCCGACCCGGCCGTTGAAGATCGTCCGGGGTGCACTGAACGGGACCGTGGGCGGCCCCTCCCGCACGGCCGCGACCCCGCCGCCGGCCAGCGCCTTCACGGTGCCACCGACCGCGCCACCCAGCCGGGACACGCCGTCCAGTACCCCGTTCCCCGCGGTGCTCGTCGCCCGGGCGGCGGGTGCCCGTCGGCGGCTCGACCGCTGGATCCACGGGGCGGTGCCGCCGCGCGCGGCCGCGTCCGGCGACAGGCCGCCGAGCACGTGCCGGCCCATGTTCACGCCGTCGAACAGCGCGTGGTGCAACTTGGTGCACAGCGCGAACCGGTCGCCGGCCAGGCCCTCCACCAGGTGGGCCTGCCAGAGCGGACGGTCGCGGTCCAGCGGTACGGCGTGGAAGTCTGCGACGTGGTCCATCAGCTCCGCCGTCCGGCCGGGCCGGGGCAGCGCCACGCGCCGGACGTGCTGACGCAGGTCGAGCGAGGAGTCGGTGGCCCAGGCGTACTGGCCGGCGGTGGCCGGGGACCGGTAGGGCCGGCGACGGAAGGCCGGCTTCACCGCCGCCGGGTCGGTCATCGCCCGGTACAGCCCGTCGAGCAGCTCCGGCCCGGCGCCGGCGGGCGGCCGGAAGATCTGCAACGCGACCACGTGCGCCGGGCTGCGCCGGGTCTCGCCCCACAGGTAGACCGCGTCCATCGGTCGGACCAGTCCCATGGCTCAGCCCCCCGACGGGTGTGGCGTGAACCGCGCGGGCAGCCGCTTGATGCCGTTGATGAAGTTGCCGGCCAGGTACTCCGGCTCGCCGACCTCCAGGTCCGGCAGCCGGAACAGCAGCTCCTGGAACAGCGCCCGCAGCTGCGTGCGGGCCAGGTTGCTACCGAGGCAGAAGTGCGCCCCGCCGCCACCGAAGCCGACGTGGTTGTTCGGCGTGCGGCTCAGGTCGAACCGCTCGGGGTCGGTGAACACCGCCTCGTCGCGGTTGCCCGAGCGGTAGAACATGACCACCTTCTCGCCGGCCGCGATGGGCCGGCCGTCGATCTCGGTGTCGATGCGCGCGGTGCGGCGGAAGGTCATCACCGGGCTGGCCCAGCGGACGAACTCTTCGATCGCCGGCCGGATCCTGCTGTCGTAGTCCTCGACCAGCCAGGCGCGCTGCGCCGGGAAGTCGCGCAGCGCGAGCACGGTGTGGCTGGTGGTCTGGCGGGTGGTGTCGTTGCCGGCCACGCAGAGCAGTACGAAGAACGCGGCGATCTCGGCGTCGGTGAGCCGCTCGCCGTCGACCTCGGAGTGCACCAGCGCACTCATCAGGTCGTCGGCCGGCTCCGCGCGGCGCAGGGCGACCAGCTCGGACGCGGCGCCGTGCAGCGTCATCAGCCCGTTGAACAGCACGCTGATCGGCTCGCCGTCGCCGATGAAGTCCGGGTCGTTCCAGCTGACCATTGCGCCGGCGGCGGCGGTGACCTCGTCCCGGCGGTGCTCCGGGATGCCGATCATCTCCGAGATGGTCCACATGGGCAGCCGGGCGGCGACCTGCTCGACGAAGTCGATCTCACCGAGCGGGGCCACCGCGTCGACGATCAGCTTGGCCTGGGTGCGGATCTGGGCGTCGATCTGGGCCACCCGTTTCGGGGTGAACACCGAGCTGATGATCTTGCGCTGCTTGGCGTGCCGAGGTGCGTCCATGGCCAGGATTGAATGCGCGGCCTCGAGGATCTCCGCCGGCACGTCCTCCAGCATCACGCCGCCGAACTGCTGGCCGGAGGCGAACACCTCGGAGTTGCGGCTGACCGCCAGGATGTCCGCGTGCCTGGTCAGCGCCCAGAAGCCCGGGTCGGCCGGGTTCGGCAGCAGGTCGGTCTCGGCGGGGCGGTGCCAGGAGATGGGCTGCTCGGCGCGCAGCTGGGCGAAGACGCGGTCCCGCTCGGCCGGGACCTGGGTCCAGAACGCCTTCGAGGAGATGTCGCGCGGATCGAACGGGTGGTCGGCAGGCGGTTGCGCGTCGGCGGACTGCGTGCTGGCGGACTGCGTGCTGGCGGACTGCGTGCTGGTGGGCTGCGCGGCGGTGGACTGCATGGACGGCACTGTCGGCACGGTCGGCCTCCTGGCTCGGCGTCAGTGCTCTGACCATAACACGCTCTATGTTATGGTCAATACCCGCAGGTCAACGAGTACCGTTGAGGCAGTCACAGTCCGAAAGGGGACAACGTGCCCAGGCCGGCCCGGCACCAGAAGGTCACGCAGGAGCAGTACTTCGAGGCCGCACTGGCCCGGTTGGCCGCGCACGGCGCCGACGGGCTCACGATCGGCGGGCTGTGCGCCGAGCTCGGGGTGACCAGCGGGTCCTTCTACCACTACTTCGGCAGCTGGGCCGGCTTCGTCGCGACGTTGCTCGCGCACTGGGAGGTCGAGCAGACTCAGGCGATTGCCGACCGGGCCAGCGCCGTCGCCGACCCCGAGGTCCGGCTCGACCTCCTGCGCGACCGGGCCGGCGCCCTGCCGCACGACGCCGAGGCGGCAATCCGGGCGTGGAGCCAGGCCGACGAGGTGGTCGGCCAGGCGCAGCGCCGGGTGGACCGGCTGCGGCACGACCAGCTCCGAGGTGCGGTGCTCGGCATGGGGGTGCCGGCCGACCGGGCCGACCGGCTGGCCACGATGGGCCTCGCACTGTTGGTCGGGCTGCAGCAGCTGGAGCGGCCCGTGGACGGGGTCGTGCTGCGGGCGGTGTTCGACGAGTTCGGCGCCATGGTGGCCGACCAGGCTCGGCGGGTCGGGCAGCCGTAGCGGGCCGTGCATCGATCGGGTCGACCTCGGTGAGGCGAGGTTACCGGCCGGTAGGGTGGCGGCATGCGTGACTCGGTGACGGTGCACATGGAAGCTCCCCCTGAGCAGGTCTGGGAGCTGGTCAGCGACATCACCAACACCGGCAAGTTCAGCCCGGAGACGTTCGAGGCGGAGTGGCTGGGCGGCGCCACCGGGCCGGCGGTCGGCACGCGCTTCCGTGGCCACGTCAAGCGCAACGGCAAGGGGCCGACCTACTGGACGGTGTGCCGGATCGTGGCCTGCGAGCCGGGCCGCGAGTTCGGCTTCGTGGTGGAGGGCGCCGGCCGCGAGATCAACACGTGGCGCTACCGGTTCGAGCCGAGCGGCGCCGGCACCGACGTCACCGAGTCCTTCGAGCTCACCGACACCCCGGCACTGCGGCTCTACTGGGCGCTGCTGGGCTGGGCGCGCGGCCGCACCAACCGCAACGGCATGCGCACCACCCTCGAACGCATCAAAGCCGTAGCCGAAACCCCCGCCCAGACCTGACCGTCCCAGACCTGACCGTCCCAGCCCTGGCCGTCCCAGCGCCGAGTTCAACCGCACCGGCCGCGAAACGCGCTTGAGTTCAGGGGGTGGTCGCAACACCGTCGGTTGTCGTTCGGTGTGACAGTAGGTGGTTGAGGGCTTGGGCTGGGGTTTTCCAGCCGAGGGTTTTGCGGGGTCGGGCGTTGAGTTCGGCGGCGACCGCGGCCAGGTG
>DATAZG010000040.1:0-9376 GCA_036272155.1 Pseudonocardia sp.
CTGGGCATGTCCAGCCCATGGGTGAACACGCCCATCTGCTCGGTCGCCGCCGCGACCAGCTCCGGGTGGTTGTGCCCGAAGGACAACACCCCCGCACCGGCCAGGAAGTCGATGAACACGTTCCCGTCCAGGTCCCGGATGAACGAGCCGGCGGCCTCGGCCACGGCAAACGGGAAGTGCCTCGGGTACACCCGAGCGTTGGACTCCCGCTGCTCCTGGCGAGCCAGCAGCTCGGCCGAGCGGGGTCCGGGCAGCGGGCCGGTCACGTGGGGGCGGGTGGTGGCGGCGAGCGATGTCATGACTTCTCCTGATACTGGCGAAAATAGTGCGCGAAGCCGGAACCGAATTGCCGCGCCGAATTCGCGGCCGCAATCGGGACCG
This sequence comes from Pseudonocardia sp., assembly GCA_036272155.1. Lineage (GTDB taxonomy): Bacteria > Actinomycetota > Actinomycetes > Mycobacteriales > Pseudonocardiaceae > Pseudonocardia. The sequence continues at coordinate 382 of DATAZG010000040.1, forward strand.
GTTCGGCGGGATTTCCTCAGGCCGCTTGCAGCAGTGCGAGGCCGGTCGGGGTGAGCCGGGCGGAGTCACCGACAGCGATCAGGCCGGCGCTCGCCAGCCGGGGCCCGACGAACTGGTCGGAGCAGCACAGCCCGTCGATGACCAGTGCCGATCCGCAGCCTCGAGCTACCGTGCAGCGTCCTTCGGCGACGGCTCGCAGCACGGCGCGGTCCCGGTTGCTCAGCTGCGTGGGGGTCGTTGTGGTCATGGTCGCCACCCCTTCGAATAACCGTCTGCCGGTGTGTTTCGGAGCCTGTGCCCGGTGGTTTTTCCGGACCTCTGAAGGATGCTCCGGGACCAGGGCCGCAACCATCGAGCAGGCCCTACACCGCGCCGGGTCAGCCCACCGTTTCCAGGTAGGGACTGCCCCCGCTCACCCCGGGGGGTGGACCGTCAGCCGCCGAGGTTCAGCACGGACAGCGTGCCGCTCTTCAGGTTGGTGACGTAGGCCTGGCGGCCGTCCGGCAGCACAGCCACGCTGGTCGGGCTCGGCCCGGTCGGGATCGTCGCGGTCACCTGGTTGGTCTCGGCGTCGATCACCGAGATCGTGTTGTCGGTGTTGTTCACCGCGTAGGCGAACCGGCCGTCCGGCGACCAGGCGATCGACTGCGGGTTCCGGCCGACCGGGATCGTGGCGGTCACCTTGTTGGTGTTCGTGTCGATCATGGTGACGGTGTTGGCGTCGTAGTTGACGTTCGCCACCAGGGGCCGGGTGGGGTGCACGGACAGCGCGTGGGGGCTCGTGCCGACCGGGATCTGGGCGATCACCGCGTCGTTGCTGGTGTCCAGCACCGATACCAGGTTCGACTCGTGGTTGGCGGTGTAGGCGCGCGTGCCGTCCTTGGAGAACTCGATCCAGTGCGGGTTGGGCGCGACCTTGATCTCCCTGATCACCTTCAGCGAGGCGGTGTCGATCACCGAGATGGTCCCGGAGTCGTGGTTGGGCACGTACAGCGACTTGCCGTCGGCGGTCACCGCGGCCCGGAACGGCCTGGTGCGCACCGGGATCGTGGCCACCACCTGGTTCGACGTGGTGTCCAGTACGTCGACGACCGCGATCGTGCGTGCGTCGTCGAAGATACTGATGTAGACCCGCCGCCCGTCCGGGGCGAACGTGAGGAACTGCGGCGGGCCGGCGGTCACCGGGATGGTGGCGATCACCTGGTTGACCGAGGTGTCGAGCACCGTGACGACCTTCGCGGTGCTGTTCGCCACGTACACCAGCCGGCCGTTCGGTGAGACGGCGGCGAACTGCGGGGTCGCGCCGGCCGGGATCGGGGCACCGAGGCTCGGGATCGGCACGCTGGCCACGATCGACGCGGCGGGCGGCGGCGGGGCGACCGCGGCCGGGTTGGCCGGCGCGGCCGAACCGGTGTCGTCCGGCGGCGTCGCGCGCAGCGAGTTGATCACGAAGACGGTGCCGAACACCACGGCGACCGCCGCCACGAGCGCCAGCACGCCGAGACCGACCAGCTGCCACCTCGGCACGCCGGCGCGCGCCGGCTGCTCCTGGCCGCGCTGGTCGTACTGGCCGGTGCCCGGGCCCTGGCCACCGGGCGGACGGCCACCCGGACCGCCCTGCCTCGGCGGGCCGCCGACGTACTGCGGGCCGGTGTTCCGGCCGGAGCCCTGGCCGCCGTACGGGCCGGGGCGCGACACGGTCGGGATCGCCGTGGTCGGCAGCGCGCTGTTCGACCCCGCGTTCGAGCCGCTGTTGGGCGGTACGGCGTTCGGGCCGGTGTTCGGCGACGGGGCGTTGCGTGGCGGCGCGGCGGGCGAGGTGGCCAGCCGGGTTGTCGGCGGCGCCTGCTCGGCGACCCGGGTGGTGGGTGAGTCGAGCGCGGCCGGCCGCGGCGCCGGGGCCTGTGGCTGGGACTGTGGCTGTGGCGCCGGCGGGGCCGGTACGGACGGCGCGGGGGCGAGCTTCTGCGGCAGCGCGGGCGGGGTCGGCGTGCGCAGCTCGTGCCGGGGCACCGAGGTGTTGGCGAGGTTGACCGGGGGCGCCCAGGCCGGCTCGGCGGCGTCCGCGCCCTTCCGCGTGGTGGCGCGGCCGTTGGACCCGTTGGAGCCGGTCATCGTCGGCAGGCCGGCCAGCGTCGCCGCGCCGAGCGCCACCGCGTACTTCGGGTGGGTGTCCACGACCGTCGGCCGGCCCAGCTCCTCGGACACCATCCGCGCCACCAGCGGGATCCGCGAGGACCCGCCCACCAGCAGCACCGCGCTGAGCTCCTCGGGGGACACCTGGGCCGAGCGCAGCGTGCGGGACAGCGCCCCGATCGTCGACTCGATCGGCGCCCGGACCATCTCCTCGAACTCGGCGCGGGTCAGCTTCACGTCGAAGTGCCGGCCGGGCAGGAACACCGGCAACACCGTCTCGGTGTCGACCGAGAGCGCCTCCTTGGCCAGGATGCAGTCCTGCCGCAGCCGGGCCAGCGCGATCGTGGTCTGCGGGTCACGCAGGTCGAGCTCGCTGAGCGCACCGCCGGCCGTGAAGTTGACGTGCGACAGGATCGCCTCGTCGAAGTCGACCCCGCCGAGGCGTTCGATGCCCTCCGGGGTGCCCAGGATCTCCACGCCGCCTGGCCGCTTGCACAGCACGGTCGCGTCGAAGGTGCCGCCGCCGAGGTCGTACACCGCGACGATCTCGCCGTCGTCCAGCTGGCGGGACGCGGCGTAGTGCGCGGCCGCGGCCTCCGGCTCGGTGACCAGCGTGACGTCGGTCAGGCCGGCCAGGTTCGGCACCTCTTCGAAGAGGCCACGGCGGAACGGGCCCCAGTTCGCCGGGTGGGTCAGCACCACCCGCTCCGGCGCGATGCCCTCGGTCTCACTGACCTTCGCCAGCACGTCGCTCAGGAGCGAGCCCAGCAGCGCGGTGACCGCGTGCGGCGAGCCACCCAGCATCACCGGTGTCGGGTCGCCGAGGCGGCGCTTGAACTCGCGGCCCACCCGGTCCGGGCTGCTCACGGCGCGGCGGCCGGCCGCGTCCCCGGTGACCAGCTCACCGTCGTCGCGCAGGTACACCACCGCGGGCGCCACCACCGAGCGGTCACCCAGGGTGAACATCTCAACCTGGGTGGGGTGCGCGACGGCGGCTGCCACGAATGTGGTGCCCAGGTCGACGCCGAGGTTGTAGGTCACGACACCCCTCCGCTAAATGGGGCACCATATTAGCTGTGGTGTGTCAGAAGATCGAGCATATTGCATGTCGGTAACAATGCCGTGACCAGGCATTCCGCCACAGACTAGCGCCACGCGCCACCAATAGGGGGTGGGGAGAACCCCACCTGCCGCGGGGGTCTGCACCCTTTCGGTGCGACCGACGTCAGCTGGACACTTGATCGATGACCCCGGCGCCTCCCCGGCATGACGGTGAGCGGTCCCCGAATGGCATTGCGCTCGGGGACCTCGACTCGCTGCCCGGGCCGCGCCCAGCGGCCCTGCTCCCCGAGAACCCGGAGACGCCGGCCGAGACACCGGCACCGGCGCCTCCCACAGCCGCGTCCCCTGGCGGGGCGACCAGTTCGCCCGGACTCCCCACAGAATCGTTGAACGAACTGATGAGCGAGTCAAGCGAGTTGACCGGCGGCCCCGGGCGCCCCGAGGAGTCGCTGAGCGCGACCCAGCGGCGCCGCGAGGCGGACCAGTGGGTCCGCCGGCGACTGCTGGAGCGGCAGCTGCACGACGGCGCCTCGCTGCGCATCTCCGCACTGGCGCTGCGGCTGGGCCTGCTGCGGTACCAGTCCCCGCGCGACGAGGACGACTGGCAGCAGCGCATCGCCGAGCTGCAGGACGAGCTGCACGCGGTGCTGCAGGAGCTGCGTGCGGTGTCCGCCCAGATCTACCCGCCGCTGCTGGACCAGGCCGGCCTCGGCCCCGCGCTGCGCGAGCTGGCCGACCAGTCCGGCGCCGACGTGGAGATCATCGCCGGCACCGACCGGTTCGGACCCGTGGCCGAGGGCGCCGCGTACTTCGCCGTCGCGGAGTGCCTGGCCGCGCGGCCGGCGGGCGGCCGGCCGGTGCTGCGGGTCACCATCGAGCGGGCCGAGCAGGATCTGCTGCTCACGGCCATCGGGGTGGGCGCCGAACAGGTCCGGTCGATGCTGGACCAGGCACACCCACTGGGCGGTACGGTCGACCTCTTCGAGGGCGACACCCCGGACAACGGCACGATCACGGTGAGGATCCCATGCGAGTAGCACTGGCCGAGGACGGCGCCCTCTTCCGCGAGGGTCTGCTGATGCTGCTGCGGGCAGCCGGGCACGAGATCGTCGGAGCGGTCGGCGGCGGCGACGAGCTGGTCGCGCTGCTGGCCACCGAGCAGGCGGATGTGGCGATCCTGGACATCCGGATGCCGCCGGAGCCCGACGGCGGGCTGACCACGGCCGAACGGCTGCGGGCCAGCCACCCCAAGATGGGGCTGCTGTTCCTGTCGCACTACGCCGAGACGCACTACCTGATGCGCATCCTGGAGATCGGCACCGACAGCATCGGCTACCGGCTCAAGGAGAAGGTCGGCAGCGTCGACGTGCTGACCGACACGCTGAACCGGATCCACGACGGCGAGATCGTGATCGAGCCCGTGCTGGCCAAGCGGCTCGTCGAGCGCCCGCGCGGGGACAAGAAGGACGTCGTCGCCTCCCTGTCCGAGCGGGAGATGGACGTGCTGCGGCTGATGGCGGAGGGCCGGTCCAACAACGGCATCGCGGCCCAGCTGTTCGTCACGCCGAAGGCCGTGGAGAAGCACATCGCCAACATCTTCGGCAAGCTCGGGCTGCACACCGACACCTCCGAGCACCACCGCAGGGTCCTCGCCGTGCTCACCTACCTGCGCTCCCAGCGGACCGAGGTCTAGAGCGCTGCCCCGGTGATCGACTGAAACCCGCCCGTCAGGGTTGGGTGTGCAGGCCAGGGCACCTAATGTCGTGGAAACTCGAGGCCGCGGCATTAGTGTCCCGGTGACGAGGTACGGGCCCGTACCCGGTGATCCAGGTGGATGCGCCGCAAGGCAGGTGATGTCCTCGAAGGGGCCGATGGGTGCGCTATGAACAGAACGCTCGTGGCGAGACTGCTGCGACTGCTTCTGGTGGCGTGCTTCGTGGCCGTGGCGTTCCCGCTCGTGATCGGTGGGCTGGGAGCCGTGATGCCGCAGAACGAGGCCGCGGTGCTGCTGCCGTTCGTGGCCGCCGGCGCGAGTGTGGCCGCGCTGCCGCTGGTGCTCTCCGTGGTCGACCGGCTGGTGCAGCGCCTGGCCAGGGACTCCACGACGACGCCGTACTCCGCGCTGGCCGAGGCCGCCGCCCGGATCCGTGGGGGCTCCCTCGAGCAGGCGCTGCCCGGGCTGGCCAGGGTGCTCGCCGAGGGCACCGACGCGCAGCGCGCCGAGCTGTGGCTGGCGGTGGAGGACCGGCTGGTCAGCGCGGCCAGCTACCCGCCGCTGCCTGACTCCTCGGCGCGCACCGTATCCAGCCTCGCGGTGCTGCTCGCCCAGCCCGACACCGACCACGTCGTCCCCGTGCTGGACGGCCCGATGCTGCGCGCGGTGCTGGCGATCGGCAAGCCGGACCGCCCGGTCACCCCGTCCGACCAGCGGCTCATGCAGGACGTGGCCAACGGCGCGAGCATGCTGCTGCGCGGGGTGCAGCTCAACGCGGAGCTGGAGGAACGGGTCCGCCGGGCCGATGAGCTGGCCGCCGAGCTGCAGGCCTCCCGCCAGCGGCTGACCCAGGCCCGCGACGTGGAACGCCGCCGGCTGATCACCGAGCTCGGCAACGCGACCACCGACCGGCTGACCACGCTGCGCGCCGACCTCGCCGACGCCGAGCACGCACTCGCCGAACCGGAACCGGAACCCGAGCAGCCCGAGACCGAAACCGGGACCGAGACGGCGCCGGCCGAGGGCGCGGCGCCGGACCGGGCCGAGGACCGCGACAGCGCGGACGACCAGGACAGCGACGACCAGGACAGCGACGACGAGGACGACCGGGACGAAGACGACGAGGAGTCGGCCGAGCTGACCGGCGCCGAGGCCGCCCAGCAGGCGATCGCCAGGGCCAGGGTCCGGCTGGACGAGCTGCTGGACCGGTTCCGGGTGATCGCCAGGGGTGTCTACCCGGCTGTGCTGCGCGACCAGGGCCCGTACGGTGCGCTGGACGAGCTCGCCACCGACCTGCCCCGGGTGGTGCGGCTGATCGGCACGCTGCCGGACCGGCTGGCCTGGGAGGTCGAGTCCGGCATCTACTACCTGGCCGCCTCGGCGATGCAGCAGCTGGCCGGGCAGGAGGCGGACCTGCCGCTGCGCGTCCAGCTGGCGCACTCCGACGGCCGGCTCTCGGTGGAGATCGAGGACCCGGCCCCGGGCATCTCGATCGGCGCGCTGCGCGACGGCCTGGCACACGACGCCGAGCGGCTGGCCGCACTGGGCGGCGACCTCGAGGTGGTCTCCGACGGGGCCGGCGGGGCCCGGCTGCGGGGCTGGCTGCCCGAGGAGCTGGAGCCGTCGGTCGACCGGTTCAGCGCCGTCGGGTCCAGGGTGGGCCTGTCATGACGACCGGGCCCGTCATGACGACCCGCACCGACCGCCTGCTCGGCGTCGGCTACGCCACCCTGCTGGCCGCCATCGTGGTGGTCTCGCTCGGCTGGCTGGCGATCGGCGGGCTGATCGCCGTCGCCACCTACTCGTCCTCGCTGGGCGCCGCGCTGACCGCCCGCGCCGACGCCGGCGGCGCCTGGGCCCGCGGCATCATGGCGGCCACGGCGGGCAGCGAGCCGTTGCCCCAGGCGGTCCTGGACTACACGTTCTCCGGGCTGAACCTGCTGATCGCGGGCGTGCTGCTGTTCCTGGGGCTGCGCACCTGGGTCACCCAGCTGCTGGCCGTCGCCATGATCGGGTCGGCCGGCGCGTTCAACCTGCAGGCCCACGCGGCGGCGATCGCGGTGCAGTCGGCGACCGGGCTCAGCATCGGCGGGCTGCACCAGGTGCTGCTGCACGGGGTGGCCTGCGCGGCGTACGTGGTCGCGCTGCTGCTGGTGCCCACCGGGCGCTGGGAGCTCGGCCCGAGCAGCGGGGTGGGCCGCAAGACGCTGCTCGGCGTCGGCATCGGCACGCTCGGCGTGGTCGGGCTGGGCACCGCGCTGCTGCCGCACACGCTCAGCTGCGTGCTGTTCTTCGGCTTCGCGGTGCCGGCGGCCGGGCTGGTGGTGCTGCCGAGGCGGATCCGGCACGGCGCGACGGCCGAGCGGCGCACGCAGGCCCGCCTGCTGTTCAGCGTGCTGCTCGCCGCGCTCGGCACCAGCGGCGTGCTCGGGGTGCTCACCCTGCTGTTGACCTACCTCGGGGTGCCCGGGCTGACCCTCGTCGACCCCACCGCGCACGGCGCCGGCCCGGGCAGCCACGCCGGGGAGAGCCAGCAGACGGCGCTGCTGTTCTGGTTCTCCCGGCTGTCCGCCGCCGGCATCGCGGCCTCCGTGCTGGTGGCGATCCGGCGCGGCCGGCTGTGGCGGGCCGAGCGGCTGTTCAGCCGTGGCCTCGCGTCGATGATGGTGATCGTTCTCGTCGGTGGCGGCTACGTGGTGATCAGCGCGGTGGCCGGCTGGCTGCCCGGCGCCGAGAGCGGCCGGGGCGAGGTGATCGCCGGGGCGGCGGCGACCGGGCTGGCCGCGCTGGCGTTCCTGCCCGTGTACCTGCGCGCCGAGCGGCTGGTGGACCGGCTGCTCTACGGGCGGCGGCCGGCCCCCTACAGCGTGCTGGCCGAGGTGGCCGCGCTGTCCCGGGGCAGCTCGTCGGACGGGCCGAACCTGGCCGGCGTCGCCGAGGCGATCGGGCGGGGCCTCGGCGCCCGGTCCTGCCGGCTCACCGTGCTGCGCCCCGGGCTCCGCGACCGCACCTACGCGTGGTCCGACGGCACCGAGGGCGGCGAGCAGGCCGAGGACCACGTCGTGCTGCCGATCCGCCAGGGCACCGAGCAGATCGGCTCGATCGCGGTGGACCGGGGCGCCGTGGCCGGCCTGCACACCGAACGCCGCACCCTGCTCGAGGACGTCGCCGACAGCCTCGGCGCGATCCTGCAGGCCAGCCGGCTGGGCATCGAGCTGGAGCGGCAGCTGCGGGCCGCGCTGGCGCACGCCGAGGACATCGCGCAGTCCCGCCGCCAGGCCGTCGCCGAGATGGACAGCGAGCGGCGGATGATCGAGCGCGACCTGCACGACGGCGCCCAGCACCACCTGGTCTCGCTCCGGCTGGCGCTGGGCCTGGTCGAGTACGAGGTGTCCAGCGGCAAGCTCGAGGAGGCCAGGGGGCGGCTGGACCAGCTGGCCGTCCAGCTCACCAACACCGAGGCGGTGCTGGCCAAGACGGCGTCCGGGGTGTCGTCGATCGTGCTCTCCGAGCGGGGGCTGGCCGCCGCGCTCGCCGCCGACCTCGGTGGCACCGACCCGCCGATCGCGGTCACCTTCGAGGGCGGCGCGGACGAGCGGCGGTTCAGCACGGACGTCGAGGCGGCGGTCTACTTCTGCTGCCTCGAGGCGGTGAACAACAGCCGCAAGCACGCGCAGGGCGCTTCGGTCGCCGTCCGGATCGGGCTGGCCGACGGCCTGCTCTGGTTCAGCGTGCGCGACGAGGGCCCGGGCTTCGACACCGGCGCCACCACCGGCTCGCCGGGGCGGGGCCAGCGCAACCTGCTCGCCCGGCTCAGCGGGGTGGGCGGGCGGCTCAGCGTCGAGTCGGCGCCCGGTGCGGGTACCACGGTGTCCGGCGCGGTGCCGGTGCCCGCCGAGCAGCCACCGGATGCCACCCAACCCGTCCCGCCCGCGCTGCTCGAGGGGCGGGACGCACCGGCCGAGCCGGCTCGCGCGGGCACGTCCCGGTTCATGCCGGGGCGGGCGCCCAAGCCCGGACTGATCGCCCCGGCGCCGGCCCGGCCGGGGCTGATCGCGCCGGCCCAGCCCTCGCCCGCCACCG
>DATAZG010000041.1:0-27975 GCA_036272155.1 Pseudonocardia sp.
CCCCGCGGCCGCGGCCACCGACGCTCCAGCGATCCGAGCCCGCCAAAACACCCGAACCCGCACCCGAGACACCCTCGGCGGACCAATCACCACAATCACCCCAGATCAGACAGGGTGTTGCGACCGCTCCTTGAATTCACCCCGCCGCGCCGCCCGCTGTGGTTGACCTCGGCGAGGCTTGCGACGCTGCTGGCGACGTCGCTGAGATGACGTGCGCGCGCCCGGCCGGTCTGTGAAGCTGGCTGTGGGCGCCGCGCAACCGGCGCGGTCCGCTCTGTTGCCCTCAATGTGGAGGAGTCAGCATGCCCCGTCTCCGCTTCGGAATCTTCATGGCCCCGTTCCATTCGCCGGTCGGGCAGGACCCGACGTCGGCCTACGAGCGGGATCTGGACGTGCTCAAGCAACTGGACAAGCTGGGCTTCGACGAGGCCTGGATCGGCGAGCACCACTCGTGCGGGCACGAGACGATCCCGGATCCGATGATCTTCATAGCGCACGCGGCGAACCACACCCGGCACCTCAAGCTGGGCACCGGCGTGGTGTCACTGCCGTACCACAACCCGCTGTGGGTGGCCGACCGCGCGCTGTTCCTGGACCACCTGACCAGGGGCCGGTTCATGCTCGGCCTGGGCCCGGGCGCGCTGCCCACCGACGCCACGATGATCGGCATCGGGCTGGAGGAGCAGCGTGGCGCGCTGGAGCAGGACACCGACGTGCTGATGGCGCTGCTGCGCGGGGAGACCGTGTCGGCGCGCACGAACCGCTACAACCTGGTCGAGGCGCGTACCCAGTACACCTCGTACAGCGACTTCGACATCGTGGTGGCCGCGATCGCCTCGCCGACCGGGCCGCGCACGGCGGCCAAGAACGGACTTGGCCTGCTGTCGGTGGGCGCGACCGTGCAGGACGGGTTCGACGCGCTGGCCCTGCACTGGGACGTGATGTCGCAGCGGTCGACGGAGTTCGGCCACACCGCGTCCCGGGAGAAGTGGCGCCTGGTGGGGCCGATGCACCTGGCCGAGACCCGCGAGCAGGCCATCGAGGACGTCCGGTTCGGGCTGGACGCCTGGTGCGAGTACACCCAGAACGTGGTGGCCGCGCCGCACTTCCGGGCGCTCGGGGCGTCCTTCGAGGAGCGGGTGGCCTGGGTGAACGACACCGGCCTCGGCGTGATCGGCACCCCGGATGACGCGATCGCGCAGGTGGAACGGCTGAGCAAGCAGTCCGGCGGCTTCGGCGCCTACCTGCTGATGCACCACGAGTGGGCCCGGCCGGAGGCCACCGCGAAGCACTACGAGCTGTTCGCCCGCTACGTCAAGCCCCGGTTCCAGGGCAGCACGGACCGGCTGGAGCGCGCCGAGCAGTACGGCCGGACGCGGTGGCAGGACCTGGACAAGCGCCAGGCCGACGCCATCCAGGCGGCCACCGACCGGCACGCCAAGGAGCGCGCCGAGGCCGGCTGAGTCCTGTGATCAGTCCTGGTCGGCCGGGGGCAGGGCACGGCGGCCCCGGCCGGCCAGCGCGCGCCGGCCCCGACTCAGCTCCCGGCTTTCGCGGGCGGTGAGCTCGGTGTCGGGGTCGGGGTCGGGCAGCTCGGCGGCCGCCCGGGGCGTCAGTACGTCGGCGTGCGCCCTGGTCAGCTCGGGCTCCGGGTCCGGTGCGGGCTCGGTCGCCGGCCCCGGGCTGGTCTCGTCGAGCTCGTCGCTGGCCAGCCTGACCGTGCGCTTGCGCAGCACGGTGAGCTGGAGCTCCTCGACCTCCTCCCACAGACCCCGGGCGACCTTGATCGTCCGGGCCGGGGTGGCGGCCAGCCGGGCGACCGGCGCCGGCACCAGCGGCCGGACCAGCCCGCTGATCATCCGGACCGCGCCCGGCAGTGGCCCGGGCAGGATGTCCAGCGGGCCACTCGGCGCGGGCGCCACGTCACGGGCACCGATCGGCACCGGCAGCCGGGAGTGGTCCGGACCGGGCTCGGTCGAGGTCTGATCCGCCGAGCCGGTCGCTGCCGACCCGGTGAGCTGGGTTGAGCCGGTGAGCTGGGTCCGCCCGGTGGGTCGGACCAGCTCGGCGGCCGGGTCGAGCTCGATCGGGTCCAGCTCCCGGTCCAGCTGGTCGGTCGGCAGCGCCGAGGCCAGCAGGGTCCGGTGCCGGTCCAGCTCGAGGGCGGCGTGCAGCCGGGCGCGGCTGATCGCCACCGTGGTCGCGGCCTCCTCCTCGGCGCGGTTGCGCAGCCGGCGGGCGAGCGCGCGGCGGTCCTGGTCGGTCTGCCCGCGCCACCGCCGCAGCGCCAGCGGCAGCAGGTTGAGCAGCACGAAGAGCACCACCACGGCGAGCCGCGGCACCAGCGGCCCCGCCGAGTCGGCGGTCTGCGTGGTGTAGCGGTGCATCGCGGCCCAGCGGGCGTCCACGCCGGTGTCGGCGCCGGCCAGTGCCTGCGCCCTGGCGGTCTCCCGGTCCAGCTGGGTGCGGGTGGCGGCGATGTCGGCGTCCAGGCCGGGCGCCTGCTGGTCGCGGCGGGCGGTGGCGTCGGCGAGGTCGTGCTCGGCGGCGGTCAGGTCGGCGTTCGCCTGGGCGGCCTCCGGGCCACGCCCCGGGTCGCCGGTGATCTGGTTCGACGGGCAGCCGGGCCCGGGGCGGTACTCGCAGCGCGCCACGACCAGGGACCGGTCCCGCCGGGCCACCGCCGCGTCGACCTGGGCGTCCAGTGCGGCGCGAGACGCCTGCAGCGCACCCAGCTCGCGGCCTTGCTGGCCGTTCGCCACGGCCGTGCGGGCGGCGTCCAGCTCACCGTCCAGCTCGCGGTTGATCGCGCCGGCGAACAGGGCCAGCGCGGCCAGCTCCCCGACCAGCACGCCGATCAGCACTGCGACCAGCCCCCGGCCGAGGTCCCCGAGTAGCCGCCGGGACCGGCTCAGCTCCGGGTCGGGGGAGGCGGTCGCCAGTGTCCGGCCGACCGCGCCGACCAGCAGGCCCGAGGCGAGCCCGAACAGCCAGCCGCCGGCGCCGTGCGCCCCGGCGAGACCGGCCACGAACGCCACCACCGCGCCGGCGAGCACCGCGTTCAACGCCACCAGCGCGCCGGTGGTCTGGTAGGTCGAGCGTTCCGCCGGGTCGTCGATGTCGCGGTGGTTGCCGCCACCCAGCCAGACCATCAGGTTGGCCGGGCCGGCCAGCGGCGGGCGGTGCACGGGGGAGCTCACCGGATTCTCCTCGGCTGACGGGTCGGGGCGGGCGGCCACCGCGATGCGGCCGGCACAGGCGGTGCCCATGGTGCGGCGTTGGGCCGAACAGTGGGAGCTTCGTGTGCGCGGAGTCACGGAACTGGCTGGCCCGCCCGACCGGGAAGGCGGGACGGTTCAGTCCCCGTGTTCGACCGGGAAGAAGTGGGTGCGGGCGCGGGGCAGCGCGACTCCGTCCAGCACGATATCGACCCGCTCGTTGTAGAAGGCCACCAGCCCCGTGATGGGCAGCAGCTGGCGGGTCGGGAAGTCGTAGGCCCAGGCCAGGTCGGGATACCGGTTGCCACCGGCGACCACCGACCAGTACGCGCTGGTCACACCCTTGTACGGGCACGCGGTGACGGTGTCGCTCGGCTCCAGCGCGGCGAAGTTCACGGCCGTGCGGTCGAGGTAGTAGCGGGTCGGCAGCCCCGTCTCGAACACCATGACCGTCGAGTCGGACTCGGCCAGCCGGACCCCGTCGCGCTCGACCAGCACGTGCCGGCGGGAGCGGAGCGCGTCCACCCTGGTGTACGGGTTGCGCGGGTGCACGAAGACCTGCTCGTCCTCCTCGAACCAGGAGTCCAGCGCGCCCCAGTCGAAGCGGACCAGCCCGGCCAGGCTGTCCCGCCGCCCGCTCGGGCCGGCCTCTCCACCGGCCGCACCACCGGCCGCACCGTCCCCGGCGGCCGGGTAGACCAGCGCGGCGCCCGGCCGCGTCAGCCCGCCGGCCCGCAGCCCGTAGCGGTGCGCGGTGGTGCCCCGGACGTGCTCGGTGCGGCCCTCGTCGACGAGTACTCCGGGCGCCACGTCGGCCAGCGGCACGTAGTACTGGGGGTAGTTCGGCCACTCCCACACGTAGCGGGCCTCGGTGGTGTCCAGCACCACGGTGCCACCGAGCAGCGCCCGGATCCGCCGGGGTACGGGCTCCACGTGGCCGGCTGACACGATCATCCTCGGGTAGTCGCGCATCGCTGCCTCCCTCGTCGGCCGCGAAGCTACCAACCGGGCGGGCTCGACGGGGCCGCCGCCGGCTGCCGTGACCGGTCGGTAAGGATCGACCTTGCGGCGCCGGCCGGCGGACTGGCCGCGAAGGGGGTTCGACAACAGACATGGGTACGCAGTTCGAGGGCAGGGCCGCGCTGGTCACGGGCGCGGGGCGGGGCATCGGCCGGGAGCTGGCGCGTCAGCTGGCCGCCGAGGGCGCGCGGGTGGCCGTGCTGGCCCGGTCGCACGCGGAGCTCACCGAGACCGCCCGTCAGGTGCGGGTCGACGGCGGCCGGGCGCACGTCGTGCTGGCCGACCTCGCCGACGCCGGTCAGCGGGCCGAGGCCCTCCGGCAGGTGCGCGAGGCGTACGGCGCGGTGGACATCCTGGTCAACAACGCCGGCGTGGTCGCGCCGCTGGAGCCGAGCGCCGAGCTGGACCCGGCCGACTGGGCGGCGGCCGTGGAGCTCAACCTGACCGCCGCGGCCGCGCTGACCTTCGCGCTGCTGCCCGCGATGCTGGACCGCGGCTGGGGTCGGGTGGTGAACGTGTCCAGCGGCGTCGTGGCGCAGCCCGGCTTCTTGGTGGGCGGCAACGCCTACGTCACGTCGAAGGCCGCCCTCGAGGCGCACACCCTCAACCTCGCCGCCGAGCTGGCCGGCACCGGGGTCACCGCGAACGTGTACCGGCCCGGCTCGGTGGACACCGCCATGCAGGCCGCGATCCGGGGTACCGACCCGGCGCGGCTCGGCGCCGGGCTGCGCGACCACTTCGCGCGCACCCATGAGCGGGGGGAGCTGCTCACACCGGCGGCGTCGGCCAGGTCGATGCTGGCCCGGCTGGGCGGGGACGGCACCGGTCAGATCTGGCACGTGGCCGACCCGACCTGACCCGGGCCGGGCCCCTCGATCCCGGAGTCGGTTCGGGTGGGCCGGTCGGGTGATACCGGGCGCGGTGCCGGGCGAGGCACCTGGTTCAATTTGCCTTCCCGTGGGGACGGCCCGGCCCGACCAGGCCCCCTCGAGCACAGCCGGAAGGGCCTCAGACGATGCGTGGTGTCGCTTCGCTGCTGTTATCCATCGCCGCCGCGACGCTGCTGGCCGGCTGCGCCAGCCCGGCCAAGCCGCCGCCACCCGCGCCGCCCCCGATGCCGACGTTCGGCTCGGCGGCCGAGCTGGGCAGCGCCGTGGCCGCGCGGCAGCAGACCGACCGGACCGCCCGGGTGACCCTCGCCGGTGAGCTGACCGGCCAGCCCGGATCGGACTTCCACGGCGTCGGTGTGGTGCGGCTGGACGACGCCGGCCCTTCGATGCAGTTCGCCCAGCAGGTCGGCCGGGGCGCGGCGGCGCCGGCCGAGGTCAACCTGGTGATCGTTCCCGATGCCGCGTTCCTCAAGCCGCCGGCGGACATGCCGCTGCCGCCCCGCAAGACCTGGCTGCAGGTCGGGCCCTCGGCGCGGGACCCGTTCGTCCGCGGCTTCACCCCGATGGTCGACTCGCTGCGGGCGACCGTCCAGCCGGGCCAGCTGATCACCAGGTACGGCGACGCGGTGAGCATCACCGGCTCGGCCGAGGAGCCGCTCGCCGGGGTCCAGGCGGTCCGCTACGACCTGCGGGTCGACCTGGCGAAGGCCGCCGCGCTCGGCGTCGACCCGGTGACCGGCCAGCCGGCCCGGCGCCCGGCCACGGGTCGGCCCGCCGCCCAGGCCAGCCAGGACTTCACGCTGTGGGTCGACCACGAGAACCGCCCGCTGCGTACCGTCGTCAACCGGCCGAACCCCGCCGCGCCGGGCACGTTCACCCTGGACGCCCAGTACCGCGACTGGGGCAAGCCGGTCAAGGTCGGCCCGCCGACCCCCGACCAGGTGGTCGTCCAGTAGCCGAGGTCCCGCCGCCCCGGCACGGAGCTCAGCTCAGCTCCGCTCGGCTCAGCTCCGTGCCGGGGCGGCCGAGATGAGCTGGTGGGCGGCGGTGACGGCGGCGACCAGGTCCGGCTGGCGGGCCGGTCCGGCGAGGCCGAGGTGGTACAGGTGCAGCTCGTCGGCACCGGCCCGGCCGAGCTCGGTGACGTAGCCCGCGAAGTCGGCCACCGGCGCGGCCGCGACCGCGCTGACGTAGGCCCCGACGCCCGTGCCGGCCGGCACCGCGGCGTGCGCGGTGGCCACCGAGGCCACGCTCGCGGGCCCGGGCTGCCAGCACTGCAGCACCACGGAGTCGACCTGTGCGGCGGCAGTCGGGGTCAGCCCGGGCAGCGCGCCGGTGGTCCACGGGTCGACCGCGCCGTGCAGCACGATCCGGGCCCCGCCCGCTGACTCCGCCACGGCCGCCAGCACAACCCGGCGCAGGGCGTCGGTGCCGACCTGGCGGGTGCGCAGGAGCAGCTCGGCCAGCCCGGCGGGCAGCCCGTCGTCGGCGCGGGCCAGGTCACCGCCGTCGATCAGCGCGCGGACCTCGGCGCGCAGCCGCGACCGGACCTCCGCCGGGTCGGCCCCGGACTCGGTCCAGCGCGCCGCGCACGCCGAGCAGCAGCACACCGAGAGCAGCCGGGCGGCCGCCGGACCCCACACGGCGTCGGTCTTCTCGTGCTCGCACTGGTGGATCGCGCCGAGCTGGCCGCACGCCTCCAGCACCACCGAGCTCACGGCCAGCCCGTCCAGCGCCTCGGCGGTCAGCGTGGCGGCGAAGTCCCGCACCTCGGCCCGGGACGGGCACAGCGCCCACGGGTAGTGCTCGCCGAAGCAGTTGCGCACGGTGACGCCCGGGTTGGCCAGCCCCAGCCGCGAGTTGTGGGTGAGCACCAGCCAGGCGGCGGCGGGCACTCCGGCCGCGGTCAGCGCACGTACCGCGTCACCGGCGGAGTCCTCGCCGGCCGCCCACTCCGGCGCGGCCGGGCTCAGCCGTGCCCCCTGCCAGGCGCGCTCGCGGACCGGCCGGTATAGCGCGGCAAACCGGGCCGCCACCGACGTGCTGCTCGGCGCGTACGGCGTGGCCGCGCGGGTGCTGTGGTACGAGACGGCCACCGCGACCTCGTCGACGCCGAGCTGGCCGGCGCGGTCGACGAAACCCGGCGCGTCCAGCACGTCCCAGGGGTAGCTGTAGCCCGTCACCCGCACCGGGTCACCGCCCCACCGGCTGCGCGGCCACCGGACGCCCGGACCCAGGCTGTGGCGCCCCGCCGTTGTCGAGACGCCGGAGCGTGGCGAACCCGTCGGCGACGATCCGCTCCAGCCGGTCGAGCTGGTCGGCGCTCGGCTCCACGAGTGGCGGGCGCACCCCGCCGACCCGGTGGCCCCGCTGCCGGGCCGCCGCCTTGACCAGCGAGACGGCGAAGCCGGGAGTCTCGTCGCGCAGCGCCACCAGCGGCAGGTAGAAGCCGGTGAGCAGGGCGTCGATGGCCGCGTCGTCCCGCTCGGCGAGTGCCCGGTGGAACCGGTTGGCGATCTCCGGGGCGAAGCAGTGCACGGCCGAGGAGTACCGGGCGACACCGATCGCCGAGTAGGCCCGCGCCGACACCTCGGCGGTGGGTAGCCCGTTGAAGAACAGGAACTCCCGGCCGCGCTCGGTGCCGGTACCCCGGATGGTGGCGACGACGCGGCTCATCAGGTCGATGTCGCCGTAGCCGTCCTTCAGCCCGACCACCGTCGGGATGTCCAGCAGCGACAGCGTCGACGGCGCCGAGAACACCCCCGGCGAACGCTGGTAGATGATCACCGGCAGGGACTGGTCGCGCAGCGCGTAGCGGACGTGGTCGAGCAGCCCGGCCGGCGGCCCGGTGACCAGGTACGGCGGCAGCAGCAGCGCGCCGTCGGCCCCGCCCTCCCGAGCCCCCGCCACGCCGGCCCTGGCGTTCGCCGCGCCCCCGCCCGCGCCCACCCACACCGGCACCCGGCCGGCCGCGACCTCGCGCGCGGTGCGCAGCAGGGCGGTGAGCTCGGTGGGGGAGAGCGCGCTGAACTCCCCGGTGCCGCAGCCGATGAACAGCGCGCCTGCGCCGGCGTCCAGATGGCCCTCGACGTGCTCGGCGAAGGCGCCCAGGTCCAGCTCGAGATCGTCGTCGAACGGCGTGAGGGGGAACGCCAGCAGGCCGGTCAGCTCGATCCTGGATAGCGTCATGCTCGGTGCCTTCTCCTCGTCAGGGGTACGGCGGCGTTGCTCGCGTCGGAGCGCCATCTAAAATTCACATATGTGACTGTGTTCGTATAGGCGAACACGTTCCAGGACGCTAATATGGGCCCACTGACAAGTCAATGAACGCTGCGGTCAATGAACGCTGCAAGGAGACGCATGTCCCAGCAGACCGAGCTCGCGGCCGTCGGGCCGGATACCGGGCCGGATACCGAGGCAGGCCCGGTGCCGGGGGCCGGGCCAGCGGCCGCGCAGGCCGGGGTGAAGTCGGCCCGCCGCGCCATCGACCTGATCGAGACGTTCGCGGCCACCGACGCCTGGCTGTCGCTGTCGGACCTGCACGCCAGGACAGGTTTTCCCAGGTCCAGCCTGCACGGGCTGCTGCACACGCTGTTCGAGGCCGGTTGGCTGCAGGTCGACGTCAGCGGCACCAAGTACCGGTTGGGGGTCCGCGCGCTGATCTGCGGCACGGCCTACGTCGACCGGGACCCGGTGGTGCCGTATGCCACCGAGGCGCTGGAGCAGGTCCGCGAGGCGACCGGGTTCACCGCGCACTACGCCCGCCGCTACGGCGCCGAGGTGGTGTACCTGGAGACCCGGGAGTCGCGGCACTCCATCCGCCTGGTGTCTCGGGTCGGCCGCACGCTGCCCACCTACGCCACCGCGCTCGGCAAGGCGCTGCTTTCCGAGCTGACCCACGACGAGATCGACGAACTGCTGCCCGGCACGCTCGCCCCGCTCACGCCGCACACGATCACCAGCCTGCCCAGCCTGCACACCGAGTGCGCCACGATCCGCGAGCGGGGCTACTCGACCGAGATCGAGGAGGGCACGCTCGGGGTGCGCTGCGTCGCCTCGGTGATCCCGTACCGGATCCCGGCCACCGACGCGATGAGCTGCTCGATGCCGGTCGGGATGGTGTCCGACGAGGACGCCGTGCGCGTCGGCGGCCTGTTGATGGAGACGACCGCCGCGCTGGGTGCGCGGCTGCGCCGGGCCGGTGTCCGGTGACCACAGGGGGAGGGGACAGCCCGGTGCAACGGATCCTGATCACCGGTGCCGCCGGCGGGGTGGGGCAGCTGATGCGGCCCCGGCTGCGCCGTGACGGCCGGGTGCTGCGGCTGCTGGACCTGGTCGCGCCGGCGCCCGCCGAACCCGGGGAGCAGGTGGAGCTGGTCACCGGCTCGGTCACCGACCCGGCCGCGATGGCCGCCGCGTGCAAGGGCGTCGACGCGATCATCCACCTCGGCGGGCACAGCCGGGAGACGGCCTGGGCCGACACGGTCGAGGTCAACATCAACGGCACCCACACCGTGCTGGAGGCCGCCCGGCTCGCGGGTGTGCCGAGGATCGTGCTGGCGTCCAGCAACCACGCGGCCGGCTTCCGGGAGATCGCCGACGCCGGCCCGGCGGGGCTGCCGGCCGACTCCTCGCCCCGCCCGGACACCTACTACGGGGTCAGCAAGGCGGCGATCGAGGCGCTGGGCAGCCTCTACCACTCCCGGTTCGGCCTGGACGTGATCGCGGTCCGGATCGGGTCCTGCTTCGAGACGCCGCTGCCGCTCGGGCCCCGGGGCCTGCTGACCTGGCTGTCCCCGGACGACGGCGCGCGGCTGTTCGAGGCATGCCTGGCCGCCCCCTCACCCGGGTACCGGATCATCTGGGGCGTCTCTGACAACACGCGGCGGATCTGCTCGCTGGTCGAGGCCGAGGCGCTGGGGTACAAGTCACTGGACGACGCCGAGCGGTTCGCCGATCAGCTGCTGGCCGGCGACGGGGCCGAGCAGCTGCGCTTCCCCTACCTCGGCGGCACCGCGTTCTGCACCGCCCCGCTGGGCGCACCCAACCCCATGTGAGTGACCGTGAGTGGTATTGGTCGCCAGAGCGACCAATACCACTCACGGCCACCTACCCGTGCCGGGCGATCGCGCGCAGGAAGGCGACGTTCTCCAGGTCGCGGTTGGTGGACTCGTCGGTCGTCGTGCCGTACCGGCGGTTGGCGGACAGCTTCACGATGGTGGTGTCGCTGGCCGGGTCGACGTAGACGAACTGGTTGTAGACGCCGATCGCGGTGAACTCGCCTCGGTCGCCGTCCGGGAGCCACCACTGGTAGCCGTAGCCGAGTTCGAAGGAGTGCCCGCCGACCAGGGGCCGCCCGGGTGCCAGGTGCGGGGCGGCGACGGTGACCGAGTCGTGCACCCACCCGGCCGGGACGAGCTGCTCACCCTGCCACTCGCCGCCGTTGCGGTAGAGCTCACCGATCTTCGCGAAGTCGCGCGCCGTCAGGTTGAGCCCGGCGAAGGAGAGCTCGACGCCGGCGGGGTCCACCAGCCAGTAGCCGGGCGCGGCCGTACCGAGCGGCTCGCCGAGCTTCTCCCGCATGTACGCGGTGACCGAGCGGCCGGTGGCCCGGGCCAGCAGCGCCCCCAGCACCTGCGTCTCACCGGAGTTGTAGCGGCAGACCGTGCCCGGCTCGCTCTCGCGCACCATGCCGGCCACGAAGTCGTCGAGCGTGCCGCCGATGCCCATGGTGGCCGCGCTGAGCCGGAAGATGTCCGACTCCGGGTCGTGGTAGTCCTCGTTCCACCGGGCGCCCGACGACATCTGCAGCGCGTACCGGATGGGCAGGCCGTCGTAGGCGGATCCCGCCTCCACGGGCACGTAGGTGCTGATCGGGTCGTCGATGCTCCCGATGTGTCCCTCGGCCACCGCGATGCCGACGAGAGCCGAGATGAAGCTCTTGGCCACCGACATGGACAGCCACTGGACGTCCGGGCCGCCGGTCAGCGCGTAGTGCTCGTACCGGACCGCGCCGTCGATCAGCACGAGCAGCGCGGCCGTGTCGGTGTCGACCAGGAAGTCCTCGGTCGGCCGGGTGGCGCCGTCGAAATCGTAGGCCGGCGGCAGGGTGATCGGCGTGCCCTCCGGCCACACGTGCGGCTTGGCGGAGGCTGCCATCTCGCGTGCGTCGAGCAGGTCCTTCATCCGGCAGAAGTTCTCGTGCTGGGGTGCGCCGGTGAACAGGGCGAGATCGGCGAGGGTCTGGCGGTGGGGATCGGTCATCGTCGCCCTTCGAGGCAGCGGGCCGGAGTGGCTTTGAGCCGGTCAGTTCGAGTCCAGCGGCTCTGAGGTCCGGTCCGGTAGGGGCGTGTCCGGCGTGGTGGTCGGGGTCGGCGTGGCGGGTAGCTCGGTCGGCGTCGGGACCGTCGGTACCGGGGACGGCGTCCCGGTCTGGAGTGGCAAACCGGACGACGGCCCGGGCGACGCCTCGACGGAGGACGAGGTCGGCTGGCTCAGGCAGATCACATCGTGCGGCCCGGCCGAGGCCACCGCCTGGTTCAGCTCACTGGCCGGGACCCTCCTGGTACACGCCCGGGGACTGGCCGCCAGCACGCTCGTCTCGGCCGTCGGGTGGCTCGGCGCGAGGAGCTGGGCGCGGTCGGTGGGGGAGCCCGGCAACGTGTGGGACGAAGTCGACGCGGTAAGGATCGCCGCCACCGGGAGAGCGCACGCCACGACGGTCACCCACACGGACCTGGGACTTTGTCTGACCACCATCGTGGTGCCCACGCTACGCCCCGACACGGTGAGGTCGGCCGCGCGCTCACCGACCCGGAGGCGGGGCCGACCTCGGGCGAGCAGTACCGCGCAGGGCGAGGTCGAGCAGCTGCTCGGCGGGGCCGGAGAGCGGCCGGGCGCGCGGCCACACCGCCCGCAACCGGCGCCGCAGGTCGACTCCGGCGACGGGGACCTCCACCAGGCGCCCCTCCTCGAGCTCGTCGTGCACCGTGATGGCACTGAGCACGGCGGGGCCCAGCCCGGCGAGCACGGCGGCCCGCACAGCGGCGTTGGTGTCCAGCACCATCATCGGGCGGGGCGCCTCGATGCCGGCGCCGACCAGCATCCGCGACTCGGTGAACCCGATGCCGATCTCGCCGGCCGCCACGAGTGTCTCGACCTCCTCGGAGTTGGTCACCCTGAGGCTCACGTAGACCTGCGGGCACTGCCGGCGCAGCGCGACGATCCAGCGCGGCACGAGATGCTCGGCCAGCGTCATGCTGGAGGCCACCCGCAGCTCGTTGTCGCGGTCGCCGCGCAGCGCCCGCGCCCCGGGTATCAGCGAGTCGAGCTCGGCGAGCACCTGCCCGGCCCACTGGCAGACGGCCTTGCCCTCCACGGTCAGCGCCGAGCCCCGGGTGGAGCGGTTGACCAGGTCCAGCCGCAACCGGCGCTCCAGCGCGGACAGCCGCTTGCTCGCGGCCGGCTGGCTGACCCCGGTCCGTTCGGCGGCCCGCCCGATGCTGCCCAGCTCGCCGACCAGGGCCGCAAGGACGTCCGCCTGGACATCTCCGACGTCTACCTGTTCCGGGGCGAGGTCGGCACGGTGTTCGTGATGAACGTGTGCCACTCGCTGGCCGGGCAGGAGGCGACCGGCTTCCACCCCGAGGCGAAGTACGAGTTCAAGATCGACGGCAACGGGGACGCCGTCGAGGAGCTGACCTACCGGGTGACGTTCGACGAGCGTGACGCGGCCGGGCGGCAGCGCCTGCGGCTGCGGCGGGTCACCGGGGCGGCGGCCATCGACCCGCACGCGCCCGGTGTTGTGGTCGCGGAGGGCGCCACCGAGTCGACGGTGACCGGCGAGGGCGGGCTTCGGCTGTGGTCGGGCCCGGCCGGCGACCCGTTCTGGATCGAGCCGGACGTGCTCGCGGCGGTGGGTCGCGCGTTCCAGCACGGCACCCCGATCGGCCTCTCCGGCTGGGACCCGGCCCGGGCCCGGAACCTGTTCGCCGGGCACTCCGTCTACTCGATCGTGCTGGAGGTGCCGGACGCGGCGCTGCTGCCGGTCGCCGGCGAGCGGGGGCGGATCGGGTTCTGGGGGCTGACCAGCCTGACCACCGACGCCGGCGGGTGGCGGCAGATCAACCGGGCCGGCCTGCCGATGATCCACCCGCTGTTCACGCAGCTCAACGAGGACCTCGGCAACCGGCTCAACGAGGGCCGGCCGGCCGACGACCCGGCGACCCACGGCAAGCTGCTCGCGGACCTGGTGGCCGGCGTGGTCGAGGCCAACGGCACGTCGGGCGCCCCGAGGGCCCACGCGGAGACGGTCGTGTCCCGGTTCCTGCCCAACCTGCTGCCCTACACCGTCCGCACGCCGGCGGTGTTCGGCTTCGCCGGCTGGAACGGGCGGTCGCTGACCGACAACGCGCCGGACGTGATGTTCTCCTTCGCCAGCAACTCGCCGGTCGGGCTCGGCATCGGCAGGGAGTCGGTCACCTCCCGACCGTCGGCGAGCTGGCCCTACGTCCCGCCGGCCGGCTGACCCGGTCAGCGGACCAGGGAGCTGCCGCTGACCGTCGCGCGGATGGTCGTCTGCGCGTGGTCCTCGACGACCGGGCGCCGAGGACCACCGGACGGTTCGCCCCACACGACCGTCACCTCGGCCCCGTCGCGTGCCTCGGCCTCGTCCAGCATGGCGAGGGAGGACCAGTCGCCCACGTTGACGCTGTAGCCGGATCCGGTGGACACCCCGACGAGCCGGTCGCCGGCGAGCACGGAGTCGAAGGGCAGGGTCGCGTAGGTCGAGCTGGGGAACTCGAGGTACTTCGCGCTCCCGCCCTGGCCGAAGAGGCTGCCTCCGATCACGGCCAGCACGTCGTCGCGGTTCCAGCGCAGGAACACCTTCCGCCGGTGCGGCCGTTCGGCGAGTGCCTCGAGTGCGGCCCGCCCGACGAAGTCGTGGTCGAACCGGATGTGCCGGCCGTAACCGAGGTCCCACGGGGTCTGGTAGTAGTCCTCGATGCGGTCGGACACGAAGCTGCCACCGAGGGACGCGGTGGCCTCCCAGCCGGTCGCGGGCAGCCACTGCCGGTACGGCTTCATCTCGTCCCCGGAGTAGATCGCCGGGGTGGGTGAGGCGATCCAGCCCGACTCGGTCGGGGTGGTGGCGTAGGCCCGGGCCCCGCCTTCGAGCAGCCCGAGGTCGGCACCGGCCGCCAGCAGCGCGTCCTTGACCACGGGCCCGTGCGTCGCCGCGCCGTGGACCTCCAGGCCGGGGAACCCGGACATCGTGTGGCCCAGCCCCCGCACGGGGCAGCCGGCGATGTCGAACTCGAGGAGGTGGAACGGCTTGACCGGGTCGAGCGGCCCGCCGTGCGCGCGCTCGACGATCGCCGGCGCGGCCGGACCCTGGATCTGGTAGCGGAAGGTGAGCCGGCGCTGGTCGTTGTCCAGGGAACGGACGTCGCGGGTGACGGTGACGTCGTAGCCGCCGGCCTCGGCGTTGAACGCGACCCAGTTCGGCGCCGAGGGCCGGCCGACCAGGTTGTACCGGTTCGCCTCCAGCCCGAACAGGATCCCGTCGCCGATCACGTGGCCGTCGTGGTTGCACGCGACGAACTGCTTGGCCCGGTTGCGCCCGAAGTTCGTGAAGGTGTTCACCCCGAGGTCGGAGAACAGCTTCGGGACGTCGGGACCCTCGAAGTAGATGTCGGTCATGTGGAACGACTGGTCGAACAGGACGGCGGTGGTCCGCCAGGCCCGTTGCTCGTCGCGCCAGTTCGTGTACTCGGCCGGGATCGGGAAGGCGTAGGCGCCGCCGCGTGAGCCGCGCAGCAGGGTCACCGGGTCGCCCGCTTGCTGGATTCGGTCCTCGAGGGTGTCACCGGACATCGTTGTCGTCCTCTCGTCGAGCTCGGCTGCCGCGGCTCTCAGGCGGCGAGGGTGCCGGCGACCCGGCGCTGCCACTCGACGGTCGCGGCGATCTGGTTGAACGAGGAGAGCTGCACGCCGTCGATACCGAGCTGGTCGAGGTCCGGGGCGTCGGCGAGCTCGTCGAGCAGGTGTTCCGGGCGGTACGCGCCGCCCCGCAGCACGCTGCCCAGCAGCCCGTGCTGCTTGGTGAGGTAGCGCAGGGACGACCCGACCCCGATGCGCAGCGCGAGCGTCACGAGCGTGCGGGTGTCGATCGGCCCCGCGATGCCGACGCGAAGCGGCAGCGTGACACCCTCCCGCCGCGTCCCCCGCAGCCAGGCCAGCAGTACCTCCGTGTCGAAGCACAGCTGGCTGACCAGGTAGGTCGCGTGCCGCTGCTTGCGCAGCAGAGCCTCGAGCAGCTCCGCGTCGGAGATCTTCGGATGGCCCTCGGGGTAGGCGGCGATCCCGATGTCGGTGAAGGGATGATCGAGAGTGGCCAGGGTGTCGAGGAGGTCGACGGCGGAGGCGAACTCGCCGATCGGCACGGCGGCATCACCGCCGATGACGTAGATGTTCCGCACGCCGGCGCCCGCGAGCCGGTCGACGATCGACCGCAGCTGTGCCCGGTCGGCGACCTGGCGCGCCGCGATGTGGGGCACCACCTGATGGCCGGCCCCCGCGATCAGCTCGGTCAGCTCCACCGTGCGGCCGACCCCCCATTTCGGCGAGCAGGTGATCGTGATCGTCGTGCTCGGTGGGATGTCCGTGACCGCCGAGTCGACGCCGCGCAGCGGGATGATCTCGATGGTCGCGGTGCGGGCGAGGGCGCGTCGGCGCGCGTCGGCGTCGCCGGGTTCCCCAGGACCTGCCACGGTTTCTCCTTCCTCGGCGACCGGATCCGCGCCGGCGGGGCTCGCACTGACACTAGGAACACCCAGCTCGGCCGGCCATGTGCAAATGACGGCGGTGTGGGTGGCAGTGTGACCGCCGGGCCCGCGACATTTGTCGCGGCGGGCTCGGGTGGTCGGCTTGGGGGCTCAGGTGGTCGGCAGGGTGACGAGGCCCTGCTGGATGGCCAGCAGCGCGGCCTGGGTGCGTGAGCTGAGCCGGAGCTTGCTCAGGATGTTGCTCACGTGGGTGCGCGCGGTGCGCTCGCTGATGGTCAGTTCCGTGGCGATCTGGCGGTTCGACCGGCCGGCCGCGACCAGCACGAGGATGTCCCGTTCGCGCGCCGACAGCGTGGCCAGCGGGTCGGAGGGCGCCACGAGGTGCTGGGTCAGGCGCCGGGTGAGGGCACCGTCGAGATGCATCTCGCCCTTGGCGGCGGTGCGCACCGCCGCCACGATCTCATCGGGCGCCGCGTCCTTGAGCAGGTAGCCGGCGACCCCGACCCGGATGGCCTCGCGCACCCGGGCGAGCTCGCCGAAGCTCGTGAGGATCACGACCTGCACGCCGGGGTAGCGCTGGCGAGCGTGCTCGGCGGCCGTCACCCCGTCCATCCCCGGCATCACGACGTCCATCAGAACCACGTCCGGCAGCCCGGTGGTGGACCGCAGGTGCTCCAGCGTGTCGAGCGCCGCCTGGCCGTCCGCCGCCTCGGCGACGACCTGGACGTCGGCCTGGGCGGCGAGGTACGCCTGGATGCCCTTGCGCACGACGGCGTGGTCGTCGACGACCAGGACCGTGATCGGGGCGCGCCCCGCCGGGCCCATCACCGCCGGTCCCCGTGCGCCCGGGCGTGCATCCCGGTGAGGCCGCCGATCACCACGCGGACCGTGTAGCCGCCCTCGGCGACGGCCGCGGTGAGGTCGCCGCCCCAGTGCCGCGCGCGTTCGCGCATGGACACCAGGCCCAGCGCGTCACGGGCGGGCGCCGGTGGACCCGGGCTGTGGCCGTCGTCGGAGACCTCGAGGACGAGCTCGTCGCCGTGCAGGGTGAACCGGACGCGGACGGACCGGGCGTGCGCGTGCTTGACCGTGTTGTGCAGCGCCTCCCGCACGATGCGGTACAGGTCCTCCTCCAGCTCGACGGGGAGGTCGGGCAGCGCCGCCGGAGTGTCGACGACGACGGCAAGGGCCTCGCGCGACCTGATCCCCGCCGCGTGCGCGTGTACCGCCTCCAGCAACCCGCCACGCAGCGGGCCCGGCCGCAGCTCGTGGACCAGCTCGCGGAGGTCGGCGAGCGCGCTCTCGGACAGGTCCGCCAGGTCCCGGCTGACCTGCAGCAGGCGGTCGCGGTCGAGGTCGGGGTCGCGCCGCTCGACCTGGATCGCCAGTGCGCTCGCGTGCATCCGCAGCGAGAACACCTGCTGGACGACCGAGTCGTGCAGGTCCCTGGCGAACCGCTCGCGCTCGGCCCGCCTGGCGTCGCCGGCGGCGCGCGCCAACAGCTCCGCGTAGTCGATGGCCATGGCGGCCTGGTCGGCCACGGCGGACAGGAACGTGATGGCCTCCGTGTCCGGCACCTGCCCCGGCTGGTAGAACGCGTTCAGCGCCCCGACCGACCGCTCGCGGGCCCGCAGCGGGACCGACACGAAGGCGTCCCACGCGAACGACCCCATGAGCTCGTGCATCGGCGCCCAGGCGGGGTCGCCGAGCAGGCTCGCCCGGCGGTGCGGGATGACGACCGGGCGCTCGTGCTCGATGGCGGTGAGCATCTCCAGCTCGGCGCCGCGTCGGCGGCACTGCGCCAGCAGCGGCCCGAAGTCCGCGATGTTCGCGTACCCCGCGCTGCCCAGTACCTCCAGCTCCCGGCCCGGTCCGCGCAGGACCAGGATCTGTACCCCGGCCAACCCCGTCGCGTCGAACACGGCGTGGGCGACCGCGTCGAGCGTGACGTCCAGCGAACCGGCTTCGGCCACGCTCGAGGCGGCCCGCGCGATCGCGGTCAGCTGCCGCTCCCGACGCTGCGCCATCACGGGTCAGAGCCTGCAGTCCGGTGGGGGCCGTGTCAACGCGCGGCGACCCCTGCTCAGCAGGACAAATGACGTAAATCGGGGCGCCGCCGCCTCGTGGCTCCCGATACGAGCGCGTTTGCTGTCCCGGCAAGAATTGTTGCCTCCTACAGCGCGGTCGTCGCAGCCTGGGTGCTCGCACAGAGGCTGTCGACGATGACCGGGAGGCCACCCCCATGACCATCAGCCAGAGCGCCGGGTCCGCACAGGAAAACCCGCCGCTGGGTAATCGCGTCCACCATGTCCGGGCCGGCGAGCTGGACGGCTACGCCGCGATCAGTGGCGGCACGGTCGGATCGAAGCGGCTCTGGATGGGTCTGGTGGAGAACCCGCCGTCCAGCGCGACGGACAACCACCACCACGGTGACTCCGAGGCGGGGATCTACGTGGTCAGCGGGCACCCGGTGTTCGTCTACCACGACGGCGCCCGGGAGGTGCGGATCTCCGCCGCCCCCGGCGACTTCCTGCTCGTGCCGCCGTTCGTCCCGCACCGCGAGGAGAACCCCGACCCGCACGAGCCCGTCGTCGTGGTGATCGCGCGGACCACCCAGGAGCCGATCAAGGTCCCCCTGCCGGAGCTGTACCGGCTCGAGGTCGCGGCCACGGGGTGAGGAGTTCCCGGGCGGCGGGTCGATGTGACGTAGCCAAAAGTCGTGAGGCCGTCGGCGGCCGGCCTGAGATCGTCTGACCCATGCGTTCCGCCGTCGTCGTTGGTGCAGGGATCGGGGGGCTCGGTGCGGCGATTGCGCTGCACCGGGCCGGCTGGCAGGTGCGGGTGCTCGAGCGGGCCCGCGAGTTCGCCCCCATCGGCGCGGGGATCACGCTGTGGCCGAACGCGGTCCGGGCCCTGGCCGCTCTCGGTGTGACGGTGCGGGGCCGGGAAGCGACCGGGCTCGGCGGGATCCGGAACCACTCCGGGCAGTGGCTGTCCCGGCTGGACTGGTCGCGGCTGGAGCAGCGCGCCGGCGGGCCGCTCGCCGCGTTGACCCGCGCCCAGCTGCACCGGTCGCTGCTCGGCGCGCTCCCGGGCGACATCATCGAGCTCGGGGCGCAGGTCGCCGAGGTGCCCGAGGCAGACCTGGTCGTCGCGGCGGACGGGCTCGACAGCGCGCTGCGCAGCCGGCTCTGGCCCAACCTGCCGGCCCCGGCGTACAACGGGTTCACGACCTGGCGGGGCCTCGCGCCGTCCCCGAGCACCGGCGTGCCGGCCTGGTCGAACAGCTGGGGTGGCGACCGCGAGTTCGGCATCGTGCCGCTGGCCGACGGTCAGGTGTACTGGTTCGCCGCGCTGCCCGCTCCACAGGGCGCCGAGTATGCCGACGACCGGGCGGAGGTCGCCCGCCACTTCGGCGACTGGCACGAGCCGATTCCCGAACTGGTCGCGTCGACCGATTCGGTCCTGCACCTGGACATCCGGCACCTCGCGCCCCCGCCGCCCTCCTTCGTGCGCGGGCGGGTGGTGCTGCTCGGCGACGCCGCGCACGGGATGCCGCCCAACCTGGGGCAGGGCGGCGGGATGGCGCTCGAGGACGCCGTCACGCTCGGCATCGCACTCGCCGGGACGGACGACGTCCCGTCGGCGCTGGCCCGCTACGACCGCGAACGGCGGCCGCGCACCACCGCCGTGGCCCGGGAGGCCGCTCGGGTCGCCCGGCTGATGGCCGTCGGCAACCCCGCCCTCGCCACCGCGCGCGACACCGTCACGCGCCTGTTGCCGGGCTCGCTGGCGCTGCGGTCCATGGCGCGCTGGGCGCGGTGGTCACCGCCTCCGCCGGCCTGAGCTCCCGTATCGACGGCGGCACCCTCGGCGGCGCGAGGGCAGGCGCCACGTCAGTCGCACATCAGGTCCATCCGCTGCCAGAGGTCCTCGGTGGCGCGCATCGCCTCGCGCGCCGGGTCGCCGAGGGTGCGGGTGATCTCGGCGAGGATGGCGTGCACAACGGCCATCGCCGCGGTCAGGGACGGGAAGTGGCTGGTGCCCTCGCAGGGCACGGTGACCACGTGGTCGGCGACCTCGGTGAGGGCCGAGCGGCGCAGGTCGGTGAGCACGCAGGTGGTCGCGCGGGCGCGCTGGGCCACCGCGGTGGCGTCCCGGATCTCCCTGGGCAGCCGCCAGAAGTTGATCGCCACCAGGCAGTCCCCGGGGCCGAGCCCGGTCAGCGCGTTGACCAGCGTGGTGCCACCCCGGAAGGGGAACTGGATGTCGAGCCCCATGAACCCGGCGCTGTGCAGCAGGTGGTGGGCCGGGCCGGCGAAGCTGCCGGAGGCGACGATCACGGTGCGCCGGGCGTTCGCGACCGCCGCCGCGACGGCGCGCACGGCGGCCACGTCGATGGTCCGGATCGCCAGGGTCACGTTGTCCACGTCGCTGCGCAGCGCGTGCAGGATCGGGTCGGACGAGCCGTCCTCGTGCTCGGTGAGCACCTCGTTGGCGCGCAGTGAGGACAGGTAGCGGTTGCGCAGCTCCAGCCGCAGGTCGGGCCAGCCGGCGAAGCCGAGCGCGCGGGCGGTGCGCACCACGGTCGCGGCGTCGACCCCGGCGCGCTCGGCCACCGCGCTGGCCGAGGCGAACGAGGTGAACTCGGCCTGGGTGGCCAGCAGGTGCACGACCCGCTCGGACTTCGGCCCGAGTGGGGAGCCGTCCGTACGGTCCCGCACCCAGGTCTCGGCGGACTCCATATGCGCGCCCTTCGCTACGAATATTGCATCGCCCTATGGATGCTGTCACCATTGCATGCAGTTCCGCGTTCGTCGGAGGGTAAACCATGGCTGACCAGCGCCGAGTGATCATTCGCAACGCGTCGGTGCTGGACCCGGCGGCGGGCGAGGTGCGGCCGGACCAGGTGATCATCATCGAGGGCGACGACATCGTCGACGTCAGCCCGGCGTCCGGCACCGCGCGAGGTACCGGGGCCGGTACTTCGGTGGACGCCCGGCGGATCGACGCCAGGGGCCGGGTGGTGATGCCCGGGCTGATCGACGGGCACGTGCACGTGCTGGCCTACACCGCGAACCTGCCGGCCGCCGCCGAGCAGTCGCCCTACTACGTGGCCGCCCGGGCGAGCGGGATCCTGCGCGGCATGCTGGACCGGGGCTTCACCACGGTGCGCGACGCGGCCGGCGCGGACTACGGGCTGGCCGACGCCGTGCGGGAGGGCTACTTCGTCGGGCCGAGGGTGCAGTTCGGCGGCAAGGCGCTGTCCCAGACCGGCGGCCACGGCGACGGCCGCCAGCGCGGGCGGGAGGTGCATGACGACGCCTACTGCGCGCCCACGCACTGCCGGCTGGCCGACGGGGTCGACGAGGTCCGCCGGGCGGTGCGCGACGAGATCCGCAAGGGCGCCGAGCACATCAAGCTCATGCTCGGCGGCGGGGTGGCCTCGCCGACCGACCGGATCGACAGCACCCAGTTCTCCGTCGAGGAGATCCGCGCCGCGGTGGAGGAAGCCGAGGCCGCCAACCGGTACGTGCTCGGCCACGCCTACACCTCGCGCGCCGTGAACCGGGGCCTGGCGGCGGGGGTCCGCTCCATCGAGCACGGCAACCTGATGGACGAGAGCAGCATCCCGCTGTTCCTGGAGCACGACGCGTTCTACGTACCGACACTGGCCACGTACTCCGCGCTGGCCGACGAGGGGCCGGCCGCCGGGCTGCCCCCGGAGAGCTTCCGCAAGGTGTTCGGCGTGCTCGATGCCGGGCTGCACGCACTGGAGCTGGCCCACCGGGGCGGCGTGAAGATCGTCTACGGCACGGACCTGCTCGGCGACATGCACTACCGCCAGCTCACCGAGTTCACGCTGCGCGCCCAGGTGCAGCCGGCGGCCGACATCGTGCGCTCGGCCACCACGACGGCGGCCGAGCTGCTCGGGCTGGCCGGCCGGATCGGCACCGTCGCGCCGGGGGCCAGCGCCGACCTGCTGGTGGTCGACGGCAACCCGTTGGAGGATGTCGCGGTGCTGACCAAACCCGCCGACGCGCTGCGGCTGATCATGCACCGCGGCCGGGTGCACAAGAACACGCTGGACTGAGCCGATGACCGAGCCGATCGCCGGGGCGGCCGCCCAGCAGTGGGACCTGCTCGCGCGCGTCGAGCGGCTCCCGATGTCGCGCCCCCACCTGCGGCTGCTGTTCCAGGGCGGGCTCGGCTACACCTTCGACGGGATGGATGGCGCCGTCGTGGCGTTCATCCTGCCCTCGGCGACCGCCGTGTTCGCGCTGACCGGGCGGGAGCAGGGCCTGCTGGCCAGCTCGACGCTGATGGGGTTCCTGGTCGGCGCGCTGGCCGCCGGGCTGCTCGGCGACCGGATCGGCCGGCGCCGCGTGATGATGTACGCCCTGGTGCTGTACGCGCTGGCCTCGGTGGTCGCCGCCTTCGCGCCGAGCTGGCCGGTGCTCTTCGCGTTCCGGGTGATCGCCGGGGTCGGCACCGGCGCGGAGAGCGCGATCATCGCGCCGTTCCTCTCCGAGTTCGTACCGAGCCGGTTCCGGGGCCGGTTCATCGGCTCGCTGGCCGGGTTCTTCGCGTTCGGCTTCGTGTTCGCGGCGCTGCTCGGCTACTTCCTGGTGCCGCCGTTCACCGACGGCTGGCGGATCGTCCAGCTGATCACCGCGCTGCCCATCGTGCTGGTGCTGTGGTGGCGCCGCGCGCTGCCGGAGTCACCGCGCTACCTGCTGGCCAAGGGCCGCGCGGCCGAGGCCGAGGCGGTGGTCGCCGAGCTGGAGCGGCAGGTGGAGCGGTCCACCGGCCGGGCATTGCCGCCGGTCACCGGCACGGCGCCGTCCGCCGAGCGGGTGACCGGCCCGGCGGGTGGGGGGTTCCGCGCGGTGCTCTGGCTGTGGCGCGGCCCGATGGCCAGGCAGACCGCGACGACGTGGGCGCTGTGGTTCTCGATCACGTTCGCCTACTACGGCTTCTTCACCTTCATCCCGTCACTGCTGATCCACCAGGGCCTGACGGTCACCAAGAGCTTCGGCTACGCGATCGGCATCTACCTGGCGCAGATCCCGGGCTACTACTCGGCCGCGTTCGTCTCCGAGCGGCTGGACCGCAAGTGGACGATCGGCGGCTACCTGGTCGGCGGCGCGCTGTCCGCGCTCGGGCTGGCCACCGCCGCGGGCAACACCCAGCTGCTGTGGTTCGGCATCCTGCTGTCGTTCTTCATGAACGGCACCTACGCCTGCCTGTACAGCTACACCCCCGAGGTGTATCCGACCGCCGTGCGGGCCACCGGGATGGGCGCCGCGTCCGCGTTCGGCCGGGTCGGTGGCATCCTGTCGCCGCTGATCATCGGCAGTGCGTACACCAGCCTCGGCTTCTTCGGGGTGTTCGCGCTGACCTGTGCGGTGCTCGCGGTCGGTGTGCTGGCCGTGCTCACGCTCGGCGTGTCGACCAAGGGCCGCACGCTGGAGGACATCACCGCCGAGACCGCCGGCGCCGCTCCTCGGGCTCGCGGGGCATCGGAGACTCGATCTTGAGTCCGGCCGGTCGAGGGCGCGCGGGCCTAAGATCGGGAACAGGAACCGGCCCGCGCGCGACGAGGTGACCATGACCAGCACGGACGTCCCGACCACCGACGAGGGCGCGTACACCGCGATGGCCGAGCTCTCGGCCGCCCCGCTGTGGCGCCAGTACGGCGAGCTGATGCCGGGCCAGCCGGTGGCCAGGGCGCGCCCGCACGTCTGGCCGTACCGCTCGCTGCGGCCGGTGGCGATGCACTTCTCCGAGGCACTGTCCGTCGCCGAGGCGGAGCGCCGGGTGCTGATGCTGGTCAACCCGGCGCTGACCGACCCACCCGCCACGGTGAACACGCTGTTCGCCGGCATCCAGATCGTCATGCCGGGTGAGGTCGCGCGCACCCACCGGCACAGCGCGAGCGCGTTCCGGTTCATCATCGAGGGCGAGGGCGCGGTCACCACGGTCGACGGCGAGCGGCTGCACATGCACCCCGGCGACCTGTTGCTGACCCCCGGCTGGCACTGGCACGACCACACCCACGAGGGGGAGAGCCCCGTGATGTGGCTGGACGGGCTGGACTACCCGCTGGTCAACAAGCTGAACGCCGGGTTCTTCGAGATCTTCGACCGTCCGAGCCAGCCGCCGAGCCGGCCCGACGACCTGTCCTCCCGGCAGTTCCGGCACGGCCGGCTCAACCCGACCTGGCTGACCCCGAACGCCGAGCAGCCCAAGGTGTCCCCGGTCGGCAGCTACCCCTGGAGCGAGACCGAGCGGGCGCTGGCCGCGATCACCGAAGGAAGCGCTGGTGCCGATGCCGCGCCGGGCAGCGCGGCCGAGGGCATCCTGCTGGAGTACACCAACCCGTGGACCGGCGGCCCCGTGTTGCCGACGATCAGCTGCCGGATCGGCCGGCTGCCGGCCGGGTTCCGGGGGCTGCCCCGGCGGCACACCGCCAGCACGATCTACCACGTGGTGGCCGGGTCGGGCAGCACGGTGGTCGGCGATACCCGGCTGGACTGGTCGGAGCACGACGTGTTCTGCGTGCCCGGCTGGGCGCGCTACCACCACGAGGTGCCCCGCGACGGCGACGCGACGCTGTTCTCCTACACCGACGAGCCGGTGCTCCGCTCACTCGGCCTCTACCGCGACGAGTGGCTCTGACCCACTGACCGCCGGACGCGGCCATCGCACCGAGTACTACGGCCCCGGCCTGTCCCGGGACGCCGCCGAGTACCTCGCGGCCGAGCGCGTCGTGTGCATCGGCATGGACGTCCCGTTCCTCGACGCCGTGGCGACCGGTTACCTGCGCGGGACCGACGGCCCGCCGGCCGACGCACCGGCCGACCCGCCGTTTGTCATCCACCACGAGAACCTCACCCGGGCCGGCATCTACCAGGTGCACAACATGCATCTCGGCGAGCTGGCCGCCGACGAGGTGTACCTGTCGGCGGTGCTCATCCTGCCGCCGCGGATCCGGGGCGGGTCGAACTCACCGGTCCGCCCGGTGGCGATCGGCGCCCCGCACCGTCCGGAGCTCGGGTGAGCCACTGCCTGGGTGGGCCGCCGGGCGTCGGTCAGGGTTGCGGCGGCGTGAGGACGGTGAGCAGGTCGGTGCCGATCGGCACGCCGAGCCCGGTGCAGGCGTCCCAGCCGGGGCCGGCCCGGTAGGCGCCGTTGGTGCCGGTGGTGATGTCCCGGAAGCCCCGGCTGACCGCGCCGGCCCGCACGGCGGTGTAGATCGCCGGCGCCAGCAGGCCGGGCGGGCGGCCGGTCGCCTGCGCGAGCCTGGCCACCAGGGCCGCCCACAGCGGAGCCACCGCGCTGGTGCCGCCGATCACCGTGTCCGAGCCGTCGACCCGCACCTGGTAGCCGGTCTGCGGGTCGGCCACCGCGGCGACGTCCGGCACGCCGCGCCCGGTGTGGCCCGACGCACCGCTCCGGGCCGGTACGCCGGCGCCGTTCTGCCAGTCGGGCAGCGCGAACGTGCCGCTCACGCCGCCACCGGTCGCCCCGCCACCGGCCCCGTTGTTCCACACCGTCTCGGAGCTCACGGCGCCGGTCGTGGCGTCGGCGACCAGCCGGGTGCCGCCGCAGCCCAGCGCGTGCGGGCTCGAGGCCGGGAAGTCGACGTGCGCGCGGCCGTCCTGCGCCTGGTCGGTGCTGCCGTCGTCGCCGGCGGCCGCGGTGACCGTGACCCCCAGCGCGGCGGCGTCGGCCATCGCGTCGTCCAGCGCGCCCCGCGCCTGCGCCGTCCAGCTGTCCTCACTGGCGCCCCAGCTGATGCTGATCGCGGCCGGGGTCGGGGTGGCGTGCGCCGCCTTGGCGACCGCGTCGACGAACCCGGCGTCGGTGTTCGGGGCGAAGTAGACGACGAGGGTGGCCCCCGGGGCGAGCGCGCCGGCCACCTCGATGTCCAGCATCACCTCGCCGTCGGCGCCGTCCGTGCCGCCGGGGGCGTTCTTCGCGCCGTCCACCCCGACCGCGCTGATCGTCGGCGTGCCCAGGCCGAGACCCTTGAAGTAGGTGTCCAGGTCGGCCTGGGCGTAGCCGCCGCCCAGCTCGACGATCGCGATGGTCTGCCCGGTGCCGTCGGTGTTCGGCGGGAACCGGTAGATCTCGCCGAGCTGCGGCGGCGAGTAGCTCTGCGCGACCGCGTGCGGGTGGGCGATCCGGGGGCTGGCCTGCGGGCGGTCGTCCAGGCCGAGCACGGCGGTGACCACGCCGTCCCACTCGGCCGGGATGGTCAGCTCGCCGGTGCGGTACCGGTGCACGACCCCGTCGGTGGGGCTCACCTGGTGCAGCGTGGTGCCGAACAGCCCGGCGAGCAGGCCGGCGCCGCCGCGCAGCCGGACCTGCCGGGTGGCCGGGTCGGCCGACACCACCTGGGCGCCGCGCCGGGTGGCCTCCGAGGTGACCAGCTCCAGGTCGGCGGCGTCGGCACCGTGGCGCTGGGCGAACTCCTCGACGGGGATCGGCGTCCCGTCGGCCGGCGTGGGCAGCGGTGCCCGGCGGCGCAGCACCACGGTCACCTCGATCTCGGTATCCGGCGGGAGCGGTGTCGAGGCCGCCGCCCAGGCCGTCACCGCCTCTCGCGCGCTGCCACCGAGAGCCACCGACCGAGGGCCTTGCGGCACTGACGCCACCTCCATGCCGTGTCGCGGGGCGTGCCGATCTCCGGGTGGATGATCGCCCGCGGGCCGCATTCTGCCAGGGGACCGGGACGCGCACCGGCTGTGGTCGGGCAGGGCTCAGTGGAGCTGCATGGCGCCGGGGAAGACGTAGTAGAACAGCAGGGAGATCAGGATCAGGTAGGCCAGGATGACCAGCGTCCACGCCATGTTGTAGCGGATCACGTCGCCCTCCTTGCGGACCATCGACGTGGTCGCCACGCCCACGCTCGCGGTCTGCGGGGCGACCGGTTTGCCGACCTCGGCGCCCACCGAGTTCAGCGCCGGGAACAGGAGGATCGGGGCGTGCAGCAGCTTCCCCACACTGAGCTGGAACGCACCGAACACCGCGTTCGACGAGGTGTTGCTGCCGGACAGCGCCACCGCGATCCAGCCGAGCACGGGGGCCAGCACCACGAAGACCGGGCCGATCTTGGCGAACCCGTGGGCCATCGAGTTGGCCATGCCGGAGTAGTTGAAGACGTTGGCCAGCCCGAAGATGAACGGCGCGACCAGCAGCGCACCCCACATCTGCCGGAACGTGTCTCGGAAGGTCTGAGCGAGCTGGCGCCCGGTGGGCCGCAGGAACGCCACTACCAGCAGCCAGGACACCAGGATCGCGGTCCCGGCCACGAACGGCGCCCACTTGAAGCTCACGCTGGTGACCTTGTAGTCCAGCGAGCTGATCGCCTGCACCGCCGGCGCGAACGGCGTGTAGCCGGGCAGCGGCGACCAGGGCCCGGTCCAGACGACCACCACCGCGACCAGGATCCCGAACGGCACCAGTCCGCGCACGGCGGCCCGGGTGCTGATCCGGTCGCCGGACGTGGCGGCGCCGGGGCCGGATTGGCTGGTCGCCGGGTCGAGCGGGACACCACCGAAGCCGAGGGGGACCTTCGGCTGCCAGAACTTCAGGAACACCAGCAGCGCGGCGAAGCAGACCAGCGAACCGACCACGTCGGGCAGGTACGGGCCGAGGAACTGCGACGTCGGGAACTGCCCCGCGATGAACCCCAATGAGCCCACCACCCCGAGCGGCCAGCCGTCGCGCAGCCCCCGGCGGCCGCTGACCAGGTAGATCAGCACGAACGGCGGCAGCAGCGCGAGGATGGCGACGATCTTGCCGATGGACGCCGACAGCTCCATCAGGGGCAGCCCGGTGACCGCGGCCAGGCCGATGATCGGGGCACCGAGCGCGCCGTAGGAGACCGGGGCGTTGTTCGCGATCGCGGCCACCCGGATCGCCGCCAGGTCGGCCACGCCGAGCGCGATCAGGATCGGCGCGACCACCGCCCAGGGGTAGCCGAAGCCGACCAGCCCCTCCATCAGGGCGCCGAACGCCCAGGCCATCAGGATGGTCTGCACCCGGATG
>DATAZG010000042.1:0-33962 GCA_036272155.1 Pseudonocardia sp.
GACGGCGACCGCGCTGTCCACCGCGCTGTCCACCGCGCTGTCGACCGCGATCTCGGTCGGCAGCGGCCTGGGCAGCCCGAACCAGAGCACCACGGCGACCACCACACCAGCCGCGGCCACGGCGAAGAACGAGTTCTGCCAGCCGACGGCCGTGATCACCGGCGCCGCGATCAACGGGGCGAGAGCGGCCCCGAACGGGTTCGACCCGAGGATGATCCCGTTGGCGGTCATCCTGTTCCTCGGCACGGTCCGCTCGGCGACGGCCTTCATCGCGGCGCCGGGGAAGATGCCCTCGGTCACGCCGAACAGCACCCGCACGATCAGCAACATGCCGAAGGAGATCGCCAACCCGGTCAGCCCGGTGAACACCGACCAGGAGACCAGGGCGATCACCATCGTCTTCTTGGCGCCGATCTTGTCGGCCAGCAGCCCGCCGGGGAACTGGAACAGCGCGTAGGTGATGAAGAATGCGGTAAGCAACAGCCCCTGCTGGCTGTGGTTGAGGCCGAACTCCCGACCGATGCTCGGCAGCGCGGTCGCGATCACGAGCCGGTCGATGTAGTCGACGATCCAGGCGACGAACAGGATCGTGACGGTGACGGCCGTGACCCGCTGGGGGCTCAGTGTCGGCGTGCCCGGGACGATTGGTTCGGACATGGCACGCTCCCTGGGTCGGACGGCGTGGGTCAGACAGCGTGGGTCAGACAGCGGGGGTGAGGCGTCGGCCCCGGCGTGGGCCGAGGTAGTTCGTCCGGTCGACGACCGGCTGGCCGGCCTGCATGACCCAGGCGATGCCGGCCGGCGGGTGCACCGGATCGCGGTAGTCGCAGGGGTGGTCGATTGTCTCGGGGTGGAACGCGACCAGGTCGGCGACGTACCCCGGCCGCACGAGGCCCCGCTCCGGGATCCGGAACACCCGCGCGGGCAGGGACGTCATCCGGCGGACCGCCTCACCGAGCGGCAGGACCTCGTTGGCCCGCACGTACTCGCCGAGCACCCGGGGGAACGTGCCGAACACCCTCGGGTGCGGCTTGCCGCCCGAGCCCGGTGGCAGCCCGTCGGTGCCGATCATGGTGTCCGTGTCGGCCAGCGCGGTGCGCACGTCCTCCTCGGCCATCGCGAACAGCACCATGCTGGCCTGCAGCCGTTCCTCGCGCAGGATCCGCACGAGCACGTCCAGCGGCGGTTGGTCCAGGGTCAGGGCGAGCTCGCCGATCGTGGCGCCCTCGTACCGGTGGCTGGCGGTGGTGGACACCAGGAGGCCGTCCCAGCCCGCCGCGCGCTGGTGGCTGTCCCAACCCGGCAGCCCGTTCTCCATCACCGTGGCCAGCTGGCGCAGCTGCTCCGGGGACTCCAGCCTGGCCAGCACACCCTCGTCGCCGTCGACTAGGAACGGTGGCGGCAGCAGCGCGGTCAGCATGGTCGAGCCTGCGGTGTAGGGGTACACGTCCTTGGTGATGGACAGGCCGGCCGAGGCAGCGTCATGGATCGCCGACAGTGCCGTCGACATGTTGCCCCAGTTTTGTTTGCCGGTCCATTTCAGGTGCGAGATGTGCACCCGGCAGCCGCCCTCGGTGCCGATCCGCACGGTCTCGGCGATCGAGGAGAGCAGCGAGTCGCCCTCGCCCCGCATGTGCGTGGCGTAGAGGCCGGACGCGCCGAGGTGGCTGGCCAGCGCGACGATCTCGGCGGTCTCGCTGTAGACGGCGGGCGGGTACACCAGCCCGCTGGACAGGCCGAACGCCCCATTCTCCAGCGCCTCGTCCAGCAACCGGCCCATCGCGGCGAGCTCGTCGGCATCGGGCGTGGCGTCGGCCATGCCGAGCACCGCGATGCGCAGCGTGCCGTGGCCGACCAGCGGGGCGTAGTTGGTGACGTAGCCCCGGGAGTCGGTGCGCTCGACGAAGTCCGACCAGCTCGCCCAGGTAAAGTCGATCGGCGGAAAGATCCGTTTGGCGAACGAGGTCATCGACGCGAGCGACTCCGCGCTGGTGGGCGCGAGCGAGAAGCCGCAGTTGCCGACGACCTCGGTGGTGATGCCCTGCAGGATCTTCGAGGTGTCGTCCTCGGCCAGCAGCGGCGCGTTGTCCGCGTGCGAGTGCACGTCGATGAACCCCGGCGTGACGACCAGCCCGGTCGCATCGATGATCTCCCGGTCACCCGGTGGGATCACCCCAGGGGCCTCCACGGCCGCGACTCGCCCGGCGTGCACGAGCACGTCCGACAGCACGGGATCGCCTCCACCGCCGTCCGCGACCGTGCCGCCCCGGATCAGTAGATCTCGCGCCCCCATCGGGAAAGCCTGCGCGATCGCGGCGGCTATCTCTTGTCCTGCGCCATCAACTTGCCGGCCGGTGGTTGTCGTACGCGTCAACCTCGGGCGGTCCGCAGCGCGTCCACCCTGAGCTGGAGCTGGGCCAGCAGCACGGCGTCGGCATCGGCGAAGTCGAGGCCGGCGACCTCCCGGATCCGCCGCAGCCGGTACCGCATGGTGTTGACGTGGATCCGCAGCGCGTCCGCCGCGACCTCGGTGACCCCGGCGGCGTCCAGGTAGGCGGCCAGGGTGGTGGTGAGCACGCCGTCGGCCCCGTCGTGCTCCCTCAGCCGCCGCAGCGCGCCCGTGGTCTCCGGCAGGCCGAGCGAGTCGGCCGCATCGACCAGCTGCAACAGCAGGATCGACAGCATCGCGTCGTCCACCGTGCGTACCGCCGGGCCCGGACAGGCCGGGTGCCGCAGCGCGCGCAGGGCGGCGTCCACCCCCGGCCGGACCCGCGCGACCTGCTCGACCGACTCGGCCGGACCGCCGACGGCGACCACGTAGTCGCCGGCCCGGGGGGAGCGCCCGAGGAAGTCGCGGGCGAGGCGGAGGGACGAGTCGAGTGGCGCCGCGGTGCCGGCGGGCCAGCCGACCAGGGCGTACACCACGCCCGTCTTCGCCACGGTCACCGAACGGGGGTGCACGGCCGCCAGGTACAGCTCCATGGCGTCCTCGAACCGGCGCAGCTCGGCCGCCTCGGAGGCGTCGGTGCCGGCATCCGCTCCGGTATCCGCTCCGGTGTCGGGATCGGCCTCCTCGCGCATGCGGGCGGCGGCGGCCAGCACGCAGACCGGGCCGGTGCCGAGCCGGAGACGGCGCGCGCCGGCCCGGTCGGCCGACCCGCCGAGCACCGCGGCGGCCACCTCCCTGCGCTCGTGGCGCGCGTGTGTGGTCTCCGCCCGGATCGTCGACAGGTGCAGCGCGACGACCGGGGCGAACCGCCGCAGCTCGCGCAGCCGGTCCTCACCGGGCGGCCCGGACACCGCCGCCCACACGTAGCCGAGGATGTCCGAGCCGGCCCGCACGGCGATCGCCACCCTCGGCAGCTGGCCGGGCGCGATCGACTCGACGTAGACCGGGTCGGCGCTGGCGTGCAGCCGCTCGAACGCGCCGCGCTCGCGCAGCGCGGTCAGCCAGCGGTGCTGCACGGCCCGGCCGAGGATCGTCTCGATCCGGGAGGAGTCGGCCCTGTCCTGCCCGGCCGACCAGGCGAGCAGGGCGGAGGAGCGGTCCTCGATCGTCACCGGCCCGCCGATCGAGGCACTGATGGTGTTCGCCAGCCGGAACAGCTCGCCCGTGCCGCCGTCCGGCCTGATCTGCGCCCTGGAGTAGTCGAGCAGGTACTCCCGGATGGTCGCCGCGACATGCATCCAGGACGCCTCGGGATTGACCTCGATGACGGCCACCGGACACCCGGCCAGCACGGACCCGGCCGGCACCGGACCCTTCACGGCCAGCACGCCCGCGCCGACCCGGCCCATGGCGGCGATGAGGTCGAGCAGCTCCCGGTCGGTCGTCACCCCGACCCCGAGCACGACGGCGCCCGGCTCGAGCTCGCCCGGTTCGCCCGGCGCGTGGATGGTGACGGTGCTCAGCGGGTCGTCCGCCGCCGGCCCCTCGATCACCAGCCGCATCAGGGCCGGCCCCATGTCCCGCACCAGCTGCCTCGCGGTCAGGCCG
Organism: Pseudonocardia sp.; assembly: GCA_036272155.1. Classification (GTDB taxonomy): domain Bacteria; phylum Actinomycetota; class Actinomycetes; order Mycobacteriales; family Pseudonocardiaceae; genus Pseudonocardia. The sequence goes on from DATAZG010000042.1 coordinate 3,998, forward strand.
GCGGGGAGCACACGATCCGCACCAGGCATCCGCATTTGTTCCCCCCGTGGCGCCGAACGATGTCCGGCTGCCCGGACCCAGATCGGATCGTATGTCGGCGGCGACAAAGTTGACCCCGCTTTGTTGACGCGTACGACGACGCGGGGCGGGCGCGGCTCGGGCAGGCTGCCGCCATGGGCGCCGCGCTGGACCTCCGCGATCTCACGGACCGCCCGGCCCTCGAGGAGCTGTCGTCGCTGTTGCGCACGGTCTGGGGCTCGGCCGAACCGGTCGTGCCGCTCACCATGCTGCGTGCGCTGAGCGATACGGGGGGGCTGGTGCTGGGCGCGTTCGCCGGCTCCGCCCTGGTCGGCGGCGCGGTGGGGTTTCGCGCGGCCTCGGACCCGGCGCGGCTGCACTCGCACGTCGTCGGCGTGCGCACGGACTGGCGGCGGCGGGGCGTGGGCAGCGCGATCAAGTGGCGGCAGCGGGCCTGGTGCCTCGAGCGCGGGATGACCCACATGACCTGGACCTTCGACCCGCTGGTGCGGCGCAACGCGCTGTTCAACATCAACAACCTGGGCGCGGTCGGCTGTGCCTACCTCGCCGACCACTACGGGCCGATGGACGACGTCTACAACGCCGGCGTGCCGACCGACCGGGTGCTGCTGCGCTGGGAGCTGGCCGGCCAGCGCCCCGGGAGCCCGCCGCGCGGCGCGGTGCGCGTGCTCGACGTCGGTGAGCACGGCCAGCCGTGCCCGATCGGCCGGCCCCACTCGGTCGGCGGGATCGCGGCCGGGTCTGTCCGGCTGCGGCTGCCTCACCCGGTGCCGCCCGAGCACGCCATGGCCTGGCGGGCCGCGCTGCGCGCGGAGATGGCGCCGCGGTTGGCCGAGGGCTACCGGTGGACCGCCCTGTCCGAGGACGGCTGGGCCGTGTTGGCACCGCCAGACCCGGGACCGCCCGGGTCGAAACCGCCGAGGTGCTGAGTGCTGAGGAGGCCCGATGAAGATCAGTTCGGTTGAGCTCGTGCGGGTGGACATCCCGCTGGTCACGCCGTTCCGCACGTCGTTCGGCACCCAGACGCGGCGGGACGTGCTGCTGCTGCGGATCGACACCGCCGACGCGCAGGGCTGGGGAGAGTGCGTGGCCATGGCGGACCCGCTGTACTCCAGCGAGTACACCGACGGCGCCCACCGGATCATCGCCGGGCAGCTGCTGCCGAGGCTGTTCGCCGCCGGTGAGCTGACCGCGGCCGAGGTCGCCGAGGTACTGGCCCCGGTGCGGGGGCACCGGATGGCCAAGGCGGCGGTGGAGACGGCGTTCCTGGATGCCGAGCTGCGCGCCGCGGGCCTGCCGCTGAGCCGCTACCTGGGCGCGACCCGGACAGACGTCGTGGCCGGGGTGTCGGTCGGCATCCACGACACGATCCCGGAGCTGCTGGAGGCCGTCGAGGGCTACCTGGCCGCCGGCTACGCCCGGATCAAGCTGAAGATCGAACCCAGCTGGGACATCGCGCCGGTGGCCGCCGTACGCGACCAGTTCGGCGGCGAGGTGCTGCTGCAGGTGGACGCGAACTCCGCCTACACGCGGAGCGATGCCCGCCACCTCGCCCAGCTGGACGCCTTCGACCTGCTGCTGATCGAGCAGCCCCTCGACGAGGAGGACGTCGCCGGCCACGCGGTGCTGGCGGCCGGGATGGGCACGCCGATCTGCCTCGACGAGTCCATCGTGTCCGCGCAGGCCGCGTTCGAGGCCATCCGGATCGGCGCCTGTTCGATCGTCAACATCAAGCCGGGCCGGGTCGGCGGCTACCTCGAGGCGCGCCGGGTGCACGACGTCTGCGCGGCCGCCGGGATCCCCGTGTGGGCCGGCGGCATGCTGGAGACGGGGCTCGGCCGCGCGGCCAACCTCGCGCTCGCCGGGATGGGCAACTTCACCCTGCCCTCGGACATCTCCGGGTCCGACCGCTACTACCGGCAGGACCTGACCGAGCCTTTCACCCCGGTGGACGGCCGGATCCCGATCCCCACCGGCCCCGGGATCGGCGTCACCCCGATACCGGAGATCCTGGCCGAGTTCGCCACGAGCCGGACGGTGGTGCGGCCGTGAGCCTGCTCGACGACCTCACCGGTCACACCGAGGACCTGGTCGCGGACGTGCTCGCGCTGTGCCGGGTCGAGTCGCCCTCCGCCGACGTGGCGGCCCAGGAGTCGGTCACGGAGCTCGCCGGGGAGCTGGGCTCGGCACTGGTCGGCCGCCGGCCCGAGCGGATCGTCGAGCAGGGCCGGCCGGCGCTGCTCTGGGCCCCCGAACCGGGCGGCGTGCTGCTGCTCGGGCACCTGGACACGGTGTGGCCGCACGGCACCCTCGCGCGCTGGCCCCAGCCGCTGCGCACCGCCGACACGATCAGCGCGCCCGGGGTGTTCGACATGAAGTCCGGCGTGGTCCAGGGCTGGTACGCGATGCGGGCGATCGGCTCGCCGGCCGGCTGCGGCATGTTGCTGACCACCGACGAGGAGATCGGTTCGCCGGTGTTCCGCTCGGTGATCGAGCGGGTCGCGGCCGGCGCGGGGGCGGTCCTGGTGCTCGAAGCGAGCGCGGACGGGGCACTGAAGATCGGCCGCAAGGGGACCAGCCTGTACCAGGTGCGGGTCACCGGCCGGGCGGCGCACGCCGGGCTCGAACCGGCCAAGGGCGTCAACGCGCTGCTCGAGCTGGCCGACCAGGTGCGGGACATCGCCGCGCTCGGGTCCGGCGAGCTGACCGTCACGCCCACGCTGGCCCACGCGGGCACCACGACGAACACGGTGCCCGCCGAGGCGCTGGTGCACGTGGATGTGCGGGTGACCTCGGTGGCGCAGCAGGAGGCCGTGGACGTGAGCATGCGCGGCCTGACCGCGTACCGCCCCGGCGCCACGGTCGAGGTGTTCGGCGGCCCGAACCGCCCACCCATGGAACCCGAGCAGTCCGCCGACCTGCTGCGCGCGGTGCTCGAGGCCGCGGCGAAGCTGGGGCTCGGCACCATCCCGGCGGTCTCGGTGGGCGGCGCCTCGGACGGCAACTTCACCGCGGCGCTCGGCATCCCGACGCTGGACGGTCTCGGCGCGGTCGGCGGGCACGCGCATGCCGAGGGGGAGTTCGCCGAGGTCCGCGAGCTGCCGAGGCGTGCCGCCCTGGTCGGCGCGCTCATCGAGTCGCTGCTGACCGGCTGAGACGATCACCGGGGAGCGGTCCGCCCCGGGACGCGCAAGAATGTGGTGTGGATCGAGAAGTTCAGGTGAAGACCGCGCCGGCGTGGCTCAACGGGGCGTTGACCGGGCTGGTGCTGTCGAGCGCGGTGGTCGCGGCGCTCGACCATCAGGGGCAGAACCCGCGCCCGCTCGACGACATCGCCTGGATTCTGGTCACGCTCGCCAGTACCGGGCTCGTGCGGTCCTATGCCGGTTTTGTGGCAGGTCGGGCGCAGCGTTCCACCGAGCCGAAGACATTTCCGGCAATGCTCGGCCGGGAGTGGTCGCTGATGGCGGCGGGGCTGCCCGCCGTGGCCATCCTGCTGGTGGCTGTTCTTGTGAGGTTCCCGATGCTCGGTGCGATTCGTACGGTGCTCGGCGCGAATGTCGCCATCCTGTTCGGCCTGGGTATCTTCGGTGCCAACAAAGCCGGCTACCGGCCGTGGCAGGCCGCGGCACTCGGGGTCGCGGACGGCGCGCTCGGGCTGATCGTGATTGCGGCGAACGCGCTGCTCAGATAGGGCGAGCAGCTCCGTTCACCCATGCATACGGAATTCTTTAGCCTGTGCGGCACCCTCGATTTGGTCCGTTTGGCGGTGCCTAACCATCCCCGGAACGACACCATTAGCGACGTCTTCTGGCGCGGTTCCACCGGCCCGGTGCTCCCCAGCTCATCGGCCGGCTCCCGGAATGGGGCGGCGGACCGAACTCGGCGGGTGGTGCGGGATGAGTGCGGTGAGAAGGAACCTTCGCGTTGCGCCGACCATGCTCATTCCCCAGCCACGCCGGGAGCAGCTCTGCGCGCTGGGTTCGCAACTGATCGCCCCCTCGGGTTCCCGCGGTCGCGGCTACGTCACCACGATGGCCCTGCGGATAGTTTTGGTGGCCGCCGCCTACTACCTGGCCGCCGTGATCGGGCTGCAGCTGGAGCTCGTGCGCGGGCAGGTCACCCCGCTGTGGCCGCCCACCGGGATCGCCCTGGTCAGCCTGCTCGTGCTCGGCCCGGGGGTGTGGCCGGGCATCACCCTCGGCGCGCTGCTGCTCAACCTGCCACTCGGCCCGACCCTGCCGGCGGCGGTGCTGATCGCGGCTGGAAACACGCTCGCCCCGCTGACCGGCTACCTCCTGCTGCGGCGGGCTGGCTTCCGCACCCAGTTCGACCGGCTGCGCGACGCGCTCGCCCTGGTCTTTCTCGGCGCGTTGACCAGCACGTTGGTCAGCGCGAACGTGGGCGCGAGCGCGCTGGTGCTCGCCGGTGGGGTGCCGCAGTCCCGGTTCCTGGCCACGTGGTCGGTGTGGTGGACCGGGGACGCGATGGGTGTGCTGGTCGTCGCGCCGCTGCTGCTCGTCGTCCGCCACGGGCGGTGGCCCCGTGCGGTGCCCCGGTACCGCCGGGTCGAGGTGGCGGCGTTGCTGGTGAGTACGACCGCCGTCACCGCGTTGGTCGCCGGTGGCACCTTTCAGCTGCTCTTCCTGGTGTTCCCACTGCTGATCTGGGCGGCCGCGCGGTTCCAGGAGCGGGGTGCCACGGTGTGCGTGCTGATCGTGTCCGTGGTGACGACCCACGCCGCGGCCATCGGCGCCGGCGAGTTCGGCCGGCACGACCTGATCGCGAACATGGTCGTCCTGCAGGCCTTCAACGGCTCCGCCGCCCTCACCGCGCTCCTGCTCGCGGCCCTCATCCACCAGCGCAACCAGGCCCATCGCGACCTGCGGCACGCCTGCGCCCAGCTGACCCAGCTGGCCGCCCGGCTGGATCAGCACTCCCTCCCCGGTGACCAGGTGCTCGACGCGCTCCGGCTGCCGCTGAGCAGCGTGCGGCAGGCGTTGGCCCGGCCCGCGCTGGGGGACCGGCCCCAGCACGACCCGGAGGAGGTCCGCACCTCGGCCTCGTAGGGTCGCCGTTTCCGGGGGTCAGGACGGGGCGGTGCGGCCGCGCCGGGTGAGGGCGCCGTCGAGCAGGGCGTCGAGATAGCGGTCGGCCAATGCGGGATCGTCCCGGTCGGGCGCATGGCGGATGGCGAAGCCGACGCCGCACAGCAACAACATCATGTCCGCCGCGGTGAGCGACGGGTGCAGCGCGTTGTCGTCGGCCGTGCGCGCGAGCAGCTCTCCGGTCACCTGCTGGAGCCGTTGGCGCAGCCGCTGGATGTCGGGCGTGACGGGATGCGGGTCGACGACCGCCGAGGCGAAGGCCTCGTCCCGCAGGTAGGCGGTCAGTGAGGTCCTCAGGTAACTCCGCAGTGCCGCCGCGATGTCGGCCGCTTCGGCGGCCTGTTCGGCCAGGGTGATCAGTGCGGTGAACTGGTCGGCGGCCAGGGCTTCGACCAGGGCTTCCGCGGTGGGGAAGTGGCGGTAGACGGTGCCGACGCCGACCTCGGCGCGCCGCGCGCCCGGACTACTCGCCCTCGGTGAACATCATCGCCCTCATGCTGCGCGGCAAGATGCCGGTCGTGCCGCACTTCGGCTTCAGTGTGGTCGACGTTCGGGACCTCGCTGACCTGCACATTCTGGCGATGACCCACCCCAAGGCCAGCGGGGAGCGGTTCCTGGCCGCCGGCGAGTTCCTCTGGTTCAGCGAATGGGCCCAGATCCTGCGCGACGAACTCGGCGACGCGGCCCGCCGGACCCCGAGGCACACCCTGCCCGACTGGACCGTGCGCCTCGTGGCCCGCGTCAACCCCAGTCTGGCCCAGCTGGTGCCCAACCTCGGGGTGCGCTCCCGCGTCAGCACCCAGAGGGCCCAGGAACTGCTGGGCTGGCAGCCCCGCCCGGTGCCGCACACCCTCGTCGACACCGCGCGCAGCCTCAGCGACCACCACCTCGTCTAGCTGACCTCGCTAGCCGCCGTGGTGCACGGCCTCCACGTTGTGGCCGTCGAGGTCGCGCAGGAAGACGCCGTAGTAGCCGGGGTGGTACTCGGGCCACTCCCGGGGAGCGTGCAGCACCTCTCCTCCCGCCGCCACGGCGGCGTCGTGCACCGCGTCGACGGCCGTGCGATCGGAGGCCCGGAAGGCGACGTGCAGTTCGCGCGCCTCGGCACCGGCGGCCGGGGAGAGCCAGAAGTTCGGGATCCCGTCGGGGCCGGACAGCCCGACGACGAAGCTGTGCTCCAGAGGGAAGCGCACCACCTCGCGCATCCCGATCGCGGCGAAGGTGCGCAGGTAGAAGGCGAGTGACGCTTCGACGTCGGCGACCTGGACTCCGATGTGGTCAAGCATGCGCAGAGGTTAGCGGCGGCGCCGGACCGGATCGCGACCTGAATAACGGGACCCCGATGCGCGCCGGCGGCCGCGGCGCCGGGTCAGGCGCTCCAGTCGGCCGTGTTGACCGGCTCGCGGCCGTCGAAGCGCTGCACCGGGTAGTGGGCGACCATCTTCGACCCGGGCGGGCCCAGCTGCAGGTGGGTCCGCAGGTTGCGCCGGTGGAACAGCCGCACCAGCGCCTCGTCGTGGCGGCCGGTCGCGGCGTCGGCCAGCACGAACCGTTCGAGCTCCGCGTCGCCCTCCCACCAGGTGCTCGGTCGGTGGCCGAGGACCGGCCGGAGGTCGTCGAGGTCGGCCTCGGCCAGCGCGTCCCCGATCTCCGCGACGCGGGCCAGGTGGCGGGTCGTGCGGAAGGTCAGGCGGATGTCGTGGGAGAGGAACGGGTCGTCGCCGCGCATCAGCCGCAGCTGCTCCACGAGGTGCGCGTGGGTGGTGTCGCTGCGTCGCCGGCGCGCGGTGGGCACATCGACGGTCGGCAGGTCGATCTCCAGGTACTCCGCGAGCGCCTCGGTGGCGTGCAGGTTGGTCTCGCTGGTCCACTGCATGTGGTTCATCAGGTCGGTGCCGGGGACCGGGTCGACGATGGCCGCTCCGAAGATCATCTCGTTGCTCAGGGCCGCCGCGAGGTGGTGGCTCTTCGCGGCCTCGATGTCGACCGGGCGGCCGGAGATCTCCTCGTAGCGGGCGTAGAGCTTGCGGAAGTCGCCGAACGGGATGAGGGTGTCGCGCATCCGCCAGACCGTGAGGTCGACGACCGGGTCGCCGACGTGGCCGAACTCCAGGTCGAGCACGGCGGTCAGGTGGCCGTGCTCGTGGTGGAACTGCCCGCTGTCCCACAGCACCGGCGTCTCGCGGCCGTGGCTGCGCGGCGGGTTGCGGTGCAACCAGCCCAGGGCGAACTCCAGGAACGGGTTCGGCCGGCGTTTGCGCGTCCGCCACAGCCGTTCGAGCTCGAAGTGCATGAGCGTGCCGGAGTCCTCGGGACTCGCGGCCCGCAGCATGCCGGCCTCGACGAACGGCGCGATGTCGAGCGAGTGCAGGCGGGCCAGCTGGTGCAGGTACTCGTCCACGACCGCGTCCCGCTCGGCCTCGGGCACGCCGTCGAAGTCGGGCCGGCCCGGCACACGTTCCATCGCCACGGCGCCGATGTCGTCGAGCCAGCCGTACACGGTCGGCACCGCGATGCCACTGCGCTCCAGCAGCCCGTGGAAGGCGAACTCGCGCCGCAGCGGCTGCACGGAGGTCTCGATCCGGTCGCCCCGCACCACAACGGCGATCGGCTCGCCATCGCGCTCGGCGTCGACGAACCAGCACGGCCGCCAGCGCGTCTGCCGGCGGACGGACGTGACGGTCATGCCCAGGTTGCGGTGCAGCGAGTCCGCGACCTCCTGGGGGCTCGGCACCCGCACGGCGTCGAGGGAGGTCATCGCGCGACCTCCTCGACGCGGGCGACCGGGGCCTGAGTCGCTGGGGCCTGAGTCGCTGGGGCCTGGGTGGCGATGATCTCGGCGCCGTAGCGGTGCAGCGCGTCGATGCCCCGCTCGACGTCGTCACCGGGTGGGTCCATCACGAACCACGTGGCCCCCGCTTCGGCGAACTCACCGAGCCGGTGCCGGTGGCGCTCCAGGGTGGCGTCGCGGTACCAGGTGACGCTGTCGGTCGACTCCACCTGGACGGTGATCGCGCCCGGGTCGCGGCCCGCCTCGGCGGCCAGCTCGCGGACCTCCGCCACCGCGGCGGCCAGCGCGGCGGGGGTGTCGAGGAGCGCGGTGCGGGTGGTGGCCGCCGCGGTCGCGTCGTTGATCAGCGGCGTCCAGCCCTGGCCGAACCGCGCCACCCGCCGCCGCACGACGGGGCTGTTGCCGCCCAGCCAGAACGGCGGGTGCGGCTCCTGTACCGGGCGCGGTAGGCCCGTCTGCCCGTGGGCGGTGAAGTGCCGGCCCGCGAACGCGAAGTTGTCCGCCGCCCAGATGCCGCGCATCGCCTCGACGGCCTCGGTGAACAGTGCGCCCCGCTCCGCGAAGTCGACCCCGAGCGCGGCGAACTCGGAGCGCAGGTAGCCGCTGCCCACCCCGAGCACCAGCCGCCCGCCCGAGAGCACGTCGACCGTGGCGGCGGCCTTCGCCGCGGTCAGCGGGTTGCGGTACGGCAGCACGAGCAGCAGCGTCATGAGCAGCAGGCGCCGCGTGACGGCCGCGCAGAACCCCAGCGCAGCGAACGGGTCGAACGCGTGGTGGCCGCCCGCGCGCAGCCACTTGTCCGAGGGGGCCGGGTGATCGGTGAACGCGATCGCGGCGAAGCCCGCCTCCTCGGCGGCGCGCGCGAACCGGGTGACGACCTCCGGGTCCAGGTAGGCGGGGTCGTAGCCCGCGTGCGCGATCGGGTACTGGACGGTGAACCGCATCGTTCTCCTCGGCAGACCTGGATAAATAGATGCCTATTATGTCTGTATCTCGCTCCGGTGTCAGGACGCTGCGCGGCGAACGGTCGGGCGCGTAGGGTTTAGCCCTGAATCTAAGGGCTTGCTCGCTATAACCTGCAACGAATTCGGACGTCGCGCCTGGTTACTGATGCAGTAAGCCTTGCGGCGCGATGGTGGCCTGGTCCGCGATGGCGGTGACGAAGGCGGCGGTGACCGGGTCCGGGCGGACTCGGGTGTACACGCACAGCTCGCGGTTGACGGGCGGGTCCGGCCGGAGCACGAGCCCGTCGAAACCTGGCGGGATGATGTTGCTGGGGACCAGGGTGGGTCCGAGGCCGGCGCGGGCCATGTTGACGGCGGACGGGCCCTGTTCGGTGCGTAGCGAGATCTTGGGTTGGAAGCCGGCCGCCGCGCAGGCCTGGTTCAGGTGGTCCGACAGGCCGCTGTGTGCGGTGAAGTGCACGAACTCCCGGTCGGCCAGATCGGCCAGCCGCACGTGGGACCGGCCGCTCAGCGAGTCGTCACCGGGTGCGCCGACGACTACGAACTCCTCGAAACCGATCGGCAGGACGGGTCCCTCCCACTCCAGCGGGACCGGTCCCACCGCGAGGTCGGCCAGGCCCGCGTCCATGGCGGCGACGAGGTCGTGGGTGTGCCGGAACTCGACCAGGTGGGCCCGTATCTCGGGATAGTCGTGGCGCAGGGCCGCCAGGGCGGACGGCAGTACGCCGACGCTGATGGAGTACAGCGTGCCGATGTGCAGGTCGCCGGCGACGATCCCGGAGGCCCGGTTGGCGGCGCTGCTCACCCGCTGCGCGTGGGCCAGGCTGGCCCGGGCGTGGGGGAGCACCGTGCGTCCGGCCGGGGTGAGCCGGATCTTCCGGGGCAGGCGTTCGAGGAGCGGGCCGCCCAGCCGACGTTCCAGCGCCAGGATCTGGTGGGACAGGCCCGGCTGGCTGACGTGCAGCACGTCCGCGGCGCGGGTGAACGAGCCCTCGTCGACCACGGTCACGAAGTACTCCAGCTGGCGCAAGGAGACCGTCATGCACGGAACCTATCAATACTAGACTTGCTAGTCATTGGACGCATGGAAAGGTTGCCGGCACGCTCTTCCCATCACCTGGCGTCGGGGTGGGAACAGGAGCAGTCATGCCGCGGCTTCGCCTGCTGTGTCTGCACGGTTATCACGGCAACCGAAATATTCTGCGCCAACAGATGGACCCGCTGTTTCACGGGCTCGAGGTCGACTGCGTCCAGGTGGACGCACCGTCCATTGCCGAGGGCGACTTCGGCTGGTGGCACAGCAATTTCTCGTCCTCTAGCGAAGGCTTCCGCGGCTGGCGGCGGACCCGGGACTGGCTGACCCAGATGTTCGCGGGTGAACCGCGGTTCGACGGGGTGTTCGGGTTCAGCCAGGGGGCCGCCCTGGTCGGGCTGCTGCCTGGGCTGAGGGCACCGGACGGTCGGCCGGCCGAGGACACCCCGCTCACCTTCGACTTCGCGATCGCGGTGGGCGGGTTCCTCAGTCGCGCTCCGGAGCACGAGCCGATTCTCGCTGCTCGGGCCGGGTATCAGCTGCCGTCCCTGCACATCATGGGGACGTCCGATCGGATCGTGCCGGCGGCGGACTCGCGCGTGCTCGCCGAGCGGTTCCCGTCGCCGGTCGTCCTCGAGCACACCGGCGGTCACATCATTCCCGGCATTCCGCCGATTCGGGCCAAGGTCGGCGAGTTCCTGCGGGATATGGCCGATCGCAAGGCTTCGGCGCAATTCATGGCCAACGGGACCGAATAACACTTTCCGGGAAGGTCTTTGTGCACACCATCGAGTACATGCCGACGTCGGTCGGTGAAGCACGCGTCGCCTGGTATCCGGGGCAGGGCAAGCCCCGGGCCATTCTGACGGTCGGGCACGGCACGGCGACCGGCATCGAGGCCCCCGATCTGCGGGCGCTCGCGAAAGCGCTGCCCGCTCGGGGAATCACGGTCGCACTCGTCGAACAGCCCTACCGCGTCGTCGGTGACCCCGGCCTGTCCGGACCGACGATTCTGGACACGGTGTGGCGGGAGCTGTGGCCGCGGTTCGAGTCGGCGCGGCTGCCGGTGATTGCCGGTGGACGCAGCGCGGGCTCGCAGGTCGCCTGCCGGACCGCCCGGGACCTGAAGGCCCGCGCGGTGCTCGCGCTGTCCTATCCGCTCAACGGCCCGGGGCGCGCACCGGAGTTGCTCGCCACCGGGCTGCCGACGCTGATCGTGCAAGGCGGCAACGACCCCTTCGGTCGCCCGGCGGAGTTCCCCACGCTGCCCGCCGGCATGGAGCTGGTCGAGATCGCCCAGGCCGATCACGTGTTCCAGGTCCCCTACGACCGGCAGGTGGCGTTCGAGGCGCTGACCACGGCGGTCGGCGACTGGCTGGACCGGCAACTCCGTGATGCCCCGGCCTAGGGGCCGGCCGGGCGGGCGGGCGCGGACTATTCGGTGGCGGACAGGACTCCGTCGAGGAGGTTGGCCGTGGTGCGCCACAGCTCGGCCTGGATGTCCTCGCCTCGGCCGGGTGCCGGGCAGGCGAGCGGCTTGGCGTCCTTCACGGAGAAGTAGCCGCCGGTGGTGTCGCCGAGCGCGGGATCGGTGGCGAGCCGCACGATGATGCCGGCGCCGCGTTGCGGGTCTCCGATACGCAGGGTCTTGAGGGCCTGCTCGAGCAGGCCGGCCAGGGGTAGTTCCCGGCCGAGGCCGGTGGTGTTGAAGCCGGGGTCGCAGCAGTTCGCGGTGACGCCGGTGCCGGCCAGTCGCCGGCCGAGCTCCTGGGTGAACATGATGTCCATCAGCTTCGAGCGGCCGTAGAGCGCGGCCGACTCGCGCCGGGTGTAGTCGGCGGTGGCGGTGATGTCCTGGGCGGGGTCGATCGTGCCGGCGTGCCGGGACGCTTCGGAGGCGACGTTCACGACCCGCGCCGGGGCCGACGCGACCAGCTTGTCGCGCAGGGTCGTGGTCAGGACCCAGGGCGCGAGGTAGTTCACCGCGGTCATCTCGGCGAAGCCGTCCGGGGTGACGCGCTGGGCGAAGGCGTGCAGCCCGGCGTTGTTGACCAGCACGGCGATGCGCTCGTAGCGCGCTTCGATCGCCTTGCCGGCCCGCCGGACGTCGCGCATCGAGGTCAGGTTGGCGGGGAACGCGTCGGTCGGCGTGCCCGGGGCGGCCTGGTCGATCTCCTGGCGCAGGGCGTCCGCTTTCGCCTCGTCGCGGGCGACGATGCCGAGGTGGTAGCCGCGCCGGGCGAGGTCGAGTGCGACGAGCCTGCCCAGGCCGTTGGTGGCTCCGGTGAGTATGGCGACCGGTCGGGTGTCCATGGGTGCGCTCCACTCGGCAGCTGATAATGAGGTACCTCAGTAACTGTAGCGCGACGCTGAGGTGCCTCATCAGTTCGGTACGGGTGTGCGCCCGCCGACCCGTGGTCAGTGCGCGGCGGCCGCCGCGTCGAGAGCGGCGAGCAGCGTGTCCAGCTGGGCCAGCTGGTCGGCGTCGAGGGTGCCGAAGATGCGCTGGAGCTCCCGGTCGCCCGCCTCGGTGCTCGCGGCGAGCGCGGCGGCCCCCTCGGCGGTGAGCGTGACGAGCTTGGCGCGGCCGTCGACCGGGTCGGAGCCGCGTTCGACCAGCCCGTCCCGCTCCAGAGCTTCGACGGCCTGGGTGACGGAGCGTTCGGCGAACCCCAGCTCGCGGGCCAGCGCCGTCTGCCGCATCGACGCCCGGTGCTCGAGGACCTGCAGGACCTTCGTGCGCGCGAGCGAAAGGCCGCTGGTGGTCATCTGCTCGTCGAGCACCTTGCGCACCCGGTAGGCCACGGCCAGGTAGCGCAGCCCCACCCGCTCGGGCCGCTGGTGGTCAGTCATGATCACTTACTCCAGCCGAGGCGCGGATCACGAGGAAACCCAGCGATCGTACTGGCCCTGGTCGGGGGCGTTGCCGCTCAGTCATGCCGGGCCGCGGTGGCCAGGCAGGCGGCCGGGTGCCGGGCGAGTACGTCGTCGAGCCGGGAGCCCACCTCGGCGCAGTTCGCCCGCACGACGTCGAGGAAGGCGGCGAGCACGGGGGAGCGGTCGGCGGCGCGGAAGGACAGCTGCAGGTCGGGGAGACGGACCGCCGGCGCCACCTCGCAGAACCAGATGTCGTCCCGCGCGAGCCGCCGCATCCGGGCCGGCCCCAGTCCCACGCCCACCCCGCAGGCCGCCAGCCCGATGATCGTGTGGATGTCGCGGGCCGTGGTCGCGCTGTCCAGCGGGGACGGGGTGGTGTCGAGCAGCGACCGGAGCCGGGCACCGACCGCGGGCTCCTGGTCCGCCGGCGACACGATGAGGGGCTCGCCGGCCAGCTGGCTGAGCCCGATGGTGCGCAGGCCGGCGAACGGGTGGGTCCGCGATACGACGGCGACCAGCTCGTCGGTACCGATCGGCACCGTGACCAGCCCCTCCGCGCCGGCGCCCCGGGGTCCGCCGCGCCCGACGGCGACGTCCAGCTCACCGGCGATGAGCGCCGCCACGCCGTCCGGGCTGCCCATCTCGCGCAGGTCGAGGCGCACGTTCGGGCGCGCCCGCCGGAACCGGCCGAGCACCCCGGGCAGCGGCTCGACCAGCGCGGAGCCGATGAACCCCATACGCAGCCGGCCGGTCTCGCCCCGGGCGGCGCGGCCGGCATCGGCCACGGCACCGGTCATCTCCGCCAGTGCGCGGCGGGCCCTGGACAGGAACGCCTCGCCGGCGGCGGTCGGGAACACCCCTCGCGAGGTCCGGTCGAACAGCCGCTCGCCGATCTCCCGCTCGACGGCCGCGATCTGGGACGACAGCGGGGGCTGGGCGATGCCCAACGACGCGGCGGCCCGGCCGAAGTGCTGGTGCTCGGCCAGGGCCAGTGCGTAGCGGAGGTGGCGCGCTTCCATGGCTCCCATACTCCTCGGATATAGCGAGGCGTGCACTGAGATATGGAGGTGGATAACGCGGTTGCCCTCGGGTCGGATGGGTGGTGTCCCCCCTCCCGTCGGAAGGCCGTGCCGTGAACCCCACCGATCCCGCCACCGTTGCCGTGTTCGTGCACGGTGCCTGGCACTCCTCCCTGCACTGGGTGGCCACCCAGCGCGAGCTGGCCCGGCAGGGGGTCAAGAGCATCGCGGTCGACCTGCCAGGCCACGGCCTGACCGCCCCCGCCCCCTCGGGCTACCTGCTGCCCGGGCAGCCGGGCCTGGCCACCGAGCGGTCCGCGCTGGCCGACCTGACGATGGACCGGATCGCCGACGACCTGCTGGCCACCCTTGCCGGGATCCGGCCGAGGTTCGAGCGGGTGGTCCTGGTCGCGCACAGCGCGGGCGGCGGGCCCGCGTCGGCCGTGGCGGAACGGGCGCCGGAGCTGGTCGACCACCTGGTCTACCTGTCGGCCTTCCTGCCGGCCGGCCGCCCGAGGTTCCTCGACTACGTCTCCGCCCCGGAGAACGCCGGCGCGGTCCACGTGCCGAGGGTCGGCGACCCCGAGACGCTGGGTGCGTTCCGGATCAACCCGCTCTCGGCCGACCCCGCCGAGGTCGCCGCGATCCACCGGTCGTTCCTGTCGGACTGGCCGGCCGAGCTCCCGAGCTGGCGCCTGCTGCTGCACCCGGACGAGCCGCTCGCGTCGCTGACCGCGCCGGTCCGCCTCACGCCCGCCCGCTGGGGCCGCATCCCGCGCACCTACATCCGGCTGCGCGACGACCTCGCCCTGCCGGCCCCGACCCAGGATCTGATGATCGCCGAGGCCGACCGGGTGACGCCGGACCGGCCGACCCAGGTGTACTCGCTGCCCGGTGGCCACTCGCCGTTCCTCACCCGGCCCGTTGAGCTCGCCTCGCTGCTCAGCACGCTGCTCACCCCCGTCTCGGCGCGGGCATGAGGAGGCCGCTGGTGCTGTCGCTGCCGGTGTTGTCGCTGCCGGTGTTGTCGTTGCCGAGGGTGCCGGTGCTCGCGGTGCTGCTCTCCGGGACGTTCGTCCAGCTCATGAGCGTGACGGTGATGCAGGTGGCGGTGCCCGACATCCGGCGCGACCTGGCCGCCGGGCCCGGGGTCGGGCAACTGGTGCTCGCCGGCTACACCCTGACCTTCGCCTGTTCGCTGATCACCTCGGCCCGGCTGGGGGACCGGTTCGGCTACCGCCGGCTCTTCGTGCTGGGCATGGCGGTGTTCGCGCTCGCCTCGGTGGCGGGGGTGGTGGCCCCGGGCGCGGGCGTGCTGGTCACCGCGCGCCTGGTGCAGGGGCTCGGCAGCGGGCTGATGGCCCCGCAGATCCTGTCGATCATCCAGCTGACGGTGCCCTCGGCCCGGCGACCCCGCGCGCTGGCGTACTACGGCGCCACGATGGCGGCCGCGTCCCTGGCCGGCCCGGTGCTCGGCGGGATCCTGCTCGACCTCGACCCGTTCGGCCTCGGATGGCGCGCCGCGCTCGCCCTGACCGTGCCGGTCGCCGTCGCCGCGCTGGCGTGCTCCTACGTCCTGCCGCCGGGGCCGGGTCGAGCCGAGCGGCCCGGTCCCGCCGCGCGGATCGACCCGGTCGGCGTCGCGCTCAGCCTGTCCGGGTTGTTCCTGCTCGTGCTGCCGTTGACGCTCGGCGCGGACCTGGGGTGGCCGGTCTGGGTGTGGCTGAGCCTCGGGGCCTCGGTGCTGCTGCTCGCGGTGTTCGCGGTGTCGCAGCGGCGGCTCCCGCACCCACTGGTGCACCCGTCGGCGCTGGCCGGGCGGACGGCGCGGTGGGGGATCGGCGCCGTGCTGCTGTTCAACGCCGCCGTCCCGTCGTTCACCCTGCTGCTGTCCCTGCACCTGCAGGGGGCGCTGGCGATGAACCCGCTGCACACCGCGCTGACGATCACCTGGTACGCGGTCGGGGCACTGGTGGGCAGCGCGGTCTCCGAGGTGGCGGCCCGCCGGTGGGGCACGGCAGTTCTGGTGGTCTGCGCCGGTGCGCTGGCGGTGGTGTGCGCGCTGGCGGCGGTGACGATCGGCGTGCCGGGACCCACGCTGTGGCTCGTGCTCGCGGCGGGCGGGATCGCCTTCGGCGCGTTCACCGCGTCGGCGTTCTCGCTGGTCCTGGCGAGGGTGCCGGCCACCGCGACCAGCTCGGTGTCCGGTCTGCTGCCGACCGCTCAGCAGCTGGGCGGCACGATCGGGGTCACGCTGGCCGGCGTGGCGTACGCCGCGCCGGCCGTCGACCCCTCGGCCGCCTTCACCCACGCCATGGTCTACGAGAGCGCGGTGTTCGCACTCGCGGCGGCCGCGACGGCGGTCCTGTGGTTCGGCCGCGCACCGGCGACCTCCGGTCGGACCGGCGCCCCGTCCGGCGCGGTACGTTGTTCGACGACGTAGGACGGTGTGGGTGGGCACACGGACCAGGTTCATCGGGCGCGCGGCGGAGTTGGCCGCTTTCGATGGCGCGCTCGCCTCGGCGCGGTCCGGCCACGCGGCGTTTGTGCTGGTCGGTGGCGAGCCGGGCATGGGCAAGACCCGGCTGCTGGAGGAGTTCGAACGGGTCGCGCGGTCGCGGGGCTGGGCCGTGGCGAACGTGCGGGTGTCCGCGATCGAGGGCGCGCCGGCGTTCTGGCCGTGGCGGCAGGTGGTCCGGCAGTGGCTGGACGCCGAGGACAGCCCCCGGTTGCGCGCGGCGATCACCGAGCACGGCGCGCAGCTGAGCCGGATCGTGCCGGAGCTCGGTGGCACCGACCGGCCGGTCCGGGTGGGTGCCGAGGAGCGGTTCACCGCGTTCAGCCGCTTCGGCCGGCTGCTCGCCGATGCCGCCGGTTCGGGCTCCGGTCCGGCGGCCGGGTCCGGCGGGGGGCAGGGCGCCGGGATGGTGCTGCTGCTCGACGACGTGCACTGGGCCGACTCGGACTCCCTCGCGCTGCTCGCGAGCGTCGTCGACCAGGTCAGGGACAGCCGGCTGCTCGTCGTCGGGGCCTTCCGGCCGCGTGAGCTGGCCGAGCACCCGTCCGGGGCGGAGCTGCGCACCCTCGTCGGGCGCCACCCGAGTGGCACGTCGCTCACGCTCGGCGGGTTCACGAGCGCCGAGGTCGAGGTCGACCTGCACGCGCTGCTGGGCCACCGGCAACCGCCGTCGGTGGTCGCCTCGGTCGCGGCCCGGACCCGGGGCAACCCGCTGTTCATCCGCGAGATCAGCCGCCTGCTCGAGGCCGGGCTGCCACTCGACTCCCACCTGCCCGACCTCATCCGTGAGGTGATCGGGCAGCACCTCGACGGGCTCCCGCCGAGTTGCCGGACCGCGCTGGCAGTCGCCGCCGTGGCGGGTCCCGACATCGATCCCCGCCTGCTGACCGCCGTCACGCGGACCGCCGTCACGCGGACCGCCGTCACGCGGACCGAGTCCAGCACCGAGGCCGGCATAACGGAGACCCTCGCCCTGCTCGATACCGCCGCGCGGGCGGGGGTGGTGGTCGCGCAGGCCGACGGCCGGTTCGCCTTTGTGCACGACCTGTTCCGGGAGACGCTGCTGCACGAGCTGTCGATCACCGAACGGGCCGGCGCCCACCTGCGGGTCGCCACCGCGCTCGAGTCGACGGCCACGCCCCGGCTGGCCGAGATCGCGCGGCACCGGTTGGCCGCGCTGCCGCTCGGGGATGCCGGCGCGGCCAGCGCCTCGGCCCATGCCGCCGGCCGGGACGCGGTGGCGCATTTCGCCTTCGCTAACGCCAACGACCTCTTCGAACGCGCCCTCGCCACCGCGCCCGACGAGCTGGCGCCGGCCCGGCGCTGCGAGCTGCTGCTCGACCTGGGCACGACCCGGTACATGGTCGGCGACATCGAGGGCGCCGTCGACGGCTGCATCGAGGGGGCCGAGCTCGCGGACCAGGCGGGCGACGCGGAATGGCTCGGGCGGGCCTGCCTCGCGCTGCCCGAGTATCCGAACCCCCGGTGGACGGCGCGGGTCGCCACCTGGTCCGAGCAGGCGCTCGCCGGGCTCCCCGCCGGTGACAGCGCGATGCGCTCCCAACTGCTCGCCGAACAGTCGATCACGCTGGTGTTCGTGGACCGGTCGGACCAGCAGGAGACGATCAGCCGAGCCGCGCTGAGCATGGCGAGACGGGTCGGCGACGGGGCCGCGCTGCGCTACGCGCTGCGGGCCCGCCAGCTCGCCTGCTCCGATGCGCCAGGGCATGCGGAACGGCTCGTCCTCGGGGGCGAGATGCTGGCGAACGCCCGCCGGGACGGTGATCTCGAAGGCGTGTTCTGGGGCCACATGTGGCGGTTCGACGCGCTCGTCCAGGCTGGGCACATCGATCCCGCGATCGCCGAGCTCGACCAGCTCGAACCCGTCGTCGCCGCCATGGGGCGGCCGATCCAGCTATGGCACGTGCGCCGAGGCCGGCTCGCCGTCGCGATCGGCCGGGGCGAGTTCGCGAGCGCCCGAGAGCTCGGCAGGACTCCGGCCGGCCGGCTGGCCGCGCTGGCCCCGGCCTCCGGACGCGCGCACTACTGGACCGACCTGCAGATCGCCCGGCTGACCGGCGACAACCGTGACCTGCCGGCCGACCCGCCGACGAGGACGGCCATCAATCCGATCGGGTACCTCGGCGACTTCGTCAACCTCGCCCCGTGGCACCTCGCCTTCAGGCGCGACGCCGAGGCGGCGGCCCTGCTCAAGGCCCTGCCCGAGGTCGGCAGCACGCGCATTCCCCGGTTCGTCACGATGATCATCGAGGCGGCCCGGTGCACGGTCGCCGCCGCGCTCGGCGAGCTCGCTACCGCGGCCGCCGCCTACCACGCGCTGCTGCCGCACGCCGACCTGCACGTCACCAACGGCGCCGGGGTGTCCTTCACCCTGGGGTCGGCCCACCTGCCACTCGGGCTGGCCGCCGCCGCCCTCGGCCGCCCGGACCGGGCACTCGACCACCTGCGCGCGGCCGTCTCGGCCAACGAACGGGCCGGCCTGCCCCCGTTCGCGGCCGAGGCGCACCACCACCTGGCCGAGACGCTGCACTCCCTCGGCCGCCCCGACGACCGGGAGGCGGCGCGCCAGCACGCCGGTCACGCGGCGGCGATCGCCGACCGGCTCGGCATGGCGCTCCTGCACGCGAAGGCCGTCGACCTGGCCGAACGACTCGCCGACCGCGGCCCGGACTCCCTGACCCCCCGGCAGCGTGAGATCGCCCAACTCGTGGCCAGGGGCCGCAGCAACCGCGAGATCGCCGCCGAGCTGCACATCTCCGAGCGCACCGCGGAGAACCACCTGCGCAACATCATGATCACCCTCGGGGTGCGCAACCGCGTCCAGGTCGCCAACTGGATCACCGGGGGATCGGCTCCCCAGGGGGCCTAGTCGCCGAAGTGCGCCAGCACCACCTTGACCAGCGCGGCGACGTCGGGGCCGACCATGGGCTCGCCCGCCAACGGCCGCCGGTACGCCGAACGGCTGCGCGAGGCCGGCACGCCCGCCCGGCTGGCGGAGCATCCCGGAGCGACGCACGCGTTCCTCAGCATGCCGGGCGTGGTGCCACAGGCGAGGGCGGCGCGGGCGGAGATCGTCGCGTTCCTCCTGGACGCCCTCGCCTGCTGACAGGCCGGGTGTCGGGCCGGGTGGCGCCGGCCCCGGGTGAGCCGCCCCCTCGCGGCACCACCGGGGCCGGCGTCAGGCCGCCTTCGACGCCTCGACCAGCTGCTTGACGATGTCGGCGAGCGCCTTGTGCAGATCCGGATCGGCCAGCCGGTTGTCGTCGCCGAACGCGTCGTGGGCCTGGCCGACCGGCAGCTCGGCGTCGACCACCGTGGCGCCGATGGTCGTGAGCACCTTGCGCAGCTCGGCCTGCGCCCACACCGCGCCGAACAGCCCGGTCGAGGCACCGATCACCGCGACCGGCTTGTTGCGCAGCGAGTTGTCCGGGAACGGCCGCGACGCCCAGTCCAGCGCGTTCTTCAACTGCCCGGGGATCGAGCCGTTGTACTCCGGCGTGGCGAGCAGTACAGCGTCAGCGGCGTGCACGGCGTCCCGCAGTGCCGTGACGGACTCGGGCGTCGGGTCGCCTTCCTCCTCCTCGAGGTACGGGGGGATGTCGCCGAGCCCGTTGTAGATCTCGAAGCTCACCTCGGCGGGCAGCTCGGTGGCCGCCACCTCGAGCAGCCGCCGGTTGTGCGACCCCGCCCGGAGGCTGCCGCTGATGCCTAGGATCTTCAGCACGGCGACGGCCCTCAGGCCTGCTTGACCAGCTCGGCGTGGGCGGTCAGGGTGACCTGCCAGCCGAGCGCGTCGCCGCCCTTGGGCAGCGGGGCCTGCCAGCCGAAGTTCCAGTCGCGCCGGTCGACGGTGGCCTCGAAGTCCACGCCGCTGCGCAGGCCGCCCCAGGGGTCCTCGGTGACGGGCAGGTAGGTGCCGGTGGCGCTGAACGGCTTGGTGATGCCCTTGATGGTCAGCTCGCCGTCGATCTGGGCGGTGCCGTCGTCGTTCAGCGCGACCTTGGTGGAGCGGAAGCTCAGCTCGGGGTAGTTGGACCCGTCGAAGAAGTCGGCGCCGGAGACCACGTGGCCCCGGAAGTCCGGCTGCTTGATCGAGATGGAGTCCACGCGGACGGCGCCTTCCACGCGGACGCCCTGCTCGTCGCCCACCACGGTCACGTCGAAGTCGTCGAACTTGGCGCTGAACTTGCCGACGCCCATGTGCCGGACGGTGAACTGGAACGAGGAGTGAACCTGGTCGGCTACGAACGTGCCGGCCAGAGCCTGCGTGCTAGCGGTCATCTGAGTGCCTCTCGGGTTTGGACGTTCCGGAATTTTCTCCGCTTTGCTAGACTAAACGGAGAAATTTCCGGATGCAACTCGGATCTAGGGTGGATGAGTCATGGAGGCACGGCGCGGCGCGGAGTCGGGCTGGATGGGCCTGCCCGTCGTCGGGCAGCCCGTCGAGCGAGCTGACGCGGCCCGCAGCCGGCGCAAGCTGCTTGCGGCGGCTCGCGCGCTGATCGCCGAGCACGGTGGGGTCGGCTGCCTGTCCATGGACGGGCTCGCGGCCAGGGCCGGCGTCGGGGTAGGCACCGTGTACCGCCGGTTCGGGGATCGCGGCGGCCTGGCCGAGGCTCTGCTGGACGACGACGAGCAGCTGTTCCAGCAGTCGTTCATCTTCGGCCCGCCACCGCTGGGCCCGGGCGCGCCGCCCCTGACACGAGCCAGCGCGTTCCTGCACGGCGTGCTCGACCAGTTGGAGCGGCACGCCGACCTGGCCGCGCTGTCGGAAACTCGCGGCCCCACCGCCCGCTACAACGTCCCCGCCTACCAGGTGCACCGGTCACACCTGAGGCAGCTGCTGCGCGAAGCGGACCTCGACATCGACCCGGACTACCTGGTGGATGCGCTGATGTCCATGGTCGGGGCCGGCGTGTTCCTCTACCAGCGCCGTGAGCTGCGGCTGTCCCTGGCGTACCTGAAGGCCGGCATCGACCAGGTCGTGGATCACCTCGGCCCTCGGGGTCGGCCCGGGAGTGGGACCTAGGTCGAGGCCCCGGGTCAGGTGTCCTCGCGGTAGTTGCCGTAGGCCCGCTGCAGGTCGAACTCGTAGAGCAACCGCCCCTGTCCGCGCACGTACTCCGCGTACTCGTCGAAGCCGAACAGCCGGTCGTGCCCGACCGCCTCGTCGTGCCCGAGGACCATGCCGGGCGGCGCCGCGGCACCGTGGCGCGCCTGCATGAGCCGGGCGAGCCGAGGGGGGACGTCGGGCCCCTCGACGATGGTCACCTTCGTCTCCAGGCCGACCCAGTGCGGGTGCGGGCCGAACACGAACAGCGAGCAGCGGGGGTCGCGCCGCAGGTGCCGCGTCCTGAGCAGCTCGGGTGCTCCGGTGCCGCACAGCCGGCCGTCCAGCAGTGCCACCTCCACCCGGGCCATGTGTGCGCTGCCGTCGGCCCGCAGCGTGATCATCGCCGCGTCCGGGTGCCGCTCGAGGAACGTCGTGAGCTGCCGATCCACCGGACGTCCTCTCCGTAAAGGGGTCTCTCCGGAGGCTAGGAGTGGGTCGCGGGTGTCATCCATCGGCGCCTCGACATCTGACGGTTTCTTCCACGATCGACGGCCTGGCGCCGCTTTTCATCCATGCGCGTGCGGGCGGGGTCAGCGTGCGGCCAGCGCACTCGGCACGACCACGTCCCCGGTCGCCCGCCCCTTCCCGTCCAGCAGCCAGCCCATGCGCTTGGGGGTGCGCAGGTTGACCGCGTTCTCGCGCACGCGCAGCCACGGCAGCCGTTCGCCGAGGAGCCGTTCGATCCGCGGCATGTCGTGCAGGGACCGGGTCCACACCGTCATGGCGATGTTCGCGTCACCGGTCACGGACAGGCACATGCGCAGCTCGGGCAGCGTCGCCAGTGCCGCGATCGTGCGCTCGTGGTCGGCCGGTTCGACGTGGGCGGTCCAGGTGCTGCTCACCGACCAGCCCGACACCTCGGCGGCGAGCTCGCAGCGGAAGGACAGCAGGTCGGAGGAGACGAGCCGGGCGAGCTGGCGCCGCACGGTGGCGGTGTTGCGGCCGGTGGACCGGGCGAGGTCCGCCGCGGTGCGCCGGCCGTCCATGGCCAGTGCCTCGATGAGCGGCCAGGCCTGGGCGGGTGGCCTCGTCCCGGTGCCCGGGGCCGAGCGGGCGCTCACCACCTCGAGCGCGCGGACCTGCGCGGAGTTGAGCGCGTCGAGGCGCCAGTGGGTGCCGTGCCGGTGCACGGCGGTGGCCACGTAGGTGCGCTGGCGCTCGACGCCGGGCAACGCCTCGAGGTCGTCGAGCACGAAGGCGGTCAGCTCCGCGAGGTTGGGCGTGATCACCGTCAGCAGCAGGTCCCGGCCTCGGGTGGACTCCTCGACCGTGACCGCCCTGGGATCGCGGCACACCGCTTCGACGACGGCCTTGCGCGCGCCGGGCAGGCAGTCGACCTCGACCAGCGCGAGGGTGACCTGCCGGTAGCTGCCACCCGGGTACGCGGTGACCCAGGCCAGGCCCCGGCCGCGCAGCCGCTCCCAGCGGGCGGCGAGGGTCGCGGCGTTCGAACCGAGGACCCGGGCCGCCTCGGCCCACGGGACCCTCGGCGCGATCTGGAGCGCGTGCAGCAGCGCGAGGTCCTGCTCACCGAGCTGGTCACCGAGCTGGTCACCGCGATCGTCGTGCACGGATCTGTCCACAGCCCGCATTGTGCTGCACGAATCTGTGAACTTAGGGCGTGGCACCGTCGCGGCTACGCAGACTCCGGGGAGCTGACAAGACCGGAGGTCGCCATGACAGTGCTGGCCGATGCCCGCGGTATGGCGGGGGAGCTCACGCGGTTGCGCCGCGACCTGCACGCCCACCCCGAGTTGGGGCTCGACCTGCCGAGGACGCGGGAGGCGGTGCTCGCGGCGCTGGGCGGCCTGCCGTTGGAGATCACCACGGGCACCGCGACGACCTCGGTCACCGGGGTGCTGCGCGGGGCGGGGGACGGCCCGGCGGTGCTGCTGCGCGCCGACATGGACGCGGTCCCGGTGCGGGAGCGGACGGGCCTGCCCTACGCCTCCCAGGTGCCCGAGGTGATGCACGCCTGCGGCCACGACCTGCACACCGCGATGCTCGTCGGCGCCGCCCACCTGCTGGCCGCCCGGCGGGACGAGCTGCCCGGCGACGTCGTCCTGATGTTCCAACCGGGGGAGGAGGGCTGGGAGGGCGCCCGGGCGATGATCGGGGAGGGTGTCCTCGACGCGGCCGGTCCTCGCGTGGCCGCCGCGTACGGCATGCACGTGTTCTCCACCCTGCCCCGGCGGTTCCACACCCGGCGCGGCACCATGCTCGCCTCGTCGTCGGCGCTGCTGGTCACGGTGCACGGCGAAGGTGGGCACGCGTCGGCGCCGCACCTGGCCCGGGACCCGGTCGTCGTGGTGGCCGAGATGATCATGGCGCTGCAGACGATGGTCACCCGGCGCACGGACGTGTTCGACCCGGTCGTGCTGACGGTGAGCGTGCTCAACGCCGGCACGCGGCGCAACATCATCCCGCCGACCGCGAGTTTCGAGGCCACCGTCCGCACCTTCACCGACACCACCGCGACCCGGGTCGGTGACGAGGCGCGGCAGCTGCTCGACGGCATCGCCCGAGGGCACGGGGTGGAGGTCGACGCGAGGTTCGTCCGGGAGCGGCCGGCCACGGTCAGCGACGCGGCCGAGGTGTCGTTCGTCGAACAGACCGTGCTCGAGGCGCTGGGCGAACCGTGGCTACGCCCGCTGGCTCATCCCTTCACCGGCGCCGAGGACTTCTCCCGGGTGCTCACCGAGGTACCAGGAGCGTTCGTCGCCCTCGGTGCCCTCCCGGACGGGGCGGACCCCGCGCACACGCCGTTCAACCACAGCGGGCACGCCGTCTTCGACGAGTCCGTGCTCCCGTACGGTGCGGCCCTGCACGCGGAGCTCGCGCTGCGCCGCGCCGCTCGACCCGTTCCCGCGCGCAACCCGGAGGCCCGGCCATGAGCCCGCCCCACACCGCCCCGACCAGGAACTCCGCGCTGCTGACCCTGCTCGCCATCGGCTTCGGCCACGCCCTGGAGTGGTACGACTGGGGCATCTACGCGATCTTCGTACCGTTCTTCGCGCCCCAGTTCTTCCATCCGGGCGACGACGTGTCGGCGGTGCTGTCCAGCCTCGCCGTGTTCGCCGTCGGGTTCGTGGCCAGGCCGGTCGGCGGGCTGATCGTCGGAAGGCTCGCCGACCGGGTGGGTCGCCGGCCCATGATGGCGTTGACCGTGGGCGGCATGGCGGCGGCGAGCCTGCTGATCGGGATCTCGCCGACCTACGCCACGCTCGGCGTCGGGGCGTCCGTGGTGCTGGTGCTGGCCCGGGTCGTGCAGGGGCTGGCCACCGGGGGCGAGCTGCCGTCGGCCCAGACCTACCTGGCCGAGGCCGCGCCCGCCGGTCGGCGCGGGCTGTGGTCCAGCGTCATCTACCTGGCCAGCGTCGGGGGGAACACAGTCGGCGTGCTGCTCGGCCTGGTCCTCTCGGTCACGCTGAGTACGGCCGAGATGGCCGGGTACGGCTGGCGGATCCCGTTCCTCGTCGGCGGTGTGCTCGGCCTGGTCGCCCTGTGGATCCGGCGCTCGCTGGAGGAGAGCGAGGCGTTCACGCGGGCGGCGGCGGCCGACCCCGCCGGGCGCCCCCGGATCTGGCCCGAGATCGTGCGGCACCGCCGCGAGGCGGTCCAGGTCGTGGGGCTCACGGTCGGCTTCACGGTCGTCTACTACGCCTGGGTGGTCGCGGCGCCGGCCTACGCGATCAGTGCACTGAAGATCCCCCCGGCCTCGGCACTGCTCGCCGGTGTCCTGTCCAGCCTGGTGCTGATGGCCGTGCTGCCGGCCTGGGGTGCGCTGTCCGACCGCATCGGTCGCCGGCCGGTCCTGCTGATCAGCTGCCTCGGGACCGCGGTGCTGCTGTTCCCGCTGCAGGCGATGGTGCACGACGCGGTCCGGCTCGGGGTGGCGATGGCGGTGGCCATGGTGTTCATCGGGGCCGGTGTGGCGATCCTGCCGGCCGCGTACGCCGAGATGTTCCCGACCCACATTCGTGCCGTCGGCCTCGCGGTGCCGTACTCGATCGCCGTCGCCGTCTTCGGTGGTACGGCCCCCTACCTGCAGACCTGGGTGGGGAGCACGCTGGGCCGCCCGGCCTTCACCGGCTACCTGGTGGCTCTGCTGGCGATCTCGGCGCTGACCGTGCTGACCCTGCGCGAGGGGCGGGGCAGTGATCTGACCGGCCCCGGCCCGGCCGGGACTCCTCCGGGACGGGAAGGTGAGGACCATGAACCTGCTCGACCTGTTCGGTGACGGCGGCGGACCGGCCGACTTCGAGGTGATCGACCTCGCCCAGCCGCTGGAGGTGGGGATGCCCGGTTCCCCGACCCATCCGGCGTTCGAGTTCGCGCTCCGGCAGCGCCACGGCGACGTCGTGCGGGCCGACGGGATGACCGGCTCGCACGAGGTGATGGTGCTCGGCGGCCACGTGGGCACCCACATGGATGCGCTGAGCCACGTCGCGGTGGACGGACGGCTGCACGGCGGGGTGCCGGTCGCCGACGCACTCGAAGCCGGCCGCTACCGCACGCACGGCATCGACCGGGTCCCGCCCCTGTTCCGGCGCGGCGTGCTGGTCGACGTGCCACGGTCCCGCGGCGTCGGGAGGCTGGCTCCCGGTGCGGCGGTGGGGGTGGAGGACCTGCTCGCCGCGCCCGAACCCCGTCCCGGCGACGTGGTGCTGGTCCGGACCGGGTGGGCCCAGCTCTGGGCCGACCCGCCCGCGTACCTCGGTGGCGACGGCGGGGTCCCCGGTGTTGACGCGGGCGCGGCCCGCTGGCTCGCGCACCGCGGCGTGGCCGCCGTCGGGGCCGACACGATCGCGCTGGAACACATTCCGGCCGGGGGCGGGCTGTCCTCGCTGCCGGTCCACCGGATCCTGCTGGCCGAGGCAGGGATCAACCTGATCGAGGTGATGGCGCTGGAAGTCCTGTCCGAGCGCCTGGCCGCCCTCGGCACGGCCGAGTTCCTGTTCGTCGGCGCGCCGCTGAACGTGCGCGGCGCGACCGGGGCGCCGATCCGTCCGCTGGCGGTGACCGGGTCGTGAGCGCCGCGACACGGCGGCGGTGACGAAGGTGATCGGGCCGGCCGTGCTGGCCATCGCCACGGGGGCCGCGCTCGTCGCCCTCGGTCGCCAGCACGTACGTAGTGGGGTGACCACGTAGGTAGGGCGAGAACGAAATAGCGTAGTTTCGCGGATTCCCTCGCGGAGTGGCGATTGAAAAGATGTCCGTCAATCGCATCTCGCCAACGCGCACACATCGCCGCTGGCATCACTCCGGAGTAAGGGGATCGCAGTTGCGGTTCATTGTCTTCACTGAGGCCGGCACCCTGCGCGGAAGTACGCACCACCGCCGGTACTGGGACCTGGTAGAGGAAGCCGTCTTCGCCGAGGAGATGGGTTTCTACGGGTGGGGAACGTCGGAGCACCACTTCTACGCGGAGATGGCCGTCGCGCCCGCTCCGGAGGTGTTGTTCACGGCGGTGGCCATGCGGACCAACCGCATCAAGCTGCGCTACATGAGCCGGCTCGTCTCGGCGATCCACCCCGTGCTGGTCGCGGAGCAGACCGCCGCGACCGACATCTTCTCCAACGGCCGCATCGAGCTGACCGTCGCACGCGGCAACACGTTGCTGCAGCTGGACGCCTTCGGGGTGCCGCTCGACGAGACCAAGGGCCGGGCCGAGGAGGCGCTGGACCTGATCGTCCGCGCGCTCAGCGACCAGTCGTTCGACCACGACGGCAAGTACTGGGGCAAGATCCCCGAGCGCGAGCTGACGCCGAGGTGTGTGCAGGAGCCGCACCCCCGGCTGTACAAGATCGGGCAGACGGTCGAGTCCATCCAGGACGCCCGCCGGCGGGGACTCGGCATGATCACCTGCGACATGTGGCTGGGCTGGGACAAGCTGGCCGAGTACCTGAACGCGTACCACGACGTGCCGGAGTCCGAGATCAACCCGGTCGGGCGCTTCATCACGAACTCCGCCGCGGCCATGTCCATCACGACGCGGTGCGCGAGTACGAATGACGAGGCGCTGGAAAAGGCCGAGCGCGACCTGAAGATGTTCGCCACGGTGATTATCAAGGACCTCTACGTCCAGCTCGCGGAGCGTTCGCCCGATGGCTACGGACAATTCGAGCGAATGGCCGAGCTGCGCGACCGCGTGGATGACATGGAATGGCTGCGCACCTGCGGGCCGACCGTCATGGTGGGCGACCCGGAGCACATCGTCCGCCAGGTCCAGCGTGTGAAGGAGCTGGGCGCGGACGAGATCGTGCTGCGGATCGACAACGCCAAGCACGAGGTCATCATGGAGACGCTGGAGAACATCGGCCGCTACGTGATCCCGTACTTCAACAACCCGGCGGGAGTGCTGCGCAGCGGCCCCGTCGGCCTGCTGCCGGGCGACCCCCGTCAGCCCGCCAGCTACGAGGACATCGCCAAGGTCGTGAGCTGACGTGCCGACCCACGATGAGTTCGTCACCTATGTGCACTCGGTGTACGCCGCGATCGCCAGGGCGGTCGAGGAGAGGGACGCGGACGGCTTCGTCGAGCTGTACACCCCGGACGCGGCGCTGCTGACCCCGGACGGGTCGATCATCGCCGGCCGCGAGGCCATCCGCGAC
Source organism: Pseudonocardia sp. (assembly GCA_036272155.1). Lineage (GTDB taxonomy): Bacteria > Actinomycetota > Actinomycetes > Mycobacteriales > Pseudonocardiaceae > Pseudonocardia. The sequence continues at coordinate 32,096 of DATAZG010000042.1, forward strand.
GCGTTCGTGCGGTTCACGGCGGCGGGCTGGGTCAAACAGGAGGCCGAGCTCGTCGAGCTGATCATGGGTGAGGACGTCGTGGTCGGGCAGGAACGGACGCGGGGCACCTTTGTTGCCGACGGGGAGAAGACCGTGGCCAGCAACAACTGCCTGATCGTCTACACCAGGCAGGCCGACGGCCGGTGGCTGATGCACCGCGACATCTGGAACACCATCAGCGACGCCGCCGGGTCCGGCAGCTACTGATGGAGCTGTCCGAGTACGCCGCGCACGACGCGACGGGCCTGGCCCACCTCATCCGCACCAGGCAGGTCTCGGCGGCCGAGGTCCACGACACGGCGCGGCGGGCGATCACCGCGGTGCACGAGCGCCTGAACACCGTGGTGAGCGGCCCGTGGGATGCCCCGCTCGACTACCGGGCGGGTGGCCGCTTCGGCGGGGTGCCGTTCGTGGTCAAGGACATCGTGTGCCATGCGGCCGGCGTCGCGACGTACTACGGGACCAGGGCGCTGCCGAAGGGGCTCACGTACCCGCACGACACCGAGCTGATGGCGCGGTTCAAGGCGGCCGGGCTCGCCACGCTGGCCACCACGACGACGCCCGAGCTGGCCAACAGCTCGGCGACGGTGTCCGAGCTGACCGGGACGACGCACAGCCCGTGGCGCGCCGGAGTCACCCCCGGCGGCTCCAGCGGCGGGTCGGCGGTGCTGGTCGCCGCCGGCGCGGTACCGCTCGCGCACGCCAACGACGGCGGCGGCTCGATCCGCATCCCCGCCGCGCGCAACGGTCTGGTCGGCGTGAAACCCAGCCGTGGCCGGGTACCGCTCGGCCCGGACCAGCAGGAGCTGATGAGCGGCAACGCCGTGGAGTTCGCGGTCACCCGCAGTGTCCGCGATGCGGCGGCGCTGCTGGACGCGGTGGCCGGACCGGCGCCCGGCGAGCGCTACACGGCCCCGCCACCCTGGCGGCCCTACGTCGGCGAGCTCGACGGCAGCGCCCGACCACTGCGGGTCGCGGTGTGCACCCGCAACTGGTCGGGCGTTGCCGTGGAGAGCGCGGTGAGCGCGGCGGTCTCGCGTACGGCGCGGACGGTCGAGGGCCTGGGGCACGTCGTCGACGAGGCACACCCGGACGTCGACTGGGACGAGCTGATCCACGCGTTCCACATCGTCTGGGGTTTCGGCACGTCGGCGGCGGTCAGCGCGCTGGCCGAGGCCGGGGGAGTGCCGATCGACGAGGACCACTTCGAGCACTCGACCCTGCTGTCCTACCGGTACGGCCTGACGCTCGGACCGTTGGACCTGGCGGCCGCGTTCGCGTCGATGAACGCGGTCAGCCGGACGGTCGCGGAGTTCATGGCGCGGTGGGACGTGCTGCTGGCGCCCACGGCCCACCAGGTCACGCTGCCGCTGGACCACCTGTCCCGGGACGGCCGGCCGGACACGTCCGAGGAATGGGTGCGCCGCGTGCTGGCCGACTACCCGCTGTGCCCGCTGTACAACGTCACCGGCGCGCCGGCGGTGAGCGTGCCGGCGGCCACCGATGCCGACGGGCTGCCGATCGGGGTCCAGCTCGGCGGCGCGCTGTACGGCGAGTCCGAGCTCATCGGGCTGGCGGCGGAGCTCGAGGCCGAGCTGCCCTGGTACGGCCGCCAACCGGCGGTGCATGTGAGCCGGCTCTGAGCTGGTTCTGGGCCAACACGGACCGGCTCTGAGCTGCTTCTGGGCGCTCGAATCAGCCTTCTGACCTGCGAATACGAGGACGACACCATGCGTAGGCTGCGGAACTTCATCAACGGCGAGTGGGTCGACTCCGCCGGGGACGACTGGATCGAGCTGGTCGACCCGACCGTCGGGCGGGCGCAGGC
>DATAZG010000043.1:0-10839 GCA_036272155.1 Pseudonocardia sp.
CTGCACACAGGGTCGCGACGTCGGATCGAGCAGCCGAATGCCCTGCTCAGCCGAGCGGTAGAGCTCCCGTGTCCGGGCGATCTCGTCGGCCAGCAGCCGCCGGATCGGACCGTCGACGACGCCGCGCTGCAGCCGTTCGCGATCGACCCCGTGCTGACGCAGTGAGTCCTGCGGCAGATAGATGCGACCCCGGCGCAGGTCCTCGCCGACGTCGCGCAGGAAGTTGGTCAGCTGGAAGGCGATGCCCAGGGCGGCCGCCGAGGGCTCGGCGTCCGCCCGCTCCCCGACCGTGCCCAGCACCGGCAGCATCTGCAGCCCGATCACCGCCGCCGAGCCGTGCATGTAGCCGGCGAGCGCCTCGAACGTGGGGTAATCGGTGACGTGCGTGTCCAGCCGCATGGCGGCCAGGAACGCGCGGAACAGGGCCGGGTCGAGCTCGTAGCGCCGGGCGGTGTGGGCCACTGCGCGCAGCACCGGGTCGAGCGCCGGGGTGCCGTGCAGCGCGGCGAGCAGGGCCGGCTCGAGGGCGTCCAGCGCGGCCAGCTTCTCGGCGGCCGGCCGGGCGTCGTCCAGCGCGTCGACGATCTCGTCGGCGTACCGGGCGAAGCCGTAGAGGGCGTGCACCGCCGGGCGCTGCGCGGGCGCGAGCAGCCGGGTGGCCAGGAAGTACGTCCGGCCGTGCCGGGCGTGCAACGCGCGGCAGCGCAGGTAGGCGGTGCGGAGGGTGGGGCCGGTGATCCCGGCGGCGTCGAGCTCGCGGCCGGCGAGGTCAGCCATCTGCCGCGGGCAGGCGGACCGGGCGCGACCGCAGCCGCAACGGGTCCGGCTTGACCAGCGCGATCGACGCGACCAGCGCGCCCGCCATCGCCAGGAGCAGGTAGCCGAACGCGTACAGCGAGACCTCGCCGTCCGGGAACGCGGCGATGACCAGGAAGCAGGACACGAAGATCACGACCTGCATCCGGCGGGCGGTCCACGCGGTGCCGGCCAGCAGCGCCATACCCCAGGTGTAGTACCAGGGCAGCGTCGCGGGCGAGAGCAGTGCGACCAGCAGCAGCACGATGCCGGCGCGGCGTACCGCATCGGGACCGCCGCCCCGGGCAGCCAGCCACTGGCGCACCCCGATGACCAGCAGCGCGACCCCCCCGATGATCCGGGTGACCGTGAAGAACGGCGTCTTGGGCAGACCGCCGATGGCCCAGCTGACGATGTTGAAGAGCAGCTCACCGGTGCCGGTGGACAGGGACAGCCAGTTGACGATCATCGCTGGGGCGTTCAGCGCGGGCAGCCAGCCGAGGCCGACCTTGGCGACGAGAGTGCAGGCCGCGAACACCGGCAGGAACACCCCGACACCGGCGGCGGTGGCCTTGATGATGCGGGTGCGCTGCGGACCGGTCAGCCGGGCCGCCCAGACCAGCACCAGGAAGGGCAGCGCCACGCCGGCGGAGGCCTTGACCGCCATCGCGAGCGTGACCATCCCGATCCCGGCGGCGTGCTTGCGGTTGAGCACCAGCAGGCTGCCCATGCTCAGCAGGCCGAGCAGCAGCAGGTCGTTGTGCGGCCCGCCGACCAGGTGGATCACCATCACCGGGTTCGCCACCGCGACCCACAGCGTCACCGGCAGCCGGCCGCCGAGGTGCCGGGTGAGGCCGGGCAGCGCCGCGACGAACAGGGCCAGCCCGACCACCATGGCCAGCCGCATCAGCAGCACGCCGGCGATGATGTTCTCGCCGGTCACCGCGGCGATGCCCTTGGCGATCAGGATGAACAGCGGGCCGTACGGGGCGGGCGTGTCCTGCCAGAACCAGTGCACGTTGTCCAGCACCGGCCCGCTGAGCACGTCGGGGCCGCCGCCGTAGGGGTCGAACCCGCGCAGCGGCATGGTGCCCTGGGCCAGGTAGCTGTACACGTCGCGGGTGAACAGCGGCGGTGTGACCAGCATCGGCAGCAGCCACAGTGCCGACGTGGTGAGCACCGCCCGCGCGTTCGCCCGCCGGGCCAGCACGTCCCGGCCGAGCAGCATCCAGGCCCACACCTCGAGCGCGAGGCCCAGGTAGACGACCATGACCGCCAGGTCGTACCCGTGGCCGAAGCGCCAGGCGGCGAGCGGGGTGCCCTCCAGGATCGGGTCGTGCACGAGCACGCCGCCGGCGCCCAGCCCGCCGAAGGCGAGCAGCAGGCTGCCGAGGAAGCCGAGCAGCAGGGGCTTCGGACTCGGACTGCCGAACCGCTGCCACCAGCCGCGGGGGGCGGCGGACGGCGGCGTGGTGACCGGGGACTGGAGCAGATCGGATGCCGTGGACACCGCCTCGGCCGGGCTCACCGGGGTAGCGCGGAGCGCCGCCTCGGGTGCCTCGGCGGGGGTGGTCGACAGCTGCGGCTGGGACGTCATCTTGGCTCCTATGCTGCCACGGCCTTGATCGGCGGCCGGTGGCAGGTCCGGGGTTCAGGCTCCGGTGATCCGGAGTGCGGCCAGCCGCCCCGAGATCAACACCGGCGGCACGCCGACGCCCGGGGTGGTGCCGCAGCCGGCGAGTACCACGTTCGACCAGCCGCGCACGAGGTTGGCCGGGCGGAACGGGCCGGTCTGGGCGAACGTGTGGGCGGCGGAGAACGGAGTGCCGGCGGCCAGCCCGTCGGCGGCCCAGTCGTCCGGGGTGACCAAGCGGGACACCGCCGTCGCCCCGCTCGGCCCCGGCAGCCCCCGGGCGGCCAGCACGCCGAGCAGCTCGTCGGCGTAGGCCGGCCCGACCCGGGACCAGTCCAGGTTGGCCCGGCGGGTGTTCGGGCACGGCGCGAGCAGGTAGTACAGCTGGTGGCCCGGCGGGGCGAGGGACGGGTCGGTGACCGTCGGGTTGGTCAGCAGCAGCGACGGGTCGGCCATCAGCTCGCCCCGGTGCAGGATCTGCTCGAACGTCTCCGCCCAGGCGGTGCCGAAGGACAGGGTGTGGTGGGCCTGGTCGTTCCTGTCGTGGTCGTGGTCGTCGCCGCTCGGGGCCGGGCCGCCGGCGTGGAGCACCAGCGCGGACGGCGACCAGCGCAGCGGCACCGGCCGTCGGGGCGCGCGCCGCAGCAGCGCGTACACCACCGGCAGGTCGGGGGTGAGCACCACGGCGTCGGCGGCCACCATCGCCGGCTCGCCGGAACCGTCCCGACCCGCGTCCTCCAGGTAGCGCACGCCGACCGCCCGGCCACCCCGCTGGACGAGGCCGGTGACCTTCGCCCGGTAGCGGATCTCGACGCCGGCGGCGGTGGCCGCGTCGGCCAGCGCGGTGGGCAGCGCCCGCATGCCGCCGCGCGGGAAGTACACGCCGGCGACGGTGTCCATGTACGCGATCACGCCGTACGCGGCCAGCGCGCGGTCCGGCGAGACGCCGGCGTAGAGCGCCTGGAAGGAGAAGATCCGGCGCAGCCGCTCGTCCCGCACGAACCGGGCCACCCGGGGCCCCAGCCGGCCGAACCCGCCGAGCGCGGCCAGCCTGGCCAGGTCGGGGGAGAGCAGGCTCAGCGGCGAGTCCATGTTCGAGTCGATGAACGTGTCGATCTGCGCCCGGTACAGGTCGGTCAGCCAGCCCCGTAGCCGCCGGTAACCGGCCGCGTCCGCCCCGCCGACCCGCGCGGCGATCTCGGCCTCCATCGCGTCCGGGTCGGTGTGCACGTCGATCGTGGAGCCGTCGGCGAACCGGGCCCGGTAGGCCGGGTCCAGCCGGATCAGCTCGACCCGGTCGGCCAGCTTCTCCCCGACGGCGCCGAGCGTGGCGTCGACGACGTCCGGCATCGTCAGCACGGTCGGCCCGGTGTCCACCAGGTAGCGCCCGGCCGGCCCCTCGAGGTCCACCCGGCCGGCCCGGCCGCCGGGGTGCTCCGCGCGTTCCAGCACGGTCACCCGGCGGCCGGCGCCAACCAGGTGCAGCGCGGTGGCCAGCCCGGCCAGGCCGGCGCCGACCACGACGACGTGATCGGTACGCCCGGGCACGGTGCGCATCCGTTTCGACCTGCTCCCTGTCATGTGCCGGCGCGTCCCAGTCAGGCCAGGCGCCGGGTGGCCGCGTGGGCCAGCTCGGGCAGCCTGGTCGCGGCCGGCTCGGCCACCTCGACGGCGGCGAGCGCGGCCAGGGCGGACTCGGTGAGCTGCTCGATCCGCTCCTCCACCACGTCGGAGGTGCCCAGCTCGCGCAGCACCTCGCGGACCTGGCACACCCCGGCGTCGTCCAGCTCGGGGTTGCCCAGCGCGGCGCTCAGCACGGTGAGCGCGGCGGGGTCGCGGCGCTCCCTGGCGGCGGACATGGCCAGCGCCATCAGCAGGGTGCGCTTGCCCTCCCGCAGGTCGTCGCCGGCCGGTTTGCCGGTCACCTCGGGGTCGCCGAACACACCGAGCAGGTCGTCCCGCAGCTGGAACGCGACGCCGATGTCCGCGCCGAACCGGCCGTACGCCTCGACCAGCTCGGCGGGCGCCCCGGCCAGCGCGGCGCCCAGCTGCAGCGGCCGCTCCACGGTGTAGGCGGCCGTCTTGAACCGGTTCACCCGCATCGCGGTGGCGGCGGTGTCGTCGCCGCTGACCTGGCCCCGCACGTCCAGCAGCTGGCCGCCGACCAGGTCGGTGCGCATGGCCGCCCAGACCGGGCGCACCCTGGCCCGCACCTGCTCGGGCAGCTCGGCGCCGTGCAGCATGTCGTCCGCCCAGATCAAGGAGAGGTCGCCGACCAGCACGGCGGCGGCCATGCCGTACCGCTCCGGGGCGCCCAGCCAGCCCTGCTCGCGGTGCCGCCCGGTGAAGTCCACGTGCACCGTGGGATAGCCCCGGCGGGTGTCGGAGGCATCGATCAGGTCGTCGTGCACCAGCGCGCTGGCCTGGATGAGCTCCAGCGCGCTGACCGCGGCCAGCACCGCGCCCGCGAGTGGGCCGTCCGGGTCGCCGCCCGCGCCCCGCCAGCCCCACCAGGCGAACGTCGGCCGCACCCGCTTGCCGCCGCGCAGCACGAACGCGGTCAGCGCGTCGGCGGCCTCGGTGAACGACGGGTGCACCAGCTCGGTGTAGCGGCGGCGCTCGGCCAGGTAGTCGGTCAGCGTCGCGTCGATCCGGGCGACCAGCTGCTCGTCCGCCGGGTGCGGGGTGGCGTGGCTGAGCGGTCGGGCGAGCGGGCGGGCGGTCATGACACTCCTCGGCGGGCCGGGTGCCCGGTGCTTGCGGACTGGGCCGGACAAGTCTCAGGGACCCCGCCCGGAGCCCGGTACCGGGGGGTTGCGGTGCGCCTTGGCCAGCAGCACGACGGCGACCGCCGCGGCGGCCACCACGGCGGCGACCAGCAGCGTCCACCGGCCGACCGAAGGGGTCGACGGGTCCGGCGAGCTGAGCACGGCGTTGAACTGGTTGACCTGGCCGGGGGTGAACACCCAGCTCACGGTGCCGCCGCCCACCGTGCCGTCGGTACTGACCAGGTCACCGGGGAAGGCGACCTTGAGCTGCACGTCCGCCTTGTCCACCGGCACCGCGCTCAGGTCGACCTGGCCGGCTAGCACGACCAGCCCACCGGTGCGGCGCAGCTCGAACTTGAACCGGCCGTTCGCCAGCGGCGCCACCGAGGTCAGCGAGTTCACCTGGTCGAAGCGCAGCCCGCTGAACTGCAACCGCGACCCCACGTAGCCGGAGTCCTGGTACGGCGTCACCGAGACCCGACCGACCAGCGGCCCGGGCACCACGATCGCGGGCGCCGGACCACCGGCCGTGCCGATCACGATCTCGCCGGCCACCGTGTCGTCACCCTGGATCGCGAGCGCGGTGCGCACCTGGGTGCAGCCGCCGAGCAGCGCCGAGGCGCCGAGCAGGAACAGCACGAGCGCTGCCTCGGCGAGGCGCCGGCGAAGTGGCCGGGCGGGCGGGTAGGGCACGCGGCCATCGTGCCAGTCGGGGTGGGGGACCGTTCGAGTCAGCCGAGGCTGCCCGGGCGCTGGCCGTCCTCCGGGCCCTCGTTCGGGTGGCCGTTGGGATGGTCGTTCGGGCCGGTCAGCGGCCTGTCGGCGGGGTCGGGGGCGCCCGGCGGCGGGGCCAGCGGCAGCGCCCGGCCGAGCACCGCGAACGGCCTCGGGTCACCGACGAACCGGTGGTCGCGCAGCACGTCGACGAACCCGAGCCGCCGGTACAGCCGCCAGGCGCGGGCCGGCCGGGCCGGATCCAGCTCCGGGGTGGACAGCAGGACCGCGCTCCGGTCGCAGCCGTCCAGCAGGGTGCGCAGCAGCTGCTCGCCGAGCCCGCCGCCCTGCGCGCGGGGCAGCACGTGCAGCTCGGTCAGCTCGAAGTAGTCGGCCAGCCAGTGCAGCCCACGCGGGTCGGTGCCCAGCAGGCCCCTGCGGACCTCCTCGTGCCACCACTGGCCGCGCGCGCCGATGTAGCCGTAGCCGAGCCCGACCAGCGTGTTGCGCTCGTCCAGGGCGCCCACGGCCCGCCAGCCGGGCCGGTGGGTGTGCTCGCGCCACAGCGGCGCCCGCTGGCGGATCGCCGAGCGCGGGTAGCCCATCGCGGACACGTACACACCCAGCGCGTCGGACAGCCGGTCGGTCAGCCCGAGCTGGGTGAACCGGACCACCCGCGTCCGGGGCGGCGCGGCGGTCACCGGCGGTCCGTCCGCGCAGCTCCGACCTGGGGCTCTCGACCCGGCCCGCGCCTGGCCGCCGCCCTCGGGACGACCGGCGGTGCGGCAGCGGGTCCGGGGGGCGCGGCGGGGGGCGCGTCGGGCATGCCCACATGACACCACATGTGACGGCTCCGTGGACTTGTCCGTGCGGATGTCCGTGCGGATGTGCGTGCGGACTTGACGCATGACCGAGGAAGCGCTGTACTGGATGCATCGAACATCTGTTCGAGATCGGGTCGGGCCCAGCGGCACGGCCAGGTTATCGGTGATGCCTGAGGAGTGTGGCAGCTGTGGGAGTGCTGACCCGCCGGTTCGGATCGCGGCAGCCGACGCCGGTCCAGGTTCGCTGGCAGGACGGCGAGCCGGTCGAGTTCCAGCGGCGCCCGATCCGCCGGGGCCCCCGGTTCCTCGTGATGGACGTCCGGGAGCGCTGGATCGAGGAGTCGCCGTGGCCGTTCCCGTCGCCGATGCCCGTCGGCGGTGACCGGTTGCGCTGCTGGCGGGTGATGGCCCGCTCGTCGGCCGACCTGGAGCGCCCGGCCGAGGAGTTCGTACTGCGGATGCGCGCCGGCCCCGGCGTGTGGGATCTGATCCGCCCTGAGGACTGACGATCTGGGAGGTGTGCGATGACCGCGACTCTGCCGATGACCCCGCCGATGACCCTGCCATTGGTTCTGCCCATGACTCCGCCGCCGGCTCTGCCCGTGAGCCGGGCGGTGGGCGGGTCGGTGAGCCGGCCGACGGTTCGGGCGGTGCCGGTGCCCTCGGCCCGCCGGCCGGCGGGGCGTCCGTCCGGGGCTGGGGGAGGACCGGGTGCGGGCGGCCGGCCCGGGGCGTCGGGTGCGCACGGTCGGCCGGTGCCGGTCGGGCCGCCGCCGTCCCCCGCCGCGCTCGGGCTGCTGCGCCAGGCCGAGGAGGGGCTGACCGAGGCGGAGCTGCTGGTCGATCCGTCCCGCCGGTACGCCACGGCCCACCTGGCGGCGCTGCGAGCGGGCGCGGCGGTGCTCGCGGTACGGGCCCAGCCGGCCAAGCCGAGGCGGGGTGGGCGCAGCGTCTGGCAGCTGCTCACCCTGGTCGCGCCGGAGCTGGCGGAGTGGGCCGCCTTCTTCGCGGCGGGCTCGGCCACGCGGGCGGCCGCCGAGGCCGGCATCACCCGGCTGGTGACCGAGCGGGCGGCCGACGACCTGATCCGTCAGGTCGGGCAGTTCCTCGAGGTCAGTCGCTCGCTGGTGAGCCGCTGACCATGATCTGGCGGGCGCCCGGGTACGTGGCGGCGTTCCGGTCCGCGCTGCGGATGATCCGGCCCAGCAGGGAGTCGAACACCGAGGACACCTCGCGCGCACCTGGCGTGTCCCAGTGCTGGATCGGCACGCAGGCGCCCTGCGCCTGTTGGATCGCCGACCGGTCCGGCACCGTCCCGGTGAGCACCAGCGGGCCGAACAGCTCGCGCAGCTCCGCGATCCGGTAGGCGTGCTCGGCACTCCGTGAGCGGACCCGGTTGATCAGCACGCCGAGCGGCTGCAGCCGGGGGTTGTGCTCCACCCGCTCGCTCTGCACCGCCTCGAAAGCGCGCTGCACGCCGGCCACCGCGAAGATCGTCGGGTCGGACACCAGGACCGCACGGTCGGCCGCGACCAGCGCGCCCCGGGTCAGCTGCCCCAGTGACGGTGGGCAGTCGACGATGACCAGGCTGTAGTCGTCCTCGGCCTCGTCGGCCCCGTCGCCGTCTTCCCCGTGGCGCAGCCGGTCCATCGCCCGGTCCAGCCGGCTGAGCTGCTTGAGCGACGGGTCGGGGTGGTTGTGCCGCTCGTTGGCCTCCGAGCCGACCAGGACGTCCAGCTCGTCGCCCCAGGCGCTGGGGCTGATCGAGCGTTTCAGCACGGCCCGGCGGGGCTCGTCGAGCACCTCGGCGATGGTGGCGGAGGTCGGGCCGGGCTCCAGGGCGACCGTGGCGTTGGCCTGCGGGTCGAGGTCGACGACGAGGGTGCGCATCCCGCGCTCCATGGCGGCGCCGGCCAGCCCCAGAACCACCGTCGTCTTGCCCACTCCGCCCTTGAGACTGAGCACGGCGATCACCTGCACGGTCGTCAACGTACCGTGTCCGCCACCGGCCGTTCACGCTGCATACCGCGCTTTCGGTGAACCGGGGGGCCGGCCGCCCGGTGGATGATCGGGTGGGCACCCCCTAAGCTGCCGCCGTGCGTAGCCGGTGGGCCGAATGACGGCCGGATGAGGGTGGCGGACGCCGGGGCGGCCGGCCAACTGCCGGAGGCGAGCCCGCCGGGCGCGGAGTCCGCTGTGCGGCGGGCGCTGCGGGCCGAGGTCGAGCGCGCCCGTGGGCGGCGGGCCGGGCAGCCGGTCCGGGTGCTGGACGTGGGCGGTGGCAGCGGGGTGTGGGCGGTGCCGATGGCCGCCGCCGGCTGCCGGGTGACCGTCGTCGACACCAGCCCGAACGCGCTGGCCGCGCTGCGCCGCCGGGCCCGGGACGCCGGCGTGGCCGACCAGGTCACCGCGATCCAGGGCGACGTGCAGGCGCTCGCCGACTCGGTGCCGGCCGGCGGCGCGGACCTGGTGCTCGGGCACGGGCTGCTCGAGGTGGTCGACGACGTGGCGGCCTCGGTCGGCCAGCTCGCCGAGGCGGTCGAACCGGGGGGCGCGGTGTCGGTACTGGTCGCCGGGCGGCACGGGGCGGCGCTCGCCCTGGCCCACGCCGGCCGGCTGGCGCAGGCCCGCACGGTGCTCACCGACCCCGGCGGGCGCTCCGGGCCGAGCGACAAGCTGCAGCGCCGGCTGGACCTGGCGGGCCTGCGCGGCCTGCTGGAGTCGGCCGCCCAGCTGTCCATCGAGCTGGTGCAGGGCGAGGGGGTCTTCGACGGCTGGCTGCCGGCGGCGGTGCTCGAGGCCGACCCGGCCGGCGCCGACGAGCTGAGCCGGATCGTGGCCAGCACGCCGGAGCTGATCGTGCTGGCCGCCCAGTTGCACGTGCTGGCCCGTCGCCCCGCCACCGACCTGGCGGGCTGACCCACCGGCCGCGTCCGGAGCGGCGGGCCGGACCGTCGTGAAGATCAACATTTCCGACGCGCCAGACCCGAATGGCTGTCACCCGATTCAGCGACATTTGGCGGCTTGATCAGGTCGCTCGAGCCGCACGACGAGCGGCTGACCACCGGCAACATCACGGTCCGGTGAACCGCCCCGAATGGCGCACGCCACCCCCAGAGGGGCGTTGAGCTGGCCGCAGGCGCCGTTCGGCGCGGAAACGGCACAGTTCGGCCGCGCGAGACGGGCCGGCGGGGCGGGCGCCACAGCGGGCGAGAGGTACCGCCCAGTAGGGGCCGGTTGACACCCCATGGCGTATCTTCCGAACCTCTTTCCCGGTCCGGGTAGTCGCAACTTGCTGAGGCTCGTATCCTCGTCAGTAACGCCCTCTCCTGGGCGCTCGTTCGGTGGCGGTGGCACGGCGCGGCACCTGACGACCAGACCCTGTGCCGGAGGCGAAGACATGCCCCTCTCCGAGCACGAGCAGCGGCTGCTCGAGCAGATCGAGCGCGCGCTCATCGCGGAGGACCCCAAGTTCGCGTCGACCGTGCGCGCGGGCCGGTTGCGACGACCGACCAGGCGGCGGCGCCTGCAAGGTCTGGTCCTGTTCGTCCTTGGTCTGGTACTTCTCGTCGTCGGTGTAGCGGTCCGCTCCATCTGGCTGTCGAACGTCCCAGTCGTCAGCGTTGTCGGGTTCCTGGTCATGTTGGCCGGGGCGGTTCTGGCCGTGACCTCGATCGGCGCTGGCAAGAAGGCGCCGAACAAGAGCGCCGAGCCCGAGCGCAACCGGTTCGGCGGAAAGATGGAAGAGCGGTTCCGGCGTCGTTTCGAGCAGGATTAGCCCTCTCCCGATTTTCGTAGCGCACCAGGCGGTCGCCCAGTTGGGTGGCCGCCTCTCGCGCTGTGCGGTCCCGCGCTCGGCGGTCAGCCCCCGAGCAGGATCCGGGCCCGGTGGTTGACCCGACCGCTGACCCGGCGCCACCAGCGGCGGCCCGGTAGCACCGAGCGCGGCCAGAGCCGGGCGGCCAGCGGCATCGGGGCGTGCTCGCGCAAACTCAGCTGCACGGTGTGCACCGCCGCGACCAGTGCCTGGCCGGGGCCCGGGTCGGGGTACTCGGCGTACCAGCCGCGCTCTACCGCCCCGATCACCGTCTTCATCGCCTCGACC
>DATAZG010000044.1:0-3940 GCA_036272155.1 Pseudonocardia sp.
TGCTGAACACACTCCGGAAACCCACCTCACCGAACCACAGCCAGTTGACGTAGTAGTCCAGCAGCCGGGACCCGGCCAGTAAGGCGACCAGGACAACCCCACCGATGACAAGCAGGATTCGGGTCCGCCGGGAAAGCGCGGGAGCCCCAGTCGGGGGCGTCATCGCCACGAGGCACGCTCCAGTTGTGTGGTCGAGGTGCTGCACCGCGCTTCCGGATTCCCCAGCTCGATCCGGAGGGGCGCGGATCACATGTGTGTTTGCTGGTCCAACTCTACGGAGGGCGTATGGGGTTCCCGTTTCGGATGGGAGAATGTCGCCGATGAACTCCACGGAGCATTCCTCGGCCAACTGGTCCACGGCGTTGCCGACGGCTGCCCGGGAGGTGGAAGACTTCCTCTCGGCATCCGGCTGGGATCAGCCCCCGCAGCTGTTTGCCCTGGTCCCGACCGCGCAGCTGCTTCAGGTGGAGCCCGGTCTGGCGAGTCGGCTGGCCGGCGAGGACGGGCTCACCCCGGTCGCGCAGGACCCTCTGAGCGACGCCGATGTGGCCGAAAAACTGGCCGAGATCTGTTGGCCCGAAGGGGTGACGGGCTGCGCCCTGGCGCAGGAGATCGTCGTCCTGCCGCCCGAGGCCGAGGCCGAGCTGGACCGCGCGGTGGCCGGCGCGACCGGTTCCGAGGACGACCTGGACCGGGTGGCCGTGCGCGTCGCCCAGCAGCATCCGGACCGCAGGGACGCCCGGCTCGTGGTCGCCGTGCTGCGCGAGGGCGGGCACTGCTGCCTGCTGCGGGTGCGCGGCACCGGCGACCAGCCGGACGAGCTCGTGGAGCACCCGGACCTGGCCCCGAACATGGTCAGCGCGCTGCTGCGCACCCTGGACGTGGGCTGAGCCGGCTCACCGAGCCCGCCGACGCGATCGGCGCCACCGCGGCGGCCCGGTTGCCGACGCCCAGCTTGCGGTAGATCCGCTCCAGGTGCTTCGCCACGGTACGGGGGCTGACCTGCAGCGAGTGCGCGATGGCCACGTTGGTGCGGCCCGCCGCGACGAGCTCCAGCACCTCCACCTCGCGGTCGGTCAGCGCCGCCAGCCGCGCCTCGGACGAGGTGGCCAGGACCCGCTCCGCCCGGTGCCGGGCGTGCGCCCGCCGGTAGGCGTCGGCCAGCGGGACGCGCAGGATGTCCAGCAGCTCGCGGTCGGCCTCGGTGAAGTCGCCGCGCGACCGGTTCAGCGCGAACGCCCGGCTGCTCGCCGTGGTGTTGGGCAGGTGCATCGCCAGCACGTACTCGGTGGGCCGGGGGCGGTAGCAGTCCTGGTAGATGTCCAGCTTGTGCCAGTCCGTGCGGCCGATCAGGTCGCTCATCCGGACCGACCGGCCGTCCCCGGAGCGGCGGTAGTGGTTGAGCAGCGGGTGCTGGTGCAGGTGCTCACCGAACGCCTGAAAAGTGGCGGCGTCGAGGGTGCCGTTCGGGTGGTCGGAGTACCGGATCCGGCCGGACGGCTGGTCGATCTCGGTCAGCGTGACGATGTCACAGCCGAACAGCGTGGCCAGGCCGGGCAGCACGACCCGGTCGAAGTCGGCCGGCTCGTGCACCTCGGCCAGGCCGGCGACCAGCTCGATCGCCAGTTGGACCTGGTTCATCGCGACGAACAATGCGCCCTCTTCCGCCGGTGCACACGCGCCGATTGGTATATCGCGCAAGGCACCGTGCCCCGCGCGGCGGGACAGGTCAAGGGAGCGGTCCGCTTGCCGAGACAACTACCTACTCAGTTCGGCGAGCGGTCGCCTAGTTACCGGATTCGGTTGCGAAAGTCCGGTCAACGGCGGTTTCCGCCGTCAGCGCGGCCGTTGAGCGCCCGCCGGGGATCGTCGCGCTGTCCGCCGGTCGACCGCCAGCCGAGGCTGGGGCAGCACGACCGGCAGCTGCACCGGGCGCATCGCGGTCACGGACGGCGTGGCCGGTCGCCGAGGCGGTTGGTCGATGCCGAACCCGCAGGGGCCCGTGGCGCGGCGCACCTGTCGCAGCGACCACCACCGGTGGATCCGCCGTACCGCGGACCCGCGCAAGAACACGTTCCAGTGCACTGCTGAACCGTAACCGGTGGATTTTCGGAGAATAGCTACGTTCGGGTTAACTTCGCTGGGCCATCCGGGCGGGGTTCGGCCGGCGTTGCCGCTGCTCACCGACCGTGCGGGTGATTCCTGCCCTTGAGTGCCCGCCCCCCGGTCGGAGTACCCTCATGGCCCAGGCCGCCTGACCCAGGGAAGCAGCGTGAGTCTCAGCGTCGTCGTGGTGCTCGTGCTGCTGCCGGCTGTCATGTATGCGCTGGCGCTCGGGCTGGCCGCCGCGCGGGCCTGGCTGGGCATCTCCGCCATCCCGAGGGCGCGCAACGTTGTCCGCGCCGTCCGGCTGGGCCGCCGTCGCTAGAGGCTCCGGGCGCCAGAGGCTCCGGCGCCAGAGGCTCCGGCGCTAGAGGTTCTGGCGCTAGAGGTTCTGGCGCTAGAGGTTCTGGAAGGCGCTCAGGTAGCCGCGCGTGATCCAGCGCTGCACCAACCGGCCGACCGGGCCACCGAGCCGCGCGTACCAGGTGGCCGGCCGGGAGAAGGCCAGGATCGTGGCCCACACCTCGCCCGCCGCGTCCCGGCTGACCAGAAACGCCTCCTCGCCGCGCTCCGGGTGGCCCGGCAGCGTGCCGTAGCCGAACCCGGCGTGCTCGGCGTCGTCCACCGTCCACACCACCCGGCACGGCGCGGTGATCGGCACCGGCCCGATCCACGTGGTGACCAGCACGGTCAGGTCCAGCTCAGGGGCGGTGTCCGGCGGGTACACGGTCGCACCGGCGGCGCGCTGCATGCCCCAGCCGAGCACGACCGAGCGGGCGGCGGCGAACGTCGCGTCACCGTGGCCGACCCGCACCCTCCGGTGCAGCACGTGGTAGCCGGCGGGCAGGCCGGTCGCCGAGACGGACTCAGTGCCGGCGAGCGCGGCGGTACGGGTGGCACCCACCTCCGGGTAGCTCGGCGCGGCCGCCCGGTCACTGGCATAGCGGCCCGGTACCTCAGCCAACTCGAACCCCGGCCACCTCGAGCTCAGCCCGTCAGCCGCAGCTGGGCGGCGTGCGCCCCTGCTTGAGCGCGGTGAGCGAGTCGACCGCGTCGGCCAGCGCAGTCACCTTGATCAGCTGCAGCCCGGGCGGGGTCTTCGAGGCGGCTTCGGCGCAGTTGGCCGCCGGGACCAGGAAGACCGTCGCGCCGGCGTGCCGGGCGGCGATCATCTTCAGCGGGATGCCACCGATCGGCCCGACCACACCGGTCGGCCCGATCTCCCCGGTGCCGGCGATGAACTTGCCGCCGGTGAGGTCGTCCGGGGTCAGCTTGTCGATCACCGCGAGGGCGAACGCGAGGCCGGCGGACGGGCCGCCGATGTCGCCGAGGCTGATCACGATCTGGTTCGGGTCGGCCGGGCGGCCCTCCGGGGTGATGCCGAGGAAGCCCTGCGGCCCGTCGGGGCGGCCGGCAATGACCGGGCGCGCACCGACGGTCACCGTGCCCTGTGTGACCGGCCCGTCACCGCGCTGGAAGCTGACCGGGATCCGGTCGCCCGGGCGGGTGGTCGTGAGGATCTGGCTGACCTGCCCCGGCGTGGTGACCGACTGGCCCTTCACGCTGAGGATCTGGTCGCCCTCCTTGAGCACCCCGGCGGCCGGGGCACCGGCGCTGAGCGGCCCGACGACCACCTTCACCGGCTCGTGCAGGTAGCTCAGCGCGGCGACCTCGGCGTCGTTCTCCGAGTCGGTGAACTGGGCCGTGTTCTCCTGCTCGACCTGCTGGTCGGACTTGCCGGGCGGGTAGATGGCCGCCCTCGGCACCAGCTCGCGCTCCGGGTCCGCCCAGAACTGCAGCGCGGTCACCGCCGTCAGGCCGTCGGTGACGGCGACCG
>DATAZG010000045.1:0-22735 GCA_036272155.1 Pseudonocardia sp.
GGGTCGTCCAGCCGATCGAGCAGCAACCGGGCGGCCCGGCGGGCCAGCTCCGGGTACGGCACCGCGACGGTGGTCAGCGGCGGGTCGCTGAGCGCGAACCAGCTGGGGTCGCCGTACACCACGAGCGACAGGTCATCGGGCAGCCGCCGCCCGCTGGCCCGGACCGCCCGCGCCGCGCCGATCGACAGCGCACCCCCGGCGACCAGCAGCGCGGTCGGCGCCTCCGGGCGGTTCAGCAGCTCGAGGGCGCCGCGCTGGCCGTTGTCCTGGGTGGGCTCGATCAGGCAGCTGGGCAGCTCGTCGGGGTCCAGGCCGGCCAGCCGCGCGCCCCGGCGCATCCCACGCAGCCGGGCCGCCCCGTTGGACAGCGCGACCGGCGTGCCCAGGTAACCGATCCGGCGGTGGCCCAGCGCGGCCAGGTGCAGCACGGACTCGGCGATGGCCTGGTCGTCGTCGGTGAAGACCCCTGGTGCCGCGATGCCGCAGGCCCGGTGCAGCTCCACCACCGGCACGCCGGACAGCAGCCGCTTTGTGTCGTCCAACACACCGGTGCTCGGCGAGATCACCAACCCGGCCACCCGGCTGGCCAGCAGCTCGCGCAGCTGGCGCAGCTCGCGCTCCGGGTCGTTCTCGGTGATGGTCAGGATCATCTGGGTGCCGGGGCCGCCGGGGCCGTCCTGAGAGAACAGCCGGGCGCACTCCGCTGCCACCGCCGAGTAGGCCGGGGTGTCCACGTACGGGATGACAAAGCCGACGAAGGCCCGGCTGGTGTTCGCCGACAGTGCCCTGGCCAGGCGGTTCGCCACGTAACCCCGGGCCTGCGCGTGCTCGCGGATCCGTTCGGCCAGATCGGGGCGGACCAGCGCGCTGCCGTTCAACGCCCGCGACACGGTGGCCGTGGAGATGCCGAGCTCGCGGGCCAGGTCGACCACGCCGATCTCCGCGCGCCGCGTGCGTGCCGCCATCCGGGCCTCTCCCCGTCTCGTGCAAGCCTTTACATGTCACCTGTAAACGTTTACATCACCCATTCGAGTACATCACGTCGATCGCGGCGAGGTCAAGGGGCACAGCAGGTCAAGGGGCACAGCAGGTGCTGGTCAAGGGGCACAGCAAAGAGCCCGCCCGACGGATCACCGTCGGGCGGGCTCTGGCGCTTCGTGTCTATCCGCGGGGGCTTACCGGGCGCTGTGGTCCTTCAGCATCGAGGGCACGGTGCGGACCAGGATCGACAGGTCCGAGACCAGGCTGCGGGTCCGCACGTAGGTCAGGTCCAGGTGCAGCATGTCGAGCGTGCTGACCGTGGACCGGCCGCTGACCTGCCACAGGCCGGTGATCCCGGGGCGGACGGAGAACCGCGGCTGGAACTCGGCCGGGAACATCCGGGCTTCCCACTCCAGGCACGGACGCGGGCCGACCAGCGACATGTCGCCGAACAGCACGTTGAGCAGCTGAGGCAGCTCGTCCAGGCTGGTCTTGCGCAGGAACGCGCCGATCCCGGTGACCCGGGGGTCGTTGTCCAGCTTGTAGCTGCCGTCCACCGAGGTGTCCTCGCCGCGCAGCTCGGCGGCGATCAGCTCGCGCAGCATGTCGTCGCCGGCACCGTTGCGCATGGTGCGGAACTTGAACATGGTGAACGACATTCCGCCGAGGCCGACCCGCCGCTGCTGGAAGAGCGCGGGCCCGTCGCTGGTCAGCCGGATCGCCAGGGCGATCACGAGCATCGGCAGCGCCAACACCGCAAGAGCGATGCCCGCCACCGTGATGTCGAGCACCCGGCGCGCGACCGACTGCCAGGCCGCCCCCGCGACGGTGGCGTAGAACCTGTCAACGGCGGGCATTGCGCCGGATGATTCGGTTCCGAGGGTGTACATCGCACTCTCCCAGGTGGTTGCGGACACCTGGGCTATCGCCCGACCCCGGGCAACCGTTACCCGACGGGATGTGACGCTTTCGCCGCGGCGACTATCAGCTCGGCACAGGTCTCCACGGAGAGCCGCGTGCTGTCGAGCAGGACGTGGTAGTGCCCGGGATCGGCGGGGTCGGCGCGGTAAAAGTGCCGGACGTAGTTCGCCCGGGCGGTGTCGTTGCGGACGAGCGTGTCCTTGGCGTCCGCCTCGGACAGGTGCATGGTGCGCATCGCCCGGTGTATCCGGCGGTCCGGGTCACCGTCCAGCCGCACGTGCAGCGCGGTCGGGTGGTCCTTCAGCACGATGGCGGCGGCCCGGCCGAGCAGCACGCCGCCCTTCGCGGAGACGATCTTGCGGATGGCCGCCTGGGTGCAGTTCACGAACTCGGTGTCCGGCAGCAACGCCATCCGGGGCGGGTCACAGCCGATCATGTAGTCGCTGGACAGCGGGGCCGCCGCGGTCAGCAGCCGGGACAGCCAGCCCTTGACCTGTTCGTCGCGGGACAGCGCGTCCTCGATGGTCACGCCGAGGTCGTTGGCCACCGTGACAGGGATGGCGCGATCGATGAACGGAACGTCAAGACGCTCGGCAACCGCCGGCCCGATCGTCCCGCCCCCGGCGCCGAACGTGGCGGACAGCGTCACGACGTACATAGCCCGCTCCCATCTGGGAATTTGCCAGGACTGGAGAGTAGACGGAGGCGTCCGCCAGGACGAGACGGCGCAGCGCAATACCACCGAACGGCGGTCACCCCGCGTAGCTTTCACCGTGGTTGGGGCGTCCGGGTGGCGTAGCCGTAACGGGCGTGTGTCGGTCCGGTTTGTGCCATTCGGGCTGGCAGGTCGCGCACGGGCGCGCGCTGTGTGCGCAGGTGCGCGGGGCGGGCGGCTTACGCGGGCGAGGCGCGCGGGTGCGCGGGTTAGGCGCGCGGGTGGGCGCGCAGTCTGGAGAGCCGGCCGGTCAAACGGCGGCGGGGCTGTTGGCCGCGGTCAGGTCGGCGACGAGCTCGGTGGCGGCCGCCAACAGGCGCGGCGCGGCCCGGTCGACCAGCTCGTCGGTCATCCGGGTGGTCGGCCCGGACACGGAGAGGGCGGCGGGGGCCGGTCCGCCGTCCAGCGCGACGGCCACGCAGCGCACGCCGAGCTCCAGCTCGCCCTCGTCGATCGCGTAGCCGCGCACGCGCACCCGGCCCAGTTCGCGCAGGTACGCGGGCACGCTGGTGATGGTGTGCTCGGTGTGCGCGACGAGGTCGGTACGGCTGAGCACGTCGGCGACCCGCCCGTCGTCCATCCGGGCCAGCAGCGCCTTGCCGACGGCCGTGCAGTGGGGCGACACCCGGCGGCCGACCTCGGTGAACATCCGCATCGAATGCCGCCCGGGCACCTGCGCCACGTACACGACCTCGCTGCCGTCCAGCAGCGCGAGGTTGGCGCTCTCCCCCAGCTCGGCGACCAGCCGGGCCAGGTACGGCCGCGCCCACGCCCCGATCAGCCGGCTGGCGGCGTCGCCCAGCCGGATCAGCCGGGGCCCCAGCGCGTACTCCCTGGACGGCTGCTGGCGGACGTAGCCCAAGGTGACCAGCGTGCGGACCAGCCGGTGAATAGTCGGCAGCGGCAGCCCGGACGCGGCCGCCAGCCCGGACAGCCCCATCACACCGCCGGCGTCGGCCATCAGCTCCAACAGCGCGAAGGCCCGCCCGATCGACTGCACGCCGCCGCTGCCCGAGCGCGAGCTGACCTCGCCGTCGGCCATCGCCCCTCCAGATACCAAATTCCGTATCCCGGAAGTCTAAGCCCACAACCGACGCCCCCATCACCCACCGCCCCGCGTCGCACACCCACGTCCGGACCCGACCCCGCCTGTGCGCCCTGTCTCGCCCCCCGTGCGCCCCTGTTCGACTTGTCGCGGCTAATTCACGCGACAAGACCCACCTGTCGCGTCTTCTTCCCACGACAAGTCGAACGGGGACCGCGGCCCGGATCCACTGGTCGCGTCAAATTGACCCGACAAGAACCACTTGTCGCGTCTTCTTCCCACGACAAGTCGAACGGGGACCGCCTCCCCCGCCTTCCCACGACAAGTCGAACGAAGCGCGCCCCCGCCTACCCACGGCAACCCGAACGAACGGCGCCTCGGCCCGCCTACGTCAGCTCACCGAGGCGCGCAGGCGCTCGGCGTGCTTCGGGAGCTCGGCGCGCAGGCGCTCAGCGCGTTTGGTGGCTCGCTGGATGCGGCGGTCGGCGCGCTTGCTGGTGCGCTCGATCTGCTTGCTGGCTCGCTTGCTGGCGCGTTCACCGGCCTTGCGGGCCCGTTTGGCCAGGCGGGCGGTCCGCTTCTCGGCCTGCGCGCGCCAGCGCTGCGCCTCGTCCAGCAACCGGGCGGCCTGGTCACCGAGCCGTTCGCCGGCCAGGTCGGCCACGGCACCGGCTCGCTCGGCCACGACACCCGCTCGGTCACCGGCCCGGTCGACCAGCGAGCTCGCCCGGGTGCCAACGCGATCGGCCACCTCGCCCGCCCGGCCGGCCACCTCACCAGCCCGAGCACCGGCCCGGTCCGCCAGCGAACCAGCTCGGGTACCGGCCGGATCCGCCAGCGAACCAGCCCGGGTACCGGCCAGGTCCACCAACGAGCCGGCGCGCGAACCGGCTACGTCAGCCACCTCACCAGCCCGCGAACCAACCCGGCCCGCGAACTCACCGGCCCGGGTACCGACCCGATCGGCCACCTCGCCCGCCCTCGAGCCGACCCGGTCCGCCACAACACCGGCCTGGCCGGTCAGCGAGGTCAGGCCCTCGGTGACGTCCTTGTGCAGCAGCTCGGCGGTGGCGGCGCTGGTCCGCCCGGCGCGGCGGGCCCGCCAGGCCAGGGACGGCTTGCCCTCGGTGTCGGCCGCCGCCAGCATCAGGCCGCCGAGCAGCCCGAGGTTCTTCACGAAGTGGATCTGGTGCTGGGAGCGCAGCTCCGGATCCTCCTCCTCCCAGAACCGGTGCCCGGCCAGCGTGGTCGGGATCAGGCTCGCGGCCAGCGCGGCGGCGGACAGCCTCGGTGCCTTGCCCAGCGCGAGCAGCACCCCGGCGCCGACCTTCACCCCCGCGTCCACGCGCACCAGCGTCAGGTTGGAGGGCGGCTGCTCGACGGGCACCAAACCGGCGACCTGGTCGAGCACCGGGTGCGCCGCCTTCGCGTGGGCCTCCGGGTCACGGAGCTGGGCGATCCCCCCGGTGATGAAGATGCCGGCGAGCAACGGTCGAGCAACGCGACGTAGCAGCATGCTCTCAGGATTGCCCAGATCACACCCGGGTCAAACGACATTGCCGGTCCCGGCCGCCTACCGTAAAGGCCATGCGGATCTCTCTGCCGGGTACAGCGCTGTCCGTGTACCCGCTCTGCCTCGGCGGCAACGTGTTCGGCGCGTCCGCCGACCAGGACCAGTCGTTCGAGGTGCTGGACGCCTACACCGAGGCCGGCGGCAACTTCGTCGACACCGCCGACTCCTACCTGTGGCGGTGGCCGGGCAACTCCGGCGGCGACTCCGAGACGGTCATCGGCAACTGGTTGACCGCCAGGCGGAACCGCGCGGACGTCGTGGTGGCCACCAAGGTGGGCTCCTGGCCGGTGCACCCCGGGCTGGCCGCCGCCAACATCGCGGTGGCCGCCGAGGAGTCCCTGCGCCGGCTGCGCACCGACCACATCGACCTGTACTACGCGCACGTGGACGACCCGGACACCCCGCTCGAGGAGACGCTCGCCGCCTTCGACGCACTGGTCAGGGCCGGCAAGGTGCGCTACATCGCGGCGTCCAACTACTCCGCGCCCCGACTCGCCGAGGCGTTGCGCATCTCCCGGGAGAACGGGCTGGCCAGCTACGTGGCCGTGCAGCCGCACTACAACCTGGTGCAGCGCGACTACGAGCACGAGCTGGCGCCGCTGCTGGCCGAGCACGGGCTGCCCTGCCTGCCGTACTTCGCGCTGGCCGACGGCTTCCTGACCGGCAAGTACACCGCCGACGCGAAGATCGACAGCTGGCGCGCCGAACGCGCCTCGGTCTACCTGGACGCCCGGGGCCGGCGGGTACTCACGGTGCTGGCCGAGGTCGCGGGGCAGCACCGGGTCAGCCAGGCGGCGGTGGCGCTGGCCTGGCTGCTCGCCCAGCCGACGGTGGCCACCCCGCTCGCCAGCGCCCGCACCACCGAGCAGCTCGCCGACCTGCTGCCGATGGCCGAGCTGAAGCTCTCCAGCGACGAGCTGCGCCGGCTGACCGACGCGTCCGAACCCGACAAGCCCGAGTAGACCGAGGACCGACCCATGCCCAGCCTGCGCCCAACGCCGTCGCGCACCCCGGATCCGACCCACCCGTCGGACCCGTGCTCAGCCACCGGCCGGCACACCGGCCTGGGCCGTTCGTTGCAGTCTTCGCCGCGGCCACAGCGCCGTTCGTTGCATTCGGGGCTCGGCGTAACGGGCCAGTGGCCGTTCCGGCCGCCCCTCGGCATCACCGCTGGTGGCGCTGTGTCCGGACTCGGTCACCGTGCGCGACCGAAAGTGGCCGCCAGCCGCGAGACCGTGCTGGAGGCGCCGTGTCGTACCTGATCACAGCACTGTTACAACACTGCCCGTTTCAGGTGAATCAAGACGCAAAGTGCAGCACTTCGGCCTGCCGCGGCGATGACATCAGTGAAGCCGGCGAGATGCTGGCGCCAAGCACCAGGAGGGCCGAAGGATGACCGAGGACACGCGAATCGACCGCGTCAGGCAAGACATGTTCGCCGTGCTGCACGGGCAGGAGACGCCCCTGCTGACGCGCTGGAGCTACCGGGCGGATGACCCGTTCGCAGTGATGATGTCCATCAGCCGGCCGAGCGGCCGCTGGATCGACTGGTTGCTGTCCCGCGATTTACTGATCGAGGGCCTGGCCAAGCCCGCCGGCATCGGCGACGTGCGGCTGACCCCGTTCACCGACGAGGAGTTCGACGTCCTCGAGGTGCGCATCGGCGACGACGAGGGCTTCGCCTCCCTGGAGTTCGATCGTGACCTGATCGAGCGCTTCCTCGAGGCCACCTTCGACATCGTCCCGGCGGGTGCCGAGTCCGCTGTCATCGACGTCGAGGCCGAGATCGAGAAGATCACCAACAGCTGCGCCGGCTGAGCCCCGGTTCAGCTCTACCTTCGGCTTGGGGCCGGCGGGCTCAACCGCGAATGCGGCTCTGCTCGCCGGCCCACTCCTTTTCTCGAAGCTCGAACTTCTGCACCTTGCCGGTGGACGTCTTCGGCAGCTCCTCGACGAACTCGATGGCCCTCGGGGCCTTGTAGCGGGCAATCTTCGCCCGCACGTGGTCAAGCAGCTCCTCCTCCGAAGCGCCCGGGCCGCCACCCTTGAGCACCACGAATGCCTTGGGCCGCTCGCCCCACCTCTCGTCCGGCACACCGATCACGGCGACCTCGAGCACGGCCGGGTGCGACACGATGGCCTGCTCCACCTCGACCGTGGAGATGTTCTCGCCGCCGGAGACCACGACGTCCTTCGCCCGGTCGCGCAGCTCCACGTAGCCGTCCGGGTGCAGTACGCCCAGGTCACCGGAGTGGAACCAGCCACCCTCGAACGCCCGCTCGGTGCCGTCCGGGTCGTCGAAGTAGCCCTTCATCACGTTGTTGCCGCGCATCACGATCTCGCCCATGGTGGCGCCGTCGGCCGGCACGTCGTTCATGTCCGGGTCGACCACCCGCAGCCACTCGGCGGTGATCATGCCGACGCCCTGGCGGGCCTGCAGCTTCGCTCGCTCCTCGGCGTCCAGCTCGGCCCACGCCGGCTGGAACTGGTTGACCGAGTACGGGCCGTAGGTCTCGGTGAGCCCGTAGACGTGCACGATCCGGAACCCCATCCGCTCCATCTGCAGGATCGTGGTCGGCGACGGCGGCGCTCCGGCGGTGGTGACCACGAGCTGGTAGTCCAGCGTCCGCGCCTCCGGTGCGTTCATGATCGTGGTCACCACGGTGGGCGCGCCGTTGAGGTGGGTCACCCCGTGCTCGCCGATCAGCCGCCAGATCACGTCGCCGCGCACCTCGCGCAGGCAGATGTGGGTGCCGCCGATCGCGGTCACCGCCCACGGCGTGCACCAGCCGTTGCAGTGGAACATCGGCAGGGTCCACAGGTACACCGAGTCCGGGGTATGTGCCGAGTGCACGATCTCGGAGAGCGAGTTCAGGTTGGCGCCCCGGTGGGTGTACATCACGCCCTTGGGCCGGCCGGTGGTGCCCGAGGTGTAGTTGATCGAGATCGTGGCCAGCTCGTCGTCCACCGCCCAGGGCAGCGGCTCCCCCTCGGCGCCCCTGGCCACGAACTCGGCGTAGTCCGGCCCGGGGATGCGCTCGCCGGTGCCGGGGGCTGCCGGGTCGACGACTGTGACGATCTCGGTCACCGTGGCCAGCTGGTCGACGACCGGGGCCACCGTCGCGGCCAGCACGGAGTCCACCACCAGCAGCTGCGCGCCGCTGTGGTCCAGGATGTAGCGCACCTCGTCGGTGGACAGCCGCGTGTTGATGGCCACCAGCACCGCGCCGGCCAGCGGCACCGCGAAGTGCGCGACGAGCATCTCCGGCAGGTTCGGCAGCAGGTAGGCGACCCGGGCACCCGGTGCGATGCCCGAAGCCCGCAGCGCCCTGGCCACCTGGGTGGCCGCCTCCGCGAACTCCGCGTAGCTGTAACGCCGCTCGCCGTACACGATGGCCGTCTTGTCCGGGTACACCTCAGCGCAGCGGCGCAGGTATGACAGCGGCGTGAGCTCGGTCTGGTACACGGCGCCGGGCACAGCACACCTCCACGTCGACATACCCCGTGAGTGGCGAGCGGGGCTATGACCCAACTCGCCACTCACGGGTGTTGGCCTGGGCAGACCCTACGGCCCGGCGCGGCCGGTCAGCCAGAGCCGGTTCCGGAGTCGGTTCCGGAGTCGGATGGGGCCGGGCCCCGGTCGGTTGCCGGGCCGGGGCCGTCAGCCGGTGGTGGCGGGGGCGGGCTGGGCCGCCAGGAAGGGCAGCACCTCGGCGAGGAACTCCTCGGTCCGCTCGAGGCCGACCGCGTGGCTGGAGCCGGGGCCGGCGAAGATCTTCAGCTGGGCGCCGGGGATAAGCTCGGCCACCTTGGCGCACTGCCACGGCGGGGTCAGCAGGTCCTGCTCGCCGCCGATCACCAGGGTCGGCGCGGTGATGCCGGGCAGCCGGTCCGTGGTGTTGTGCGCCAGGTCGGCGTCCCACTGCTCGACGACCGTGCGCACCTCGACCTCGGTCTGCGGGAAGAAGGGCAGCAGCTGCTCCATCATGGCGCCGAACATCGGCGAGTTGAGCAGCTCCGGGGAGAACGCCAGCCCCAGCGCGGCCGACCCGGCCTGCGCGTCGCCGGCGCGCCACGGGTAGCTGAACGTGGTCAGTCCGCAGGCCTGGAAGTTGTCGAGAGCCGGCCAGGTGCCCCAGAGCACCAGCCCGCGCACCTTCTCCGGGTGCGCGATCGCCAGCTCCTGGGCGACCGCCGAGCCCAGTGACCAGCCCAGCACGTGCGCGCTCGGCACCCCCACCGCGTCCAGCACCGCGGCCGCGTCGTGCGCCATGCTGGTCATCGAGAGCGGCCCGGTGCCCCGCTCCGAGTCGCCGATGCCCCGGTGGTTGTAGCTGATCACGTGGTAGTGCTCGGCCAGCCCGGCGGCCAGCGCGCCCCACAGCATGTAGTGCTGGGTCGTACCGCAGACCAGCAGCAGCGACGGGTTGGCCCGGTCACCGCTCTCCACGACGTCCAGCCGGGTACCGGTGCTGATTTCGAGCAACATCAACCGTGCCTCTCTGTATGCCGTCAGGATGCAACTGATCAGGTCACCGGCAGTCTGCCAGCGAACCCCGCCGCTCGCCTGGCAGGCTGACAGGAATACGCAAACGCCGTTATGGTTAGCCCGTGACCTTCTCCCAGTCCGGCTCGGCCGCCCGGTTCCGGGCCGCCGTGGAAGCCGGCGACCTGGATGCCGCAGTCGCCCAGTTCGCCGACGACGTCGTGTTCAACAGCCCGGTGGTGTTCCGGCAGTACCAGGGCAAGGAGGCGCTGCGCCC
Organism: Pseudonocardia sp.; assembly: GCA_036272155.1. GTDB lineage: Bacteria > Actinomycetota > Actinomycetes > Mycobacteriales > Pseudonocardiaceae > Pseudonocardia. The sequence goes on from DATAZG010000045.1 coordinate 9,999, forward strand.
GCTCCTGGCGGCGGTGTTCCACGTGTTCCAGAACTTCCGCTACACCGCCGAGTACGCCGGCGAGAGCGGCCACGTGCTGGAGTTCGCCGCCGAGGTCGGCGGCCGCGACCTGCAGGGCGTGGACATCGTGCGCGGCGGCGCCGACGCGGAGGCCCCGCTGACCGAGCTCACCGTGCTCACCCGGCCGTACTCGGCGACCACCGCGCTGCGGGAACAGATGGCGGCCCTGCTCACGGGCTGACCCGGCCGACCGACCCCACCCGGCGGGCCCCGGCTGGTTGGGTCAGATCCCGGGGACAGCCCGGACGGGAACCCTGCTCACCGGGCGACTCCGGTCGGCCGGTTGGCTGGGGGCGTGTTGTTCCTCGTTCTCGACCTGCTCGGGGTCGCGGTGCTGGCGTTCTCCGGCGCGCTGGCCGCGATCCGCGCCCGGCTCGACGTGTTCGGCGTGGTGGTGCTCGGCGTGATCACCGCGCTCGGCGGCGGGGTGATCCGCGACGTGCTGCTGGGCATCACGCCGCCGAGCACGCTGCGCCAGTGGCCGTACCTGACGGTCGCCACCGTGATCGGGCTGGCCACGTTCCTGGTCGCCCCGAGCAAGGCCATGGTGCGGCGGATCATCCTGGTGCCGGACGCGCTCGGGCTGGCCCTGTTCGTCACCACCGGCACCTCCACCGCGCTGACCGCCGGCGCCCCGACGGTCACCGCCAGCCTGGTCGGCGCGATCAGCGGGATCGGCGGCGGTGTGGTCCGCGACGTGCTGCTGCGCGAGGTCCCACTGGTGCTGCACCGGGAGATCTACGCACTGCCGGCCGCGGTGGGCGCCGCCGCGATGGCCTTCGGCATCCGGGCCGGCCTGCCCAGCACCCCGGTCCTGCTGGCCGCGGCGGTGCTGATCGCCGGGGTGCGGCTGCTGGCGATCTGGCGCCGCTGGGACGCGCCGCGGCCGCGGAAGTAATCCATTCGACCGTTCGGCGCAGGAATAAGCCGTTCGACGCGGCCGTTGGCAACCAGTTCGCGGTGTCCGTCGAAAAAAAGTGGCACAACCTGCGACGACACACCGTGGACCCGCTTGGTGTGACCGCAACCTCCTTCGTAGACTCCCTGCACACATCACGATCCGATCTCGTCACCTGGATCCTGAGCTGGACTCCCCACCAGCTCACCGGACCCCCGACCGGAGCATTCCGGTGACAGATCTTCGGTCGCGGAAAGGCAGAGAACTTCGTGGCTCGTCACCGCTCCCCCGGCGGCCGCGGCACGGTTTCGGCATACATGCCGTCACCTGACGCGCGCCGTGCGAAGTCCGAACAGGCGTTCGGCGTGGCGTCATTCGACGCGACCTCGATGCTTGCGGCGATCCCGGCCGAAGACTGTGGCCGTGCGGCGCACCGGCGCGCTCCCTTAAAGGCGCCGACGGTTCGCGGCAACACCGTGGTCGGCGCGACGGCGGCGCTCGGCGCCGTGGTCACCGGCGGATTCATGAGCAGCGGCGCGAACCTGCCCGGTGCCAGCGCGGACGCGGCCGAGGTCGCCCTGCCGCCGACCAACCTGGCCGCCGCCACCCAACCGCTGCACATCCAGTCGGTCTCCTCGGACTCGGTGATCAGCGACCTCGGGTCGGCGGCCACCGCGCTGCTGCCCACCGTGGTCCCCGGGGACCGGGTGGCCGCCAACGACAACCGCGACGTCGAGGCGCTGCACAAGGGCGAGGCGCTGGCCGCCGAGGCCTCGCTGCAGCACGCACTCGCGGTGAAGGAAGCCAGCGTGCTGGCCGGCGGCGGCAACCTGGACGACTGGATCGCCGTCGCCCTGGACAAGCTGAACCTGCCGCAGGTGCTGTCCGGCGGCGTCAGGCGGGTCATCATGGCGGAGTCCCGCGGCAATCCGCACGCGATCAACCGCACCGACAGCAACGCGATGGCCGGCCGCCCCTCGCAGGGCCTGATGCAGGTCATCCCGAGCACCTTCCGGGCGTACGTGCTGCCCGAGCTGGCCGGCCGGCCGATCACCGACCCGGTCGCCAACATCACCGCCGGCGTCCGCTACATGATCGCCAACTACGGCATCGGCACCCTCAAGCAGGGTGGCCGCTTCAGCGGCGGCCGCTACATCGGGTACTAGTCCCCACCGCATCCCACGAACCGCCCCGGCCACCCGGCCGGGGCGGTTCGTCCTCACGGCTCGTGTGTCGGCGCCCGGGTTGTGTGTGACCGTGGCGCGTCGTGCGCTGGGTGGCCGCCGTGTTTCCGAAGCCCGGCTCGGCGCGTCCGCACACAGGTTGTTGCCCTGGCGCACAGCGTGCGGACGCGGCACACGCGTTCTAACCCGTGCGCCAGCTCCACACGGCGTGTGCCGCCGCCGCAACCCGTGCGCCAGCTCCACACGGCGTGTGTGAGCCGCGCTACCACTCCCCAAATCTTTGACTTCCGACTAAAAAACACGCTACAAACACGGGGTGGAGCGAGACCTTTTTGAGGCGGACCACCAGGCATTCCGTGAGGCCGTGCGTGCCTTCTTCGACCGGGAGGTGGTGCCGCACCTGGCAGAGTGGGACACGGCCGGCCTCATGCCGCGCGAAGTGTTCGGCACGGCCGGCAAGTCAGGCTTCCTCGGCATGGCCGTCCCGGAGGAGCTGGGCGGCGGCGGGGTCGACGACTTCCGGTTCAACGCGGTGATCGGCGAGGAGGCCATCCGGGCCGGGGCCACCGCCGCCGGGCTGGGCATCACGCTGCACAACGACGTCGCGCTGCCCTACTTCCTGCGCTACTGCACCGAGGAGCAGCGGCAGCGCTGGCTGCCCGGTATCGCCAGCGGCGAGCTGATCACCGCCATCGCGATGACCGAACCGGGCATCGGCTCCGACCTGGCTTCGATGACCACTACAGCGATCCGGCAGGGCGAGCATTTCCTGGTCAACGGCTCGAAGACGTTCATCACCAACGGGATCAACGCCGACCTGGTGATCACCGCCGTGAAGACGGACCCGGCACAGCGGCACGCCGGCATGAGCCTGCTGGTGATCGAGCGGGACATGCCGGGCTTCGAGCGCGGCCGCAACCTGGAGAAGCTCGGCCAGCACGCCCAGGACACCGCCGAGCTGTCCTTCACCGACGTCCGGGTGCCCGTGGAGAACCTGCTCGGCGAGCCGGGCCAGGGCTTCCGCCAGCTGGTGGCCAACCTGCCCCAGGAGCGGCTGTCCATCGCGCTGTCGGCGGTCACCTCGGCCACCGTGGCGCTGGAGCTGACGCTCGAGTACGTGAAGGGGCGCAAGGCGTTCGGCCAACCCATCGGCTCGTTCCAGAACAGCCGGTTCGTGCTGGCCGAGATCGCCACCGAGGTGGACATCGCACAGACCTACGTGGACCGCTGCATCACGCTGCTCAACGCCGACAGGCTCAGCGCGGAGGACGCGGCCAAGGCGAAGTGGTGGTGCACCGAGCTGCAGGGCCGGGTGGTCGACCGCTGCCTGCAGCTGCACGGCGGCTACGGCTACATGAGCGAGTACCCGATCTCCACGCTGTACGCCGACGCCCGGATCACCAGGATCTACGGCGGCACCACCGAGATCATGAAGGAGGTCGTCGGCCGCGGCCTCGGCCTGTGACCGACGCCGGTCCCGCGCTCCCGACAGAGCGCGTCACCGGGCTCACCCCCGAATGAGTCGCACCCGGCACGCGAGCAGCAGGGCGAACCGGGCATCGGGATCGTCGAGGTCGACGTCGAGGTGTTGCCTGATCCGTCGGATGCGGTAGCGGACGGCGTTCGGGTGCAGGTGCAGCCGGGCAGCGGCCGCCTGGGGCGACCCCTGGGCGTCGAGTAGGGCACCCAGCGTCTCGATGGCGGTGTTGGCCCGTTCCGGGCCGAGTTTGTCCAGCGGAGCGAGCAGGGCGTCCAGCACGTTGCGGCTGAGGGTGGACGCGCGTATCTCGGCGAGGACCCTGCGCACGCCGGTGGCATCGAAGGCCGCGGCGGTATGCGGGCGCCCGGCCGCCCGGGCGCCCGCGGCCGCCGCTCTGGCCTCCGCCGCGGTGGTCCGCAGGCCGGCCGGGCCGGGGTGGGCGGATCCGATGCCGGCGAACACGGCGGTGTCGGGCCGTTCGGCGTGCAGCTGACGCAGGATCAGCTCGGCGGCGGGGTGCAGGTGGTGCCAGTCGTTCGCCCGGGCGCCACGGCGGGTGCACACGGCGAGCACGTCGTCCTCGACGGCGGTGACCGTCCAGGTGTCGCTGCTCGAGGCGAGGGCTTCCACCGCGACGGTGGCCGCCCAGTCCCGCCGCGACTGCGCCGCGAGCACGGCGGACTCGCTGCTCTCCGTGGCCGCCGCGCCGGCCAGACAGATCACCGCGTGGACACCGTCGACCGCGACGTCGAGCGCACGGGCCCGTTGCAGGACGGCGGCGGTCGCGGAGGCGTCACCGGTCACGAGCTCGGCAAGGATCGCCGCGCGCGCCCGCTGGGGCAGCGCACGCCGTGCGTTCGCCGCCCCGATCAGGCGGCTCACCGCGGCCGCGAGGACCGGTAACGCGAGCGCGGTCGCCGTGTCGTCGGCGCCGGCGTGCACGCGGCTCGTGCAGCGGCCGTCGATCAGGACAGGCTCGCCCACCTCGTCGGGACCGGCGAGCCGCAGCGCGGTACCGAGTGCCGCCCCCGCCGCGTCGAGCAGCTCCGGAACATCCGTCCCGTCGAGTGCCTCCAGCCGGCGGACCACGTCGACCACCGAGGTGGCACGCGCCAGATCTGTGGCCGCGTCACCACGCAGCAGCTGGTCGAGCCGCACGATCGTCGTGGCGATGTCGTCGCGGTCGTCGCAGCCCAGCAGCGCCACATCGACGCGATCGGCAAGTCGCACGGCGGTGAAGGGGAGCTCGCCGCACCCCGGCAGCACGAGCCCGGCCAGCTCGGCCGCCGCCGCGCGCCGTACCGCGAGGTCGAACTCGTACGAGTGGGCAGCCACCACTGCGCTGCTCGCCACGACGACCAGCGCGTCCGGCTCCACGCCGTCGAGGTCCCCGAGATGCTCCACGGACCGCACCGTGCGAACGCCGCGCGAGCCCACCCCGCCGAGCAGCCGTATCGAACCCCGACCGGCGGCGACCAGGTCTGCCACTGTCCGCATCGCAATACTGTAGGTAGCCGACAAGGGATCGCCATACCCTGTAGTAGTCGGACATTGTCGCGGCTCGCCCGCGGTCGCATTGTTGGGTGCATGGCGCATCCCCCGCTGTCCAGCCTCGACGTCGAGGACCTCGACGAGCTCGCGCTCGGCTGTGCGATCTTCGGAACCGGCGGCGGCGGTGAGATCGAGACCGGGCTGCTGGGTGCTCGGCGTGCCGTTCGGGAACACGGCCCCGTTCCGCTGGTCAGCCTCTGTGATCTGCCGGATGGCGGCCTGATCCTGCCGCTCAGCGGGGTCGGCGCGCCGACCGTCGGTTCCGAGATGCTCCTCGGTGACAGCGAGCCGCACCTGATCCGGCGCACGGTCGAGGAGACGGTGGGTGCGTCGGTCGTGGCCGTGATGTGCTGCGAGATTGGCGGGTCCAACGGGGTGTCCTCGGTGGGCTGGGCCGCGCAGCTGGGCCTCCCGTTGATCGACGGCGACGGTATCGGGCGAGCGTTCCCGGAGCTGTCGATGACCACCATGAACGTTGCCGGTATCCCGGAGACGATCGCGGTGATCGCCGACGTGCTCGGCAATGTCACCGTCATCCGGCCCGTGACGGCCGCCTGGGCGGAGACGATCGCCCGCTCCGTCGCGGTGGCCGCCGGTTCGTTCGTCCTGATGGCCGACTACATCCTGCCGGCGGCGCGGTTGAGAGGCGCGATCGTCACCGGCAGCGTGTCCCGCGCACTGCGGGTAGGGCGCGTCCTGCCCGGAGCTGATGATCCCGTCGCCGAACTCATTACCGAGCTGGCCGCCGTACGCCTGGTGGCCGGACGGGTCGTCGCGGTCGAGCGCAGGACCGAGGGCGGCTTCGTCCGGGGCAGCGTGGTCGTCGAGGGCTCGGCCGCCGACGCGGGCCGGCTGCTGCGGATCGAGGTGCAGAACGAGAACCTCGTGGCGTTCGAGGACGGGGAGGTCCGCGCGAGCGTGCCCGACCTGATCACCGTCGTCGACTCGACGACGGCCCAGGCCATCGCGACCGAGTCGGTTCGCTACGGCCAGCGGGTGTGCGTCCTGGCGTGGCCCTGCGACCCGATCTGGCGGACCGCCGAGGGGCTGCGGATCGCCGGCCCCCGGGCCTTCGGCTACGACCTGGACTTCGCGGGAGTCGAGGAGCTGGCCAGTGCTCGGGTGTGAGGGCGCCGACCTGCGGGTCGGCATCGACGTCGGTGGCACCAACACCGACGCGGTCGTACTCGACCGGGACAACCACGTCCTGGCCTGGTCAAAGCACCCGACCAGTCCCGACGTCGTCGCGGGCATGCACGCGGCACTCGGTGACGTCCTGGCCGAGCTGGACGACCCGGCGCTCGTGGGCCGGGTGATGCTCGGAACCACCTCGGCCACCAACGCGATCGTCGAGCGGCGCCGGCTCGGCCGAGTCGCCGCCATTCGGCTCGGCGCGCCGGCTACCACCTCGGTGCCACCACTGGAGTCCTGGCCCGCCGATCTTCGGGACGTCGTGTGCGCCGGGCGGGTGATCGTCGGCGGCGGCCGGTTCGTGGACGGCCGGGCCATCGGCAGCGTCGACGCCGCCGCCATCCGCCGGTTCCTCGAGCCGCTGCGGGGCGAGATCGACGCGGTGGCGATCACCGGGGTGTTCAGCCCGATCAACCCCGACCAGGAGCAGCTCGCGGCGGGTGTGGTGCGGGAGGTGCTCGGCGACCTCCCGCTGTCGCTCAGCCACGAGATCGGACAACTCGGCCTGTTGGAGCGCGAGAACGCGACCGTGCTCAACGCGGCCCTGCACGACGTCGCCGGTGAGGTGACCGCCGCACTCTCGGCGGTGCTGCGCAACCACGGCCTGGCCCCGACTACCTACTTCGCGCAGAACGACGGCACGCTGATGGCACTGGAGTACGCGGCGCGGTACCCGGTGCTGACGATCGGGTCCGGGCCGGCCAACTCGCTGCGCGGCGCCGCACTGCTGTCCGGGGTGAAGTCCGCTGTCGTCGTGGACGTCGGCGGAACCACCACCGATCTCGGGGTGCTGGTGGACGGGTTCCCCCGGGAGTCGACGTCGGTGACGCGGATCGGTGGGGTCACCACGAACTTCCGGATGCCCGACATCCTCAGCATCGGCCTCGGCGGCGGTACGACGATCACCGGTACGGCCGAGGCCCCTGTGGTCGGACCGGGTTCGGTCGGCCACCGCATCCGGGAGCAGGCGCTGGCCTTCGGTGGCGGCACGGCGACGCTCACCGACGCGGCGATCCGCGCCGGGCGGATCAAGCTCGGTACGGCGAAGGAACTGGCTCTGTCGAAGGACCGCCGCCGTACCGATCTCCTCGCGGCGGCGCTCTCGCAGGCGGATGCCGCACTGGCCGACGCGCTCGACCAGCTGGTCGCCGGTCGGGGCGGCCGGCCGGTCGTCGCCGTCGGTGGCGGCGCCTTCCTGCTCCCGGACACGGTCCCGGGCGCCGGTGAGATCCTGCGGCCAGAACACGGCGACATCGCGAACGCCGTCGGCGCCGCCATCGCGCTGGCCAGCGGGCGGTGGGATGTGATCATCCCGGCGGGATCCGGGCGGGCCGCCGCAATCGACGCGGCCTGCGCCACCGCGCGCGAGCACGCCATCCAGGCCGGGGCCGACCCCCGCTCGGTGGAGATCGTCGAGCTGATCGAGACCCCACTGGCCTACCTCACCGAACCGGTCACCCGGGTCCAGATCAAAGCGGCCGGCCCGCTCGCCTGAGCACGCACCGCCGCACAGTCGACAGCAGCGAGGAATCGCCATGACCACGCAGGACTCGGTTCCGCCCTCGGCGTCGGACGTCCCACCCGCCCGGCCCGACATGTCCGGCATGTCCGACACGGCCGGCCGGATCGAGGTCCGCGGCATCGACCACATCCCGGATGCCGAACGCCACGGCCGGCCACGGGAACTGTTCTGGGTGTGGCTGGCCGCCAACATCACCTACCTGTACTTCCTGCTCGGCGGCGCGATGTTGCTGCTCGGCCTGACCGTGTGGCAGTCCGTGGCGGTCATCGTGGCCGGCAACCTCTGGTGGCTCGGCGTCGGCGCGCTGGCGATCACCGGACCCGCCTCGGGGACACCCGGAGTCGTGGTGACCAGGGCGATGTTCGGGCCGAGGGCTAACCGGCCGCTCAGCGCGGGGGTCGGCTGGCTCGTCTCGGTCGCCTACATCGCCGTCAACCTGGCGCTCAGTGCCTTGGCGGGGCTCGCCCTGCTGTCGACGTCGGGGGTGCCGAACTCGACCGCCGTCGAGGTCGGCGTGCTGGTGGCCGTCGGAGCCGGCACGGTCGTGATCAGCGTCTACGGCCACGCCACCATCGTGCGGCTGAGCTCGTGGTTCACCGCCGCCCTCGCCGCGGCCATGGTGTTGCTCGGGGCCTTCGTCGCGGCTCGGGCGGACTACTCCTGGGCTCCGACCGCGCCTCTCGGCGGCGGCAAGCTCTGGGTCGCCCTGTTCGTCGGGTTCACCATCATCGCGTCCGGTCCGCTGTCCTGGCAGACCGGCGCCGACTACGCGCGCTACCTGCCCAGGACCACGTCGCGGCGGGCGGTGCTCGGTTGGACGGCCGCAGGCGGGCTCGTGCCCTCCGTTGCGCTGGGGGTGCTCGGCGTGCTGGCCGGCACGCGCATCGACATGAACGACCCGCAGACCTCGATCGCCCAGATCGTGCCGGCCTGGTTCTATCCGGTGTTCCTGCTCGTCGTGGTGGTCGGTTTTGTCACCAACAACGTGCTCACTACCTACTCGTCCGGTCTGTGCCTGCAGGCACTGGGCGTACCGGCACGGCGGGTGACGACCGTCGTGATCAACTTCGTGCTCGGCGGCGCGATCGCCGCGTACGCGCTGCTGGGTTCCGAGACCTTCCTCGCCACCCTGAACGCGATCCTGCAGCTCACCGTGGCATTCCTCGGACCGGCCATGGCCATCTACATCGTCGACATCGTGCTGCGGCGCGGCCGCTACGACGGGATCGGGCTCAACGACGAGACACCCCGGGGTCCGTACTGGTACCGCAACGGGGTCAACGTGCCCGGCGTCATCGCCGACGTCGCCGGCACGGTGCTGGCCGCGCTCAGCCTGAGCACCTCGACCTGGACCGGGCCGATCGCGGGCGCGCTCGACGGCGCGGACCTGTCATCCGTCGTCGGCCCCCTCAGCGCCGGGCTGCTCTACCTGCTGCTCTGGCCGAGGCGGCGCGCTAATGGCCTGTGAGAGTGGTATTGGTCGATGGAGCGACCAATACCACTCACCGGCTGCTAGGACACTCCCGCGAACTCCAGTGCCTCGGCCCAGGTGGCGGACTTCATGATCAGGCGGCGGTACTTCATGATCTGCGCCGGCCGGTCGATGGTGATGCAGCCGGTCAGCCGGTCGCCCCGGCGGTAGAGCGCCAGGAACTTCTCCTCGCCCAGTTCCTCGCTGACCACCCTGATCTCCTCGGCCTGCGGCACGCCGACGAACTGGATCCGGCTGTCGTACCAGTCCGACCAGAAGTACGGCACGCCCATCGCCGGCTTCGCCTCGGCCGGGTTCAGCGCATTGCGGGCGGCCAACATGCCCTGCTCGGCGGCGTTCGTCCAGTGCTCGAGGCGCATCAGCTGCCCGTCGAACAGCGCGTGCGGGAAGTGCGCCACGTCGCCGGCGGCGTACACCCCGGGCAACCCGGTGGCCAGCGTCTCGTCGCAGATGATGCCCCGGTCGCGCTCGTGCAGCGTCACGCCGGAGTCGGCCAGCCACTCGGTGCACGGCGCCACCCCGGTACCGACGACCACCAGGTCGGCCGGGATCGTGGTGCCGTCGTCCAGCGACACCCCGGTCACGTGGCCGTCCGCGCTGGTCAGCCCGGTGACCTTGACCCCGCAGCGCAGGTCGGTGCCGTGCGCCCGGTGCAGGTCGGCGCACGCCCGGCCCATGTCCTCGCCGACCGAGCGCACCAGCGGCACCGGCAGCGCCTCCAGCACGGTCACCGGCAGGCCACGCTTGCGCGCGCCGGCGGCCACCTCGGAGCCGATGAACCCCGCGCCGACCACCACGGTGCGCGCCCCGGTCTCGAGCGCCCGCCGGATCGCCACGGCGTCGTCCAGCGTCCGCAGCGTGTGCACCCCGGCCAGCTCCTCGGTGCCGGGCAGCGTGCGCGCCTTGGCCCCGGTGGCCACGACGAGCGCGCTGTACTCCAGCTCGGTGCCGTCGCTCAGCGCCACCACCTTGCGCTTCGGATCGAGCCCGGTGGCCCAGGTGCCCATCCGCAGCTCGGCGCCGAGCTCCTCCTCCAGCTCCTGCTCGGTGCGGAACGTCGGGTCCTCGGGGCCGTCGTCGTTGGCCTTCAGGTAGTCCTTGGACAGCGGCGGCCGGTCGTACGGCAGGTGGACCTCACCGCCGACCAGCGCCAACGGACCGGTGTAGCCGGTCTTGCGCGCGGTCTGCGCCGCCCGCAACCCGGCCAACGACGCCCCGACCACCACGAACCGCTCAACCGCCACCGGAGCTCAGTCCTCCACCAGCGTCAGGGCCTCGGTGGGGCAGGACAGCACTGCCGCCTCCGCCGCCTCCCGCTGGGCCTCTTCGGGCTGCTCGTCCAGAACCTTCAGCGTCCCGTCGTCCTGTACCTCGAACAGGTCGGGCGCCTCTGCCTCACACATGCCCAGACCTGTGCACTTGTCCCGGTCGACGACGATGCGCATGACTGTTCCTCCTTACTTCTCGGGCGTGAATCTGAAGGGTAGGCGCTTCACGCCGCGCATGAAGTTCGTACCCAGCAGGTCGGGTTCACCGGCTTCGAAATCCGGTATGCGGGTCAACAGCTCGCTGAACAGGGCCCGCAGCGCGCCCTTGGCCAGCTGGTTGCCCAGGCAGAAGTGGGCGCCACCGCCGCCGAAGCCTACGTGCGGGTTGGGGTCGCGGGACAGGTCGAAACGCTCCGGGTCGGCGAACACATCGGCGTCCCGGTTGCCGGACGGGTAGAACAGCACGACCTTGTCCCCGGGCATGACCCGCTTGCCGCCCAGCTCGGTCTCGACGACAGCCGTGCGCCGGAAGGTCATCACCGGCGACGCGTACCGGACGAACTCCTCCAGCCCCGTCTTGATCCGGTTGTCGTAGTCGGCGCGCAGCCAGTCCCGCTGGTCCGGGAAGTCGGTCATCGCCTTCACGGTCAGGGTGGAGGTGTGCTTGGTCGTGTCGGTGCCGGCCACGGAGAGCAGCACGAAGAAGGCACCGATCTCGGCGTCGGTCAGGTGCTGGCCGTCGACCTCGGCCTGCACCAGGTTGGTGAACAGGTCGTCGGCCGGGTTCGCCCGGCGCTCGGCGAGGATCTGGGCCGCGATGCCGTGCAGGGTCTCGCAGGCGCCCAGCTGGACCTCCGCCGGCGTGCGGCCGGCCAGCGCCTCGGGGTCCGCCCAGGACACGATGTCGGCGGCCGAGCGGGCGGTCTGCTCGCGCAGCTCGTCCGGCACCCCGAACATGTCGCAGAACAGCCGCACCGGCAGCTGCTGCGCGCACTCGGAGGCGAACTCGATCTCGCCGGCCGGATTGCCGGCGAAGCTGTCCACCACCTCCCGCGCGGCCACCTTGATCTGCTCGTCGATCCGCCGGATCCGGCGCGGGGTGAACGCCGAGCTGATCAGCTTGCGCAGGTAGTCGTGCTTGGGCGCGTCCATGGCCAGGAACGACTGGGACATCTCCAGGAACTCCGGCGGCAGCATGTCGAACAGCACGCCCTGCCCGGAGATGAAGCTCTTCGAGTCCCGGCTGACCTTCACGATGTCCGCGTGCCTGACCAGCGCCCAGTAGCCGGGATCGTTCGGATCGGGGGCGACGGCGTCCTCCACCGGGCGCTGCCAGGACACCGGGTCCTCGGCGCGCAGCTGGGCGAACCGCTGGTCACGCTGCTCCGAGGTCTGCGCCCAGAACGCCTTCGACGACACATCGATGGGCGAGTGCGCCGGTTTGTGGTCCGACGTGGCCGGAATGAACTCGGTATCGACCGTCACAACATCCTCCGCTGGAACACGGGCGCGGCATCGCCCCGGGAGCGGGTGGCGCTCCTGGGAACCCCGAACGAGCCGGGCCCCGGTGGACGCTCAGTGTGCCCTCGGGCACGGCCGGTGAGCATCACCCCCACAGAGGGTCCTCGTGCCCCTAACGGGAGAGGCGTGCCCCCCAGCCCCGCCGACAGCCCCGCCCGACGGATCCACTCCGACCGCGACGCAGGTCACAGACCGTCGGCGAGCTTCACGATCCGCTCGATCTGGTCGACCGTGGCGGCCGGGTCGGCGCCCAGCGGGGTCATGTTCAGCGTCGTGACCCCGCTCTCGGCCAGCGCGGCCAGCCGCTCCCTGATCAGCCCCTCCGGGCCGAGCAGGCCGACCCCGTCGATCAGCGCGTCCGGCAGCGCGGCGGCGGCCTCGAAGCCGTAGCGGCAGGCCAGGTCGTTGTAGAAGTTCTTGCCCCGCGCACCCATGCCGCCCACGTACAGGGCCAGCAGCGGCCGGATCGCATCCCGCAGCGCCGGCACGTCGGCCGCGCTGGCGCCGATCGCGACGGGGATCTGCGGCACCACGTCGAGCTCGCCCAGCTCCGGGGCCCGCTTCGCCTTG
>DATAZG010000046.1:0-26678 GCA_036272155.1 Pseudonocardia sp.
GACAAAACCCCCAACTGGTGCCAGGTGCACCACATCATTCACTGGATTCACGGCGGACGAACCGATATCAACAACCTGGTGATGCTCTGCCGCGCCCACCACAACGTCGTCCACGACTCCGACTGGTCAGTGCGAATACGCCACGGCCAACCCGAATTCATTCCACCAAAATGGTACGACCACCACCAAACACCACGCTACAACGCCCGCACACTAGTACTCGCGAACTAGTACGCGGCCCAGCACTGCCTTGCCGTGCCGTGCCCGCATGCGGCCGTCGCGACCATGCGGGCTCTATTTATCGATGCGCGAGATTCACGGGTGCGCGAGTCGCGTGAGCTCCGGGCACGAGCCGAGTCGGTCCACCGCCAGCCGCAGCTGGGCCGGCGCCAGGGCGCTGTAGCCGATGACCAGGGCGGGGCGGTCGGGGTCGGGTTGGGCGCGGAAGCTGTCCAGGTCCTCGACGTGGACGCCGCGCTCCGCCGCCTCGGCGACGAGCACGGCCGTCCGGACTCCGGGGGCCAGCTCCGCGACGAGGTGCAGGCCGGCCTCCATGCCCCGGATCCGGGTGACGGCGGGCACGGCGGCGAGCGCTTGCAGGACGGCCCAGCGGCGGTCCGCGTAGAGCCGCCGCGCCCTGGCGATGTGCCGGGCCAGCTCGCCACTGCGCAGCATCCGCAGCACCGCCTCCTGGGCCGATCCGGAGGTCGTGGAACCCAGGTCCGCCCGGCTCGCGAGCACCGCGTCGAGCAGCCGAGGGGGTATCCGCAGATACGCGATGCGCAGGGCCGGGTCGAGCACCTTGGACAGGGTGCCGAGGTAGATCGTGCCCGCCGAGGGGTCGAGCCCGGCGAGGCTGGGCAGCGGCGCGACCCCGAAGCGGAACTCGCCGTCGTAGTCGTCCTCGAGCAGCACCGCACCGGTGTCGGCGGACCACTCCAGCAGGCCACGCCGCTCCTCCTCGTGCAGCCGGTGGCCCAGCGGGTACTGGTGGCTGGGTGTCAGGTAGACCGCCACCGGCGGCGCCGGCAGGCGGCGCAACCCGGCCAGCACCGACACCGGGCCGTCGACGGCGATCGGGACCACCCGGGCCCCGATCCGGCGCAGCACGGCACTCACCGCCGGGTAGCCCGGATCCTCCATGGCGACCGCGAGGCCCGGCCAGCCGAGCGCGAGCCCGACGACCGTGAGCCCCTCCGCCGTACCCGCACACAGCACGATCTCCTCCGGCCGGCACGCCAGCCCCCGCGCGGACCGCAGGTACTCCGCCAACGCCGCGCGCAGCGCGGGCAGGCCGCTGGCCGGTGGCACGGTGCCCGTCGCCGGGGCGGCCCGGAACGCCGCCCGCCACCTCGGCGTGGCCAGCACGCTCGGGTCGAGGTTGCCCGGGATCAGGTCGAACGCGGGTGCCGGTGGCTCGTCCGACGCTGGAATCCCCGCCGGTCCCGCCGGCCGGCCGGCTGCCGCCCCCGCCGGCCCGACAGCTGCCCGCCCGTCAGGTCGACCCCGCCCGTCAGGTCGACCCCGCCCGTCGGGACGAGACCGCCCGTCGGGACGGTCCCGCTCGTCCGGACGGTCGGCCACGAACGTGCCGGAACCGTGGTTGCTGTAGAGCCACCCCTCGCCCTCCAGCCGCAGGTAGCAGGCCACGACCGTGGTGCGGGCGACGCCCAGCGCGGCCGCCAGCGACCGGCTCGACGGCAGTGGGTCGCCGGGGACCAGCACGCCGTCGCGCATCGCCGCCGTGAGCTGGTCGACGATCTGGTCGCGCAGCGAGGACTCGGCGCCCCGGTCGAGGGTGACCAGCTTGTCGATCTCGTGAAACATCGGGCGTTACCTACTGGTGTGGTGGGGACCGGCTCAACTGGACCGCGCGGCGGCGGGACGACTGAACCACGATATTGGCCATGCCAGCACAGCTGCCGACGTCGGTCGAGCAAACCCTGCCGCCCGACCCGCTGACCGAGCTCACCCGGGCCAAGGAGCTGCAGCGACGCAGCCGGGACGATCTCTACGCGGTGCTCGACGCCGCCCTGATCGCGCACGTCGGCTTCGTGCGGGACGGCTTCCCCGTCGTCATCCCCATGGCGTACTGCCGCGACGGCGACACGCTGCTGGTGCACGGCTCGACCGGGGCCGGCATCAGCCGGGCGGCGGGCGCGGGCATCCCGATGTCGGCGACGGTGACCGTGCTGGACGGCCTCGTCTACGAGGGCACGCTCTTCGACTCGACGCTGAACTACCGCAGCGCGATGGCCTTCGGCCTGGCCGTCCCGGTACCGGACGACGACCGCGAGCGAACGGTCCGGCTGATCTCCGAACGGCTCATGCCCGGGCGCTGGGCGGAGGTGCCGGTGCCGACCCGCAAACAGCTCGCCGCCACCGCCGTCCTGCGGCTGCCGCTGGACCGGGCGAGCGTGAAGATCCGGTCCGGCCCGCCGTCCGAGGACCCCACCCCGGGGCTGTGGACCGGGCACGTGCCGATCCACCTGGCCATCGGCGCGCCCGTCACCCAGGACGGCGTCGATGCCCCTGTGTCGGCGTCGGTGCCCGGTGCGCTGGCCGTCTTCGCCGACCAGTTCGGCAGACTTCCCGCGTAGGGAGCGTCACGAGAGGACAGACCGTGCGGATCCTGGAACTGCGCCACGTCGAGTGCGAGCCGCCGGCGGCCTACCTGCCGGTGCTCGCCGAGCACGCCGAGGTGGTCACCGTCCGGCCGTGGTGCGAGCCGCTGCCCGAGCACCACCGGTTCGCCGCGATCATCGCCATGGGCGGCCCGATGGGCGTCAACGACCGGGGCTCACTGCCCTGGATCGACGACGAGATCGCCTACCTGCGCGAGGCGACGGCGGCCGGCGTGCCGGTGTGGGGGGTGTGCCTCGGCGCGCAGCTGCTGGCGGCGGCGCTCGGCGCGGCGGTGTACTCCGGCCCGGTCCCGGAGGTGGGCATCACCGAGGTCGAGTTGACCGCCGCCGGAGCGGACGACCCCGTCTGGGGTGACATTGTTTGCGGCGGCACGGCACCCCGGCTGGAGACGATGCAGTGGCACGGCGACACCTTCGACGTGCCGCCCGGGGCCGAGCTGTTGGCCAGCTCGCCGCTGTACCCGAACCAGCTGTTCCGGCACGGCGGCAGCTACGGCATCCAGTTCCACGTCGAGGCCGACGCGGCGCTCGCCCGGCAGTGGCTGGACATTCCGGCGTACCGCGAGTCACTGCACCAGGCGCTGGGCCAGCAGGGCGCACGGCGCTTCCTCGACGAGCTCGCGGCGGCGGAGCAGGCGATGACCGCCGCGGCCGAGCGCGCCGTCAGCCGCTGGATGTCCCTGCACGTCCTCGCCCCGAGCAGCTGACCCCGCGCCCGGCGGGGAATCGCCGAACGGGGTACCGGAGCGTCGCGCCGACCGACAGGATGGCCTCGGCGGCGAGCCGTGCGGTCCGCGCCGGGCGACTCGGGAGCGCGGATGGATCTGCAGCTGAACGGCAAGGTCGCGGTCGTCACCGGCGGGAGCAAGGGGATCGGCCTCGCGATCACCCGGGCCATGGTGGCCGAGGGCGTCCGCGTCGTCGCCGGCGCCCGCTCCGAGGGCCCCGACCTGGCCGAGCTCGCCTCGGCCGGCAACGTCCACCCGGTGGCGGTCGACCTGACGGCTCCGGACGGGCCGGCCCGGCTCATCGACGAGGCCGTCCGCGCTTTCGGCGGCATCGACATCCTGGTCAACAACGTGGGTGCCGCCCAGGTCAGGCTGGACGGCTTTCTGGCGGTCACGGACGAGGACTGGGCCAACTCGCTGTCGGTCAACTTCCTCAGCGCGGTGCGCACGATCCGCGCCGCGCTGCCGCACCTGCTGGAGCGCACTCCGGCCACGATCGTCACGGTCAGCTCGGTCAACGCGTTCCTGCCCGACCCGGTGGTGATCGACTACAGCGCGGCGAAGGCCGCGCTGAGCAACCTCTGCAAGTCGCTGTCCAAGGAGTTCGGGCCCCGGGGCCTGCGGGTCAACATGGTCAGCCCGGGGCCGGTGGAGACCGCGCTGTGGCTCGCCGAGGGCGGCGTGGCCGACACGGTCGCCAGGGCCACCGGCAGCGCGCCGAGCGAGGTCGCCAAGCACGCCGTCGCCGACAGCGCGACGGGCCGGTTCACCCACCCCGAGGAGGTCGCCGACGCGGTGTTGTTGCTGGCCAGCGGCCGGGCGGGCAACATCACCGGTGCCGACCTCGTCATCGACGGCGGCCTGATCCAGACCCTCTGAGCTCGCCCACCGGCGCAACGGCTCCGGCCCGGGCGGCGCCCGAGCAGGTGATCGCGGCGAGGGCATCGGGCAGTGCGGCGTCACCGGGCGGGCCGGCCGGCCAGCGGGCGCCGACATGGCCGTCCGGCCGCACGAGCACCGCCCCCTGCTCGCCGAGGCCGAAGAGGGCGGCGTGCTCACCGGGCAGGGTCTCCACGCGCAGCGGCCACGGGCCGTCGGTGGGCCGGGTCCACTCGGCGGGGGCCGGCGTGAGCAGCGTGAACCACTCGCCGAGGGCGTCCAGCGTGGAGCGCCCATCCGTGAGCCAGGCGTGCGGCATCCGGTGGCCCGGCGCCGCGGTGGGCACGTAGTCGGTGCCGCCGGCGGGCTCGGGTGCGGTGCCGTCGCCCGGGCGCACGGCCGCCGAGCGGTAGGCGACGCCGAGCACCAGCCCGAGCTGGGCGAAGTACTGCTCCGACCAGGGCAGCTCGACCTGGTCCGGCTGCGCCCCACCGTCGCGCGACGGGTCGCCACGCCCGCTCTGCACCTGGAACATGAGCTGGGCGTTGACCACCGCCTGCCGGAGGTTCTCCTGGGCGACGGGGTGGCGTTCCGGCTCGTAGGTGTGCACCAGCCCGGGGTCGGCCCATCCGTGCAGCACAGCGGCCAGCTTCCAGCACAGGTTGTGCACGTCGGCGATGCCCACGTTCATGCCGAGGCCGCCGGCCGGGGGAATCGCGTGCGCGGCGTCGCCGGCCAGCAGGACCCGGCCGTGCCCGAAGCGCTCGGCGACGAAGGCGTTCACCACCCAGTGCTGCACCCGCAGCACCTCGGGTCGGACGTCAGCACCCACGCCGGCACCCATGCCGGCACCGAGCGCGGCCGCGAGGAGACCCGGCCAGTCGGCGCGCTCGGTGTCCTCGGGCGCGGGCACGAGCCACGCCCAGCCGCCCTCGGGGTAGAGCGGCAGGAAGGACCCGTGCCTGGTCGCGTACACCCCGGCGGGCTGGTCGTCGGACCAGCGGTGCAGGTCGGCGTCGAACACCACCGTGGCCATGCGCCCCACCGCGCCGGGGCCGGCGGTGCCGATGCCCAGCCGTTGGCGGACGGTCGAGTTCGCGCCGTCGGCGGCGAGTACGTAGCGGGCCCGGACGTGGCTATGGGCACCGTCGCGGTGGTCGACGAGCGAGGCCACGACGCCGTCGCTGTCCTCGGCGAGGTCGACGAGCTCGACCCCGTACCGGACCGGTGCGCCCGGCGCGGCGAGCAGCGCGGGTTCAAGCCGATCCTGCGAGGTGACCACGCCGATCAGCGGGCTCTGCGGGATCGGCGCGTTGATCCCGACCATCCCCGCCGAGGCGTAGTCATCCCCGAGCAGGGTGTCGCGGAACCGGATGCGGCCGAACTTCGGCGCGAACGCGCGATGGGCGATCGGGGCGGCGAGGCCGAGCTGGCGGAAGATCTCCATCGAGCGCACGTTGACCAGCCGGGACCGAGGAAACGGGGACAGCTCGCCGTACCGCTCGACCACCATCGCCCGCACGCCCCACCGGTGCAGCAGCGCTCGCGCCGTGAGCCCGACCGGGCCGGCCCCGACGATCAGCACGTCGACCTCGGTGTCCACTACGACCATCTCGAGCTCCTCCTGCTGACGCGGCATCCACCGATGCCGGTCCCCGGTCAGCGCACTCGGGCGCATTGTCCGCATCCGGGGCTCCTACCGGCACCGGAATTACCCGGCAATCGTCGCCACGGGGCCGCCCGGGCACATGAGTGCTTCCACTCAAAGGCCGAACGGACCCGGTCAGCGTCGCTGGCCCGCCCGGCGCGACGGCCGCCCCTTCAGCCAGAACGCACCGCCGGGCCACCCACGAAGCCACAGATCACGGCAGTCCACACGCGGCATCTCCCTCGGCCCGATTGGCACTGTTCGCCGACGCGACCTCGGCACCGGGCACGGGGCCGACGGAGGAGCCGGCCGAGGTCATCGGGTCGCTGCTGACCATCCTGGCCGGCAAGCTCGAGCGGGAACCCACCGCCACGCTCGCCATGCTCAAGTCGATGCTCACCCACGAGCGGGCGAACGAGGACGTGCGCCTCCTGATCGGCGCGCACGAGCGCCGGGTCCGGTCGGCCATCACCGCCGACCACGTCGAGCTGCGCGCCAGCCTGATCAGCGCGCTCTGCCTCGGCACGGTCATCGGCCGCTACCTGTTGGACCTCGACGGCCTGCGCGACGCCGAACTGGCCGACATCACCGACGTCCTGAGCCCCTGCCTGGACCTACTCGCGCATGGTCACCCCACTGGGCGGGAGCGGTAGCGGCTGGGGGTCTCGCCGAGCAGCGCGGTGAACGCGTCGATGAACGTGCTCGGGTTCGACCAGCCGCACGCGGTGGCCGTGTCCAGCACCGTCCGCCCCTCGGCGAGCAGGATCAACGAGCGCTGGATTCGCAGCTGGGTCCGCCACTGCCGGAAGCTCATGCCGAGCTCGGTGTGGAACAGCCGGCTCAGGGTGCGCTCGCCCGCGCCGATCGCCTGCCCGAGCTGCGCCAGGGTGGACGTGCTCGCCGGGTCGGCGTGCAGCAGGTCGGTCGCCGCCCGCAGCCGGGGGTCCACCGGTTCGGGCAGGTGGAGGGGTTGCTCGGGCTCGCGGGCCAGCTCGGCCAGCACGACGTCGCGCATCCGGTCCCAGTCCTCGGGGGGGTACTCCCGGGGACCGGTGAGCGCCAGGATCACCTCCCGCACGAGCGGCGAGATGGCCAGCACGACGGGGTCGGCGGGCAGCGCCTCGGCGTAGGGGTGCGGCACGTAGAGGATCCGCATGTCGGTGTGCCCGTAGGCACGGTGCTGGTGGTCGACTCCGGCCGGGGTCCAGGCCGCGCGGTTGGTCGGCGCGATCGCGGTCCCCCTCGGGGTCGTGACCGTCAGCGCACCGCTCGCCGCGTAGACGAGGTGCGCGCGCGTGTGCCGGTGCACCGGGAAGTGCTCGTTGTGCGGCAGCACCCGGTTGGCGGCGCGGTCGGCCTCGCTGAGTTGGCGGGATTCCAGCATTAGTTGTCACACTACCGGTTCGTGGCCGGCTCCCCCTCGGCCGAGGCTTGCGTCATGGTTGGTCAACCGGAGATAGGCACACCGTTCGCGCGCCGATGGCAGGTACTCGGGGTCTGCGGGCTGGGCCTGTTCATGACCTACGTGGACACGTCGATCCTGAACGTCGCCCTGCCGACCATCGCCAGGGAATTCCAGGCCAAGGTCACCGGCCTGCAGTGGGCGCTGGACGCCTACCAGCTGGTGCTGGCGACCCTGCTGGTGCTGGCCGGTTCCCTCGCCGACCGGCTGGGCCGCCGCCGGGTGTTCCGGTTCGGGCTCCTGGTGTTCAGCCTCGGCTCACTGCTGTGCAGCCTCGCGCCCGGCATCGGTTCACTGGTGGTGTTCCGCATCCTGCAGGCGGTCGGCGGCTGCATGCTCGCCCCGGTGTCCCTCTCGATCGTGCGGCAGCTGTTCACGGACCCGACCGAGCGGGCGAAGGCGCTGGGCTGGTGGAGCGCCATCTACGGCCTCGGGGTGGCCTGCGGCCCGGCGCTCGGCGGGGTGCTCGTGGCCGGCATCGGTTGGCGGTCGGTGTTCTGGGTGAACGTCCCGGTCGGCCTCGGCGCCTGGGTGCTGGCCGGGCTGCTGGTCCCCGAGTCGCGGGCGGCGCGGCCCCGACGGATCGACGTGCCCGGGCAGCTGCTGGTCATGGCTGGCCTCGCGGCCCTGACCTACGCCGTCATCGAGGGACCCGCGCAGGGTTGGCGCGCCGCCCCGGTACTGGGGGCGTTCGCCGTCGGCATCGCCGCCGCCTCGGCCCTGGTCGTCGTGGAACGCCGGCGGGCCGAGCCGCTGTTGGAGCTCCGCTTCTTCCGCGGCCCGCCCTTCTCCGCCGCGAACGGTATCGCCGTGATCAGCTTTCTCGCGCTGTCCGGGTTCCTGTTCATCAACACCCTGTACCTGCAGCAGGTCCGGGGCGACTCCGCGCTGGTCGCGGGCCTGGCCGTGGCGCCGGCCACCCTGATGATGGTCGCGGTCGCCCCGTTCTCCGGACGGCTGGTCGCCGACCGTGGGCCGCGCATCCCGCTGATCCTCGCCGGGCTGTGCCTGGCGGCCGGCGCCGCGATCCTGTACGGCCTCACCCCGAGCACGACGTTCTCGACGCTCGCGCTGGCCTACGTCCTGTTGGGCGCCGGGTTCGGGCTGGTGAACCCGCCGATCACCAGCACCGCCGTAACGGGCCTGCCCGCCGCCCAGGCCGGGGTGGCCGGCGCCATCGCCTCGACCGCGCGCCAGACCGGCAACACCCTCGGGGTGGCCATCATGGGTTCGATGATCGCCAACAGCGGCGTCGGCGCGAGCGGGCTGACCACGAACGTCGACCAGTTCCTCGCGCTGACGCGGGCGCCCTGGCTGCTCGTCGTCGGCTGCGGGTTTGCCTGCTCGCTGCTCGCCGCCGTGTGCACCGGGCCACGCGGCCAGCGCATCGCAGCCCGGGTGACGGACTCAGGGCACTAGTGTCCTGCCGGCGTGCCGGGCAGCCCCCGGCGGCGCAGGTCGGCCAGGAACCGCTGGACCAGCGCGTCGTCGCGGCTGGCCCCGACGACCACGATGTCGCGGCGAACCTCGGGGCGCAGCGGGCGGACCACGCCAACCGGGCGCGGCATCAGGGCGGACGCGGGCACGATCGCCACGCCCATGCCCGCCGCGGCGAGCTGGGCGGCGGTGCGGGGGCTGCGGGTACGGAGCACCGGCGTGAGCGTCACGCCGGCCCGCGCGACGAACTGGTCCACCCAGCTGGCCATGCCGTTGGTCCGGTCGTAGTGCACAAAGGGCTCCCCGGCCAGCTGGGGCACGGCGACGGCGTCCTGGTCGGCGAACCGGTGTCCCGGCGCGGCGACCACCACCACCTCCTCCCGGCCGAGCACCTCGATCTCCAGTGCCGTGTCAGTTGGCCGGGGGCCGACGCCGAGGTCGGCCAGGCCGGCGGCGAGGTACTCGCACATCCGGTCGGCGCTGGTGAACTCGGTGAGATCGAGCGCGACCTCGGGCCGGCGCAGCCGCCATTGCCGCAGCACCGGTACCAGCAGCCACGCCGTCATCGTCTCCACGCAGGCCACCCGCACGCTGCCCGCGTGCCCCTCACCGACCTCCCGACCGAGCTGGACCGCGCGCTCCGCCGCCTCCAGCGCGGCGCGCGCCTGCGCGGCCGCCGCCCGCCCCGCCGCGGTGGGGCGCACCCCGCGGCTGAGCCGCTCGACGACGGCGGTGTCGAGCTCTCGCTCCAGCGCCGCGATCTGGTGCGAGAGCGCCGGCTGCGACATGTGCAGCGCGGCCGCCGCCTCCGTCATCGATCCCGCGTCGACCAGGGCGACGAGACACTCCAACGCCCGAAGCGTAGCCATTCGCAAATTGTAGCGAAGCCAGTTAAAAATTTCATGGAGCGAATATCGATCGGTACTGGCGGGGCGGCTAGCCTGGGTGGCATGCCTGGACAGCAGCCGGCGCGGCACGTGCTCGACGCCGTCACCACCGCGGCCCGTGAGGTGCTCGGCGAGCGGTTGGCGGCCGTCTACGCGCTGGGCAGCCTCGCGCACGGCGGGTTCGCCCCCCTGGTCAGCGATGTCGACGTGGCGCTCGTCCTCACCGTGACCGACCGCACCACCGCCGACGGGATCGCGCGGGTGAACCAGCTGGCCAGGACGCGGTGCGCGACCGACCTCGCCGAGCGCCTCTCGCTGTTCTGGACCGACGCGGAGGGGGTTCGCCTCGGCCGGGGTGAGTACGGGCGCCTCTCCGAGGTCGACCGGCTGGACCTGATCGACGCGGGACTGCTGCTCGCCGGCACCGACCAGCGCGCCGGCGCCGTCCGCCCCGACAGCGCCGGCCTGATCCGGGAGAGCGCGCAGCTGGCGGTGACCAAGTTCGACGACCGCTACCTGGGGAGCCTCACCGCGCCGGCCACGCTCGTGGCGCAGGGGGCGCGGGCGGTCACCAAGGCCGTCCTGTTCCCGGTCCGGTTCCTGTTCACGCTGCGCACCGGGCAGATCGGGCACAACGCCGACGCGGCGACCTGGTACGCCGCCCACGGTGCCCACGGCGCCCTGGTCGAGCACGCGCTGCGCTGGCGCGACGACGGCATCGCCGACCCGGACCGGGCGGTTGCCCTGCTCGACCAGCACCTGATCGGCGTGTACGACGAGTTCCTCGGCGCCTTCATCCGGGAGCTTCCGGAGGCGGGCGTCGGCGCGCCCGAGTTGATCGGGAACCTCCGAGCCCGGCGGAAAGTACTCCAGTCCCTCGCCGGTGCGACGCCGGCGACCTGACAGCCGAGTCGAATAGGCCGATTACATCGACCTGAGTTCGCACTTGCAATTCTCACCTGAATACCGCCGGTCGCCCCGGAGAGCAGCCCAGTCGATCTCATCGACACTTACCGAATCGGCGGCCGTCGACAGGGCGAGCGGGTGCCCACCGGCGTACCGAATTATTCGATCACGTAGCGCGGTGGGGACATTTCACAACAGCACCGGATGAGAGATCGGGAATGAACGACTCGCGTAGCCACTGCTCCAGCCCCGCGCAGCATTCGAAGGAGTCGACGAAGAGCGCCGCGCTGTCGTCGCCGACCGCCGGCGCCGCGGCCGCGACGAAGTCGTCGATCCGGGACCGGACACCGTGGCCGTCCACTCGGATGACGTGTCGCCCGGCCCGACCGGCGTCACTGCCGAGCAGCCGCGGCAAGGTCGACTTCCCGATGCCGGACGCCCCGTGGAAGAACAGCACCGAGCACCGGGATGAGCGAGCATCGACCCGAGCACCCGCCGCTCCTCGGACCGGCCGACAAAGCCGAGGTGGCGCCGAGCGCCCACCGTCGGGAGCAACAGGTCAGGATCGGCGCGCAGGATGCGTTGCCGCAGGTCACGAAGGTCCCGACCGGGCTCGATCCCGAGCTCGTCGAGGAACATCGCCCGTACGTCCCGGTACAGCGCGAGCGCGTCGTCGAGTTGGCCCAACGCCGAGCGGGGCTCCCCCACCCCGACCAATTGCCGGGCGGCCGCCACCCGGGCGTGGAACGCCAGTAGGTCGAGGCTGCTCTCGTCGACCGGCGGCAGGTAGCCAGCGCGGGTGAAGGGGATCGTGTACCCGGAGGTGGCACCCAGGATATTACGGAATCGAGAAATATACGTCCGAACGGTGACCACCGCGATTTTGGGAATATCGCGGCCCCAGATGCCATTGACCAGCTCGTCCGTGGTGACGGGCCTTCCCTCGGCCACTAGCAGACGCGCCAGGACCGCACTCTGCTGGGGCGGTCCCGGGTATAGTTCCTGACCGTCCCGCCGAATGTGGACATCACCCAGCACACCGAATTGGCAAGTCATGAAAACCACTCGTGGGCCGGGCGAGATCGGTGCCGATATCCCAGCAGCCAGGGATGCGCAGACGATCACGATACCGCCGTTGAAAACAACCTCTCGTTATTCGGAGGGATTTGTGAGATCAGCCGAATGGCCCTGGGGGCGGTCACAGCTCGATGGGGTCGACCGACATCAGGTCGAGCACCAAGCGCCCGGTGCGTGGGTCGCGGCGCAGGTGCCCGCGCGCGGCCACCTGGTGACACAGGTAGTGGCGCACGGTGGACCACAGCGCGGCCGGGACCCGCAGCGCGATGCGCTCGCCGGAGCGGCCCAACCGCACCGCCGTGGTGAGCCGTCCGTCATTGACCTCGACCGCCTCGATGCTGCCGAGCAGCACGACCGCGCCGGCCGCCGGATCGCCGAACCCGTCGCCCCACCCGGTCTCCCGGTGGATCACCTGCCGTCCGCGGACCGTGGCGCGGCGGGGACGGACGGTTCGCATCTCTGCTCCAGCTCGCTCGGGGGCCACGGGGGCGCGGTCCAGGCTCTGGCACGGGTGGCCGTCGTCGAATCCGCCAGTGGCTGGCCGACCCGGCCGGTTCACCGGCCGGGCCACCGGGTGTGCGGCTAGTGGCCCGGCCGTCCACGACCGCCGACAGCCCGACGTTGCGGCACGCGGTGGAGCTGACCGGCCGCCACGCCGAGTGCGACGTGCTCGACCAGCTGGTTCGGGACGTTCGAGCGGGCGGGAGCCGGGCGCTGGTGCTGCACGGCGAGCCGGGAGTGGGCAAGTCCGCACTGCTGGAGTACCTGGCCGGGCACGCGTCGGGCTGCCGGGTGGCACGCGCCACGGGCGCCCAGTCGGAGATGGAGCTGGCGTTCGCCGGGCTGCAGATGCTGTGCGCGCCGATGCTCGACCGGCTGGACGCGCTGCCACTGCCGCAGCGGGATGCGCTGCGTACCGCGTTCGGGATCAGCGCCGGGCCGACACCGGACCGGTTCCTGGTCAGCCTCGCGGTGCTCGGCCTGTGCTCGGAGGTCGCCGAGGAGCGGCCGCTGCTCTGCCTGGTGGAGGACCAGCAGTGGCTGGACCGCGCTTCGGCGCAGGTCCTGGCGTTCGTGGCGCGGCGGCTGGGCGCGGAGTCGGTCGGCCTGGTGTTCGCCGCGCGCGAGCCGAGCAGTGCCCTGGCCGGGCTGCCGGAGCTGGTGGTCCGGGGGTTGGCCGAGGCCGATGCGCGGGCGCTGCTGGACTCGGTGTTGGCGGGGCCGATGGACGGTCGGGTACGGGACCAGATCGTCGCAGAGACGCGGGGCAACCCGTTGGCGCTGTTGGAGCTGCCACGCGGGCTGACGGTAGCGGAGCTGGCGGGCGGGTTCGGGTTGCCCGGCGCCGTCGCGCTGGCCGGCAGCATCGAGGACAGCTTCGGCCGGCGGGTTGGGGCGCTGCCGGCGCGCACCCGGAACCTGCTGCTCGTGGCCGCGGCGGATCCCACCGGCGACCCGGCGGTGGTGTGGCGGGCGGCCGGCGAGCTGGGCATCGGGGCGGACGCGGCCGCTCCGGCGGTGGATGCGGACCTGGCAGAGTTCGGCACCCGGGTGCGGTTCCGGCATCCGCTGGCGCGGTCGGCGGCGTACCGATCGGCCTCGGCCGGCGACCGGCGGGAGGCACACCGGGTGCTGGCGGGGGTGACCGACCCGGCGGCCGACCCCGATCGGCGGGCCTGGCACCGGGCGCGCGCGGTGGCGGGGCCGGACGAGGAGGTCGCCGCCGAGCTGGAGGACTCGGCGGGGCGGGCCCGGGCGCGGGGTGGCCTGGCCGCCGCGGCGGCGTTCCTGCAGCGGTCGGCGACCTTGACGTTGGACCCGTCGCGGCGGACCGGGCGGGCGCTGGCCGCCGCGCAGGCCGAGCTCCAGGCGGGCGCGTTCGACGAGGCACACGAGCTACTCGCCATGGCCGAGGCCGGGGCGCTCAGTGACGTCCAGCAGGCCAGCACCGACATGATGCGTGCCCAGCTGGCCTACGTGACCAACCGGGGCAGCGACGCCCCGCCGCTGCTGCTCAAGGCCGCCAGGCGCCTGGAGCCCATCAACACGGAGCTGTGCCGCACCACCTACCTGGACGCGCTGTCCGCCGCGATCTTCGCCGGCAGCCTGGCCGGCCCGGCCGGTGGTGTGCTCGCGGTGGCCCGCGCCGCCGGAGCCGCACCACCCGCACGGTCCCCCCGTGCGCCCGATCTCCTGCTCGACGGCCTGGCGGTCCAGCACAACGACGGGTACGCGGTCGGGATGCCGATCCTGCGCAGGGCGCTCACGGAGTTCGGGGTCGGCATGTCGGCCGAGGAGGAGCTGCGCTGGCTGTGGTTGGCCTGCGTGGCGGCCATGCGGGTCTGGGACGACGATCGCTGGGAGGCGCTCACCGCTCGCCACGTCCAGCTCTCCCGGCAGACCGGCACGCTCAGCGAGCTGCCCCTGGCCCTCATCTCGCGCGCCTGCATGCTGCTGTTCGCCGGCGACCTGGCCGGCGCGGCGGCACTGGTCGACGAGGCACACACCGCCGAGGAGGCCACCGGGAGCAACCTCGCGCCCTACGGCGCACTGGGCCTGGCCGCGCTGCGCGGCGACGAAGCCCGCACCGCCGTGCTCACCGAGGCCACCATCGAACACGTGACCAAGCACGGACAGGGCATCGGGATCACCTTCGCCGGCTGGGCGAACGCCACGCTGCACAACGGCCTCGGCCAGCACCAGCACGTCCTGACCGCCGCCCGGGCCGCCGCCGAGGACCCCGGGGCGTCGTTCTGGCCGGACGTCGAGCTCATCGAGGCCGCCGTGCGCTGCCGCGAGACCGACACGGCGCGCAGCTCCTACCGGCAGCTCACCGAGCTGGCCACCGCCAGCGGGACCGACTGGGCGCTCGGCACCCATGCCCGGTCCCACGCCCTGCTCACCGAGGGCGCGGCCGCCGAGCCGCTGTACCGCGAAGCGATCACCCGCCTCGGCCGGACCCGGATCCGCACCGACCTCGCCCGCGCCCACCTGCTCTACGGGGAGTGGCTGCGCCGGGAACGCCGCCGCATCGACGCGCGTGAGCAGCTGCGCACCGCCCACCGGATGTTCGAGGCGATGGGCATGGAGGCGTTCGCCGAGCGGGCCCACCGCGAGCTGCGGGCCACCGGCGAGACCGCCAAACGGCGCATCGACCGGGCCAGGCACACCGAGCTGACCGCGCAGGAGACCCAGATCGCCCGGCTCGCCCGCGACGGGCTGTCGAACCCGGAGATCGGCGCCCGGCTGTTCCTCAGCGCCCGCACGGTCCAGTACCACCTGCGGAAGATCTTCGCCAAGCTCGACATCACCTCGCGCACCCAGCTCGACCGGGCGCTGCCGACCGGCTTCACCGACCTCCGGTAGCTGTCCTCGGGCTGGCTGGCCGTGAACCGGTTACTTCGGCAGCATGGTGCTCCGGATGAGGTCAGGGTGCTGCTGGTACCAGTCCACCGTCCGCGCGATGCCCTCCGCGTAGGGCGTCGCGTGGCTGCCCGCGAACCTGGCCAGGTACTTCGTCGCGTCCACGACGTACGGCTGCTCGAACTGGTAGAGCATCGCGGCGCCGTGCCGGACGACGGAGGAGATCGCCTTGAGCGGTGTTGTCATGCCCTCCGAGAGCGCCATCAGCTTCGACGGCCGCCCGACCTGGTGGCAGAGCGTGTCGACGAACTGCCGGCCCGTGGTCGGCACGTCGTTGGGCACGTGCCAGACCTCGCCCCAGGCCTCGGGGTCGGCGGCCACGGTGGCCAGCCCTCCGGCGAAGTCACCGATGTAGGTCGGGGTGATCGGCAGGTCCGGGTCCCCGAGGTAGATCGGCCGGTGCCCGGACACCACGCGACCGAACAGGTTCTGGCCGAGCACCGACTCGACCGCCGGGCCGTACAGCTCACCGCCCCGGGCGATCACCACTCGGGCGTCCCCCCGGTGGTGGGCGACCAGGGCCAGGTCGGCCAGCCACGCCCGCAGCACCCCGAGGTCGGTGACCGGGCGCGCCGGCGTCTCCTCGGTCATCACCCCGTCGACCCGGCCGTACATCCACGTGTCGTCCGCGACCGCGAGCACGGCACCGGACGCCCCGGCCGCCGCGATCAGGGACCGCATCACCTCCGGGTACACCGCCCGCCACTGGGCGAACGGCGGGTTCACGCAGTTGTAGACGGCGGTCGCCCCGGTGCACACCTCGCGCATCCGCGCGGCGTCGGTCGCGTCCGCCGCCACCGCCTCGACCCCCGGCACGGTCGAGTCGCCCTTGCGGCTGACCGCCCACACCTTCTCCCCACGGGCGAGCAGCTCCCGGACGAGTGCCGACCCGGTTCCCCCGGTGGCCCCCACGACCACGTGCACGACGGTCTCCTCACTTCGCTCAACAGTTGTGGAAATACTTGGGCACGCGCGCGGAATTCCACAACGATTAATTCCATGGGGCGACCCCCGTCCGGTGCGCTACCCGGCAGTCCGGCCGGATAGCGAGATCAAGCACGAGGGGCCAGGGTGAGCGACATGGGTGAGGACCACGAGGGCGCCGCGTCAGCCGACTCCGGACCCCGGTCGGAGGACCTGGCGGGCAGCCCGGTGATCATCGACACCGACATCGGCGGCGACGGCGACGACGCGCTCGCCGTGGTCGCGGCGGCGCGGCGGGTACCCGAGCTGTCCCTGGTGGTCACCGCCGACGAGGTGGGCGGCGAGCGGGCCCGCTTCGCCCGCCACCTGCTCGACCTCGTGGACCGCCGCGAGGTCGCCACCGTCGCGGGCCGGTCCCTGGGCGGATCGCAATACTTCTGCGTCGAGGACCTCCTGCCGGCCTCGGTGCCGGCCCAGCCGGCGGACCTGGTCGCCGCCGTGCGGCGGGTGTGCGCCGCGGCCGAGGGGCCGGTGCGCTGGGTCGGGCTGGGACCGTTGACCAACCTCGCCGCGGTGCTGGCCGAGGCTCCCGAGCTGGCCACCCGGCTGCGGGTGACGCAGATGGGCGGCGCCCTGCGCCACCTCGAGCCCAGCGGCGCGGAGCACAACATCCACCTGGACCCGCCCGCCGCCCGCGCGGTCCTGCGGGCCGTCGCCGACGGGGCCTTGGCCACTCCCGAGTTCGTCAGCGCCGACGTGACCTTCAACCCCCGGATCGCGGTCACCTCGGACAGCCCGCTGTACGCCCGGATCCGCGCACCGGGGGCCCCGGTGTGGGCGGGCCTGCTCGCCGACCACCTGGACCGCTGGTTCGCCCGCTTCTACCCGGACACCATGCAGCACGACGCGCTGGCCCTGTCCGCCGCGCTCGGCCTGCCTTTCGTCGACTCGGGCCCGCTGCCCATCGAGATCGACGCCATCGGCCGCACCACGCACGCGCCGGGCGGGACCGTGCTGCGGTGGAGCCGGTCCGCCGCGTACGACCCGTTCCTGGCCTGGCTGACCGACGCGCTGACCTCCCCCTGACCCCCTCGGGAACCGTTTCGATGGTCCGACAGTTGACGCAACCGTATAGTTGCCATAATGTAGCAATCAGATAGTTGCTATATCTCGACCGACGGACACCGAGACGGATAGCGAGGAGACAGCCATGTCTGAGCACTGCCGCGGGACGGCCACCACCACCGACGCACCGGGCCTACCCGCGGTCGTCGACCGGGCCACCTTCCAGGCCGAGCTGGACACCCTGCGGGTTCGGGAGAAGGCGCACACGCGCGCGGGCGACGCGATCGCGGCATCCCGGCGGCGGCTGCCGATGGTCGAGGTGGACGCCACCCTCCCGTTGACCGGGCCGGACGGAACGGTCACTCTGCTCGACGCGTTCGAAGGGCGCCGGCAGCTCATCGCCTACTACTTCATGTGGAACGCCGGCGGGTCCGCCGAGGAGCAGTGCGAAGGCTGCACGGGGTACACCACCCAGGTCAGCGAGCTGTCCTACCTGCACTCCCGAGACATCACCTTCGCGGTCCTGTCCCAGGGCCCCTACGACGAAGCCGTCCGCTACCGCGACTTCATGGACTGGGACGCGCCCTGGTACTCGGCGCGGGACTCCCTCGACGCACTGTTCGCCGGCCGCCAACTCGGCCTGTTCCACCTGGTCTGCTACGTGCGGGAGGGCGACCGCGTCTTCGAGACCTACTGGACCACCGGCCGGGGCGTCGAGGCGATGGACTACAGCTACGCGCTCATGGACCTCACCGTGTACGGCCGGCAGGAGCCGTGGGAGGACTCGCCGGCCGACTGGCCGCGGCCGATCCCGGTCGACGGCTCCAACCTCCGGACGGACGGCCGCCCCACCGCCCAGTGGTCACGCGTGGCCGCCGGCCGCCCCGACGCGCTCACCCCGGCGACCTGACCGGGCGCACCGAGGCGCGTTCGCACCGACGACGGGCACCCCGGGACGATGGCCACGCCCGGACCGATCACGGGGCGACGGCCTGGCGGAGAGTGTTGGGGTCGGCGCCCGCGGCGTTGATCGCGGCGTCGATCCCGTCGAGCGGGCGACCGGGGCCGATGATCTCCGCGAACGGGTAACGCCGGTGGTGCTCGGCGAGGAACCCGACGGCGGTGACGAGATCAGCGGGCCGGTAGTTGTACACGCCGGTGAGGGTGTGCAGGCCCCGGACGAGCCGTTCGGCGTCGAGCGCGGCGGGCCGGCCGGCCGAGACCGAACCGGCCAGCACCGCCCGGCCACCGGTGCGTAGCGAGGCGAGGCAGCGCTCGACCGCGCCCGGATGCCCGGAGAGCTCGACCGCGACATCGACCTCGCCGAAGTCACCGACCGCGCTGATCTCACTGTCGGTTCCGATGCCGGCCACCGCGCCGAACCGGGCGGCCAGCGCGCGCCGGGCGGGATCGGGATCGACGACCGCGACCTCCGCCCCCGCCTCGGTGGCCATCGCGGTGGCGGTGACCCCGAGCAGGCCGGCGCCGGTGACCAGTACGCGCCGCCCGGCGAGCGGACCGGCGGCGGCCAGCGCGGCAGCGACCGTCGCGGTGGCGCAGGAGGCCGGCGCGGCGACAGCGTCGGGCACGTGGTCGGGCACCCGGACCACCGTGGTGCCGGCCACGAGCTCGCAGTGGGTGGCGAACCCGCCGCTGAGCAGCCAGTCCCGGGTGAGCTGTTGGTGGCCGTACTTACGCAGGGTGCGGCACTTGTGGCCCAGCCCGCCTCGGCACCGGTCGCAGTGCCCGCAGGACGCGGTGACCGACCACACGACCCGGTCGCCCTCCAGGAGCGGGGAACCGTCGGGATACCTGGGCGGGGAAGCAGTGCTGACCGCCGCGACAACGCCGACCTGTTCGTGGCCCAGGACGCTCGGCGACGGCGAGCGTCGGTGGCCGAGCACGGTGTGCAGGTCACTGCCGCACACCGTGGCCAGGCCGATCCGGACCAGCGCGTGACCGGCCCTCAGCGGTGCGGGTGCGCTGGTCGTCGCCACCACGAACCGAGCGCCGACCCCGTCCCAGCGGGCGTAGCGGACGGGGGCCGAGGCCGTCATGCGGACACCGCCGTCGTGGCCGGGATCACCGAGGGAACGTCCTCGCCCGGCTCCGCACCGTCGTCCAGGGCCAGGTCGCGTGGCTCGCGCAGCAGCAGCGTGGTCGCAATACCGAGAACGAAGCAGCCGCCCGCGATCAGCACGGTGCCCCGCGGCCCGAGCCCGGCGAGTGCCAGCGGGGTGACCAGGGCTCCGAGGAATGCCCCCACCTTGGCGATTCCGGCGGACAGACCATGGGCGGTACTGCGCACCGGCGTCGGGTAGGACTCGGCGGCCAGCAGCATCGTGGTGTAGTTCGGGCCGAGTGCGATACCGAACAAGGACACCCCGAAAACCAGTGCGAACGGCACGACCGTGCTCGTCAGTCCCGGGATCGCGGCGATGAGCAGCATGGACAGGGCACTGAGCCCGAAGCCGAGGATCTGCAGGTGCCGCCGCGGCATGCGGTCGAGCAGCGCCAGGCCGATCAGCGCCGCGACAAGGCTGAAACACACCACCAGCAGGGCGTTGATCGCGATGTTGGTCAGCGTGCTGGTGCGCGGGGCGATGCTGGCGATGAGCAGCGGCTGGCTCACGGAGTTGCCGTAGACGGCGACGTTGAAGAAGAACCAGCTCCCGGCGGTGCCCAGGAGCGTGATCAGGAACGTGCGGCTGCTCAGCAGTTGTCCGAACTTCGGGCCAGCCGCCGGGATGACAGCCGGGATCGCTTCGACGGCCTGCCCGCTGAACACCGCGAGATCGCTGGCCGCGCGTTGCCCGTCACCGGTGACGGCGAGGGTCCAGCGGGGCGACTCGGGCATGTGCCGGCGGTTCCACAGCACGACGAGCGAGGGCAGCGCGCCGAGGCCGAGGATGACCCGCCACGCCAGGTGGTCCGGTGTGCCGACGGCGAGGACGAGCAGCGCCGTGAGGTACGCCGCGACCTGGCCGAGCACGTAGAACAGGAAGGTCAGGCCGACCAGGCGGCCACGGTTCCGCCGGTTGGCGAACTCCGCCATGATCACGCCGGAGGCCGGGTAGTCGCCGCCGATCCCGAGCCCCAGCACGACCCGGGCGACCAGCAGCCAGATGAAGTTCGGCGCGAACGCCGACAGCAGCGCTCCGATGATCATGATTACGGCCTCGAGGCCGTATACCCGGCGCCGTCCCAGCAGGTCACCGAGCCGGCCGAACAGGACGGCACCGACCGCCACCGCGAGCAGGGTGGAGCTGGTGACCGCGGCGACCTGCCCGGCGGTGAGCCCGAACCGAGGCTTCACCAGCAGCATCACCGTGCCGATCACGTTGAGGTCGTAGGAGTCGGTGAAGAAACCCGCGCCCGCCGTGCAGGCCGCCTTGAGGTGGAAGACGCTCAACGGTGCGTCGTCGAGGGTCCGACGAACTCCGGCGCGAGTCATGACCGCACCCCCACCGCGGCACCCGCCAGGTCAGGACGCACCAGCCCGATCATGCGATCACCTCGTGGTTCGGTCGTGTGCGGCACCGCCGGCCGCGATGGCAACGACAGTGCGACCACCAGGCGTCGTGACACGGGCCCCCGAGTGGATGCCGGGTGAATAGTCCCGGGCAGCGGGCGCACTGTTGTCCGGACATGAGGGACTCGGCGTGCCCTGTTCACCCCGCGCGCCTACCCTCCCAGCCGTGCCGGGACCCAAGTACCGGGAGATCGCCGCCGTCCTCGAAGCCGAGATTCGCGCGATGCCCGGGGGCAGCCGCGTGCCCGGCGAGCACGAGATCGCCGAACGGTTCGGCGTGTCCCGCGCGACCGCGCGGGCCGCCGTGCAGGACCTCACCGCACGCAACCTCGTGCGCCGGGTCCGCGGCTCGGGCAGCTTCTCCGTCCGCCGCGTCGACTACCCCATCAACGCCGACCGGGCCCCGTCCTGGAGCGCCACGATCACCGCCGCCGGCGCCACCTCGCGCAGCGTCGTGGTGTCCTGCGCGCGGGCCGATCCACCACCTGAGGTCGCCAGCCTGCTCGGGGTCGCGGCCGACCGCTCCTGCCACCGGCTGGTCCGCCGCTCCTACGTCGACGGGACCGCGGCCGCCTGGGGAATCGAGTGGGTCCCGGTCGACGTCGTACCCGACCTCGCCGCCGCCCTGCGCGCCTACGACTCGCTCTACCGGATCCTGCTCACCACCGCGGGCGCCACGCCACGCCGCGTCTGGGTACGAGCCAGCGCCGAGCTGCTCGAGCCCCACGTCGCCGCCCAGCTGGACGCCACGCCGTCCGGCCCCGCCTGGTTCGTCGAGAGCCTGAACACCGAACCCCGGGACGACCGTCCCCTCTGCCTCACGCAGCGGTGGATCCGAGCCGACGTCATCCGCGTGGTGTTCGAGAGCGCGCTCGCGCCGGAGCGCGGGGCGCCGCAATCATCGTACAATCGGCGCCCATGAGGGGCGATCCGCGCCAGCGGCTGTCGGAGACGCTGGCCGACACCCTGCAGAACGAGATCGTCGGCCTGTCGCCGGGCCACCGGCTGCCGACCGAGGCCGAGGTCGCCGCGCGGTTCGACGTCTCCCGCACCGTGGTCCGGGAGACGGCCCGGCTGCTGGTCCAGCGCGGGCTGGTGACGGTGAAGCCGGGCCGGGGTATGGCGGTCGCCAAGTTCGACGGCCGGCTGATCGCGGACCAGTACAGCCTGCTGCTGCGCTCCAGCGAGGGCTCCTTCGAACAGCTGCTCGAGCTGCGGCTGGCGCTCGAGGTCGAGATGGCCGTCTTCGCCTCGGCCCGGCGCACCGGCGAGCACCTCACCGCGATGGCCGAGGCGAACCGCGGGCTGGCCGAGGCCCTGGACGGACTGGACGAACCCGGCGCCACGGCCGCGTTCCTCGACGCCGACCTGAAGTTCCACGAGGTCCTCGCCCTGGCGAGCGGGAACCCGTTCTTCGAGCTGGTCATCCGGCCGGTCAACGGGTTCCTGCGTGAGGCGTACCGGTCCGGGCCCGGCTACCCCTCGGAGGCCGGCAACACCCTGCGGGAGCACCGCGAGATCGCCGAGGCCATCGCCGCCGGCGACCCCTCGCGCGCCCGGTTCGCCATGGAGAACCACCTGCGGCGCGTCGCCCGAAACCGCGACAAGCTGCTGGGCGGGCCGGACCTAGCCGCCCCCGTCGGCTGAGCAGGTGCCAGGTCTTGCGGTACCCATAATCGCCGAACTAGGGTCCGATCATCATACAAAGTCGCCGAGCCGGGACGGAACGCATGCATCCCGAAGACTCCGTGCTCACCTGCCGGAACTTCTACGCGGGGACCTGGCACGACTCGCCGGGTGAGGTCCTCGAGCGGCACAACCCCGCCACCGGCGAGCTCGTCTCCCTGGCGCCGCGCTCAGCCGCCGGCGAGGTCGACGCGGCGGTGGCGGCGGCCGCGACGGCCTTCCGGACGTGGCGGCGCACCGTGCCGGCCGACCGGGCCGGCCACCTGCACCGGCTGGCCGAGGTCTGTGGCGGCCGGGTCGACGACCTCGCGGCCGCCATCACGCGGGAGCAGGGCAAGCCGCTGGACGAGGCCCGGGGTGAGGTCCGCAAGTTCGTCACCGCCCTGCACTACTACGCCGAGGAGGCCACCCGCGTCTTCGGCCGCACCATCCCGAACGACACGCCGGGGTTCACCAGCATCGTGGCGAAGGAGCCGATCGGCCCGGTCGCCGGCATCGTGCCGTGGAACTACCCGGTCGAGCTGATCGGCTGGAAGCTCGCCGGTTCGGTCGCCGCCGGCTGCACCATCGTGATCAAGCCGTCGGAGTACACCCCCGGCTCGGCGCACGTGCTCTCCGAGTGCATCGACGAGGCCCTCCCGCCGGGCGTCGCTAACTTCGTCTACGGCGACGGCAGCACCGGGCAGGCGCTGGCGGCGCACCCCACGATCGCCAAGGTGGCCTTCACCGGCTCGCTGGCCACCGGGCAGGCGCTCTACCGCACGGTCAGCGGGATCACCGCGCTCTCACTCGAGCTCGGGGGCAGCTGCCCGATGATCGTCACCGCGCGCGCCGACCTGGCCGCCGCCATCCGGGGCGCCACCCGCCGCTCGTTCCGCAACGCCGGCCAGATCTGCATCGCCATCAACCGGATCTACGTCCAGGACTCGGTCTACGACGAGTTCGTCAGCGGCCTCGCCGAGGCGGCCGACGCGCTCACCGTCGCCGACGGGCTGGCGGTGCCGGACGCCGACGTCGGCTCGCTGACCATGCCCGAGACCTACCACCGCACGCTCGACCACATCGCCGACGCCCGCGAGCGCGGCGCGAAGATCGTCGCGGGCGGTGAGCCAGTGGGCACGGGCCCCGGCCTGTTCCTGCGGCCGACGGTCATCGCGGACGCGCCCGACGACGCGCGCGTGATGCGGGAGGAGACGTTCGGCCCCGCGGTCGGCGTCGCCTCGTTCACCGACCTCGGCGACGCGGTCGCGCGCGCCAACGGAGTGCCCGGCGGGCTCGCCGCCTACGCCTACACCCAGGACACCGGCGAGACCTTCACGCTCGCCGGCGAGCTCGACTTCGGCAACGTCGCCGTGAACAACGTCGACGCCGGGATCATCAACGCCCCCTACGGCGGCCGCCGCGAGAGCGGCTTCGGCTCCGAGCACGGCTCCGAGGGCCTTGAGTCCTACCTGCAGCTCAAGCACGTGAGGCTGTACCACGGCGCGCAATGACGCGCGCGGAAGGGCGGATCGGCCATGCTGATCGGTATCGACCTCGGCACATCGTCGTGCAAGGTCATCGCCGTCTCGGGCGGCGGTGAGGTCGTCGCCAAGGTGCACCGCGACTACCCGGTGCACACGGCGCGGTCCGGCTGGGCCGAACAGGACCCCGCCGACTGGTGGCGGGCCACCGACGAGGCGCTGGCCGAGGTGACGGCCGCCCTGCCGGAGGGCGGCGGTGAGGTCACCGGGATCGGCCTGTGCGGCCAGATGCACGGCCTCACGGCGCTGGACGCCGAGGGGGAACCCCTGCGGTCCGCCATCCTGTGGAACGACCAGCGCGCGGCCCCGCAGTGCGACTGGATCACCGAGCGCGCCGGCGGCCTCGGCGAGCTGCTGCGGATGACCCGCAACCGGATGCTGCCGGGCTTCACCGGCGGCAAGATCATCTGGTTCCGCGAGGACGAGCCCGAGCTGTTCGCCCGGACCGTGCACATCCTCAACCCCAAGGACTACCTCCGCCTGCGGCTGACCGGGCAGTACGCCACGGACGTCTCCGACGCGTCGGGCACCGGGCTGTTCGACGTCGAGCACCGGGTCTGGTCCGACGAGCTGCTCGCACTGCTCGAGATCGACCGCGCGCTGCTGCCCGAGGTCGTCGAGTCGATCGAGCAGACCGGCGCCGTGCGCGCCGAGCTGGCCCAGCGCTGGCACATTCCGGCCGGCACCCCGGTGTTCGGCGGGGGCGGCGACGCCGTCATCCAGACCACCGCGATGGGCCTGGTGGACGAGGGGCCGGTCGGGTTCACCATCGGCACGGCGGGCATCGTGGCCGGCGGCGCGTCGCACTGCCCGGACAACCCCGGCGGTCGCGTGCAGGTGTCCTGCGGTAACGCGCCGGGGCGCTGGCACGTCATGGGCGTCTCGCTCAGCGCCGGCGGCGCGTTCCAGTGGCTGCGCGACGCGCTCGGCCCCGCGAGCAGCGCCGATCCGGTGACCTACGGGCGGCTGGTCGAGCTCGCCAGGCAGATCGAACCCGGTGCGCAGGGCCTGCTGTTCCTGCCCTACCTGCTCGGGGAGCGCTCACCGCACGTGGCGCCGGAGGCCAGCGCCGCCTGGCTCGGCCTCACCCCGATGCACCACCTCGGCCACCTCGCGCGCAGCGTGCTGGAGGGCGTGCTGCTGAACATGCGCGAGATCCTCGAGGTGTGCCGGCAGGCGGGGCTGCGCTGTGAACGCATCGTGGCCTCGGGCGGCGCCACCACGGAGGACCTGTGGCTGCAGACGCTCGCCGACGTGCTCGGCCGCGAGACCGTGACGGTGACCGGGGCGGCCGAGGGCGGCGCGTTCGGCGCGGCGCTGGCGGCGGGCGTCGGCACGGGCCAGTGGCGCACCCTCGAGGAGGCGCTCGCCGTGCTGGCGGTGGAGCGCACGTTCGTGCCCGAGCAGCGGGCCGTGGAGACTTACGACAAGGTCTTCGCTAGGCACCGCACGCTCTACGACGCGCTGCGGCCGCTGTTCGCCGAGCAGCACGTCGAGTAGCACGGGGACGGAAGGACGATCATGGCACCGAGCAGTGACCAGGACCGGGCGAAGTGGGCGGCCGGCACCGGCGCCATCGAGACCTACCTCCGGGACGGCATGAAGCTGGGCCTGGGCTCGGGCACCACCTCGCACTGGTTCGTCCGGGCGCTCGGCGAGGCTGTGGCGAAGGGCCTGCACGTGGTGGGGGTGCCGACCTCCAGCGCAACCCGCGACCTCGCGCTCGAGGTGGGCGTCCCGCTGACGACCCTGGCCGACGTGGACCGGCTCGACCTCACGATCGACGGCGCCGACGAGATCGATCACGACGGCCAGATGATCAAGGGTGGCGGCGCGTGCCTGCTGTGGGAGCGCATCATCGCCAACGCCTCCGACCGGATGGTCGCGGTGGTGGACGACGGCAAGGTGGTGTCGACGCTCGGTGCGTTCCCGCTGCCCATCGAGGTCGTCCCCTACGCGTGGCAGTCGACGCGGCGGTCCATCGCCCAGCTGCTCGACCACCTCGGCTACCCGGGCGTCGAGCTGCCGCTGCGCACCCGGGGCGACGGCCAGCCCGTCGTCACCGACAGCGGCAACTACCTGATCGACGCCCACCTGAAGGTGATCACCGGTCCGCTGCTGATCGACGCCCAGCTCAACTGGATCCCCGGGGTCGTGGAGAACGGCCTGTTCACCGGGATCGCGGAGCAGATGGTCGTCGGTAAGGCGGACGGCACCTTCGAGGTGCGCGACGTCAGCGCGGCGCCCACCGCCCGCCCCTCGACGACCGTCCGGGGCCAGCGGTAGGCAGGACCCTCAGGCCACCGTCGGCGAGTTGCTCAGCAGCCGCTTCGTGTAGTCGTGCTTCGGGGTGTCCAGCACCTCGACGACAAAGCCCGACTCGACCAGCTCGCCGGCGTTGAGCACCTGCACCCGGGCCGCGATCGAGCGGACCAGGGCGAGGTTGTGCGTCACGAACAGCATGCTGATCCCCCGGGTCTTCCGCAGGTTCTCCAGCAGCGCCACGATCGAGCCCTGCACCGAGACGTCCAGCGCCGAGGTGATCTCGTCGCAGACCAGCAGGTCGGGCTCGGCCGCGAGTGCCCTGGCGATGGCGACCCGCTGCCGCTCGCCCCCGGACAGCCGGTTGGTCTGCAGGTTGAGCACGGTCGGCCCGAGCGCGACGGCCTCCAGCAGCTCGACCACGCGGTCCCGCGCTTGGCTGCCCTTGGCGATGCCGAACAGCTCCATCGGCCGCGAGACGATCTGCTGGATGGTCAGCCTCGGGTTCAGCGACAGGTACGGGTTCTGGAAGATGTACTGGATCCGCTTCCGGTCCTCGCTGACTCGGGACCGCGAGCCCTTGCCGAGTGGGCG
>DATAZG010000047.1:0-3325 GCA_036272155.1 Pseudonocardia sp.
TTGACCTCCGCCGGCGGCTCCCGGCTGGTGGCGGTGCGGGAGTTCTTCACCGGCTTCCAGCAGACCGCGCTGACCGAGGGCGAGCTGGTCA
This sequence comes from Pseudonocardia sp., assembly GCA_036272155.1. GTDB lineage: Bacteria > Actinomycetota > Actinomycetes > Mycobacteriales > Pseudonocardiaceae > Pseudonocardia. The sequence goes on from DATAZG010000047.1 coordinate 92, forward strand.
CCGCCGTGCTGATTCCGGCGCAGCCGAGTCCGGCCGCGGCGTTCGCCAAGCTGAGCAGCCTGTCGGTGAACGACTGGCCGTGCGCCTCGGCCGCCGCCCTGCTGGTCCCGACCGGCCGACGGCGGGAACGCTGGGAGCTGCGGTTGGGGCTCGGCGCACTCGCCGCAAAACCCGAGTACCTGAGCCTCGAGGTGCCTGCCGGCGCCCCGGTCGACGAAATGCTCGAAGCCGCCCAGCGTGCCGCCGACCAGGTCATCGACCCGATCCCGGACGTGCGGGGCGGGGTGGACTTCAAGCGTCGGCTCGGGCTGGTCGCGGTGCGCGACGCCGTACGTGGGGCGTGGGACCTGGCAGCCGAGCCGGCAGCGGGGTCTATGCGTGGATCGGTACCGGGATCAGCGGGAGAGGAGGACTCGGATGTTCAACGGACGTCACGGCGGCGCTGGTGGCGCGGTCGGTGAGCGGTGGGCCCGCACGGACGCGCGAGCCAAGGTTCGCGGTGAGCTGCTCTACGCCGCCGACCAGCCACTTCGGCCGTGCCTGGACGTGGTGGTGCACCGGGCGACACGGCCGCACGCGCTGCTCGAGTCGGTGGACGTGGCGGACGCACTGGCCGTCGACGGCGTCGTCGCGGTAGTCACCGGGGCGCAGCTCTACGAGCGGTTCGGCGACGCGCTCATGACGGGCCCGGCGTTCGCCGACCAGCCCTGCCTGGCGGTGGGCAAGGTCCGCTACGTCGGTGAGCCGGTAGCCGCGGTGATCGCGCGGGGGCTGGTCTCGGCCCGCGCCGCGGCCGAGCGGGTCCTGGTCGAATACTCCGAGCTGGAGGCGGTCCACGACGTGGACGCGGCGGCGGCCGGCGGGCCGTACGTGCACGAGGAGCTCCGGCCATCGATCATCTTTGGCGACCTCAAGCACCTACGCGGCAAGCGGGACACCAACGTCAACTACGAGTACCGCCTTCGGCGCGGTGACGCGGCGGCGAACTCGGTGGATGGAATCACGGTGCGCGAGGAGTTCTGGTGCCCGCCGACCCACCACGTACCGATCGAGCTGCCGTTCACCGCGGCCTGGCGCGACGGGGACCGGCTGGAGATCCTCTCCACCACGCAGACCCCCTCCTACGTGCGCCAGTCAGTCTCCGACCTGTTGGGCATTCCACTCAACGCCGTGCGGGTGCGCTCCGCCCCGCTGGGCGGGAGCTTCGGCGCGAAGATGTACGACCGGCTCGAACCACTGGCCGCCGCACTGGCCTGGAGCCACAAGCTGCCGGTCCGCATCGCCCCCTCCCGGGAGGAGGCGTTCCTGCTGACCACCCGGCACGGCGTCGCGGTGACCGGCAGCATGACCGCCGACGCCGAGGGCCGGATTCTCGCGTCCACCGCCGACGTGCGCTACGACACCGGCGCCTACGCCGACGTCGGGCCGCGGATTACCGCGAAGTCGGGCCTGGTCGCGGCCGGCCCGTACCGAGTGGACAACGTCGAGGTCCGGTCCCGCTGCGTCTACACCAACAAGCCCTCGGCCGGCCCGTTCCGCGGCTTCGGCGTGCCGCAGGTGACCTGGTCGCACGAGTCGCTGGTGGACGAGCTGGCCCGCGAGTGTGGGATGGACCCGGTGGAGTTCCGGCGCCGCAACCTGCTGCGCGAGGGCGACGTGAGCGCGGTCGGCACCCCGATCCACAGCGCCGACTTCCTGGGTTGCCTGGACGCGGTCACCGAGGCCGTCGGATGGGACACCCCGCTGGAACGCGGGCAGGGCCCGCTGCGCCGGGGACGAGGGGTCGCCGTGGGGGTCAAGGCGGTGCTCACCCCAACGATCTCCAACGCCGTGCTGCAGCTCAACCAGGATTCCTCGGCGACCCTGCTGATCAGCACCGTAGACATGGGCCAGGGCAGCGACACGATCATGGCGCAGATCGCGGCGGAGGCGCTGTGTCTGGGCGAGGGCGCGGTCCGGGTGGTCACCGCTGACACCGACGTCACCCCGTACGACACGATCACAGCCGGCAGCCGCTCGACCTACCACACCGGCAACGCGGTGCGCCGGGCTGCCGAGGCCATGCGGGACAAGCTGGTCGAGCTGGCCGCCGAGCGTTTCGGCGTGCCGGCCACCGACGTCAAGCTGACCGGCGACGGGCTAGTCAGCGCGCAAACCCAGCAGCGGGCGACGGTCCCGGAGCTGTTGCACGGGCATTTCGGCGCGCGGGGCACCACGCTGACCACCGAGGCCAACTTCACCACGTCATGGGTGCCCTACGACCACGAGACCGGCCAGTCAGAGCGGGTCACCGAGCACTGGTTCGCCGGCGCGGTGGCGGCACAGCTCACCGTGGACACCGAAACCGGCCGGGTGCACATCGAGCACCTCGCGGTGGCCGGTGACGTGGGCCGGGCGATCAACCCCACGCTGGTCGAGCAGCAGCTCACCGGCGCGGCCATCATGGGCATCGGACACGCGCTGTTCGACCAGCTGGTCTTCGACGAGGGCCAGATCGTGAACGGCACCCTGCTGGACTACCAACTGCCCTCGGTGCTGGACCTGCCCGACAAGATCACCCCGATCATTGTGGAGAGCCCGCACCGCACCGGCCCTTACGGCGCCAAAGGTGTCGGCGAGACCACGATCATCCCGCTGGCCCCGGCCATCGCCAACGCGGTGCGCGACGCGATCGGCATCCGGTTCCCCCGCCTGCCGCTCACCCCGGAGCGGATCCTCACTGCGCTAGCCGAGCAGGAGGGCCGGTCATGAGTACCGACATCGAGCTGGCGGTGAACGGAGTGCGGCACCAGGTCAGAGTGAGCGACGACGATCTGCTGCTGGAGGTTCTGCGGCGGATCGGCCACAGCAGCGTCCGGGAGGGCTGCGGAGTCGGGGCCTGCGGAGCCTGCACCGTGCTGGCCAACGGGCACAGCGTGAGCAGTTGCCTGGCCCGCGCGTTGCGCTACGACCGGGTGCCGCTGACCACCGCCGACGGGCTAGCGGAGGACGACGACGTGGTGCAGGAGTTCGTCGCCGCCGGGGCAATGCAGTGCGGATACTGCATTCCCGGGTTCGTCCTGATGGGCCACGAGCTGCTGACAGAGAATCCGGCACCCAGCCGCGCGGAGATCGCCGCGCACTTGGAGGGCAACATCTGCCGCTGCGGCACCTACCAGGAGATCTGCGCCGCCATCGAGGTCACCGCACGGCGCCGACAGGCAGCGGAAGAACGGCGGTCGGCATGAGGGTCGA
>DATAZG010000048.1:0-11408 GCA_036272155.1 Pseudonocardia sp.
AGCAGCACGATCCCGACGTCGGACAGCTCCGCTCTGATCTGGCGGGCCGCCGCCAGCCCCTCGGTGCGGTGCGTCGGTGGCATCCGGATGTCGACGATGGCGAGGTCGGGATGGTGTTCGCGGACCAGGTCGAGCAGCCGCACACCGTCGCCCGCCTGGCCGACCACCTCGAAGCCGGCCCGCTCGAGCAGGCTGGTAACCCCCTCGCGCACGAACACGTCGTCGTCGGCCACTACCACCCGGCCGCGACCTTCGCTCGATTCGCCGACCCGCTCGCCGGCACTGCGGACTAGGGACATTGGAATCACCCGAAAATCCTAGGAAGAGCGACGGCGCTCGGCCATGGCCCGGTGTCCTAGCGCGACCCCGCCACACTAGGCCGGCATCACAATCGGCGGTAGGGTCCGCTGGTGGCCGACCGCATCGCCACCCTTGCCGGAGGGGTCGCAGGGCGCATCGGGGCGCTGCTCGCCGACCTGACGCCCGAGATGGTCGCGATGTTCGTCGACGTCATCCCCGAGTTCCGCCACGACCACGCCGCCCGGCGGCTGATGGTCGCCAGCACCTCCTCGAACCTGAGCGCCGTCGTCGACATGCTCGTGCTCGGGATCTCGCTGGAGGACATCGCCGTGCCGCCGGCCGCCGCGACGTACGCCCGCCGGTTCGCCCAGCACGATCTTGCTCTGGCGGCCCTGCTGCGCGCCTACCGGCTCGGCGAGCACACCTTCCTGCAGTGGGCCATTCAGGACCTCCGGCGGCAGGATGGCCTGCCCGCCGATGATGCGCTCGCGGTGACCAGCCACATCGCGCTGCTGGTCGATCGGTACATCGACCGGGTCATCGAGGGTCTGGTCGAGATCTACCAGGATGAGCACAGGCGCTGGCGGGAGCGGTCGGACGCGGCCCGCGCGGCGCAGGTCCAGGTGGTGCTGGCCGCGGACCGGCTCAGCACCCCCGTGGCCGAGCAGATGCTGGGCGTGAGCCTGCGCGAGTGGCACACCGCGGTGGTTGCCTGGGTCGATGCCGACGCGGCGCAGCTGCAGGTGGTGGGCCGGCTGCTCACCGAGTTCGCCGGGCGGACGCCGCTGACCGTGTCCGCCGACACCAGCACCGTCTGGGCCTGGATGTCCAGCCCCGAGCGCCCCGACCTCGACCTCGACCGGCTCGCCGTCCGGCTGACCGACCACGCCGGGCTGCGGATCGCCCTGGGTGAGCCCGGCACCGGGCTGGCCGGGTTCCGCACCTCGCACGAGGAGGCGCTGCGCGCCCAGCAGGTGGGCGAGATCGAGGCGCGGCCAGGGCAACAGCTGTACCCGCACGCCCAGGTCGCCCTGGCGGGCCTGCTCGTCGACCGGCGCGACGCCGTGCGGCTGTGGGTGCACCGAACGCTCGGCGATCTGGCGCGCGACGACGAGGGGATGGCCCGGCTGCGGCACACCGTGCAGGTGCTGCTGGAGGCCAACGGGAGCTACACCGAGGCCGCCGCCCGGATGCACGTGCACAAGAACACCGTGCTCTACCGTCTGCGCAAGGCCGAGGAGCTGCTGGGCCGGCCGGTGACCGACGACCGGCTGCGCATCCAGGTCGCGCTGCTCGCGTGCGACCAGCTCGCGGCCACGACGCCCGGATCCGACCCCGTGCTGGCTGAGGCACACCTGAAGGGGCGAACTCCGGATACTCGCTAGCCGTGACGACAGCGGGCCTCCGTCAGGCAAGGCTGACCGTCAGGTGTGGGTCTACGGAGCGGGAACCGATGCGGCAGCCGCCGGAGGTTCGTCGACGGCGCGGTCGACCGCCGCACCGGGCCGGTGGAGCAACCGCCGCCCGGCAGTAAGCCTACCCCCTGGTACCGGGAGGAAGCCCATGACGGACTCAGGCCGCGCCGCCGCACGGACGCACCGCGACACGCTCGACGAGGCCCCCGGACCCTCGCTCGACCAGGACGGGACCCGGAGCGATCGGCCCGGAAACGGCCGGCGCCATGCCGTCCGCCTCGTGCCGGTGCCCGACGCCCGGGAGACCGAGGTCCGTCGGCCTGGCCTGGGGCGACCGCTCGTGGCCCGTCGCGTGGAGTCCGCCGAGCTGGACGGGCTGCTCTGGGCGGTTCGGGCGGGAGAGAGCCGGGCGTTGGTGCTGGTCGGCGAGTCGGGCGTGGGCAAGACGGCGCTGCTGGACCACCTGGTGGCGCAGGCATCGGGGTGCCGGGTGCTGCGCGTGGTGGGGGTCGAGCCGGAGATGGAGCTGGCCTTCGGCGGGCTGCACCAGGTGTGTACGCCGCTGCTCGATCGCGCCGACCGGCTGCCCGTCCCGCAGCGCGACGCACTGCGCACCGCGCTCGGGCTGGCCGCCGGGCCCGCGCCGGACCGGTTCCTGGTCGGGCTGGCCGTGCTGGGCCTGATGGCCGACGCGGCTACCGAGTGGCCGCTCGTGTGCGTGATCGACGACGCGCAGCGGCTGGACCGGGCCTCGGCGCAGGCGTTGGCGTTCACCGCCCGCCGGTTGGTGGCGGAGTCGGTGGCGGTGGTGTTCGCCGCGAACGACGCTGAGGCGGTACCGGAGCTGGCCGGTCTGGCACAGCTGCGGGTACGCGGCCTGCCCGAGAAGGAGGCCAGGGAGCTGCTGGACTCGGTGCTGCCCGGCCACGTGGACGAGCGGGTGCTGGACCGGATCGTCGCCGAGGCACGGGGCAACCCGCTGGCGCTGCTGGAGCTGCCCCGGGCCCTGTCCGCGCCCGAGCTGGCCGGCGGCGACCTGCCGAGGGCCTCGGGTCCGCCGGGGCGGGTCGACCAGAGCTTCCGGCGCCAGCTCGCCGCACTGCCCCCCGAGACCCGGCGGCTGCTGCTGGTCGCGGCGGCCGAGCCGCTGGGTGACCCGGTACTGCTGTGGCGGGCGGCGAGCCGGCTGGGGATCGCGGACGAGGCGACGGCGCCGGCGGCCGAGGTCGGCCTGTTGCGGATCGACTCCCGCGTGCGGTTCCGCCACCCGCTGCTGCGCTCGGCGGTCTACCGGGCCGCCCCCGCCGAGGCCCGCCGCGCCGCGCACCAGGCACTGGCCGAGGAAACCGACCCCCGGGTCGATCCCGATCACCACGCCTGGCACGCCGCCCAGGCCGCCAGGGGGCCGGACGAGGAGGTGGCCGCCGAGCTGGAGCGCTCGGCGTCCCGGTCCCGGGCGCGCGGCGGCCTCGCGGCGGCCACCGCGTTCCTGGCCCGCGCGGCCCAGCTGACGCCCGATCCGACGCAGCGGGCCCAGCGCCGGCTGGCGGCGGCCCGGACCACCCACCAGGCCGGCGCACCGGCCGCCGCCCTGCGGCTGCTCTCGATGGCGGAGGCCGGACCGCTGGACGACCTGGGCCGGGCTCGGGCGGAGCTGTTGCGCGGCCAGATCGCGTACGCGAGCCGCGCCGGGGAGGCCGCCGCGCTGCTCTGGGGTGCCGCCACGCGGCTCGAGCGGCTCGACCGAGGGCTGGCCCGGGAGGCGTACCTCGAGGCCATCTCGGCGGCCTGGCTGCTCGGACCGGTGACGAGCCAGGTCGACCTGCGGGAGTTGGTGCGGGCCGCGCACGCCGCACACATCACACCGTCCCGTCCGGCGGACCTGCTACTGGACGGGCTGGCCACCCGGCTCACCGACGGCTACGCCGAGGGGGCGCCGGTACTGAAGCGGGCGCTGCTCGCCCTGCGCGGGCCCGACGGGCTCGGGGAGGAGGGGATGCGCTGGCAGTACCTCGCCGCCACCACCGCCGCGCACCTCTGGGATGAGCGGACCTGGGAGACGTTGGCCACCAGCCATGTCCAGCTCGCCCGCAAGCTCGGCGCCTGCTCCGCACTGGACCACGCCCTCAACATGGCGATCGCCACGCACTCGTGTCTCGGCGACCTGACCACGGCCGCGGCCCTGGCCGAGGAACGGGCCGCGGTGGCCGACGCGACCGACAGCTCCGTGCCGGCCTACGCCGCGCCGATCCTCGCGGCCTGGCGCGGGCGCGAGGCCGATGCCGAACAGGTCTTCGAGACGGTCGGCGACGAGGTGCTGCGCCGCCGCGAGAGCCAGGCCGTGCTCATCGTCGACTGGGCGCGCGCGGTGCTCTACAACGGCCTCGGCCGCTACGAGGATGCCGTGGCCGCGGCACGGCCGGCGAGCGAGCACCCGCCGCAGATCGGCGTGATGCCGTGGGGGGTGCGGGTCGAGCTCATCGAGGCCGCCAGCCGCGCCGGACTGCCGGAGCTGGCCACCACCGTCTTCGAGCAGCTCATCGAGCCGACCAACGCCGCCGGCACCGACTGGGCCCTGGGTATCCAGGCCCGCTGCCGTGCCCTGCTCAGTGTTGGCGAGGCCGCCCAGGCCGCCTACCAGGAGGCGATCCAGCTGCTGGGTCGCACGCGGCTGCGGGGAGAGCTGGCGCGCGCCCACCTGCTCTACGGCGAGTGGCTGCGGCGGGAGCAGCACCGGGTGGATGCCCGGCAGCAGCTGCGCACCGCCCACGAGATGTTCGTCGAGATGGGCGCGGAGGCGTTCGACCAGCGGGCCGCCCGCGAGCTGGGCGCCGCCGGCGAGGCGCCGCGCAAGCGCAAGATCGAGACGACCGGCGAGCTGACCGGGCAGGAGGCACAGGTCGCCGCCCTGGTCCGGGAGGGGCTGTCGAACCCGGAGATCGGCGCCCGGCTGTTCATCAGCCCGCGCACCGTCGAATGGCACCTGAGCAACATCTTCGGCAAGCTCAACATCACGTCCCGCAGGCAGCTCATCCGCCGGTCCCCGTTCCTGGGCGGCACCGCCACCCCGACCGGGGCCCGCGGCGGCTGAGCCCGGGTGGTGAGCGCGGGCAGTGCCTCAGTCGCCCTCGGCCGGCAGCGCCGACACGTGCACGAACAGGGCGAGGGCGCCGCCGGCCAGGCAGGCGATGCCGATGACGTGCGCCGCGGCGGCGTCGGTGAACACCAGCAGCGCCGCGCCGAGGACGAGGCCGGCGACGGTGGCGACCACGGCCACCCGGCCCGGTGTGCCGCCCCCGGTGTCCGGCGCGGGTGGGGTGGCCGCCTCGCCCACCGCCGCTCCCCCGTCGAACCGCCCGCCCAGGTGCAGCGTGAACAGCAGCAGGAGCGACGGGACCAGCACGAGCGCGCCGATCGCGACCACGACGGTGACGGCGAGCAGGGTGGACCGCTCGGCCGCCGCATCCCGGATGGTCAGACCGGGCAGCAGCCACGGCTGTTGGGCGAAGGCCCAGCCCATGATGATCGCGGCGACGGCCAGTGCGGCCGACACCCGTGCCGGCTCGAACCGGCCGCGCCAGACCAGCGCGAGCGTGCCGAGCCCGCACACGGCGGAGACGACAACCATGGCGAGCCCGCCGCCGGTGGTGAGGCGGTCGGCGAACGAGCCGGCGTCGGCCCGCACGACGTTCAGGCTGATCAGCGCGAGCACTCCGGTGGCCACCCCGGTCCGCAGCGCCCGGCCCCGGAAGTCCAGCTCCAGGGCCCGCTCGCCGGCACGGTGGGCGTCCGCGGCGAGATAGACCGCGGCCAGGTAAGCGGACGTGGCGACGGCGAGCACCCCGAGCGCGATCGAGGTCGGGTTCAGCCAGCTGGTCACCGGGTCGCCCTGTGCGTTGCCGGGCGGTACGCGGCCGGTGGCGATGGCGCCGACGACGGTGCCGAGGGCGAACGGCGTCAGCACGGAGGAGAGCGCGAACAGCCGCTCGATCGAACGCCGGCCCGGGGCCGCCTCGAGCTGCCCGCGCAGCGCGTACGCGGCCCCGCGCAGGATGATCCCGATCACGGCCAGCAGCAGCGGCGCGGCCAGGGTGGACGTGATCGAGGCGAAGGCCACCGGATAGGCGGTCCAGCAGACGACCAGGATGAAGATCAGCCAGACGTGGTTGGCCTCCCAGACCGGGCCCATCGCGTGCCGCGCGTACTCGCGGACAGCCTCGCGACCCGCCCGCCCGTGGCCGGCGACCAGCATCCAGAACCCGGCGCCGAAGTCGGCCCCGGCCAGGGCGGTGTAGGCCACCAGGCCGACCAGAATGAAGTAGACCGGGAGGTCAGCCAGCACGGTCGGGTCCTTCCAGTACGCGGCTGCCCCCGTCCACCGGCACCCGGCTCAGGCGCCGCAGCAGCCAACCAACCATGATCGACAACGCCCCGTAGACGGCGACGAGCGTGCCGTAGCCGATCGGGATCCCCGCCGCGCCCGTCACCGCCCCCGACGTGCGCATGACGCCGTACACCACCCACGGCTGCCGCCCGACCTCCGTGGTGATCCAGCCGGCGATCAGCGCCACCACCGAGAGCGGCCCGGCGACGACCAGGCCCCGGTAGAACCAGCGCGACGCCGGCAGGCGACGCCGGCGCACCCGGACGTACAGGTACACGGCTCCGAGCAGGGCCAGCAGGGAGCCGATGCCCACCATCGACTGGAAGGCGAACCGCACCACGTTCACCGGCGGCTGGTCGGTCACCGGCACGGTGGACAGGCCGATGACCGTGGCATCCGGGTCATGGAAGGCCAGCAGCGACAACATCCGGGGCACCTCGATCCCGCCGACCACCCGCTGGCCGTCGTACCAGCCGAGCAGGTGCTCCGGCGCCCCCGCCGTGGTCTGGCCGAGCCCCTCCAGCGCGGCCAGCTTCAGCGGCTGGCCGACGGCGACCTCGCGGGCCACCCAGTCGCCGATCACCACCTGCAACGGCGCGGCGATCGCGGCGGCGGACAGCACGATGGTCAGCGCGGCCCGTTCGTAGCGCCCCCACCGCCCCCGCAGGAACCCCCAGGCGTAACCACTCGCGAGCAGGAAGCCCGCGACCACATAGCCGGCCAGGTACATGTGCACGAACTCGTGCCAGAAGTACGAGTTCGCGAACAGCGCCGACCACGGCCGCACGTCGACCGCCCGCCCATCCCGCAGCTGGAACCCGCTCGGGTGGTTCATCCAGCCGTTCACCGCGATGACGAAGAACGACCCGGTGACCCCGGCGAGCACGACCGGGATGCCCGAGGCGAAGTGCCACCGAGCCGTCAGCCGGTCCCACCCGTAGACATAGATCCCGATGAAGATCGCCTCGATGAAGAACGAGAAGCCCTCGAGCGTGAACCCGAGCCCGAACACATTGCCGAAGCTGGCCATGAAACCCGGCCAGAGCAGGCCGAACTCGAAGCTGAGGATCGTGCCGGTGACCACCCCGACGGCGAACAGCGCGAGCATGACCTTCGACCAGCGCTGGGCCAGCGTCCGGTAGAGCACATCTCCGGTGCGGTGATAACGCCATTCGGCGAACAGCACCATCGGCGGAAACGCGATGCCGAAACAGACCAGCGGAATGTGCACCGCCAGCGACAGTGCCTGCATCTGCCGCGCCTCGAACAGGTACTGCTGGTCCACCGGCGGGAAGTCGCCGGGCGGGCCGAGCAGGGCGGCCAGCAGGACGCTCATCTCCGCCTCACCGGGAGTAGGCAAATCTCATTCGCGAAGCTCATAGCTCCGCGTAGGCGATACCGGTGAGATTACCCTGGGCCACCAGGATCTCCCGGCGGTTCGACCCATCGAGATCGGCCAGGTAGACCGTGCCGCCCAGGTCGGTCACGAACATCCGGCCGCCGAACGGATCGAGCGCGATGCCGATGCCCTCCATCAGGTGGGTCGACAGGATCTCCGGCTCCGCGCTCCCGTCCGTCGCGTCGAGCGAGGCCCGGTTCACGGTGTTCCCCCTCGGCGGGTCGCCGCGGTCGGTCCAGTACAGCGAGCGGGTCGCCAGGTCGAGCTCGAGGTCGATCGGCTCGGGCAGGTCCTTGAACAGCACCTCGATGTCACCGCGGGCGGCCGGGGTGTCACCGCTGGGCACGTCGATGCCGGCTCGCGAGATCTTGCCGAGGCCGGCGTCACTGGGGCCCTTCTGGGTCCAGTAGAGGTGGCCGCCGGCGGGGTCGACGCCGACCCCGACACACCACCTGGTCTGGTCGCGGCTCTCGTCACCCTCCCCGGTCCGCACCAGCGTCTCGATGTTCGAGCCGTCGAGGTCGCAGCGCATGACCCGCATTCCTTCGCGGTCGGCCCAGTAGAGCTGCCGGCTCAGCGCCTCGAAATGCAGCTGCTTCGGCGTGTGGGTCGCGCCGCTGGGCACGATGGTCGTTCGATTGCCGCCGTCGAGGTCCACCCGTTCGATAGAACCGTCGTTGAGCTGAGGAACTCCCATGTTCGTCCAGTAGATGTGACCGGCGGCGGCATCCACCGCGACCCCGTCGGGTACGCGGCACCCGGTGACCAGGATCGTCTTGTCCGAACCGTCCGGGTGCACGGAGAACAGGCGCCCGCCACCACTCGCCTCGAGCACGAACAGTTTTTCTTGCGGCTGGCTCACAGTCGTTCCTCTCGCGGAATGCGCAACTCACGGAATGCGCAATGATTTGTCGGGACAACTGTGCGCCGCGCCGGCGCGGCGGCCATCTCCGGAAGTACTCACTCCCGGTACTCAAAGACCGCCGGCCGGCGCGATCTAGTCGAGCGTGGCGTCGAGGTCCTCGCCGGTGAGCGGGAGCTCGAGGTGCAGGGTGGTGCCCTCCCCGGTCGGGCTGTCGAGCACGATGCGCCCGCCGAGTGCCTCCGCGCGGTCCCTGAGCCCGAGCAGTCCGGTGCCGCCGGACACCGTGGCCCCTCCACGTCCGTCGTCGCGCACCTGAACCCGGAGCAGGTCGGTGCAGCCGCGTTCGACGGTGTCGACCCGGACCTGGACCTTCGAGGCCGCCGCGTGCCTGGTGGCGTTGGTCAAGGCTTCCGAAACCACGTAGTACGCCGCGATCTCGACCTGCTCGGGCAGGCGCCGCTCGACGGCCACGTCCAGCTCGACGGGGACGGCACTGCGCAGCACCAGTGCCTCCAGCGCGGCGGGCAGGCCGCCGTCCATCAGGACGACCGGGTGGATGCCCCTGGCCAGTTCGCGCAGCTCGTCGAGCGCGCCCGTCGTCTCGCTGACCAGCGCGTCCAACTCGGCCACCAGCTCTCCTGCACCGGGCGGAGCACCCGCCTGCGCCGCGCGCAACCGCAGCGCCAGCGACACCAGCCGCTGCTGGGCACCGTCGTGCAGATCGCACTCGATCCGTTGCCTGGCCTGGTCGGCGGCGGTGACGATCCGCGCGCGCGAGGTGGTGAGTTTGCCGTAGAGGCGGGCGTTGTCGAGGGAGACGGCGAGCTGGCCGGCGATGAGCTTCACGGCGTCCAGCCGTTCGGCGGTGAACGCGCCCCGGATGAGCCGGTTCTCCAGCAGCAGCACCGCCCTCAGGGTGCCTCGGCCGAGGATGGGCAGCGCGAGCAGCGAACAGCGGTCGAGATCGGCGAAGTAGGGGTCGCGGGCGAAGCGGTCGTCGCGCGTGGCGTCGACCACAACCAGCGGTTCGGCGGTGCGTTGGACATACCGCAGCACGGTCATCGGCACCTCGTGCTCGTGTCCGGCGGCGGTCGTATTCGCACCGGCGGTATTCGCACCGGCGGTGGGCCCGGACCCGCCGGCGGGTGGCGGCAGCAACCACGCCTGCTGCTCCTCGCTCCAGGACAGCAGGTGCACGCCGGTGGCGCCGGTCATCGCGCCGAGCACCTCGACCACGCGAGCGCGCAGCCCGGCGATGCTGGTCTCCGAGCTCAGCGCCTGCGACGCGGAGACGATCCCGAGCAGGTCCAGTGCCCCGGTGGTGACCGCGGCGCTGCTGGGGGCGGCATCGGCGGGCAGGCCGGCGGGGTCCCCGCCCGCCGCGTCGGCACGCAGCCGCAGGGACGGGTAGGCCCAGTCGAGCTGGTCCACCTTCGCGCTCGCCCCCCAGGCCCGGTACTCCTGGCGGGCCTGGGCGAGCAGGTCGTAGCCGGCCCGCTCCATGCCGTGGGCCAGGTAGAAGCGGGCGGCCCGTTCGGTGATCAGCGCCCGGTGCCACGGCCGCTGCCGGTCCGCGACCGATTGCCGGGCGGCGTCGAAGGCCTGGACGGCGCCCCGGAAGTCACCGCTCGCCCACGCCCGCTCGGCCTCCAACAACCGCACCAGATGCAGGAAGTTCGCCGGCGCGTCGACGGCGCGGGCGGCGAGCCACCGCGTCAGCTCGTCCAGCTCGGCGAGCGCACCCTCGCGCCCGTCGCCGTCGCTGTCGCGGGCCTGCCCGGCCAGGGCCAGCCCGCGCAGCAGGCGGGCCACGGCACTCGGATACTTGCCGGCGGCGAACTCCCGCAGCGGCATCGCCGCCTCGGTGTGCCGGGCCAGAGCGGCGGAATCCCCGAGGACCGCGGCGGCGAGGGCGCGCGTGATGTGCACGAGGAGCAGGGCGAGGGGGCCGATCGAGGTGTCGGTGAGGACGCCGTGCGCCGTGGCGGTGGAGCTCTCGCCACGCAACACGCTCGCCAGCCAGCGGTAGCTGTCCAGGTACTGCCCGGTCTGCTCGCCCCCGGTACGCCGCGCGTACGTCAGCCCCGCCTCCGCCTCCTCGGCGCAGCTGGCCAGCGACGGCGCGCAGTCCAGCAGGTAGGACAGCTGCGTCAGGTGCGCGTAGCCGGCGTAGGTCACCTCCCCGCCCGCGATCAGCCCCTCCCTGGCACGCCGTGCCGTGCCGGACGCGGCTTCGACCGGCTCGAACCAGCAGGCCAGCAGAGCGAGCCGGAGCCGGGCTTCCGACGTCTCCGGCTCGTAGCCTCGGGCCTCCCCCACGGCGACGATCCGCCGCAGCGCCCGGTACCCGGTGAGGTAGTCACCGCGCAACGTCACGGCGGCGCCGCAGGCCGCGCTGGCCGGGCCGAGCAGGCTGGCGTCTGGGCCGTTCTCGAGCCAGATCCGGATGCCGGCCAGGCCCAGCCACGCGTACAACGGCAGCTCAGCGAGGAGGTAGGCCACCGGCAGGACGGCTTGGCCCAACCGGGTGGCGGCGAGCAGCGTCGGGTCGGTGAGGCCCGGCCGGGTCAGGTCAGCGCCGGCATTGGTGTCCGGGTCGGTGTCGGGGTCGGGGTCGGTGTCGTCCAGCCACCGGTACAGGTAGCCGAACTGGTGGTCGAGCTCGTCCGGGAGCTGGTCCGAGGTGGGCACGGTGACACCGAGCTCGCGCAGCGCCGCCAGCCCGAGCTCGAGGGCCTCGGTGAAGCGGTTGCGGTGGGTCAGGGCCCGCACCTGCACTGTCGTGGCGCCGGCGCGCTGTACCGCGGTGGGGCTCAGCCGGAGGATCGCGCGATACTCCTCGTCCGCCTCGCCCAGCCGCCCCAGGCTGAACAGCGCGGCGTGGCGGGCGGTGTGCAACTCGGTCAGCGTGGCGGTGTCCGCCGGCTCGACCAGCCGCACCGCGGCCGCGAGATGTGCGCTCGTCCTCAGATAGTCCCCGGTCGTCTCCGCCTGGTCGGCGGCGCGCCGCAGCAGCCCCACCACTACTCGCCGCTCCTCGGCATC
>DATAZG010000049.1:0-30224 GCA_036272155.1 Pseudonocardia sp.
TGGAGCCGGTGGTCGGGGTCGAACCGACGACCTTCCGCTTACAAGGCGGGTGCTCTACCACTGAGCTACACCGGCGGGGCGACGTGATCGCCGCGATGAGGTAATCATGGCACCCCCGCCCCTACCCTGGACAACATGACACCGTTCATCGCCGAGCAGCCGCTGCCGCTCGCCGCCGCCGAGAACGGCGCGGCCGGCCCGGCCGGCGCGGGTGGTGGCACGACGCAGTGACCAGATTCGGCCAGCGGGCGCGGCTGGCGCTGAGCCGGTGGACGCCGGCCGGGCGCAGGGCGGCGGCAGCCCCCGACGCCCCAGTCGAGGTCCAACCCGGCTCCAACGGACACCGGGGCGGCTGGCTGCACGACCTGAACGGGCGGCTGCACCTTCGGCAGGGCCACTCGGGGGTCGGCGGTGTCGGCGCGAACGAGCTCGCCACGGTGGCTCCCGAGGCCGGCCCGAGCGTGCCGGACGACACCCAGGTGCTGCAGGTGCTGGACCTGGCGATGCGGGTCGGCGAGGTGCTGCTGTCCAGCGGGGAGGGCGTCGCCGAGACCACCGAGACGATGCTCCGCCTGGCGGACGCGGGCGGCCTGCCGACCTGCGAGGTGGACATCACGTTCACCTCCATGACCATGAGCTGCCACCGGGGCATGGTGGCGCCGCCGGTGACCACGATGCGGCTGGTCCGCTACCGGTCCATGGACCTGACCCGGCTGACCGACGTCGCGATGCTGGTCGGGCGGGTCGAGCGCGAGGAGCTGAGCTTCACCGAGGCGGCCACCGAGCTGGACGTCATCAACCGCGCCCGCCACCCCTACCCGCGCTGGCTGACCACGGCGGCCTGGGCCGGTATGGCGGCCTCGGTGGCCGTGCTCCTCGGCGGCGGGCCGGTCGCGGCTGTCGTCGCGTTCGGCGCCACCGGCGTGATCGACCGGATCGGCCGGCTGCTCAACCGGTACCGGCTGCCGCTGTTCTTCCAGCAGATGTGCGGGGCGCTGCTGGCCACCGGGATCACCGCCGTGCTGCTGTACTTCTCGCTGCTGCCGGCCGGTACGCGGCCCTCCCTGGTCGTCGCGGCGGCGCTGACCGTGCTGCTGTCCGGGCTGTCCGTGGTCGGCGCGGTGCGCGACGCCATCGACGGCTTCTTCCTGACCGCCGCCGGCCGGGCCGGTGAGATCACCATGTTCTCCGCCGGCCTGCTCGGCGGTGTGGTGCTCGTGCTGAAGGCGGCGCTGGTGTTCGGCGTGGAGCTGTCCGTGGCCGGCCCGCTGCCCAGCAGCAACCTGTCGCTGGCCGTGCGGGCGTTCGCCGCCGGCATGACGTCCGGGCTGTTCGCGCTGGCCGGCTACTCCCCGGTGCGCTACCTACCGTCGGCGGCGGGCACCGGGGCGGCCGCCTGGCTGCTCTACACGCTGCTGCAGCAGGCCGGCTTCGGGCCCGTGGTCGCCACCGGGATCGCGGCGATCGGGCTGGGTACCTTCTCCGGCCTGCTGCACCGGTTCACCGGGGTGCCCCGGCTGGTCATCACGCTCGGCGCTATCACCCCGCTGCTCCCCGGGCTGACCGCCTACCAGGGCTTCTACCAGCTCGCGGTGAGCGGCGTCACGGACGGCCTCGTCACCGTGATGCTCGCGCTGGCCATCGGGCTCGCACTGGCCGGCGGTGTTGCGCTCGGCGAATGGCTGACCACGGAGCTGCGGCCGGCCACGCCGCTCAGCGCGCCGGGGGCCGGAGCGAAGTAGGGTCGGTGATCGTGGAGCACAACGGCACCTCCGAGTTCATCGTGGTGGCCAACCGGCTGCCCGTCGACCTTGTTGTCGGCGACGACGGCAGCCAGTCCTGGAAGCGCAGCCCCGGCGGGCTGGTGACCGCGATGGAGCCGATGCTGCGTGGCCGCGACGGCGCCTGGATCGGCTGGCCGGGGGTGCCCGGCGTCGAGCTCGAGCCGGTGGAGCAGGACGGCCTGCTGCTGCACCCCGTGCCGCTGTCCGAGGAGGAGGTCGCCGAGTACTACGAGGGCTTCTCGAACGCGACGCTCTGGCCGCTCTACCACGACGTGGTCGCGCCGCCGGTGTTCCACCGGCACTGGTGGCACACGTACGTCCAGGTCAACCGGCGGTTCGCCGAGGCGGCCGCCAAGATCGCCGCGCCCGGCGCCACCGTGTGGATCCAGGACTACCAGCTGCAGCTCGTCCCCGGTCAGCTGCGCGAGCTGCGGCCGGACCTGCGGATCGGCTTCTTCCTGCACATCCCGTTCCCGCCGACCGAGCTGTTCATGCAGCTGCCGTGGCGGGCTCAGATCGTGCAGGGGCTGCTCGGCGCGGACCTCGTCGGCTTCCACACCCCCGGCGGCGTGCGCAACTTCCGCTGGCTGGCCGCCCACCTGGCCGGCAGCCGGCTGTCCGGCAGCACCACGGGCACCGGAGGGCGGCCGGGCGAGATCGCGTACGACGGGCGCACCGTGAAGGTCGGCGCCTTCCCGATCTCGATCGACTCGGGTGAGCTGGACAAGCTGGCCAAGACGCCGTCCGTGCGGGCCAGGGCCGCCCAGATCCGCAACGACCTCGGCAACCCGAAGCGGGTCGTGCTCGGGGTCGACCGGCTGGACTACACCAAGGGCATCAACATCCGGCTGCACGCCTTCCACGAGCTGCTGATGGACGGCCGGATCGACGCCTCGGACACCGTGATGGTGCAGCTGGCCACGCCCAGCCGGGAACGGGTCGAGCATTACCAGCAGATGCGCGACGACATCGAGCTGACCGTCGGGCGGATCAACGGCGAGTACGCCAGGGTCGGCCACCCCGCCGTGCACTACCTGCACCAGGCGTTGCCAAGGGTCGACCTGGTCGCGTTCTTCGTCGCCGCCGACGTGATGCTGGTGACGCCGCTGCGGGACGGCATGAACCTGGTCGCCAAGGAGTACGTGGCCTGCAAGTTCGACCTGTCCGGCGCGCTCGTGCTCTCCGAGTTCGCCGGCGCCGCGATCGAGCTGAACAACGCGTACCTGGTCAACCCGCACGACCTCGACGGCATGAAGAACACCATGTACGACGCGCTCACCATGCTCCCGGAGGACGGCCGCCGCCGGATGCGCGCCCTCCGCCGCCAGGTACTCACCCACGACGTGGACCGCTGGGCCCGCTCCTTCCTGCACGCCCTGGGCCTCCCCGGCCAACGCTGACCGCCGCCCGCGGCAGCCGTCACCCGGTGACCGCCGCCCGCGGCAGCCGTCACCCGGGCCCGCGGGCGGTAGCTGGCCGCAAGGGCGCACGCGTAGCCGGCACCCGGCCGTACGGGAGCGGGTGGGCGCACGGGTAGGCGCAATGGGGCCCCCGGCCCACTTGTCGTGGCTATTTGCCACGACAAGAGCCACTAGTCGTGCCTAGTTCCCGCGACAAGTCGAACCGAGGGGATCGCCCCACCTGGCCGACCAAGCGCCACCGTCACCCCGCCGACCAGCATGAATCGGGTGCACACAGTCCCCGGCCGCCGCACACAGGCTCGAGCAGGTCGCCGCAGTGCCGGGCGGCCGCACACAGGCTCGAGCAGGTCGCCGCAGTGCCGGGCGCCCGCACACAGGCTCGGGACGCCACACGCATGTTCTAACTCGTGTGCCGCCTCCAAACGAGCTGTGTCACCGACGGACGGCGTGTGCGGACCGGCCACAGGCGGCAGCAGGAACCGGCCGCACCATCGCAGCCCGGCGGCGCGCCACTCGGTGCCGGGCCACCCCGCACCGGGGCACCCCGCGCCGGGCCACCCCGGCACACCCACTCCGGCGCCACGCCACCCGGCACACCCACCCCCGGCGCGCCCCGCCGTCACCCGCGTCCCACTTGTCATGGCTATTAGCCGCGACAAGAGCCACTTGTCGCGCCTAATTCCCACGACAAGTCGAGCAAACAGGCCATGACCTCACCCGGCCAGCCATCACACGCACGCCGACCACCACGCACGCCGCCCGCCACGCACGCCGCCCGCCACGCACGCCAAGGCAGCCACCCGCCGGCGCCGACCACCACACCACACCAGCCCAGCCGAGCGACCGGCGTCAGAGGCCGGAGAACCAGCGGTCCGCGGCGGGGGGTGGGGCGGTGGTGGCTCCGGGGATCAGTTCGGTGGGCAGGATGACGGAACGGGGCTCGGTGCGGTCGCCGCGGTTGAGCAGCAACTGGCCGGCCATCCGCCCCTTCTCCCTGACCGGCTGGCGGACGGTGGTCAGGCCGGCCCGGATCGCCTCGGGGACGCCGTCGAAGCCGGTCACGCTGAGGGTCTCCGGCACGGCCCAGTTGCGCTCCTCGGCCAGCCGCAGCGCGCCGAGAGCCAGCACGTCGGAGGTGCAGACCAGCGCGGTCAGCCCGAGGTGGGCGCCCATCAGCTCGCTGGCCGCCGAGGCGCCGGCCTCCATGGAGTGCTCGAAGCGTTCCACGACGGGCACCTCGGCCCAGTCCACGCCCACCTCGGCGAAGCCCTCGCGCAGCCCGCGCAGCCGTTCCCGCTGCACCGGGAACGCGGCCTGGCGCTGCCGCCGGGCATCGGCGTAGCCGTCGTAGCGCGTGTTGCTCAGCCGCATGCAGATCACGCCGATGCGGCGGTGGCCGAGCTCGGTCAGGTGCCTGGCCATGGCGAGCATGCCGCCACGGTCGTCCACGCCGACCCGGTCGACGCCCTCGACGTCCATCGGCTGGTCGGCCACGACGGTGGGCAGCGGCCGCTCCAGCACCGCCAGCAGGTGCGGGTCCCGCTCGGGTACGGAGTAGACGACAAAGCCGTCCACGCTGGCCTGGTGCACGGCGGTGACGTCGGTGCCGCCCCGGCTCGCCGGCATCAGCAGCAGGCCCTGGCCGGCGTCCTCGCACGCCCCGGCCAGCCCCTCCAGGAAGCCGAGCGCGGCGGGGTCGCGGAACGCGAAGGACAGCTCCTCGGTGAGCAGCAGCCCGACCGCGCGGGCCTGCCGGGTGCGCAGGGAGCGGGCCACCGGGTCGGGGCCGGGGTAGCCGAGGCGGCGCGCCGTCTCCAGTACCCGGGTGCGCAGCTGCACGGAGAGCTGGTCGGGCCGGTTGTAGGCGTTCGAGACCGTGGTTCGGGACACCCCGAGCTCGGCGGCCAGGGACGCCAGTGTGGCGGGCCGCCGGACACGCGGGCTGCGAGTCATCCCATGACCGTAACGGTTCAGAAGACGACCGGGTAGTGAACCTCGCCATTCCCGCGCCCCGACCGGCCAGAACAGGTCCGTGCAGTACAGCGGCACTGAATTGGTCACGATAAAACGACAACGATTACCACTTTCGGGTATCGTCGCCGGCATGACTTTCCGCCCCCGCGCCACCCTGCCCGTCGCCGCCGTCGCCGGGGCCGTGGCCGCCGCGCTCGCGCTGGCCGGCTGCGGCCAGGGCGGCCGCTCGGCGCCGGCCGCCCCTTCGCAGGTCGCCGGCACTGTCGGCGTGGTGGCCAGCACGGACGTCTACGGGTCCATCGCCGGCGCAGTCGGCGGCACGCACGTCCACGTCACCTCGATCATCCACTCGCCGGACGCCGACCCGCACGAGTACGAGGCCACCCCGGCGGACGCGACGGCCGTCAGCGAGGCCAAGGTGCTGATCCAGAACGGCGGCGGCTACGACGACTTCGCCGGCAAGCTCGTGTCCGCCGCCGGCGCCAAGCCGACCGTGATCGATGTCTCCCAGCTCTCCGGGCTCGACACGGGCGCCGACTTCAACGAGCACGTCTTCTACAGCCTGCCCACGGTGGCGAAGCTGGCCGACACCCTGAGCGCCGACCTGGCCAAGGCCGACCCGGCCAACACCGCCGACTACCAGGCCAACGCGACCGCGTTCAAGGCGAAGCTGGACGGGCTGACCGGCAAGCTCGCGGCGATCCGGACGACCCATCCCGGGGCCAGGATCGCGGTCACCGAGCCGGTGCCGCTCTACCTCACCGAGCAGGCCGGGCTGACCAACGCCACCCCCGAGGCGTTCTCGCACGCCATCGAGGAGGGCAACGACCCGCCCGCGACCGTGCTGCAGCAGACCGTGGCGCTGTTCAGCGGGCCGGCGAAGGTGTCCGCGCTGCTGCTGAACGCGCAGACCGAGAGCGCGTCCACCAGCCAGGTGGAACAGGCCGCCACTTCGGGCGGCGTGCCGGTGGTGAAAGTGACGGAGACCCTGCCGGCGGGCACCATGGACTACGTGACCTGGATAGGCGGCGAGATCGACCAGTTGTCGACCGCGCTCGGCGACCACCGATGACGGCACGATGACGGCACTCGACGCTTCGCTGCGCCCCGAACCGCCCCGCCCCGGGCAGTCACGCGACGGCCGGTCACGCGACGGCCGGTCGCGTCCCGAACAGGCGCGCGCCGCCCGGCCGGATCCCGGCGGCGTGGCGGCGGTGGAGCTGCGCGGGGCGCGGATGGCGTTGGGTGAGCGCGTGCTCTGGGACGGGCTGGACCTGCGGGTGGCGGCCGGCGAGTTCATCGCCGTGCTCGGGCCCAACGGCTCCGGCAAGACCACGCTGCTGAAGGTGCTGCTCGGCCAGCGTGAGCTGACCGCCGGCACGGTGCGGATCGACGGCCGCGCGCCCGGTGGGGCCGGGGCTGGGGTCGCCTACATCCCCCAGCAGCAGGCGATGGATGCCGACGTGCCGCTGCGGGCCAGGGACCTGGTCGGGCTGGGGCTGGACGGCCACCGCCTCGGCCTCGGCCTCGGTCAGCGGTTCGGCGCCGGGGCCGGCGCGCGGTTCGGCGGGACGGGGGCACGGGCCGGCGGACGGTCGCGGCGGGCCGTCGTGGACGCCGCGCTGGCCGCGGTCGGGGCAACCGCCTACGCGAACGCGCCGGTCGGACGCCTGTCCGGCGGTGAGCAGCAGCGGCTGCGGGTGGCGCAGGCACTGGTCGGTGACCCGTCCGTGCTGCTCTGCGACGAGCCGCTGCTGTCCCTGGACCTGGCCAACCAGCGGGTGGTCAGCCAGCTGATCGACGCGCGGCGGACCGAGGCGGCCACCGCGGTGCTGTTCGTCACCCACGAGATCAACCCGGTGCTGCCACTGGTGGACCGGGTGCTGTACCTGGTCAACGGTCAGTTCCGGGTGGGCACGCCGGACGAGGTGATGACCTCCGAGGTGCTCTCCGAGCTGTACCGCACCCGGGTCGACGTGCTGCGGGTGCGCGACCGGCTCGTGGTGGTCGGCACCGAAGACAGCACAGCGGACGGCGCGGACGGCACAGACGAGAGCGGCGGCTGGGAGCACCACCGATGATCGACCTGCTGGCCCGCCTCTTCGACTTCAGCGGCACCGGCGCGGCACTGCGGCTGCCGTTCGTGCAGACCGCGCTGCTGGCCGCCGCTGTGCTCGGCCTGATCGCCGGGCTGCTCGCCCCGCTGATCGTGGCGAGGGGCATGGCGTTCGCGGTGCACGGCACGTCCGAGCTGGGCTTCGCCGGCGGCGCGGCCGCGCTGGTGGCCGGCGTCAACGTGGGACTCGGCGCGGTGGCCGGCGCGCTGGTCGCGGCGGTGGTGTTCGGTTTCCTGGGGCTGCGCCAGCGCGAGCGGGACTCGGTGATCGGGGTCGTGCTCGCCTTCGGACTGGGCGTCGGTGTCCTGCTGCTCGCCGTCTACCCGGGGCGCTCGCAGAACAAGTTCGGCCTGCTCACCGGGTCGATCGTGTCCGTGGACTCGACCAACCTGTGGCTGCTCGTCGGGTGCGCGGTGGTCGTGGTCGGCACGCTCGCGGTGTACTACCGGCCGCTGCTGTTCGCCAGCACCGACCCGGAGGTGGCCGCCGCTCGGGGAGTGCCGGTGCGGCTGCTGTCCATCGTGTTCGCGGTGCTGATCGGCCTGAGTACGGCGCTGGCCGTGCCGGCGGTCGGCGCGATCCTGGTCCTGGCGGTCATGGTGACGCCGGGGGCGGCGGCCGCCCGGGTGTCCGCCAGCCCGCTGGTGGTGACCGTGCTCGCGGTGGTGTTCGCCGAGGTCTCGTTGCTCGGCGGCGTGGTGCTGTCCCTCGGCCCCGGCGTGCCGATCTCCGGCTACGTGGCGACCCTGATCTTCCTCTGTTACCTCGGCTGCCGCCTCGTCGCTCGCTTCCGCCGCCCCCTCTCCCGCGAGGCGGCGGTTCCGGCCGGCTGAGGCACTCGGCTGCAAGCCGTCTGCAACCTGCCGTGAAATAATGTGCGCATTCTTAGACCGGACGAGGTCGTCACACCTTTTCCGGACTGTTGGCGCGCCATGAATAAGTTCATAGGGTAAACCCTACCTCGGGTTATCGGGTTTTCTTTTCTGACCGATCGGGATCTCCCCCTGGATCAGCGAAATTCAAATCTGCGATATTTCTCGTGTCGCAGCATCGACGAATTTCGAACAAGTCCGAATCCGAGGGGGATTAGAGTGAACACGAGAGTACGTATCCTGCGAGCTGTGCCGGTCGCGGTCGCCGTCGCATTGTCCGTCGGCGCCTGCGGTGTCGGGCCCAGCATTTCCGGCTCGGGGAGCATGTTCGGCGGCTCGAGCTCGATGTCGGCGGATGACGTGGGCGCCTACTGCAAGTACTCCGCGCAGCTAAGCGACCCGACCTTCATGAAGGACTCGCTCGGCTACGACGTCGACAAGCTGGCGGCGCTGAGGCCCCACGCGCCGGCCCAACTGCAGTCGGACGTCCAGCTGCTACAGGCCGACTACAAGGCGATCGCCGACCAGAGGCGGGTCTACGTACAGCTCAAGAGCGAGGTGGACCCCGCCTACCAGCGGATCAAGGACTTCCACGACCAGATCTGCGAGGCGAGCTGAACGCTCGCGCGGACTACCTCACCATTGCTGAACTCGAACGTCAGACCCGTGCCGCCCGTGCGCCAGTAATCGCGCACGGGCCATCGGGACTTCGGCACCACTCAGTTGGCGAGTTCATCCAAGTATGGCGCCGAGGCGTCGACGAACAACTCGACCATGGCCGCCCAGGTCATAGCCCGGCCCACGGGTTGGGCGCCCAGGGACGGCGGGCCGATTGACAGGTCCGACTCCCACCGGCCCGCGTCGGCGCCGGTGAACTGCGTGTAGCGGCGCGGATTGACACCGATCCGGGCGGAGTGCTCGAGCACGGCGGCACGCAGCTGCCCGGCGGTTGCCGACCCGGCGAGCAGGTCGAGCGCGTGCGCCCCGGCGTAGAGCACGCCGAGCACGTCGGACTTGTTCGTCTGCTCCTGGAAGGCGCGCAGCGCCCGGTTCAGGCACCGCAGCGCCTCCTCCGGACGAGCCGGACGGGCCGGCCGCTCACCCGCTCCCGTGCCCGCGAGCAGCTGCCAGGCGAGCATGAGGTCCGCGGTGCCCTCGCCCCACAGGAAGCCGCACTCCCGGCTGTGGCGCCGCGCCGAGCCGAAGGCGGCCTCGCCCTGCTCCGGGGCCCCGTCCATCAGGTGCACCACCGCCGAGGCCAGGTCGGTGATCGGGAGCTGCCAGGCCGAGGCGGGCCCGCGCTCGGCCTCGCGCAGGAACTGGGTGAGAGCCGCGCGGGCGAGCTCCGGGTCGTCCAGCTCGATCGCGGCCAGCGCCCGGCGGGACAGCGCGTTGAGCAGCAGGTCCCGGTCGGTGATTCGGTCGCGCAGGCGGAGGGCCTCATCGGCCAGCCGGAGTGTGGTGACGGCGTCGCCGGCGTGGAAGGACCCGATGGACAGCGCCAGCAGCCCCCGGGCCCGGTCCTCGGCGGGCGCGTCGGGGCTGGCGTCCAGGGCCGCCCGGAGCAGCCGCATCCCTTCGGGCAGCACCCCGAGGCTCACCCACACCCACTCCAACGCCGCGCACGTGTGCAGCGCGCCGACCGGGTCGTGGTCCAGGTCGTGGTTGATGCCGGCCCTGATGTTGGCCAGCTCGCCGGCGAGCAGCAGGTAGGCCTGCCCGGCGCGCGGCCCGGTCAGCTCCGGGACCTGGTCGGCGACCAGACCTCGGACCCAGGAGGCGTGCGCCCGCTCGGTCGCCGCCGGCTCGGGGTCGGCGTCCCGGCAGTAGCGGCGAATCGTCTCGAGCATCCGGTAGCGCGCCGGCTGGGCCATGGTGTCGATGCTGATCACCGAGCGGTCGACCAGCGAGCCGAGCACCGCGAGCACGGTGTCACCGGCGCCGGGCGGCTGCACGGCCTCGGCCGCCGGCCAGGAGAAGCCGCCCTCGAACGGCCACAGGCGCAGCAGGATCACCCGGTCGGCCGCGCGGAGCTGCTCGACGCTCCAGCTGATCGCCGCGTCCAGGCTGGCGTGCGGGTTGACCGAGCCCCTGGGCGTGGCCGCGAGCACGTCGACCCGCCCGGCCAGGTGCGTGGCGATCGAGGCCAGCCCGAAGGCCCGTTCCCGGGCCGCCGCGAGCTCGATGGCCAGCGGCAGCCCGTCGAGCATCGCGCAGATATGCCGCCCGGCCCGCCGCTCCTCCTCCGACGGCCGCCAGCCCGCGCGGTTGGTGCGGACGCGGTCGAACAGCAGCTCCACCGCCGCGCCGTCGCCACCCTGCGCGTCCAGCACCGGCAGCGGCTCGAGCGCCAGGGTGTGCTCGCCGGCCACGTCGAGGGGCGCCCGGCTGGTGGCGAGTATCCGCAGGTCCGGGCAGTCGGCGAGGAGCCGCCGGGCCAGCGTGGCGACCGGTTCGAGCAGGTGCTCGCAGTTGTCCAGCACCAGCAGGCCCGGCCGGTCCACCAGGGCGTGCCGGATCAGCGTCACCAGGTCGCCGGCCATGTGCACCACGCCGACCTCGGGGGCGACCGCGGCCGCGACGTCCCGAGCGGCATGGACCTCGGCCAGCCGCGCCACCCACACCTCACCCTCGGCGGCTTCCCGGGTGGCGGCGTGTTCGAGCGAAAGGCGGGTCTTGCCGACGCCGGCCGGCCCGACCACGGTCACCAGCCGCCGGGTACCCATCAGCTCGTCGAGCCCCCGCAGCTGGGCGGCCCGCCCGACCAGCGACGACCACGGCCTCACCTCGGCCGGCCGGCGCGGCGCGGGGGCGGGTTCCGCCAGCGGCGCCGCCACCGGGTCGGCGGCCAGCAGGGTCGGGTCGTGGGCCAGCATCCGCCGCTCGATCTCGCGCAGCGCCGGACCCGGTTCGATGCCCAGCTCCTCGGCCAGCAGCTGGCGCACCCGGCGTAGCTCCGCCAGCGCGTGCCCCTGCCGGCCGGCGCGGTACAGCCCCAGCGCCAGCAGCTCCCACCGGCGCTCCCGGTACGGCCTCTCGATCACCGCTTCGCTCAGCGCGGCCACCGCTGCCGAGGTCTCGCCCAGCTCCAGCCGGGCGGCCTGCAGCTCCTCGACCGCCACCTCACGCAGCTCCATCAGCCGGAAGCGGGAGTCCTCGGCGACCAGCGCATCGCCCAGCTCCACCCACGGCTGGCCACGCCACAGCAGTAGCGCCGCCTCGAACGCCCGCGCCGCCTCGGCCGCCATGCCGTCGACGAGCAGGCGGACACCGTCGGCGACCAGCCGGGCGAACCTGCCGTGGTCGGTCGACTCGACCGCGACGGCCAACCGGTAGCCCGAGTCGACCCGCTGCAGCAGCTCGCGCCCGGCCGGCCCGAACACCGACCGCAGCCGAGACACCAGGACCCGCAGGCTGTTGAAGGCACCATCCGGTGGGCTGGCGCCCCACGCGAACTCGGCCAGTGCGGTATCCGAGACCGCCGCGCCCTCCGCCGACAACATCGCGGCCGCGAGCCGGCGCGGCGTCGGACCGCCCAGGTCCACCGGCTCGCCCTCGATCTCGATCTCGAGCGGGCCGAGCACGCGGCAGAACAAACCCACCCCCGGCTCGTCCGAACTCCCGACGAGCACCGAGCTTATTCGGCGTCCGAGGATGCGCGACTCCGCCGGTCCGTAGCCGGCGGGACCGCGCCCGCCTGCGCGACGCCGACCGCCCCGTCAGCGACCGTGCCGCACCAGCTGCCGCAGCCCGGGGCTGCGCAGGTACAGCCCGAGCCACACCGGCACGGCGACGTACACCGGGGCCAGCAGCACGGTGAACACGGGCGCGTCGATCCGCAGCGTGGCGCACAGCGCGCCGCCGAGGTAGCCGGTGATCAGCACCGCGCCGATCAGCGCCGTCCGGGGCACCACGTACAGCACGGTGCTGACCAGCAGCAACGCCCCCATGATCGGGAGCGTGCCGACCACGAAGCCGAGCTGGCCGGCGCCGGCCACCTCCGACGGCAGCCTCAGCAGCTTGCTCGCGCTGTCGACCAGCAGGAACAGGGTCACCACCGCGCTGAGTGCCAGCCCGACCCTGGCGGCGGTGCGGCCGCCTGGCGCGGTGCCGCCGGCGTTGTTGTCGACCTCGGCCGATGCGGCCATCAGAAACCCGCCGGTGCGTGCGGGACGTAGTGCTCGTCGAGCCGACTGAGCTCGTCGGCGGTGAGCTCCAGCTCGGTGGCCGCGACGGCGTCGGTGATGTGGTGTTCCCTGGTCACGCCGATAATCGGGGCGGTGACCGCGGCGTGCCGCAGCACCCAGGCCAGCGCCACCCGCGCCCGGGGCACGCCGCGCGCGCCGGCGATGTCGCCGACCGCCTCGACGATCTTCCGGTCGGACTCGACGGCCTGCCGGTACCACAGCCGCGCGAAGGCGTCGTGCTCGCTGCGCGGGGTGCTGGCGTCCGGGTCCCTGGCCAGCCGCCCCCGGGCCAGCGGGCTGTACGGCAGCACGCCGACCCCCTGGTCCAGGCAGAACGGGAGCATCTCCCGCTCCTCCTCGCGCATGATCAGGTTGTACTGGTCCTGCATCGAGACGAACCGGGTCCAGCCGTTCAGGTCCGCCACGTACTGCGCCTTGGCGAACTGCCAGGCGTACATCGAGGACGCCCCGAGGTAGCGCACCTTGCCGGCCTTGACCAGGTCGTGCAGGGCCTCCATGGTCTCCTCGATCGGCACCTCGGGGTCGTGGCGGTGGATCTGGTACAGGTCGATGTAGTCGGTACCGAGCCGGCGCAGGCTCTGCTCGACCTGGGCGAAGATCGCGCCCCGGGACAGCCCGGCCGCCTTCGGCCCCTGCCCCATCGGGAAGAACACCTTGGTCGCGATCACCACGTCGTCGCGGTCGGCGAGCTCGCCGAGCAGCTGGCCGGTGATCTCCTCACTGCGGCCCGAGCCGTACCGGTTGGCGGTGTCGAACGTCGTGATGCCCGCCTCCAGCGCCCGCCGCACGAACGGCCTGGCCTCGTCGAGGCCGAGGGTCCAGCCGCCCTGACCGGCGTCGCCGAAGCTCATGCACCCCAGCACGATCCGGGACACCTCGAGCCCGGAGCGCCCCAAGCGCAGGTACTCCATCGGTCCTCCTTCATGCGCGCGCGTTCCCTAAGGGGGATTGATATGTCAACTACGCTAGCGCATCGGAGCACGCAGACATGGCGGGAGCCACCGGTCAGATACAAATCACACTGGTCGCGCGGGCCCTCGATCGGTCACGCGCGGTCATCCCCCGTCCGAGGGATTGAGATGTCAGTTCCTCGGGTCGCCGTGCCCGGCCCGCTGCGTCTGGATGCGCTTCGCCAGGTCGATCACGACGCCCAGCTCCTCGTCGGTCGCGACCGAGAGGAAGTAGCGCCGGACGGCCTCGTTGTGCAGCGCGGTGGCCACCCGCATGGTCTGCTCGGCCATCGGCGTCGCGGTCATGATCAGCTGGCCCGTCTCCCCGTCGTAGACCCGCTCCACGAGCCCCCGGCTACCCATCCGCTTGAGCTGGTGGGACAGGCGGCTGGCCGACCAGTTGAGCTTCGCGGCCAGCGCCTTCAGCCCGGAGACCCGGCTCTTCGGCGCGTCGCTCAGCCGGTTCAGCACCAGGTAGTCGGCCGAGCTCAGCCCGGTGGCCGGGGTGACCACGCCGGACACCAGGCTGCGCAGCGAGTCGGCGAGCACCAGCGCGGCACGCCAGGCCTCCCGCTCCCGTTCGGATAGCGGCTCGCTGGTCACAGAACTGCTCACCATGGAACGGTACCTCTCCGGAACTGCTCCGAACCGGGTGACCAGCGCCGGAGGTTCTCAGCGGCCCCGGGACGGCCCTCGGTGACCCCCGGACGTGCCTCAGTGACCCCGGACGTGCCGGCGGCGACGAGCCACCTCGGCCAGCAGCACGCCCGCCGCGACGGACGCGTTCAGCGACTCCGCCGGCCCGGTCATCGGGATGGAAACCGTGACGTCGCAGGTCTCCCGGACCAGCCGGGACAGCCCCCGCCCCTCCGAGCCGACGACGACCACCAGCGGGTCGGCCGCCAGGTTGAACTCGTCCACGCTGACCTGGCCGTCGGCATCCAGGCCGGCCAGCATCAGCCCGGCCGTGGCGTACTCGCGCAGCGTGCGGGTCAGGTTCGTGGCCCTGGCGACCGGGATGCGCGCCGCGGTGCCGGCCGAGGTGCGCCAGGCCACCGCCGTCACGCCGGCCGAGCGGCGCTGCGGGAGCAGCACGCCGTGCGCGCCGAACGCGGTGGCCGAGCGGATCACGGCGCCGAGGTTGCGCGGGTCGGTCACCCCGTCCAGCGCCACGATCAGCGGCGGCCGGTCGGAGTCCTGCGCGATCTCCAGCAGCTCATCCGGGTGGGCGTACTCGTAGGGCGGCACGGACAGCCCGAGGCCCTGGTGCAGCGCGCCGGCGGCCATCCGGTCCAGCTCGATCTTGGGCACCTCGAGGATGGCGATGCCGGCGTCGGCCGCCAGCCGGACGGCCTCGGCGACCCGCTCGTCGGCGTTGGTCGCCTGCGCGACGTGCAGCGCGGTGGCCGGCACGCCGGCGCGCAGGCACTCCACCACCGGGTTGCGGCCGAACACTGTCTCCGCGGTGTCCGTGTCGCTGCCGCGCTTGCGGCCCCGGCCGGCCACGTTCGCCGGCTGGCCGGGGTTCTTCTTGGCGGCGGCCGCCGCGCGCTTGTTCTTGACGTGACCGGGGCGGGCCTCGGCGGGCGGCGTCGGCCCCTTGCCCTCCAGGCCACGCCGGCGCTGGCCACCGGACCCGACCACCGCGCCCTTCTTCGTGCCAGGTTTGCGAATTGCGCCTTGTCGGCGTGAGTTGCCGGCCATCAGGGCCTGTCTCCTAGTGTTGTGGTAACGATGTTACTTGCCCGGGTCCGGTCGGTGCCGCTGTCGCCGAGGGGACGATCGTGAACGCCGGGCGGCGCCACATCAGGAGCCATGCTGCCCCGCTCTTCAACCGTCCTTGAGCGTCCAGGTGGCACCGTCGCGGGTGTCCTCGACGATCACCCCGGCGGCCAGCAGCCGGTCCCGGATCCCGTCGGCCGCGGCGAAGTCACGCTGGGCCCTGGCCTCCTTGCGCTGCGCGAGCAGGTCGTCGACCAGCGAGGACAGCGCCGCCACGGCGGCCGCCTCGGCGCCGCCCTGGCCCTGGCTCCACCGCTCGCCCAGCGGGTCCAGCCCGAGCACGTCGGCCATCGCGCGCACCGACGAGGCCGCGACGGCCGCTGCCTCCCGGTCGCCGGCATCCAGGGCGACATTGCCCTCCCGGACAGCGACGTGGATCGCCGCCACCGCGCCCGGGGTGCTCAGGTCGTCGTCCATCGCCTCGACGAACTCGGGCACCAGCACCCCGTCGGCCAGGGTCGGCATACCGATCCGCTCACCGACCCGGTGCAGGAACGCCTCGATCCGCCGGTACGCGGCGACCGCCTCGGACAGCGCGGCATCCGAGTACTCGATCATGGACCGGTAGTGCGGCGCGACCAGGTAGTAGCGCAGCTCGGCGCCGCGCACCCGCTGCAGCAGCACGTCGATGGACAGCGTGTTGCCGAGTGACTTGGACATCTTGTCGCCGCCGAGGGTGACCCAGGCGTTGTGCGTCCAGTACCGGGCGAAGCCGTCGCCGACCGCGTTGGACTGCGCGCGCTCGTTCTCGTGGTGCGGGAAGACCAGATCCAGCCCGCCGCCGTGGATGTCGAACTCCGGGCCGAGGTACATAGTGGCCATCGCCGAGCACTCCAGGTGCCAGCCCGGCCGGCCGGGTCCCCACGGGGTCGGCCAGGACGGCTCGCCGGGCTTGGCGGCCTTCCACATGGTGAAGTCGTGCGAGTCGCGCTTGCCGGCGTTGTTGAAGCCGACCGACTCGCCCTGCTGCATCTCGTCGGGGCGCTGGCCGGACAGTGCGCCGTAGTCCGGGAAGGAGCCGACCGCGAAGTACACGTCGCCGCCGGCCTGGTAGGCGTGCCCGCTGTCGATCAGCCGCTGCATCAGCTCGATCATCTGCGGCACGTGCCCGGTGGCGCGCGGCGAGATGGACGGCGGCAGGCAGCCCAGCGCCTCGTAGGCGGCGTCGAAGGCCCGCTCGTGGGTGGCCGCCCACTCCCACCAGGGGCGCCCGGCATCGGCGGCCTTGTTCAGGATCTTGTCGTCGATGTCGGTGACGTTGCGGACCAGCGTGACGTCCAGCCCGCCACCCGAGCCGGGCCGGCCGAGCCAGCGGCGCAGCACGTCGTAGTTGAGCCCGCTGCGCACGTGGCCGATGTGAGGCATGCCCTGCACCGTGGCGCCACAGACATAGATCGACGCTGCCCCGGCCCGCAGCGGGGTGAACTCCCGCTGGCTTCGGGTGGCGGTGTCGTAAAGGCGCAGACTCACACGACAAAATGATACGGGGTCGCCGAGCGGAGCAGTTCAGCGCGGTGAACCGGGGAATTCGGCGGCCGGCGAACGGCTTCCCCCCGGGCGCGTCAACGCCGACACGAGCGGCACGCGGACAGCACGGAGACGGCGCGGAGACAGTACTGAGACGGCCGCTGCGATGATCCTCACAATCCAGATCACCCGTCCGGGTGCGTGTTGTGCGGAGTTACCCGGTGCCGGCCGTGTTAAGGGCCCCCGAAGGGACGAGCAGGGCCGTGGCCACCGCCGCGATGCCCTCGCCGCGCCCGGTCAGCCCGAGGCCGTCGGTGGTGGTGCCGGACACCGAGACGGGGCCGCCGACCGCCTCGGACAGCGCGCGCTGCGCCTCCTCCCGGCGGGTACCGATGCGCGGCGCGTTGCCGATCACCTGGACCGCCGCGTTGCCGACCGTCCAGCCCGCCGCCGCCAGCAGCCGCCGCACCTCGGTGAGCAGCTCGGCACCGTGCGCGCCGGCCCAGCGCGGGTCGGAGGTGCCGAACACCGCGCCGAGGTCACCGAGCCCCGCCGCGGAGAGCAGCGCGTCACACAGCGCATGCGCCGCCACATCGCCGTCCGAATGGCCGGCGCACCCGGGCACGCCGGGCCAGCGCAGCCCCGCCAGCCAGCACTCCCGGCCGTCCGCCACGGGGTGCACGTCGGTGCCGACGCCGACTCTGGGCAGTGCCGCCGTCATGCCGCCGTCATCTCGCGATCACCGCGCCATCATGGCGTGCGCGATCAGCGGTCCACCATCGGCTCAGCCATCAGCTCGGCGATCCGCAGGTCCCACGCCGTAGTGATCTTGAAGGCGAGCGGGTCACCGGGCACCGTGTGCACCGGCTCGCCGAGCTGCTCGACCAGGCCGGCGTCGTCGGTCACCACAGCGGCCGGCCCGGTGTGGTGACCGTCCGGGTCGTAGCCGGCCTGTGTGTAGGCGCGCCGCAGTAGCGCCAACCGGAACGCCTGCGGCGTCTGCACCGCGCGCAGCACCGACCGGTCCGCCGTGCCCAGTACCGCGCCGGCCGCATCGACTTCCTTGACCGTGTCGGCGACCGGCAGCACCGGGATCACCGCGTCCGCGCCACCGGCGACCGCGGCCACCAGAGTGCTGACCAACGCCGGCGGGGTGAGCGCACGCGCGGCGTCGTGAACAAGTACGGTATCCGCCTCGGGATACCGAAGCGCCCCGTACCAGAGCGCGGCGGCGACCGAGGAGGCTCGGTCAGCCCCACCGGTGACGACCTCGATCCGGGCTGGCTCGCCGGCCGGGTACTGCCCCGACCCGTTGGCGAACAGCGCGCGCACGACTGCCAGGTCAGCCTCGCGAACGGCTACCAGCACATGATCTACCGAGCCCGAGTCCAACAGTCCTCGGACCGCACGCACCACGAGCGGCACACCGCCGACTCGCACCAGAGCCTTGGGCATGCCAGCGCCCAACCGGACACCGTCACCGGCAGCCGGGACGAGCGCCAGCACGCTCAAAGTCAGGAAGCGGTGGCCAGCACTTCGTCGAGCAGCAGCTCAGCCTTTTCCTCGTCAGTGCCCTCGGCGAGCGCGAGCTCGCTGACCAGGATCTGCCGAGCCTTGGCCAACATGCGCTTCTCGCCGGCCGAAAGGCCCCGGTCCTTCTCGCGGCGCCACAGGTCACGAACGACCTCGGCGACCTTGTTGACGTCGCCGGACGCGAGCTTCTCGAGGTTGGCCTTATAGCGTCGAGACCAGTTGGTTGGCTCCTCGGTATGCGGCGCACGGAGGACGTCGAATACCCGGTCCAGGCCCTCCTGGCCGACCACGTCGCGGACGCCGACGAACTCGGCATTGTCCGCTGGCACGCGAACCGTCAGGTCTCCCTGGGCGACCTTCAGAACGAGGTACTGCTTTTCCTCGCCTTTGATCATCCGTGTTTCGATAGCCTCGATGAGCGCTGCACCGTGGTGCGGGTAGACGACGGTCTCTCCGACCTTGAAAACCATATGTCCTCTGCCCCTTTCGCTGACTCCAGGTTAACACGGCGAGTGATAGCCGGGCTCACTGGGATGCCCCGTCATCGCAGGTCAGGGGGTTGACTTTAGCGCAAGATCATGCAAGCAAGGTCAACCTATGGCGGCTCGCGGACCCGGCCCGGAACCTCCGCGCAACACACGTACCACCGCGATGACCAACCGGGAGCGGCCGAGGCTAGGCTTCTTGGCAGGTCACCCGGTACGCACCCAGAGGGCCTTGCACCACATCGGTCGGAAGGCCCGACCGCGCACCGCCGCCGAGCAGCCGCACGAAAGGACCCGCACAGTCGTGAAGCGACGCGCCGCCGCAGTAGCCACGCTCGCGCTCTCCGCAGCGCTCGGGCTCGTCACGCTGACCGGCTGCGGGGCCGGCCAGATCACCCAGACCGACACCCAGGCCTCCGCCGTCAACGGCTACCAGGGCAGCGCCGGCGACGTCCGGGTCCGCGACGCCAGCTTCGCCTACGTCGGCCAGGCCAAGGTCGGCGCGATCTACCGGGCCGGCGACACGGCCGAGCTGAACATGACGCTGGTCAACGTCAGCGCCACCGCCGACCAGCTGGTCTCGGTGGCCAGCCCGATCGCCGCGTCCGGCCAGGTGCTCGGTGACGCGGTGATCCCCGGCGGGCGGGCCGTGCAGGTCGGCAACGGCGACTCGCCGCAGGACGCCGCCGCGCTGGCCGACAAGACGATCAGCGTCAAGCTGGTCGGCCTCAAGACCGACATCATCGCCGGGCTGAACTACCCGGTGGTGCTCACCTTCCAGCGCGGCGGCGTGCTGAACGCCAACCTCCCGGTCGGCTACCCGACCGGTGACCTGGCCACCCGGAGCAGTTCCAACTGAGCGCTCGCGCCGGCGCCCTCACCTACCGCTGCACGGAGTGCGGCCGGGAGGTGACCAAGTGGGTCGGCCAGTGCCCGGAGTGCCAGGCGTTCGGCACGATCCCGGACACCCCGGTCACCGCGAGCCGGGCGAGCGGGCGAGGCTCCGGGGGCGGTATCGCCCGCCGGTCGGCCTTCGGGGCGCCGACGTCCGCCGCCCAACCCATCACGTCCGTCCAGCTGGACTCGGCGCGCGCCAAGCCGACCGGGATCGACGAGCTGGACCGGGTGCTCGGCGGCGGCCTGGTGCCCGGCGTCGTGGTGCTGCTGGCCGGTGAGCCGGGCGCAGGTAAGTCCACCCTGCTGCTCGAGGTGGCCGCGCGCGCCGCCACCGCCGGCGGGCCCGTGCTGTACGCCACCGGTGAGGAGTCGGCCGGCCAGGTGCGGCTGCGCGCCGAGCGCACCGGAGCGGTCAGCGAGGGGCTCTACATCGCGGCGGAGTCCGACCTCGGCGCCGTGCTCGGCCACCTGGACACCCTCAAGCCCACGCTGCTCGTCATCGACTCGGTGCAGACGTTCTCCACCGGCGAGGTGGACGGGGCGGCCGGCGGGGTCACCCAGGTCCGCGCGGTCACCGTGGCGCTCACCGCGCTCGCCAAGGAACGCGGCCTGCCGGTGATCCTGGTCGGCCACGTCACCAAGGACGGCTCGGTGGCCGGGCCGCGCGTGCTGGAACACCTGGT
The DNA here is from genome assembly GCA_036272155.1 of Pseudonocardia sp. GTDB lineage: Bacteria > Actinomycetota > Actinomycetes > Mycobacteriales > Pseudonocardiaceae > Pseudonocardia. Next base: position 20,174 of record DATAZG010000049.1, read on the forward strand.
CGACGTGGTGCTGAACTTCGAGGGCGACCGGCACTCCACGCTGCGGCTGGTGCGCGGTATCAAGAACCGGTTCGGGCCGGCCGACGAGGTGGGCTGCTTCGAGCTGCGCGACGACGGCATCCACGGGGTGAGCGACCCGTCCGGGTTGTTCCTGGCCGACTCCTCGCTGCGGCGCGACCGGCTGGTGCCCGGTACCGCGATCACCGTGGCCGTCGAGGGCAAGCGGCCACTGCTGGCCGAGGTACAGGCACTGGTGGCCGGCAAGGACATCCCGTCGCCCCGGCGCGCGGTCAGCGGGCTGGACTCGTCCCGGGTGGCCATGGTGCTCGCCGTGCTGGATCGCCGCGCCCGGATCCGGCTGTCCGACGCCGACGTGTTCACCGCGACCGTCGGCGGCATGCGGATGACCGAGCCGGCGGCCGACCTCGCGGTGGCGCTCGCCGTCGCCTCAGCCAAGACGGACCGCCCCCTGCCGGCCGGCCTCGTTGTGCTCGGCGAGCTCGGGCTGACCGGGGAGATCCGGCGCATCGCCGGCCTGGAGCGCCGCCTCGCCGAGGCCGCCCGGCTGGGCTTCACCGCCGCCCTGATCCCCGCCGACTCCGGGCTCACCGCGCGCTCCCGCGCCGGCCAGCTCGCCGGCCTGCAGACCATCGAGGCCATGTACCTGCCCGAGGCCCTGGACCTGCTGATCCCGCCCGGCTGAGCCCCTCCCACCGACACGGAGACCGCCACCCGGGCGCGGCACCGGAACCGGCACCGCGTCCGGGTGGCGTGGCGGGTCAGCGGGCCTGACCCGGCACGCTCGGCTCACTGGCCCGGCGGGCCTGGCCCGGCACGCCCGGCTCGACCCGGTGGGCCTGGCTCGGCACGCCCGGCGCGGCCGGGTGGGCCTGTCCCGGCGGGCCCGGCTCACCTGCGGTCAGCGTGAAGGGAGCCGGGCCGCTGCTGAGCGAACCGAGCTTGCCGGTCAGCTGGTAGGTGCCGGGTCCGACGGACGTCCGCGTGCCACCGCAGCCGGGGTGCGAGGTGCGGCCGGCCCAGTTCAGCGAGAACACCAGCGGCTTGCCGGGGTCCAGCACGTGCACGTCCGCCTTGTGGTTGGTGTCGCAGTCGTTGCTGGCCCACAGCTGCCCGGACGGGCCGTTGACCACCAGCCCCTGCAGGCCGGGGTCCAGGTCGCGGCTGCACGGCTTGTCCCCGATGTTGGCGATGACCAGCCGGAACAGCGGCTTCTGGCCGACCTTGTAGCTGCCGGCGGCCACCTGCGACACCAGCGCGAGGTCCTGGTCGCCGCACTTGGCGACCACCGGGACGGCGGCGGCACCGGGCCGGCCGGCGTGGCCGGGCACGGCGTTGCCCGGCGCGGCGGCGGCCGCGCCCGGGAGGCCGCCGGCACCGCCGGAACCGGAGGTCGAGCCGGAGTCGCCCGGGGGCGCCGAGTTCGGGTCGTCCAGCGGGCCGGGCGGCACGACGGTGGGTCCGGCGGCGGCCGGCGCGGCGCCGAGCCGCGACTGATCCTGGGCGAAGTCACCACTGGACGCGCCTGGCCGCACCTGCGTGCCGGGCCGCCCCGAGTGGGACGGGCGGAGCGTGCCGGACGGCAGCTGGGCCGAACCGGGCTGCCCGGACCGCGCCGAGCCGGCCGGCGGCAGCGCGGAGCTGGTGGACAGCACCGAACCCGAGGGGGTCGTACCGGCCGGGGTCGAGCCGGCCAGGCCGCCGGTCCCCGGCGCGGTGCCGGCGGCTCCCGGCGCGGTGCCGGTAGGCAGGCCGGAGCTGGTCAGCCCCGGATTGCCGGCGGCGAGTGTGGCGTCCCCGGGCGCGGCCTGCGCACCGGGCGCGGCCTGCGCGGCGGGCAACCCGGCGCCCGGCTGGGTGGCGCCGGCCGGCAGCCCGGCGGCGGGCAGCCCGCCATCCTGCGCGGCGGCACCCGGCTGAGTCGCACCCGGCTGGGCCGCACCCGGCGCGGCGGGCGGCAGACCGCCCCCCGGCAGGTCCGAACCGGCGGCCAGCCCGGTGGGCAGCCCGGCGCCCGGCAGCGAGGCCTGGGACGGCGCGGGTTGCCGCGAGGGCGCGGCGACCGGTTCACCGGCCGGCGCGGGCGGCGCCGGCGGTGCGAAGGAGAGCTCGGTAGAGCCGGCGGTGTTCGTCTCCCCGCCGGTCTGCACGGGGGCCGGCTGGCTCGGGCCGGACACCGCCCAGACGACCACCAGTACGAGCCCGAGGATGCTCGCGACGGCTATGGCCCGCCGCCGCCAGTACATCAGTTCCGCTGGGTCGATCATGCGGTGAACGTTAACTGGAGGTTGAGGGATCTTCCGGTAACCGAGCACGGCGCGTCACGAAGATTCTTGCGGATCCACTCAAACGAGTCAGGCAATCCCCGAATCTTGCGCCCGGCCGATACTCAGAGTCTACTTATCGCGTGCTGCGCATGTGTCTCGAGTTCTTCTGGCCGAGCCGGCGCGGCACGCATTTCGACGAGTTCTGTCGTCGCGCCGGCTGAGCCCGCCGGCGCCGAGCCCCCGCCGCCCGAGTTCGGGGCGGGAGTGTGCCCAGCCGAACCCCGCCGGCGAGTCCCTCGGCCGGCCGTCCGCCGGGCCCCGCGACACCCGTCGGCCGCGCCCGCCCGGCGCGCCCCATTCGAGCACCACCTTCGCGAACTACCCGAGGAGACGACCGTGTCCGTCACCGACCAGTTGTTGGAGAACAACGCCGCCTACGCGGCCACCTTCCAGGGCCCACTACCGCTGCCACCCTCGAAGCACGTCGCCGTGGTGGCCTGCATGGACGCCCGGCTCAACGTCTACGGCATCCTCGGCCTGAACGACGGCGAGGCGCACGTCATCCGCAACGCCGGCGGCGTGGTCACCGACGACGAGATCCGCTCGCTCGCGATCAGCCAGCGGCTGCTCGGCACCGAGGAGATCATCCTCATCCACCACACCGACTGCGGCATGCTGACCTTCACCGACGACGCCTTCAAGGCGTCCATCCAGGAGGACACCGGCATCAAGCCGCCGTGGTCGGCCGAAGCGTTCCCCGACCTGGACAGCGACGTCCGGCAGTCCATCGCGCGGATCAAGGCCAGCCCGTTCGTGCCGAAGACGGACGCGGTGCGCGGCTTCGTGTTCGACGTCGCCACCGGCAAGCTCAACGAGGTCCTCTAGCAGGGTGCCGAACGCCGGGCCGGGAGGCGGCCGGCACACTTGCCGCGTGGCTGCCTCCCTACCCGACCTGCTGCTGCCCTGGTTCGACGAGCACGCCCGCGACCTGCCGTGGCGCCGACCGGGTACCACGCCGTGGGGTGTCCTGGTCAGCGAGTTCATGCTGCAGCAGACGCCGGTGAGCCGGGTCGCGCCGCTGTGGACGGAGTGGCTGGCGCGCTGGCCGACGCCGTCCGCGCTGGCCGCCGCGCCTCAGGCCGACGTGCTGCGCGCCTGGGGCAAGCTCGGCTACCCCCGCCGGGCACTGCGGCTGCACGCGGCCGCCACCGCGATCGCCACCGAGCACGGGGATCAGGTGCCGGCTGACCTGGACGAGCTGCTCGCGCTGCCCGGCGTCGGCGCGTACACCGCGAGAGCCGTGCTGGCGTTCGGCTACCGCCGCCGCGCCCCGGTGGTGGACACGAACGTCCGCCGCGTGATCGCGCGGGTGGTGCACGGCGCCGGGGACGCCGGCCCGGCCCGCACCACCGCCGACCTGGCCGACGCCGAGGCGCTGCTGCCGGCCGGGGACGCCGAGGCGGCCAGGTTCTCCGCCGCGATGATGGAACTGGGTGCGGTGCTCTGCATCGCCGGCACCTCACCCCGCTGCGGCCCGTGCCCGGCGCTGGACGACTGCGCGTGGCACGCCAACGGCCGCCCCGCCTACACAGGCCCCGCCCGCCCGGTGCAGCGCTACGCCGGCACCGACCGCCAGGTCCGGGGGCGGCTGCTGGACGTGCTGCGCGGCGCCCCGGGGCCGGTGGAGCGGGGCGAGCTGGACGTGGTGTGGTCGGACGCCGTGCAGCGGGACCGGTGCCTGCTCTCGCTGCTTGACGACGGGCTGGTCGAGCAGCTGGACGACGTGCGGTTCGCGCTACCCGGGCAGGCCTGACTCACCTCCCCGATTAGGCTCGCGGGCGTGTCTGAGATCGCGCCGAAGGTGCCCGAGCGGCCGTCGCTGGACGGTATGGATGCCCACTGGGCAGACCGCTGGGAGCTCGACGGCGTATACCGGTTCCGCGCGCCGGCCAGCCGCGCCGAGGTGTTCTCGATCGACACGCCGCCGCCGACGGTCAGCGGGTCGCTGCACGTGGGGCACGTGTTCTCCTACACGCACACCGACATCGTGGCCCGCTTCCAGCGGATGCGCGGCCAGCACGTGTTCTACCCGATGGGCTGGGACGACAACGGCCTGCCGACCGAGCGCCGCGTGCAGAACTACTTCGGGGTGCGCTGCGAGCCGTCGCTGCCGTACGACCCCGAGCTGCCCGTGCCCGAGCCGGCCGGCCCGAAGGCGCGCCCGGTCGACGTGTCCAGGCGCAACTTCGTCGAGCTGTGCGAGCGGCTGACGGGCGAGGACGAGCTGGTGTTCGAGCAGGTCTGGCGCCGGCTCGGGCTGTCCGTGGACTGGTCGATGACGTACACCACGATCGGCCGCCCGGCGCAGCGGATCTCCCAGCTGGCGTTCCTGCGGCTGCTCGGCGCCGGCGAGGCGTACCAGGCCGAGGCGCCGACGCTGTGGGACGTGGGGTTCCGCACCGCCGTGGCGCAGGCCGAGCTGGAGGACCGGGAGTTCGCCGGCGCCTGGCACCGGATCGCGTTCCACGGCGCCGCCGGCCCGGTGTACATCGAGACCACCCGCCCGGAGCTGCTGCCGGCGTGTGTGGCGCTGGTCGCGCACCCGGACGACGAGCGCTACCAGCCGCTGTTCGGCACGACCGTGACCACTCCGGTGTTCGGCGTCGAGGTGCCGGTGCTGGCCCACCCCGGCGCCGAGCGCGACCGGGGCGCCGGCATCGCGATGTGCTGCACCTTCGGCGACCTCACCGACGTGCAGTGGTGGCGCGAGCTGAAGCTGCCCACCCGCACGGTGATCGGCCGCGACGGGCGTTTCCTGCCCGAACCGCCGGCCGGCCTGGACGACCCGGCCGGCCGCGCCGCGTACGCCGAGCTGGCCGGGGCCACCGTGCACACCGCCCGCGAGCGCGTGGTGGCGAAACTGCGCGAGTCCGGTGACCTGGACGGCGAGCCGCGCCGCACGGTGCGCCCGGTGAAGTTCTACGAGAAGGGCGACAAGCCGCTGGAGATCGTGTCCAGCCGGCAGTGGTTCATCCGCTCGGTGGCCCATCAGGACGCGCTGCTCGAGCGCGGCGCGCAGCTGGACTGGCACCCGGCCTACATGCGCGCCCGCTACGAGGACTGGGTGCGCGGGCTGAACGGCGACTGGCTGGTCAGTCGGCAGCGGTTCTTCGGCGTGCCGTTCCCGCTCTGGTACCCCCTCGACGCGGCCGGCGAGCCGGACTACACCGCGCCGATCACGCCGGCCGAGGACGCGCTGCCGGTCGACCCGTCCTCGGACACCCCGCCCGGCTTCCGGGAGGACCAGCGCGGCCGGCCCGGTGGCTTCGTCGGCGACCCGGACGTGATGGACACCTGGGCCACCTCCTCGCTCACCCCGCAGCTGGTCTGCGGCTGGGAGAGCGACCCGGCCCGCTACGCGCTGACCTACCCCATGGACCTGCGCCCCCAGGCCCACGACATCATCCGCACCTGGCTGTTCGCCACCGTGCTGCGCGCCGAGCTGGCCGGCGGCACGCTGCCGTGGCGGCACGCGGCACTGTCCGGCTGGATCCTGGACCCGGACCGCAAGAAGATGAGCAAGTCCAAGGGCAACGTGGTCACGCCGATGGACCTGCTCGAGCAGTACAGCCCGGACGCGGTGCGCTACTGGGCGGCGAGCGGCCGGCCGGGCACCGACACGGCGTTCGACCAGGGCCAGATGAAGATCGGCCGCCGGCTGGCCACCAAGCTGCTGAACGCGTCCAAGTTCGTGCTCGGCTTCCCGGAGCCCTCGGCCGGCGCGGCGGTCACCGAGACGCTGGACCTCGCCGTGCTGGCCGCCCTGGGCGAGGTCGTCGCACAGGTCACCGCCGCGCTGGAGGCCTTCGAGTACACCGCCGCCCTGGAGCGCACGGAGCGGTTCTTCTGGCTGTTCTGTGACGACTACCTGGAGCTGGTCAAGGACCGCGCGTACGGGTCCACCGAGGGATCGGCCCCCGGCGCCCCCGGAGAGGGCGCTGAGCGGGCCGCTGGCGGCCCGGCGACCGAGTCCGCCCGGCTCACCCTGCGCACCGCGCTCTCGGTGCTGCAGCGGCTGCTGGCGCCGTACCTGCCGTTCGCCACCGAGGAGGCCTGGTCGTGGTGGCACGACGACTCGGTGCACACGGCCAGCTGGCCGGCGGCCGGCGGGACCAGGACCGGGGGCGAGGTGATCGCGCTGGCCAGCGGGGTGATCGGGGCGATCCGCAAGGCGAAGTCGGACGCCAAGCGCTCGATGCGCTCGCCGGTGGACACGGTCCGGGTGTTCGCCCCGGCCGAGTCGCTGGCCGCGGTGCGGGCGATCGGCGCCGACCTGCGCGCCGCCGGCAACGTGCGGACCCTGCGGCTGGATCCCGCCGAGGACGGGCAGCTGCGGGTCGACGTCACTCTGGCCGAGGCGTAGCCCCGGTGGCCGAGGCACTGGACTTCTTCCTCGACGAGTCCGCCGCCGCGCGGGTGATGGAGCTGCGGGCCAGGTTGGCGCTGGTCGGGGTGCCGGTGCCGGCCGCCGCGCCGTGCGTGAGGTTCGCCAGGGGCGCGGCGATCCCGGCCAAGGTGCGCGGCCAGCTGGCCGAGGACCTGCGGCGCCTGGTGCTACCCGAGGTCTGGCTGGCCATGGTCGGCACCATCCTCACCGCCGAGCCGAGGCTGGTGCTGGCCGCCGTCGTGGACACCGAGCTGCTGGCCACCCACAGCGGGGTGCACGACGCGCTGGCCGGGCGGGTCCGCGAGCCGTCCTCGGCCTACCTGCCCGGCTCGTGGCTGCCGCACTGCGTGCTCACCCGCGAGCTGGCCGTCGAGGCGCTGCCCGGCGCGCTCGAGGCAGTCGACCCGGTGCGGCCGATCCGCGCCAAGATCACCTCGATCGGCCTCACCGACACCCGCACCGGGCAGGTCAGTCCGATAGTCCCGTGAGGAACTCGGTGACCAGCTCGCGGTAGCGCTCCGGCGCGTCGTCGTGCAGCAGGTGCCCGGTGCCCGGGACCAGCACGTGCCGGGCACCGGGGATCAGCTCGGCCATCGTGGCCATCTGGGCGGACGCGATCGGCGACTCCTCGGCCTCCAGCAGCAGCGCCGGGCAGCGCACCCGGCGCACCGAGTCCCAGAAGTCGCGCTCGCCCCACTCGCCGGCGATCGCGGCCGCCATCGCGTGCTCGGTGAGCAGCCGGTAGCCGTCCGGCCCCTCCCGCACGCACTCGGCCAGGTAGTCGCCGACGCTGGGCCGGGGCCAGCCGAAGGCGTCGCGCACCGAGGCGACCGACTCGAAGGTCGGCGGCATCGCCTCGAACCAGGACACCCACGGCGCCGCGGTGAGCCCCCGGTGGTCAGGCGCCATGTCCTCCACGACGAGCGCGCTGACCAGGTCGGGGCGGGCGGCCGCCAGCTCCCAGCCGTGCAGCCCGCCCATCGAGTGGCCGATCACCACCGCCGGCGCCACCCCGAGCTGCTCCAGCACCTCGACGACGTCACTGACGAACCGCTCGGTCGGCCACGGACCGGGGCTCGGGGTGGTCGTGTCGCCGTGCGCCCTCGCGTCGATGGCCAGCACCCGGCCGTGGTCGGCCAGCCACCGGGAGGCCCGCCACCACGTGCTGGCCCGGCCCATCAGCCCGTGCAGCAGCAGGATCGTCCGACCGGTACCGCCGTACCCCCGCACCGCGATGCACGCCCCGTCGGACACACGCACGCTGCTCCGCATGCCTGTGTCGTAGCCTAGCCACATGGCCGTGGTCAAGATCAACGCAATCGAGGTTCCCGAAGGCGCCGGACCGGAGCTGGAGCGGCGGTTCGCCAACCGGCTGCACGCGGTCGACGGTCAGCCGGGCTTCATCTCGTTCGAGCTGCTCCGCCCCGTGTCCGGCGAGACCCGCTACTTCGTGCTGACGCACTGGGAGGACGAGGAGTCGTTCCAGGCCTGGCGCACCGGCCCGGCGATCGAGGCGCACGCCGGCGAGCGCGGCCGCCCGGTCGGTGGGGGCGCCGGCCACGGGCACGGCCAGGCCCCGGTCTCCACCGGTGCCAGCCTGCTCGAGTTCGAGGTGGTCCAGCTCTCCGAGGCCACGAAGTCCTCCGACTGATCGTCCCCACCTCCGGCGAGTCGGGATTTTTGTCAGCGCGAGTCGGGGATTTTGTCAGGGTGAGTCGTGGATTCCGTCAGCCCTGAGGGCGGTCCCGGGTTCGACGCGGAGCTGCACCGGGCCGCCGAGCTGATCGCCGGTGCCGACGCGCTGCTGTACTGCGCCGGCGCCGGGATCGGGGTCGACTCGGGGCTGCCGGACTTCCGAGGTACCGAGGGTTTCTGGCGCGCCTATCCGCCGTACCGCCGCCTCGGGCTGGCCTTCCAGGAGCTGGCCGACCCGGTGCACTTCGTCGACGATCCCGAGCTGGCCTGGGGCTTCTACGGCCACCGGCTCGCGCTGTACCGGCGGACGGTGCCGCACGCCGGCTTCGAGGCGCTGCTGGACTGGGCCACCGCCGAGCGCCCGGCGCGCGTGTTCACGTCCAATGTGGATGGCCAGTTCCAGTGTGCCGGGTTCGCCGACGACTACGTGGTGGAGTGCCACGGCTCGATCCACCACCTGCAGTGCCTCTCCGGTGGCTGCCCGGAGATCTGGCCGGCCGACGGCGTCGAGGTACGGGTCGACGAGTCGAGCATGCGCGCACAGCCACCGCTGCCCAGCTGTCCCCGCTGCGGCGGGCTGGCCAGGCCCAACATCCTGATGTTCGGCGACGGCGACTGGCGGCCCGCGCGCACCGAGGCCGTGGCCCGCCGGCACGTCCAGTGGCTGCGCGCGCTGCGGGTCGACGCCGCCCGGCTGGTCGTGCTGGAGATCGGCGCCGGCACCGCCGTGCCGACCGTGCGCCGGCACGCCGAGCTGGCGGCGGCCAGCAGCGGCGACCTGATCCGGATCAACACCCGCGAGCCGGCGGTCCGGCACGGCCGGGGCGTGAGCGTCGCCGCCCCGGCCGGCCGGGCACTGCCCGCGCTGGCCGACCTGCTCCGGTAGCCCTCCCTAGCCGGCGGCGTCGGAGTGCACCACCGGCTCCGTCGCGGCCGCCCGGGAGCGGCGCGTGGTGACCACACCGACGACCACGACGGCGATGGCGATGACGGCCGTCATGGCCAGGTCCAGCCGCGAGCTGGACCGGGTGGCCATGTACACGAGCATCACCGGGATGAAGATCACCACCAGCCAGGTCAGGTACGGGAACGCCCACATCCGCACCGGCATGGCGACCCCGTCCCGCTCCAGCTTGGCGCGCAGTCGCAGCTGGGAGATCGCGATGGTCAGGTAGACCAGCAGCGCGATCGCACCCGAGGTGGCCAGCAGCGTGGCGAACACCTGCTCCGGGAACACGTAGTTGGCGATCACGGTGAGGAACCCGACCGCGGTCGACGCCAGCACGGCGACCCTGGGCACGCCGTTCGGGGTGGTCCGCATGACGGCGGCCGGCGCCTGGCCGCGGCGGCCGAGCGAGTAGATCATCCGGGACGCCGTGTAGAGCGACGAGTTCAGGCAGCTGGCCACCGCGACGAGCACCACCACGTCCACGATGCCCTTCGCCCCGGGCACCCCGAGCACGTCGAGCGCGGACTGGTACGAGCCGTTCTTCTTCAGCGCCGGGTCGTTCCACGGCACGATCGAGACCACGAGCAGGATCGAGGCCAGGTAGAACACCGAGATCCGCCAGATCACCGAGCGGGTGGCGCGGCCGATCTTCTCCTCCGGGTGGTCGGACTCGGC
>DATAZG010000050.1:0-49004 GCA_036272155.1 Pseudonocardia sp.
GATCGACGTCTACCGCTCCTCGGGCCCCGGCGGCCAGGGCGTGAACACCACCGACTCGGCGGTCCGGCTGACCCACCTGCCCACCGGCATCGTGGTGTCGTGCCAGAACGAGCGCTCCCAGCTGCAGAACAAGGCCAGCGCCATGATGGTGTTGCAGGCCAAGCTGCTGGAGCGGCGCCGGCAGGAGGAGCGCGACAAGATGGACGCGCTGAAGGACACCGGCTCCAGCTGGGGCAACCAGATGCGCTCCTACGTGCTGCACCCGTACCAGATGGTCAAGGACCTGCGCACCGACTTCGAGGTGGGCAACCCGGCCGCGGTGCTGGACGGCGAGATCGACGGCTTCATCGAGGCCGGCATCCGGTGGCGCCGCCAGCAGCAGACACAGAGCGTCTGAGCGGTTTAGCGCGTTCAGGAGCGCGCTGAACAACTCGGGCCTACTGCGCGGCGCCCAGGCGGCGCCCTCGCGGCGTTGGACGGACGGGCCGATACAACCCCGGTATCGGCCCGTCCGTCCGCCTTGCGATGACACCACCTGACCACCGCTCGCTACGGCCTGAGTTGTTCAGCACCCTCCTAGCGGCGGGTCGGCGGCCGGTCGGCCCACCCTGGGCGAGTAACCTTCGGCCCCGTGATTCGGCTGGAGAAAGTGTCCAAGTCCTACCGGACGTCGACCCGCCCAGCGTTGGATCAGGTCACGGTGGACGTCGGCAAGGGCGAGTTCGTCTTCCTGATCGGTCCGTCCGGTTCCGGCAAGTCCACCTTCCTGCGCCTGCTCCTGCGGGAGGACGTGCCGACCAAGGGCGACGTGTTCGTGGCCGACTGGAACGTGGCCAAGCTGCCCCGGCGCAAGGTCCCCCGCCTGCGCCAGCGGGTCGGCTGCGTGTTCCAGGACTTCCGGCTGCTGCAGAACAAGTCGGTCGCGGAGAACGTGGCGTTCGCCCTCGAGGTGATCGGCAAGCGCGCGGGCACCATCCAGAAGGTGGTGCCCGAGGTGCTCGAGCTGGTCGGCCTGCAGGGCAAGGCCAACCGGATGCCCAACGAGCTCTCCGGCGGTGAGCAGCAGCGGGTCGCGGTGGCCAGGGCGTTCGTCAACCGGCCGCTGGTGCTGCTGGCCGACGAGCCCACCGGCAACCTCGACCCCGACACCAGCCAGGACATCATGCTGCTGCTGGAGCGGATCAACCGCACCGGCACCACCGTCCTGATGGCCACCCACGACCACTCCATCGTCGACTCGATGCGCCGCCGGGTCGTCGAGCTCGACCTTGGCCGCGTGATCCGTGACGAGACCAGGGGGGTCTACGGCGTCGGCCGCTGAGGTTCTGGTGGCCGCCCTGATGCCTGCTCCCCGCCCGCTCCCCGAGAAGGCCTGATGCGCTTCAACTTCGTGTTCCGTGAGGTCGCCACCGGCCTGCGCCGCAACGTGACGATGACCGTGGCGATGATCCTGACGACCGCGATCTCGCTGGGTCTGCTCGGCACCGGCCTGCTCGCGGTGCACACCATCGACCAGACCGAGGACCTCTACGGCGACCGGCTCGAGGTGGTCGTCTCGCTGACCCTCGACGTGTCCACCCGCGACCAGGACTGCTCGCAGAGCATCTGCGCCGGGCTGCGCGACCAGCTCAAGGGCTCGCCGCTGGTGCAGACCGTCAACTTCGAGAACCAGCAGCAGGCGTACGCCCGGTTCGAGCGGCTGTTCCAGGGACAGACGCTGGCCGGCCTGGCCCGCCCGCAGGGGCTGCCGGCGTCGCTGCGGGTCAAGCTGGTCGACCCGAACCAGACCGACGCGCTGCGCGCCCTGCTGCAGGGCAAGGTCGGCGTCTCCCGGATCACCGATCAGCGCGACGTGGTAGAGCGCCTCTTCAGCTTCCTGCGCACCATCCGGGACGTGGTGTTCACGCTGGCCCTGATCGAGGTGCTCGCCGCCGCGCTGCTGATCTCGAACATGGTGCAGCTGTCGGCTTACAACCGGCGTACCGAGGTCGGCGTGATGCGCCTGGTCGGCGCGACACGGTGGTACACGCAGCTGCCGTTCCTGCTCGAGGCGGCGGTGACGGGGATCGTCGGTACCGCGCTGGCGGTGGGCAGCCTACTGATGGGCAAGGCGCTGTTCCTGGACTCGGCGATCAGCAACGGCTTCGGCGACGGCGTCATCCCGGTGATCCAGTACTCGGACATCCTCAGCGTGTCCCCGTGGCTCTTCCTCCTGGGCATCGGCATCGCCTCGATCACGGGCTACGTAACGCTCCGCCTCTACGTCCGCCTGTAGCCCGCGGAGCCGCCCTCCAGGGTTGGCCGCCCCCCTCCGGCTGGCCGACGTTTCGCCGTACACCCTCTTTCGTTGCCGCGCACCCACTGCGGCGGGTGTGCGGCAACGAAAGAGGGTGTGCGGTGAGAGTTGTCCACAGGCCGGGGCGCGGGGGGCGGCGGAGAGCGGTTCGGGCGGCGACTCTGGAGGGGTGAACCTTGACTTGCCGCCGATGCCGCGGCGTCAGTTGATCGCGGCGGGGTACTCGGACGGGCAGCTGCGCCGGCTGCGGGCGAGCGGCGCGGTGACCACCGTCCGGCGCGGCGCCTACGTCGACTCGACGGACGGTCGCCTGGCCGACGACGTCGCCCGGCACACGTTGCTGGTGGCCGCCGCGCTGGCGGACAGGTCACCTGGCGCGGTGGTGAGCCACGGGTCCGCCGCGGTGCTGTACGGGCTGCCGGTGTGGGCGGTGCCGCTGGACCGGGTACACGTCACGCGCGCACAGCCCAGCGGCGGCCGGATCGGGCGGACTGTGCACCTGCATACCGCGCCGCTGGACGTCGATGATCTGCGCGAGGTCGAGGGGGCCATCGTCACCTCGCCGGCCCGCACGGTCGTCGATGTGGCCAGGACGGTGTCGTTCGAGGCCGGCGTGGCGATCGCCGACGCCGCCCTGCGCGCCGGTCTGACGGATGGCGAGAGCCTGGTGGCGGTGCTCCGGCAGGCAACCCGGTGGCGGGGTTACCCGACGGCGCGCCGGGTGGTCGCCTTCGCCGACGGGAGCAGCGAGAGCGTGGGGGAGTCCCGCAGCCGGGTCGCGCTGAACCGTGCCGGGCTGCCCGTCCCCGTACCGCAGTGGGAGGTACGCCGGCACGGGATGCTGCTCGGGCGGGTCGATTTCGGCTGGCCGGAGCTCGATACGGTCGGCGAGTTCGACGGGCGGATCAAGTACGGGCGGCTACTGCGCCCCGGCCAGACCCCCGGTGACGCGGTGTTCGAGGAGAAGCGCAGGGAGGACGCGCTGCGTGACCACGGGCTCCGGGTGGTCCGCTGGTGCTGGGACGACCTGGACGCCTTCGACGCAGTCGCCGAACGTCTCCGCCACGCCTTCCAGCGAACCTGATAGGCGCCGTCCTCCGTCGCCAAGCCACCGCACACCCTCTTCGGTCGCGGCGCACCCGCCGCGGCGGGTGCGCCGCGACGAAAGAGGGTGTACGGCAAAACGGTGGCTGGCTTCCGGGCGGCGGCCACCGGGTGTACGGAACTTGGAGGCGGGGGGTCGTAGGCTGGTGGGATGCAGGAGAAAGGCCGGAAGGTGATCGTGTCGAATCGCAAGGCGCGGCACGACTACGCGATTTTGGACACCTACGAGGCCGGCATCATGCTGCAGGGCACCGAGGTGAAGAGCTTGCGGCTGGGCCGGGCGTCGCTGGTCGACTCGTTCGCCACGGTGGACGACGGCGAGATCTTCCTGCGCAACCTGCACATTCCCGAGTACACCCAGGGCAGCTGGACCAACCACGAGCCGAGGCGGACCCGGAAGCTGCTGATGCACCGGTCCGAGATCGAGCGGCTGATCGGCAAGACCAGGGAGGGCGGGCTCACCCTGGTACCGCTGTCGATGTACTTCTCCGACGGCAAGGTCAAGGTCGAGCTCGCGCTGGCCAAGGGCAAGAAGACCTGGGACAAGCGCAACGACATGGCCAAGCGGGACGCCCAGCGGGAGGTCAGCAGGGTGGTCGGCCGGCGCGCCAAGGGCATGAGTGACTGAGGGCCCCGCCCAGCCAGAGCGACCGATGACCGACCGCCAGCCACCGCGACCGGTGGACCTGCCACCACCGCCGGTGGACGACGCCGACGTGCCGCGCTGGGTCACCGAGCTGGGGCTGCCCGGGCTCGTCGACCTGCACGTGCACTTCCTGCCCAACGGGATGACGCGCAAGGTCTGGGCGTACTTCGACCGGGCCGAGGAGCACTACGGGTACCCCTGGCCGATCACGTACCGGTTCGACGAGCCGACCAGGGTGGCCCGGCTGGCCGAGCTCGGGGTGCGGCGGTTCGCCCCGCTGGCCTACCCGCACAAGCCCGGCATGGCGGAGTGGCTGAACGGCTGGCTGCGGGACTTCGCCGCCCGCACGCCGGCCGCCGTCCCCACCGCGACCCTCTTCCCCGAGCCCGGCGTCGCCAACTATCTCGGGGCCGCGCTGGACGCCGGGGCGCGGGCGGTGAAGGTGCACGTGCAGGTCGGCGGGTTCGACCCGAGGGATCCGCTGCTCGAGCCGGCCTGGGCGGTGCTCGCCGAGGCGGGCGTGCCGGTTGTGGTGCACTGCGGGCACGGGCCGCTGTCCGGCAACTTCACCGGGCTGGACGTGTTCGGGCAGGTGCTCGCCGCGAACCCGGGGCTGGTCGCGGTGCTGGCGCACGCCGGCATGCCGGACTACCTCGCCGCGCTGGAGCTGGTGCACCGGTACGAGCGCGTGTATCTGGACACCACGATGATCGGCACCCCGTTCACCGAGCGCACCATGCCGCTGCCGGCGGACTGGGCGGCGCGGCTGGTCCCGGTGGCCGACCGGATCGTGCTCGGCACCGACTACCCGCAGATCCCGTACCGGTACGTGGAGCAGCTGCGCGCCATCGAGAGCTGGGCGGCCGCCGACGAGCGGCTCGGCGCCGGCTTCCTGCGCGCGGTGCTGCACGACACCCCGGACCGGCTGCTCGGGCCGTTGTCCGGTTGATTCGGCCCGGTTGATTCGGCCCGGTTGATTCGGCCCGTTGATTCGGCCCGTTTGAATCCGCCGCCCTTGCTGAGACACTCCTCAGTAAACCGGCGGAGGTGGTTATGGCGGTGCCCGAGGATGTCCGGGTCAGCGAGCGGCGTGTGGTCAGCAACGTCATCAAGGGCTCGATCGGCAACTTGATCGAGTGGTACGACTGGTACGCGTACACCGCGTTCAGCGTGTACTTCGCGGCGACGTTCTTCCCCAAGGGCAACCCGACGGCCCAGCTGCTGAACACGGCGGCGGTGTTCGCGGTCGGCTTCCTGATGCGCCCGCTGGGTGGCTGGCTGCTCGGCCGGTTCGCCGACCAGTTCGGCCGCCGCGCCGCGCTCGTGCTGACGGTGACGATGATGGCGGCCGGTTCGCTGCTGATCGCGGTGACGCCCGGCTACGCCAGCATCGGCATCGCGGCCCCGATCATCCTGGTGCTGGCCCGGTTGCTGCAGGGGCTCTCGGTCGGCGGCGAGTACGCGACGTCGGCCACCTACCTGTCCGAGGTGGCGTCGTCCGGCAAGCGCGGCTTCTACTCCAGCTTCCAGTACGTCACGCTCACCTCCGGCCAGCTGCTCGCGCTGGCCCTGCAGATCGTGCTGCAGCAGGTGCTCACGAAGGAGGAGCTGAGCAGCTGGGGCTGGCGGATCGCGTTCGCGGTGGGTGCGGTGTCCGCGGTCGTGGTGATGTACCTGCGGCGCACCATGGACGAGTCGGCCAGCTACCAGGCCGAGGTGAAGCGCTCCGAGGGCGGTGGCGGCCCGCGCGGCCAGCTGCGGGTGCTGGCCCGGTACCCGAAGGAGTGCCTGCTGGTCGCCGGCCTGACCCTCGGCGGCACCGTGGCGTTCTACACGTACACGACCTACCTGCAGAAGTTCATGCAGAACACCAGTGGCATCGAGACCACCACCGTCACTGTGATCAACTTTGTGGCACTGCTGATCTTCGTCGGACTGCAGCCCGTGTACGGCAGGCTGTCCGACCGGATCGGCCGGCGCCCGCTGCTGCTGTTCTTCGGCATCGCCGGCACGCTGCTCTCGGTCCCACTGCTGACCCTGCTGCAGAACACCCGGGACCCGGTGGGCGCCTTCCTGATCATGATGGCGGCGCTGCTGATCGTGAGTGGCTACACCTCGATCAACGCGATCGTGAAGGCCGAGCTGTTCCCGACGAAGATCCGGGCGCTCGGCGTCGGCCTGCCCTACGCGCTCACCGTGGCGATCTTCGGCGGCACCGCCGAGCTGATCGCGCTGGCGCTGAAGCAGGCCGGGCACGAGTCGGTGTTCTTCTACTACGTGTCCGGCTGCATCCTGGTCTCCCTGATCGTCTACGGGACCATGCGGGAGACCTCGAAGAACTCGCCGCTGGAGAACGACGAGGAGTAGGCCGGCAGCTGCTGGGCCGCCGGGCTGGCGTGCGGGGTCGGGCCGTTCCCGGCCCCGGAGGCCCCGATGAGCCAGCCCGCCCCCGCGAACCCGTTCCCCGGCTACCCGGGCACCCTGCCCCGCCGCCTCTCTGATGCCCCGACCCGGACTCGGTCCCGCTTCGGTCGGTCCCCGGTTCCGGGACGTGCGGCTGGTCGGCCGGGTCACCGTGGCGCTGGGCGGCGTCGAGCTGGCCGCCTACCTGGCGACGGTCGTGGCGGCCCGGCGGACCTACGGCATCCTGCGCGGGGTCTACCTGGGCGGCCCGAACGTCGTGGCGCAGGTCCGCGCCATGCGGGCCAACGCCGTGGTGCAGGTGCTGCTCTCGGTGACCGCGCTGCTCACGCTGGTGGGCGCGGCGGTGAGCCTGCTCAGCTGGGTCTGGCGGGCGCGGGGCAACGCCGAGCTGATCGAGCCGGGGCGGCGGTTCCACTTCGCCGCCGGTTTCACCCCGTGGTCGTTCCTGGTCCCGGTGGCCAACCTGTGGTGGTCGCGGCGCGTGTTCGACGAGATCTGGGCGGCGAGCCGGCCGGGCGGCCGTGGTGACGGCCAGCTGGTCCGGGCGTGGTGGCTCTGCCAGCTCGGCTCGGTCGTGGTGAACCTGCTGGTCTCGGCCGTGACGGGGGCCGCGACGCCCGCGCCCGACCCGGCCGGCGGCGGTGCCGTGCTGCTGGCCCAGCTGCTGCTCGAGCTGCGCAACGGCGCCCTGACCTCGACGACCCAGCTCGGTACCTCGGTCGCCGCGGGGGCGCCGCTCGGCGCGATCGTGCCGCGGATCTCCCGGTGGCAGTCCGATTCGGTGCCGGCCGGCGAGCTCTGACCGGCCCGGGATCGACGGGTCGACACCCCGGTCGGGTGCCGCCGGGATGAACCGGGTTGCGGAACGCGTTACCCTGGAGCGGTTGCAGTCATACAGCAGCACCCAGGGGGTGAACGGTTTCGACTCTGGACGTCGATCAAGGGGAAGCGTGCCGAGGAAGGCGACGATGCACTCGTTAACCACACGCGTCGCAAACCAATTAAGCGCCAACCAACAGGTTAAGCGCGACGCTTTCGCCCTCGCCGCCTGAGCGAGGACTAGCGTCTGTCGGCCCGGGGGCGTTCCCGCTCCGGAGTCCGGCACCAGTAAGGGGACTTACCGTCCGACCCGGTCGCGGGGTCGGGCGGGACATCAAACAGCGACTGGGATCGTCACACCGGCTCGTCCGCATGACCGGTGGATCCGAGTAGAGGCAACGCGGACTGCGCACGGAGAAGCCCTTGTGAAGCTCCGGAGGACCCGGGTTCGATTCCCGGCACCTCCACTCGGCCGAAGGCCGTCCTCTGCCCACGGAACGCGTGGGCCGGGGGCGGCCTTCGTCATATCGTTGGGGGCCGAGCCCCCCATGCCCCCACGGTGCGGTGGTCACCTTCGGTGCGCCGGTTCCTGAGTTGGGGCTGCGTCCCTTGCCTCTCACGGGCGGTGGCGGCTTCTGGCGCCCCCGGTTCCTGTTGGTTGGGGCTGCGCCCCTTGCCCCACGGTGCGGTGGTCGGCTTCGGTGCGTCGGTTCCCGGGTTGGGGCCGCGGAGTTTTGGTGTGTCGGTTTCTGCGCCTGCCTGTTAGGCGTGGGGTTGCATGTACTCGAAGACGGCGCCGTCCGGGTGGCGGGCCACGATCCGTGTGCCGTTGGGTACCTCGTTCGGTGCCTCCAGCAGCTCGCCGCCCGCCTTGCGCAGGGCGTCGAGCACCGGGTCCAGCGAGTCGACGACGACCGTCGCCGTCTGCGACACGTACCTCTCCAGCGGGCCGGCGTACAGCAGGAACGGCCCCACCAGCGCCAGCTCCAGATCGAGGTAGGGGAACCGCCTGACCTCGACGTCCCCGGCCAGCTCGCGGTACAGGGGGATGGCGGCCTCGAGGTCATTGACCTCGACGTTGGCGACCATTGCCCGGATGTTGCTGCTCACGGCACTGCTCCCGTCGGCGGGTGGTGCGGGGCGGAGGGTTTTTGACTGATCAATCCAGAACATAGTCGATTTTGGACGAGTCGGTCAATAATTTGGTAACGTTCTGGCCGAGGCGGTCAAGAAGGACCGCGCCGGGCCGACGCAGCCGACCCGAACGGCGGACGTGTACGGAGGCACCGACAGTGCGAACCCCGATCTACCGTGGTTTTGGTGAGCCGAGCGAGGTGCTCGAGCTGGCGGAGCTGCCCGATCCCGGCCCGCCCGCGCCGGGACAGGTGCTCATCCGGGTACTGGTCCGCCCGATCCACCCCGGCGACCTGATGGGGGTGCGCGGGCCGAAGGGCACACCGGCGGGGCGGCTGCCTCGGCCGGCCACGCCGGGGCTGGAGGGCATGGGGGTCGTGGTGGCCACCGGCAGCCCCGACCAGGGCCCGCCGCCGGGGACCCGGGTGGCCTTCTTCCCGGTGCCGGGGGCATGGGCCGAGCTCGTGCTGGCCCCGGCCGAGTTCGTGGTCGAGGTGCCGGACGGGGTCTCCGACGCCACGGCCGCCCTGATGCTGGTCAACCCGCTGACGCTGGCCATGCTGGTGCGGGCGGTGGACGAGGGGCTGCGGGACGGGCCGCGCACGGTGCTGCAGACGGCGGCCGGGTCCTCGATCGGCGCGCTGGTCAGCGCCGCCGCCGAGCGGCACGACCTGCGCCTGGTCAACCTCGTACGCAGCGCGGCCGGCGCGGACCTGCTCCGGGCCCGGTTCCCCGACACCCCGGTGGTGACGACCGCCGACCCGGACTGGCCGGATCAGGTGCGGGCCGCCTCGGCGGGGGACGTGGCGGTGGTGCTCGACGCGGTCGGCGGGGCGCTGACCGAGGATCTCGTCGCGCTGCTGGCCGACGGCGGCACGCTGATCACCTACGGCCGGCTCGGCACCGGCGGCATCGCGCTCGAGGCGTTGCCGCTGCTCTGGCGTGAGCTGACCGTGCGGGGTGTCTCGGTGGGCCGGTGGTCGGTGCTGCCGGCGGAGCAGCGGGCCGAGGACGTCGCGTTCGCCACCCGGCTGGCGCGCGAACGGCCGGAGCTGCTCGCGGTCGCCGCCACGTACGACCTGACCGAGCTGGCCAAGGCGCTCGACCACGTCACCCGGCCGGGCAAGGAGGGCACCGTCCTGCTCACCAGCCCGATTGCCGACTGAACCCGAGAAGAGGCACACCATGCGGATCGGCACTATCGGCGCGGGGACCGTCGCGACCGCCATCGCCCGCCACGCCCTGGCCAACGGCCACCAGGTGTTGTTGTCCAACCGGCGCGGCCCCGAGGCGCTCGCCGAGCTGATCGAGGAGCTCGGCCCGGGCGCCACCGCGGCTACCCCCGCCGAGGCGGCGTCCGCCGAGCTCGTCGTGCTCGCGGTGTCCTGGTCGGACATCCCCACCGCGGTCGGCGAACTGCCCGACTGGGGCGGGCGCATCGTCCTCGACGCCACCAACCAGTTCCTCAGCCCGCCGCCGAACGCGCGGATCGCCGACCTCGGCGACGTCACCGGCAGCGAGTACGTCGCCTCCCTGCTGCCGGGCGCCCGCGTGGTCAAGGCGTTCAACACCCTCTACGGCCCGTACATCGCCGCCGACCCCCGCCACGGGGCCGGCCGGCAGTTGCTGTTCGTGGCCGGCGACGACGCGGCGGCGAAGGCCCAGGTCGGCGACCTGACCGCCGGCTGGGGCTTCGCTCCGGTCGACGTCGGTGCCCTGCGCGAGGGCGGCCGGCTGATGCAGCTCGGCGG
This sequence comes from Pseudonocardia sp., assembly GCA_036272155.1. Taxonomy (GTDB): domain Bacteria; phylum Actinomycetota; class Actinomycetes; order Mycobacteriales; family Pseudonocardiaceae; genus Pseudonocardia. Next base: position 10,175 of record DATAZG010000050.1, read on the forward strand.
CCCGCTGTCCGGGCTGCACGCGCTCAGACAGGACTGACCACCCGCGCCGGCAGCGGTACCGCCGCGCCGACTCTCGCCGAGTTCAACCACAGCCGGCTTCACCCGTGCCGCGAGGCCGCCGCGGTTGAACTCGGCGATCTGAGCCGCGTGCTCTCAGCCGTCGGTCAGGCCGGCTTGGTGGCCGGCTGGAGGCCCACGCTGCCGGCGGGGAGCTGGGTCGGCTTGCCGGGGGTGAGGCCGGCGGCGTGCTGCCAGTCGGCCATCTGGTCCGGCGACCAGGTGCCCGACTCGCTGGTCAGCGCGAAGTAGAAGTCCATCAGCGCCGGTAGCTGCTGGGCCTGGCTGGAGTGCGGCAGGCGGAAGAAATCGGCGATCGTGTAGGTGCCGCCGGGGCGCAGCGCCCTGGCCACCTTCGCGGCCAGCGACCGGTTCTGCGCGTCGGTGAAGTGGTGCACCACGCCGACGATGATCACGGCGTCGTACACCTCGGTGCCGAGGTCGTCGGTCAGCGCATTGCCGACCTGGTGGCGCAGCCGATCGCCCAGGTCCTCGGCGGCCAGCATCGGGGCGGCGTGCTCGACCGCGCCGGGCAGGTCCAGCACCACCGCGGTGAGCTTCGGGTGCCGGCGGCACAGCGCGGCCGAGTAGACCCCGTGCGAGCCGCCGATGTCCAGCAGCCTGGTCGCCCCGGAGGGGATCCGGATGGCCCTGACCAGCGGGTCGGTTGCCGTGGTGGCCACCGACCGCATACCGCGCTGGTAGAGCTTCCACTCCCGGCTGTCCAGCGTGGCGTGGAAGTCCTCCTGCTTGCCGGTGCGGACGAGCTCCTCCGCCCGCTCCATCCAGTCCCACTCGCTGAACTGGAACAGCAGCTTGTCGGCCAGCGAGTGCGGGCTGGTGGACAGCAGCCACTTGCGCGACATCTTGGTCAGCTCGAAGGTGTCGTCGCGGGCCCCCAGGTAGCCCGAGGTGACCAGGGTCGGGAGCAGCCGCGCGGTGCCCTCGGCGTCGGTGTCGCAGCGGTCGGCGATCTGCTCGGCGGTGGCCGGCCCGGTGGCGAGCGCGTCGAACAGCCCGATCTTGCTGGCCACCATGACGATCCGGGCCAGGGTGAACGCCATCTGGGTGTCCAGCAGCGGCTGGGGCACCAGGTTCAGCCGGTTGACCAGCCACTCCACCGGGTTGCCTGGAATCAGTCCGAGTCGCATGACCCCGAGGCTATGGCCGCGACCTTGCAATCAGCCCGGACAATCCTTGCAGCCCTGACCAGGGAGAACGGCGGTCCGGGCCAGCGGTGAAGCACCCGGGAGCGGTCGGCGGAGCACGCCGCCGGCCACTCCCGGGCGGCACTCAGCCGACGTCCACCCAGTCCAGGGTCCGGGTGACGGCCTTCTTCCACTTCGCGTAGCCCTCCTGGCGCTGGTCCTCGCTCCAGGTCGGGCTCCACCGCTTGTCCTCGTTCCAGTTCTGCACGAGGTCCTCGGTGGACTTCCAGAACCCGGTGGCCAGCCCGGCGGCGTACGCCGCACCGAGCGCGGTCGTCTCGGCGACCACCGGCTTGGACACCGGGACGCCCAGGATGTCCGCCTGGATCTGCATGCACAGCTCGTTGGCGGTCACCCCGCCGTCCACCTTCAGCGTGTCCAGCGTGACCCCGGAGTCGGCCGCCATGGCCTCGACCACGTCGCGGCTCTGGTAGCAGATCGACTCCAGGGTGGCCCTGGCCAGGTGGGCGTTGGTGTTGAACCGGGACAGCCCGACGATGGCGCCGCGCGCGTCGGAGCGCCAGTACGGGGCGAACAGGCCGGAGAACGCCGGTACGAAGTACACCCCGCCGTTGTCCTCGACCTGGCGGGCCAGTGTCTCCGACTGCGCCGCGCCGGAGATGATGCCCAGCTGGTCGCGCAGCCATTGCACGGCCGAGCCGGTCACCGCGATGGAGCCCTCCAGCGCGTACACCGGGGCGTCCTCGCCGAACTGGTAGCACACCGTGGAGAGCAGCCCCTGCTTCGAGCGCACCAGCTCGGTGCCGGTGTTGAGCAGCAGGAAGTTGCCGGTGCCGTAGGTGTTCTTGGCCTCGCCGGGCTTGAAGCAGACCTGCCCGACGGTGGCGGCCTGCTGGTCACCGAGGTCACCGGACAGCGCGATCTCACCGGCGAACGGCCCGTTCTTCATCGTCTTGCCGTACAGCCCCGGGTGCGAGGACGGCTGGATCTCCGGCAGCATCTGGCGCGGCACGTTGAAGAACGACAGCAGCTCGTCGTCCCAGCTCAGCGTCTCGAGGTCCATCAGCATGGTGCGGCTGGCGTTGGTCGGGTCGGTGACGTGCACGCCGCCCTCTACCCCGCCGGTCAGGTGCCAGAGCAGCCAGGTGTCGGAGTTGCCGAAGATGGCGTCACCGCGCTCGGCGGCCTCCCGCACCCCGTCGACGTTCTCCAGGATCCACTGCAGCTTGCCGCCCGAGAAGTACGTCGCCGGCGGCAGGCCGGCCTTTTGCCTGATCACGTCGCCCCGGCCGTCGCGGTCCAGCGCGGTGGCGATCCGGTCGGTCCGGGTGTCCTGCCAGACGATGGCGTTGTAGTACGGCCGGCCGGTCTTGCGGTCCCACACCATGGTCGTCTCGCGCTGGTTGGTGATGCCCACCGCGGCCAGGTCGGACGCGACCAGCTTGCCCTTGCTCAGCGCGGTCTCGACGACCGCCCGGGTGCGCTCCCAGATCTCCGTCGGGTTGTGCTCCACCCAGCCGGCCTGCGGCAGGATCTGCTCGTGCTCGAGCTGGTGGCGGACCACCTCGTTGCCGCCGTGGTCGAACACCATGAACCGGGTGCTCGTCGTGCCCTGGTCGATTGCACCGATGAAATCAGCCATGTCGGTCAGTTTCCTTTTCGCTCAGGCGTTTTCGAGGCGGGCGGATGACGAGGTCGGTGCCGGCTCCTCCGGAGGCATGAACCGCCCGACGAGCACCTTGTACAGGCCCAGGCCGATGACGCCGCCGACCAGCGGTCCGATGATCGGTACCCAGAAGTACACATCACCGTTCTGGTCGAGCCAGGCCGTGCTGTAACCGGTGATGAACGAGGCGAGCCTCGGGCCGAAGTCGCGGGCCGGGTTGATCGCGTAGCCCGCGTCGGTGCCCCAGGCCATGCCGATGCCGACGACGAGCAGGCCGATCACGACCGGCACCATGTTGGCGGCCGCGGCGGCCTTGTTGCGCGCGTCGGTGAGCGCGGCGACCATGAACAGCAGGATCGCGGTGCCGATGATCTGGTCGCGCAGCGCGCCGAGGTCGCCGACCGGGAGCGACCCGTTGCCCGGCAGGGTGGAGAACACCCCCTGCGTCTTGACCGTGTGCCCGGGGTCCGCCGCGGCCAGCACCTCGGAGTAGTTCCACCGCACCAGCAGCGCCGCCACGAATGCCCCGGCGGTCTGGGCCAGGGCGTACGGCGCGACCTTGCGCCACGGGAAGTCACCGAAGACCGCCAGCGCGAAGGTCACCGCCGGGTTGATGTGCCCACCGCTGATCGCGGCGGACACGTACACGCCCAGTACTACGCCGAGTCCCCAGGCCCAGGCGATGCTGTCGTGGTCCCCGAGTTTGCCGGCGACCACCTGGGCGACCACGCCGACCCCGAACAAGATCAGAATCATGGTGCCGGCGAACTCGGCCAGTAGCTCTCCGAGCAGACCCTTCGCTCTGAGCCGTTCCGTCATTGGAAGCTCCTCGACTTGTCAACGCATCATGCGATGCCTCGCACCGTATGAGAGGCGTCACAGCCAAACAACAAACTGGGGTCGACAATGTCGAACGGCCGACAGATGGCCTAACGCCTCTCGGTCGACCTGAGCAGCTGAGCGGTCACGTCCACGGCCGGGTGACAGTACGATGGTCGGCATTGTCGAACAGTGGACGGCATGGTTACGGTGCCGAGGTGCCCGGTCCGGTGCAGTCCATCGAGCGTGCCGCCGCCATCCTGCGGCTGCTGGCCCGTGGCTCCGGCCGGCTCGGGGTCGGCGAGATCGCCCACTCCCTGGAGCTGGCCAAGGGCACCGCGCACGGCATCCTGCGCACCCTGCAGGGCGTCGGGTTCATCGAGCAGGACACCGCGACCGGCAAGTACCAGCTCGGCGCGGCGCTGCTGCACCTGGGCACCAGCTACCTCGACGTCAACGAGCTGCGCTCGCGGGCGATCAACTGGGCGGACGCGCTGGCCGCCCGCAGCGGCGAGGCCGTCCGGATCGGCACGCCGCTGGACGGCAAGGTGCTCGTGGTGCACCACGTGTTCCGCCCGGACGACACGCTGCAGACCCTGGACGTCGGCTCGCTGCTGCCGCTGCACGCCACCGCGATGGGCAAGATCCTGCTCAGCTACGATGCCGACCTGGCCGCCGGGGTGCGCCGGCTGGAGCTGGAGTCGTTCACGCGGCAGACCCTGGTCGCCCAGCCCGCGCTGAGCCGTGCGCTGGCCGAGGTCCGGGAGGCCGGCTGGGCGGGCGAGGTACAGGAGTACATCGCCGGCCAGGCCAGCGTCGCCGCGCCGATCCGGGGCCACGGCGGCCTGGTGGTCGGGGCCATCGGGATCGCCGGCGCCGCCGAGCGCATGCTGGACGGAAAGGGGCATCCGGAGCCCGGGCTGGTCAACTATGTTCGGGACGCCGCTCGCGCGGTGTCCCGAGACCTGGGGGCCGCCAGGTGGTGAGTCGGGCCAGTGAGGAAGGGCCGGATGGCGCAACGCTGCGTGATGTCGATCGACCAGGGCACCACCTCGACCAGGTGCATGCTCTTCGACCGGCGTGGCCAGCTGCTCTCGGTCGCGCAGCGGGAGCACCAGCAGCACTTCCCCCGGCCGGGCTGGGTGGAGCACGACCCGGCTGAGATCTGGCGCAACCTCGGCAAGATCCTGCCGCAGGCCATGCGCGACGCCGGCGTGGACAGCCAGGACGTCGTCGCGCTCGGCATCGCCAACCAGCGCGAGACCACCGTGCTGTGGGACCGGCACACCGGTGCCCCGGTCAGCCGCGCGATCGTCTGGCAGGACACCCGCACCGACGCGCTGGTCGCCGAGCTGAACCGCCGCCCCGGCGCCGACCAGGTGCTCGAGCACTGCGGGCTGCCGCTGGCCACCTACTTCTCCGCCCCCCGGATCCGCTGGCTGCTGGACCGCAAGCCGGAGCTGCGCGAGCGCGCGGAACGCGGTGACGTGCTGTTCGGCACCATGGAGAGCTGGCTGATCTGGAACCTCACCGGCGGCCCGGACGGCGGCCGCCACGTCACCGACGTGACCAACGCCAGCCGCACCCTGCTGATGAACCTGCACACCCTGAGCTGGGACGACAAGCTCCTGGAGTTTTTCGACATCCCGCGCGCGATGCTGCCCACGATCACGTCGTCGACCTCGGAGTACGGCACCTCCAGCCGGATCGTGCCCGGCATCCGGATCGGCGCCGCGCTCGGCGACCAGCACGCCGCGCTGTTCGGCCAGATGTGCTTCCGCCCCGGTGAGGCCAAGTGCACCTACGGCACCGGCAGCTTCCTGCTGATGAACACCGGCACGGTGCCGGTGCGGTCGAAGAACGGGCTGCTCACCACGGTCGGCTACCAGCTCGGCGACGAGCCGGCGGTGTACGCGCTGGAGGGCTCGATCGCGGTCACCGGCTCGCTGGTTCAGTGGTTCCGCGACAGCCTGGGGCTGATCACCTCGGCGCCGGAGATCGAGACGCTGGCCCGCACCGTGCCGGACAACGGCGGCTGCTACATCGTGCCGGCCTTCTCCGGGCTGTTCGCCCCGCACTGGCGCAGCGAGGCCCGGGGCATGATCGTCGGGCTGACCTCGTTCATCAACAAGGGGCACCTGGCCCGCGCGGTGCTGGAGGCCACCGGCTGGCAGACCCGCGAGGTGGTGGACGCGATGAACGCCGACTCCGGGCTCAACCTGACGACGCTCAAGGTCGACGGCGGGATGACCTCGGACAACCTGCTCATGCAGACCGTCGCGGACGTGCTCAACGTGCCGGTGGTGCGCGCCATGGTGCCGGAGACCGTGTCGCTCGGCGCCGCCTACGCCGCCGGGCTCGCCGTCGGCTACTGGCCCGACCTGGAGGGCCTGCGGCGCAACTGGCACCGCGCCGCCCAGTGGCTGCCGAAGATGGACGAGCGCCGCCGCGCCGCCGAGTACCGCAACTGGCAGCGCGCCGTCGAGCTCACCTTCGGCTGGATGCGCCCAGACGAAACCCCCGACACCTGAGGCTGGACGTTTCCGGGTTCTGAGCTGGTGGACGGGAGCCGGTCGCCGGGGAGCGGCTCGCCGGCCGCGATCCGGGCGTACGGCGGCGGTCGGGACGAGACCTCGGGCACGTGGCCTCCCGTGGGCTGATGGTGGGGCGAGCGTAGTTCGGCCGCCCACGAAAGGGGTGTCGTACCAGAGCGTGAATGCCGTACGCCCGTTAGTGGATCTTCGTTGTGGCCGCCGCCCCCCGGGTGGATGGTTCTCCCACGGAACCGGGGCCGGGGGGAGCCGGAAAAGGGGAGGACATGTCCATCAAGGCAACCGCGCAGGTGGCCGCCGCTACGGCCGCCGTGTTGGTCGGTGCACTGTGCATTCCGGGGGTGGCCTACGCGTCGGACCACCACAGCCACCACCACGGCTCGTACGCCAGCGACCGCGACCACGACGGCGACAACGGGGACGACGGGGACAAGAAGGACCACGACAGCAAGGCGGAGATCGCGGGCATCGACCTCGGCCAGGTGACCGACGCCGTCAGCGACCTGCTGAACTCGCTCGGCGACATCCTCTGAGCCGCCGCTGAGTCCACCGCGCGGGGTGTCCACCGCGCGGCTGTCCTGGTGCACCGGCCGGCGCCCAGCGCGGTGTGCCGGCCGGGTGCCCAGGTCGGCCACGCACCGGTGGCCAGGCGATCGATGTGCGGGGGGCCGCGCTCGAGGTGGTCGACCGGATGGGCCTGCTCGCCGAGGTCAGGGCGGCCGCCACCGCGATGCGCGGGATGTCCTATGTGGACGCCTCTGGTCGCGAGCTGGTCCGGCTGACCGACCTGACGCCGACCGGCGGCCTGGTCGACGGGCCGGACGTCGAGCTGATGCGCGACGACCTGGTCGAGGTGCTCTACCGGGCCACCCGCGACGACGTCGAGTGTCGGTTCGACGACTCGATCGCCGCGGCCGGATCGCGCTGGTCGGCGACGCCGGCTACGGCCCGTCGCCGCTGTCCGGGCAGGGCGCCAGCCTCGGACTGGTCGGTGCCTACGTGCTGGCCGGCGAGCTGGCGCGGGCCGGCGGTGAGCACACCGGGGGCTTCGCCGCCTACCAGCGCGCGATGGCCGAGTACGTCCAGCTCAACCAGCAGCTCGCGCTCGGGTCGGCCAGGCGCGGTACCACCCGGTTCGCCAACTGGCGGGCCGTCCAGCCGCGGCGGCTGCTGAACGTGCTGCCGTGGCGGCGGCGGATGATCGAGCTCGCCATGCGGCCGCCGCGCCGCGCCGCCGACGGCATCGAGCTGCCGCACTACGGCGCGTTGGTCCGCGAAGGCGGCTGAAGGCGGCTACCGGGGGCCCGCTCAGTCCTCGTCGTGCAGCAGGCCGGCGTCGTGCACCAGCAGCGCGATCTGGACGCGGTTGTTCAGGTCCAGCTTGGTCAGGATGCGGGAGATGTGTGACTTGACGGTCGGCACGCTGAGGTAGAGCTGGCCGCCGATCTCGGCGTTCGGCTTGCCCTCGCCGACGCCGAACGCGATCTCCCGCTCCCGCTCGGTGAGCAGCTCCAGCCGGCCCCGCGCCCGGACCCGGCGCAGGTCGCCCTCCGCGCCGGCGACCCGCTCCATCAGCCGCCGGGTGACCGAGGGCGACAGCACCGGCTGGCCCTGCGCGACCCGGCACACCGCGGCCACGATGTCCGCCGGTGGGGTGTCCTTGAGCAGGAAGCCGGCGGCCCCGGCGCGCAGCGCCCGCAGCACGTGCTCGTCGGCGTCGAAGGTGGTCAGCATGATCACTTCGGGGGCGTCCGGCAGGGCGCGCAGCTGCTCGGTGGCGGCCAGCCCGTCCATAACCGGCATCCGGATGTCCATCAGCACCACGTCCGGCCGGTGCTGGCGGACCAGCGGCAGCACCTGGCTGCCGTCGGCGGCCTCGGCGATGATCCGCAGCTCGGGGGCGCCGGCGAGCATCATGGTCAACCCGGCGCGCAGCAGGGCGTCGTCGTCCGCGATGACGACCTTGACGGGCTCTGGCCGGCTTCCGGGCTCGCTCATGCCGGCCACGGTAGCCACGCCCACAGCCGCCACTCGCCGGACCCCGCCCGCTGCCCGGCCAGGTAACCGCCCGCCAGCATGGCGCGCTCCGCCAGCCCGATCAGGCCCTGGCCGGCGCCGGGCAGCGACACCGAGGTCGGGGACACCGGGTTGGCCAGCTCGACGGTCAGGCCGCGCTCGGCGGCCCCGGACAGCCAGACGCTCACCTCGGCGTCCGGCGCGTGCTTGCGGGCATTGGTGAGTCCCTCCTGGACGATCCGGTAGGCGGTGCGGCCGAGGCGGTCGGGCAGTGCGTCGGCGCTGACCTCGGAGCGCAGCGCCACCCGCATGCCGGCCCGGCGGGACTCGCTGACGAGCTCGTCCAGGTCGGCCAGGGTGGGCTGCGGCAGCTCGCTGACCTCGGCGCGCAGCACACCGATCACCTCGCGCAGGTCTTCGAGGGCCTGGTGCGCGCTCGCCCTGATCACCGAGGCGGCGCCGGCGACCTCGGCCGGCGAGGCGTCCCCTCGGTACTCCAGCGCACCCGCCTGCACGCTGAGCAGCGACAGCCGGTGACCGAGCACGTCGTGCATCTCCCTGGCGATCTGCTCCCTGGCCTGGGACTGGGCGTGCTCGGCGCGCAGCCGCGCCTCCGCCTCGGCCCGCTCGGCGCGCTCCCGCAGCGAGGCGAGCAGCGCGCGGCGCTGCCGGATGAACAGGCCCCAGCCGAGTACCGCGACGGTGATCAGCACGCTGAACACGACGACGAACGCGAAGGACGTGTCCGGGTCGGGGCGCAGCAGCTCGAAGACGATCGAGGCGCCCGAGCCGATCGCGGTGGCCACGATCGCCTGCCGGATCGTGCCGTGGATGGCGACGGCGAGCAGGGCCACCGCCGACGCGCCGCCGGCCGTCTCGGCGAACGAGGTGAGCAGCAGCAGTACAACGGCCACCTCGAACGGCCAGCGCCGGCGCAGCCACAGCGCGGCGCAGGCCAGGCCGCCCGCGATCTGGTCGGCGACCAGCAGCCAGCCGGGCACGTGCGGGTCGTCCACCCGTAGCAGCGCCAGCCCGATGCCGAACGCGGCCGCGAGCAGGAACGCGGCGGTGTCCACCAGCCAGTCCCGCCGGCTGCGCACCGGCCCCGGAGCCGCCCAACCCCTCACAACCGCGCAACCTACCCGTCGATCCGGCGCCCGGACCGGGCTCGGCGGTAACTGGCGACGGAGGTCGACCTGGTCGATACCTTGGTCGAACCCCTGGCCCCGACCGGCGAACCTTGGTCGGGCCGCTCGGTTCGGCCGGCCGACGTGCCGGGGCGCCCGCCGCTCATAGCCAACTGCATCCTGGCCACCCTCGGCGTGGTCCTGATCGCCGCCGTGACCAGGAGCAGCTCCGGCAGGCGGCAGTAGTCACCCGTGTGTGGTCAACTGGCGCCATGACCGTGCCGACCGCCGAGCACCGGCTGCTGCTGGTGCATGCGCATCCCGACGACGAGGTAACCGGAACCGGGGCGACGATCGCCCACTACGCCGCGCTGGGCGTGCCGATCACCCTGGTCACCTGCAACCGGGGCGAGCGGGGCGAGATCCTGCCCGACGACCTGGCGTACCTGCGCGAAGCGCCGCCGGAGGAGCTCGGCCGGTACCGGATGGGCGAGCTGGCCGCCGCGCTCGACGTGCTCGGCATCAAGACGCACTACTGGCTGGGCGGCGCCGGCCGCTGGTGGGACAGCGGCATGGTGGGCACGCGAGAGAACGACGACCCGCGCGCGTTCGCCCGCGCCGACCCGGCTGAGACGACGCGCGCGATGGTCGAGGTGCTGCGGCGGGAGCGTCCCTCGGCGGTGGTCTGCTACGACGAGATCGGCGGCTACGGGCACCCGGACCACATCCAGGCCCACCGGGTGACGATGGCCGCGCTGGACCCGGCCGCCGACCCCGACTATGCCCCCGAGCTGGGCGAACCCTGGCGGGTGCCGAAGGTGTACTGGCAGGTGATCCAGCGCTCCAGGGTGCTGAAGCTGGCCGAGACGATGGGGCTGGAGATCGCCGACGAGATGCCCGGCGTGGCCGACGAGCTGATCACCGCCGAGATCGACGGCCGTGAGTACCTGGAGACCAAGCGGGCCGCCCTGCGCGTGTACCGCAGTCAGGTGAACCTCGACGACGGGTTCTTCGCCAACGTGACGCGCTCGCCCGAGTTCGCCGTGGAGCACTTCCAGCTGGTCCGGGGCGAGCGCGGACCAGCCGGCGAGCCCGAGCACGGCTGGGAGACCGACCTGTTCGCCGGCGTGCCCACCGGGTGAACCGGCCCGCCGCCTGAGCAGTCGCCGGGTCAGCCGGCCGCGCTGATCCCGATCAGCGAGCCGACCACGAAGGTGGCGCCGGCGGCGATCGCGCCGAAGGCCAGCTGGCGCAGCCCGTTGAACCACCAGGACCGGGTGGTGAACCGGGCCACCAGCGCGCCGGCCCCGAACAGGCCGATCCCGCCGACCGCCAGGCTGACCAGCAGTGAGTGCACCCCGAGCAGGTAGGACAGCAGCGGGAACAGCGCGCCGACGGCGAAGCAGAAGAACGACGAGATACCGGCCGTCCACGGGGAGGGCTGATCGTCGGGGTTGACGCCGAGCTCGGCGGTGATGTGCTCGCGGACCGCCAGCTCGGGGTTGTTGTGCACCTCCTCGGCCAGCCGCCGGGAGATGTCCTCGGACAGCCCCATGCCCTGGTACATCGCGATCAGCTCGGCCTTCTCGGCGTCCGGGTGGCGGCGCAGCTCCTCGCGCTCGACGGCCACCTCGGCCTGCACCGCATTGTTCTGGGTGTCCACCGAGGCGAACTCGCCGAGCGCCATGGAGAACGCGCCGGCCACCAGCCCGGCCATGCCGGTGAGCACGATGGTGCGGGCGCTCGCGCCGCCGCCGCCGACGCCGGCCACGAGGGCGATGTTGGTGACCAGCCCGTCCATCGCGCCGAACACAGCGGGACGCAGCCAGCCGCCGGACAGGTCGTTGTGCTCGTGCCCGATCTCCGCGTGCCCGATCTCCGCGTGCCCGATCTCCGCCGGCCCGATCTCCGCCGGCTCCGGTGTCACGCCGGTGGGGTTGGTCCCACTCATCTGCCGCACCTCCGCCCGCCATCGTACGTGCCGCGACTGTCCAACATGGACTTTGGCGAGGCTGGCCTGCCCTTGCGGAAGGCAACGCTGAGCAGTGTCGGGAGGTGCGTGCGGGGTCGTAGTGAGGGCTCACTAAGCTGCCCCGGTGCTCAGCGATCAAGCGCTCGGCGATCAACGGCGTGGTGACCAAGGGTCGGGCCGGTCCTGGCTCGACATCGTCGGCACGCTGGTCCGGCTCGGGCTGGCGGCGATCTGGCTCACGTCCGGCTGGCTCAAGGCCATCGACCCGGACCAGACCTACGTCGCGGTGCGCGCCTACAACGTCATGCCGGACTCGGGGGTCGCGGCGGTGGCGGCCGGGCTGCCCTACCTCGAGCTGGCGCTGGGGCTGTTGGTGCTGCTGGGACTGGGGACGCGGCTGGTGGCGGTGCTGTCCGCACTGCTGTTCCTGGTCTTCATCGCGGGCGTCGCGCAGGCCTGGGCGCGCGGTCTCTCGATCGACTGCGGCTGCTTCGGGGGCGGCGGTGATGTTGCCCCGGACAAGACCAGCTACGGTACTGAGCTGCTGCGGGACTCCGGGTTCCTCGTCCTCGCGGCCTGGTTGATCATCCGTCCGCGCACCCTTTTTGCGCTGGACGACGTACTGACTCGCGGCGGGCGCTAGTCGGTGGGCGGAGGAGGTTCCTGACATGGCGGCCAAGAGCGGCAGTCGTACGGTCATCTACGTCGTGGTCGGCGTGGTGGTGGTGGTCGCCGTGCTGATCGGCTGGGGCATCGCCATGCTGCGCAACGGCTCGCAGAGCCAGGTGGCCGGCACCTACTCCACCACCATCCAGGGCTCGGTCGTGGTCGCCGGCAAGCAGGCCGCGAACACCGTCGACGTCTACGAGGACACGCTCTGCCCGATCTGCGGTCGGTTCGAGGCCAACTACGGCGGCGACATGACCAAGGCGATCAACGACGGCAAGATCCAGGTGCGCTACCACCTCGTGGCCATCCTGAACCGGGCCACCAACCCCACCGGCTACTCGCTGCGCGGGGCCAACGCCGCGATCTGCTCGTCCGAGGCCGGCGTCTTCTCCGCCTACCACCAGAAGCTGTACGCCGGGCAGCCCGCCGAGGGCTCCGCGGGGCTCACCGACCAGCAGCTCATCGACATGGGCACCCAGGTCAACGCGCCGGCCAGCTTCGCCCAGTGCGTGAGCAGCGGCAAGTACACCAAGGCGGTCACCGCCGAGACGCTGCGCGCGGCCAAGGACGCCTCGCTGCGCGCCGAGGGCTCGAACGGCTTCGGTACCCCGACCGTCACGGTGAACGGCAAGCGCGCCGACCTGTCCGACGACAACTGGCTCACGACCATCACCAAGTGAGCCGCGCGGTGTGACGGCCGCCTCGCACCCGCTGGCACCCCTCCATCACTCTTTAGGCTGAGTGGTAGGGGGGTGCTCTGCTGTGATCAACTGGATTGGGTTCATCCCGGCGACCGTGCTGGTGTCGCTGATCCCGGGGGCGAACCAGCTGCTGGGCCTGCGCAACGCGGTGCGCTACGGCACGGCGCGGGCGATGATCGCCGTGGCCGGCCGGTTGGTGGCCTTTGTGGTGTTCATCGGCCTGGTGGTGGTCGGGCTCGGCGCGGTGTTGACGACCTCGGTCGTGGCGTTCACCGTGATCAAGTGGGCCGGTGTGGTCTACCTGGTGTGGATCGGGCTGGTCACGCTGCGCCGGTCGGCCCGCGAGTCGGTGGTCGCCGAGGAGCCCCCGGCGGTACCCACCCGGCGGCTGGTCGGCCAGGAGTTCCTCGTCGCGATCACCAACCCGAAGGCGATGCTGCTGTTCGCCGCGCTGCTGCCCCAGTTCACCGGTCCTGGGCAGGAGTCGCTGCCGCTGCAGCTGGCCATCCTCGGCGCGACCTACCTGGTGATCGAGGTGGTCGTCGCCCTCGGCTACGCGACCGTCGGCTCCCGGCTGCGCGGTTCCGGCCGCGGTTCCGGCCGCGGTTCCGGCACCGTGCCCGGCACGCTCCGGCGCCGGATCGACCAGCTGACCGGCGCCTGCTTCCTCGGCCTGGCCGGGTACCTCGCGGCCGCCAGCGCTTAGTGCCTACAGACTTAGCGCCTACAGCAGGACCTGCCAGTGCGGCGGGACCGCGTCGCCCTCGGCCCAGCGCACCAGCCGGCGTGCCTTGCCGACCTCGGTGCGCGGCACCGTGCCGGCGGTGACCACCCGCACCTCGCACCCGACGCCCAGCCGCTCCCGCAGCGCCGCGGCCAGCTCGCCACCCAGCGCGGCGGGGTCGGGCGAGGCGGAGCTGGCCTCGACGGCCACCCGCAGCTCGGGGCGGGCCGGTATCCGGCGGTCCTCCACGATCACATAGTGCGGCCCCAGCCTCGGGTCGCCGAGCAGTACCGCCTCGATCTCGGTGGGGAACACGTTGACGCCCCGGATCACCAGCATGTCGTCGCGGCGGCCCAGCAGCTTGCTCATCCGGCGCAGGGTGCGCGGTGACCCGGCGGCCGGCCCGCTCAGCGTGGCGATGTCGCCGGAGCGGTAGCGCAGCAGCGGCATGCCGGTCTTGGTCAGGGTGCTGAACACCAGCTCGCCGGGGGTGCCGTCGGGGACCGGCCGGCCGTCCGGGTCGACCGCCTCCACGTAGAAGTGGTCCTCGGCCACGTTGAGCTGCCCGTCCGAGTCCAGCGACTCGCAGGCCACACCGGGGCCGATGATCTCGGACAGCCCGTAGATGTCCAGCGCCCGCAGCCCGAGCAGCGCCTCGATCTGGCCGCGCATCGCCTCGGTCCACGGCTCGGCGCCGAAGATGCCCACCTTCAGCGACCCGTCGCCCGGCTCGGCCCCCGACGCGCGCAGCGCCTCGCCGAGGTAGATCGCGTAGGACGGGGTGCAGCAGAGCACGTCCGGGCGCAGGTCGGCGAGCATCCGCAGCTGGCGTTCGGTCATCCCGGCGGACATCGGCAGCACCGTGGCGCCCAGCCGCATGCCGCCGTGGTGGATGCCCTGGCCGCCGGTGAACAGCCCGTACCCGTAGGCCACCTGGATCACGCTGGACCGGGTTGCGCCGGCGCCGCCCAGGGCCCGCGCCATCACCTCGGCCCACACGGCGACGTCCACCGCCGTGTACGGCACCAGCGTCGGCCGGCCGCTGGTGCCCGACGAGCCGTGGATGCACACGACGTCCTGCTGGCGCGCGGCGAGCAGTCCCCACGGGTAGTGCTCCCACAGGTCCTGCTTGCTCACCGTGGGCAGCTTCGCCAGGTCGTCCAGCGCCACGTCGGCCCCGGAGGCCACCCCGGCCGCACGCAGCCGCTCGGCCTGCAGCCCGTCCGCGGCCAGCAACCGGTTGACCAGCTCACCCAGCCGCTGTTGCTGCAGCTCCCGGCGGAACTCCGGCGGACACCCCTCGGCATCCGGATCGACCAGTGGCGGCGGCGCGGACTCTGCGGCGGTCACCGGGGGAGCCTAGTGTCCCCGCGCCAGGGCGGGTGGACCGAAACGGCCCCCCGACTCTCACCCGCCGTCCACCGTCCGGTAAGTTACTTCTCAACGGGGCTGTGGCGCAGCTGGTAGCGCATCACACTGGCAGTGTGAGGGTCAGGGGTTCGAGTCCCCTCAGCTCCACAAGTATGTGGTCCGTGCTCGCGGAGAGCGCGGGCCATTCTTGTTTCGCCATTGCTTCTGGGGGTGCAGCCCCCAGGCCCCGTTCGGCGGGGCTTCGCCCCCGAACCCCCCAATGGTGGTCACCTTGTGTGCGGTGGTCGCTTTTGGAGCGCTGGCGGTCGCTTTGGTTCGGTGGTCGCTGTTGGAGCGGCAGGATTGGTGGATGGTTGTGGGGGAGAGGTCCGTCGTGGTGGCCGTGTGCGGGTCTCCGGGGGCTGGCAAGACCACGGTTGCGGCCGCGGTGGCGCGGCGGCTCCGGGTGTTGCACCTGACCCGGGATGAGATCAAGAACGGGCTTGGGCTGTCCTCCGCTGTCGTTGCCGAGGACGGTGGTGTGCGGTTCGACGAGGACTACTACATCGCCGGCGGTCCGTTCAGCCTTTGCGCCGAGGACGTGCTGGTCGACGCGGCCCGGCTGTTCGCCAGCTCGCGGGTTAGTTTTGTCGTCGAGGACTCGGTGTTGTCCCGGCCGCTGCTGGACGCGCTGCGTTTGGGTGACGCCCGGGTGCTCGCCGTGCACGTCGTGGCCCGGGAGGCGGTCATCGGCGCTCGGCTCCGTGCTCGGGCTGCCGAGGGCAGTGCGGTCGCCCCGCAGCTCGTGGCGCAGTTCCGGCGAGGCGAGATGAAACCGTCGATCTTCGCGCCGCCGGCGGAAGTCGACGCCGTAGTCGAGCTCGATACCTCTGATCAGGCGGAGCCGGTCATCGAGCCCATCGAGGCAGCACTCACCGCCCTGCTCCGCTGAGCCCTCTGGTCGCCGAGGCCGCCGTACACCCTCTCTGGTCGCCGCACACCCGCCGCGGTGGGTGTGCGGCACCGCAAGAGGGTGTACGGGTACCCCCCACGGGCGTCACCGCGCGGGCGCGGGCCGACGAGCTACGTGCGCTTGGCGGGCTACGCGGGCTCGGCGTGCGGGGGTGCGGGCGGGACTCGTTCGGCCAGGTCGGGGTAGTGGAGTACGAAGCCTTTGGCGTCGAGGGTCAGCTCCAGGTCCACGCCGCGGTGCGCTCCCACATAACGGACGGCCGCGCCACCGTCCGGGTTGAGGCGCACGTGTTCGTAGCGCTGGTCGGCGGGGTGCACCGCGAGGTCGGGCACCGACACCCAGGCCATCAGGAAGTCGAACCCGCCGGGCCCGCGATGGAGATCGTGCCGGCGTACCGGCAGCACGTTGGTGATCGGTGACCGGCCCAGATCGCAGTCCAGGGCACCCGTCACCGAGGTCAGATCACCACCGGGCGCGGGCAGGTCGACCTCCCCATCCTGGTCGACGGTGCAGGTCCAGGCGCCCGACCCGTCGTGTCGCAGGTCGAGATACCGACGCCAGCCCTGCCCGAGGACGGTCACCTCGAGCCGTCCGGTGACGAACCGCGCCCCGGTGCGCAGCGAGTAGTCCAGCCGGTACGGCAGCGGATCCACCCCCAGCTGAGTGCCCGACGCGGCGAGCCGGTCGCCGTCGAGATCGACCTCGCTGACCTCCGCGCGCCACGTCCCCAGACCGGTCCACAGCAGCATCTCGCCCACCGCGCCAGTCTGTCGGCAAGGGCGAGGCTCAGCGACTTCTAGTGATGGCGCTTCTTGGGGGAGCGGGGGACCTTGCCGAGGATTTTGTCGCCCCGGTCGTCGCTGGCCCAGCCGCCGGCGTCGTAGCCCGCGAGGTCGAAACAGCTCTCGCAGAACTGCTGGCCGAACAGGGACAGGTAGATGCTGCGGTAGACGGTGCGCGCCTTGCGTACGCGCTCCATCGGTTCGGTCGCCTTCGGCTGCGCCTCGACGAAGGCGTAGCGGCGGCGGTCGGTGACCGGTTCCGAGGAGAAGCGGACGAGACCGAGCCGGTTGAGGTTCGCCAGGTAGTGCCGGTCGCGCTCCGGGTGGGTGCAGCCGGCCATCTCGGCGATCAGGTTGATGCCACCGGCGAGGCGCTCGGAGCCGATCCCGAACGGCGTCTTGGTCCGGACGTCGATCGCGGGCTGCGGGCCGGCCACCGCGAGAAAGCGCAGGATCCGTGCTTCGTCGGGGGTCAGGGACTGCAGCATCATGGCGAACGCGGGGTGCTCGGTGCGCGGTTCGCTCTCCGGCCGCCAGGAGCCATTCAGCATGGCGTTGCCCAGCGCCCGGAGGTCTCGCTCGGAGGTGATCCGCCTCGGGCCGCGGGCGAGTATGTGAGCGGGCTGGTTGTTCTCGACACCGAGCGCGTGCAGCACGACGGACTGGACCAGCGTGACCTGGTGATCGACGATCTGGGTGATCGGCTCGCCCGCCTGGAGCTCCTTGGCGAGCTCGCGCACCGCGCCGACCGACCCGTTGGTGAGCGACCTGGCGGCCCGCCACAGCACGGTCGCGGCGACCCGGACGACGCCGATGACCTCGGCCGCGTCGGGGACGTAGCCGTTGCCGGTCGGCTCCGGCTCCCGAGGTGGGTCGGTCATCGTCACGCTCCGAAGACCAGCAGGTGGACCGCGCCGACGAAGATGCCCAGGAACCCGCCGTGCGCGTAGAGAAGCCAGGCGTCCTGCTCGACGGCCGAGTACAGCATGTCCATGAACTCGCCGGGGGACAGCGCACGCAGCGCCGTCGTGCAGAACCGCTCGACCCGGGCGGACTGCGCGGTGGTGAACTCCTCGTCCTGTGTCAGCACCGGCACGATGTCCACCACCAGGCCCCCGGCCGCGCCCGGCCGACGCGGCGCCCGTGACGCGTCTCACAAGGGCATGACCCTATTTGATCTGAGCGGGACCTGCCCAGATCGAATAGGGAGTACCTCGATCAGCTGACTTTGCTGAACACCTGCTCGCGGAGCCGCTCCAGCGCGTCGAACCGCCGCTGGCCGTCGCCGAGCATGAAGTCGGGAATGATCAGCTCGTCGATGCCGGCCTCGGCGTACTGGCCGACGGTGTCGGCGACCTGCTCGGCGCTGCCCATCACCACCGGCAGCGGGCCGGCCGACAGCCGCTCGTGGCGTTCCTCGGCCTCGCTGTCACCCGGCGCGATGACCTCGATGAGCGCCTGCGTGGAGCGGCGGACGGTCGCCGGGTCGCGGCCGATCCGCTCGCAGTGGCTCCGGAAGACGCCGCCCTTCTGCGCGGCGGTCTCGGGCAGGCCCCAGTGGTTCCACTCGTCGGCGTACCTGGCGGCGATCCGGAGGCCGACCTTCTCACCGGCGGCGCCAATCAGCAGCGGCAGCGCGGCCGGCTTGGGCTCCAGCGGCGCGTCGGTCAGCCGGTAGTACGTGCCGTCGAGGGTCGTGCGCCGCTGCGTGAGCAGGCCCTTGAACACCTGGCACGCCTCCTCGAACCGGGCCAGCCGCGCACCTATCGGCGGCAGCTCGATGCCGTACGCCTCGTGCTCGTTGACCTGCCAGCCGGCGCCGACGCCGAACACGAAGCGGCCGTTGCTGATCTCGTCGAGGGTGGCCGCCTGGTTGGCCACGACGGCCGGGTGCCGGTAGGTGTTGCCCAGTACCAGGGAGCCGAGCCGGACCCGCTCGGTGCGGGCGGCCAGTGCGCTCAGCAGCGCCAGGCACTCCCTCATCGGCACGTCGGCGCCGCCCTCGCCGTTGCTCATGAAGTGGTCGGCGACCCAGACGCCGTGCCAGCCGGTCGCTTCCGCGTACTCGGCCGACTCCAAGATGTCCTGCCAAGGCCGGGTTGCGGCGGGCCACAGGGAGAAGTCCATGGTCCAACCGTAGCCACCGGATCCATGCGGCGCCGAGTGCAACCACACGGGCCCGCACCCATGATCAAAAGCCGTGGTGGTTGAACTCGGCCGACTTTTGACGGGAGCAGGGGCTATCGTGACCGGCCGTGGACTACGCCGCCGCCCTGATCGAGCAGAACCAGCGGTTCGGGGACCTCACCCGCGCCGCCGACCCGCAGACTCCCGTACCCAGTTGCCCGGACTGGGTGCTCCGCCAGCTCGTGGCTCACGTCGGCCGGGGCCACCGGTGGTCGGCCACGATCGTCCGGGAGCGCTCGGACAGCGCCGTCGACCCGCGCACGGTGGCGGACGGCAAGCCACCCGCCGACCCGGAGGCCGCCGTCGACTGGCTGCGGGACAGCGCCGGCACGGTGCTCGACGCGGTGGAGCGGGTGGGCGCCGACGTGCCGGTGTGGACGTTCCTCGGCCCGCGCCCGGCCGCGTGGTGGATCCGCCGCAGGCTGCACGAGGAGACCGTGCACCGGGCGGACGCGGCGCTGGCCCTCGGCGTGCCGTACGAGCTGGCGCCGGAGCTGGCCGCCGACGGGGTGTCCGAGTGGCTGGACATCGTGGCGGCGCGCGCGGTGCCGGGGCCGGAGTCCCCGCTGGACGCCGGCCGCACGCTGCACCTGCACGCCCACGACGACGACGGCCTGGGCGCGGCCGGCGAGTGGCTGATCCGGTCCGGGCCGGACGGGCTGTCGTGGGAGCACGGGCACGGCAAGGGCGACGCGGCGGTCCGGGGCAGCGCGGTCGACCTACTGCTCGGCATCCTGCGCCGTGACCTGACCAAGGGCGGCGAGCTCGAGGTGCTCGGTGACGGCACCGTCTGGACAGGCTGGCTCGCCCGCACCCCGTTCTAGTCCAGTCCGCGGCGCGTGCGGGCCGGACGTCAGTGGGTCGTGGTCAGGAGGGCGATCGGGGCGTCACCGCAGCGGCGCAGCGTGGTGCCAGGGCGGGTAAGTGAATCCTCGCCGGTGGTCCACCACGCCGGGATGTCCAGCTCGCGGACCAGCGACCCCGTGGCCTGCCGCGCCGACGTGGACACGATGACCCTGCCCTGGGCGTTCACCAGCGCCGCCCTGGCCCGCCGGTCGACGGCCAGCGCGTGCAGCCTGGGCAGCGTGGCGTGCTCGAACTCGCGCACGAACACGTCCGCGCCCACCACCCCGGCGAAGCCGGAACCCGTCTCGCCCCGGACCGGCAGGGTGAACGTCAGCGTGTACTCGTCGGTGCACAGGTAGTCGACGTACGGGCCCGTGATGTGCCGGCGGCCGGTGTCGCGGGGCACGGTGAACCAGGACTGGCGGGTGTAGTCGAGGAAGTACTCGCTGCTCGGGTCGAGGCTGATGAACAGCTGGGTGGGGGTGCCGCTGGGCGCGTTGGTCCACCACTCGAAGCCGAACTGCTGGTCGGCCAGCAGCCGGGGCGCGGCGATGAAGCCGGCGCCGACGACCAGCCCGTCGAGCAGCTCCACCACCTGGGGGCTCAGCCGGTCCAGGTCGGTGGCGGTGGTGCCACCGGGCTCGGCGAGCAGAGTCTCGGCGGCGGCCAGCAGCGGCTTGAGGCCGGCGAAGACCCCCTCGACGATGCCGGACACCAACGCGACGACCTCGTCGCCGGGCCGCGTCCGCGAGTCGTTCACGATGCTCACCTCGTGTTGGGCGGATGGATGAGCTTACGGAGCGATCAGCTCGAGGTGCAGCGCGGCCAGCCGGTCTATCGCGTCGAGGATGTGTTCCTCGGTGAGTTTGCGGGCCAGCTCGCCGTCGCGCGAGGCGATCGCGGTGACGATGGCCCGGTGCACCGTGTGCGCGACCCCCGGATCCTCCGGGTGGCCGATCGGCAGCCAGAGCAGCCCGCCCTGCTCGCCCTGCAGCTGCAGCTCCTGGTGGGTGAGCCGGGGCGACTGCGCGGCGGCGGCCACCTCGAGGTGGAAGTGCCGCTCGGCGCGGGAGGCCGCCGGACCGGTGGCGGTGCGGATGTCTTCGGCGGCCAGCTCGAGGCGGGCCAGGTCCTCGGCGAAGCTGCGTTCGGCGGCGAGCCGGGCCGCCGAGCCGGCCACCGCGGTGTAGTGGTCGCCCACGTCGCGCAGGTCGGTCAGGGACACCGCGCGCAGCCGTTCCCGCCAGGGCGCGGCGGGGGAGTCGGCCGGCGCGCGCACGAAGCTGCCGCCGCCCCGGCCCCGCCGCGTCTCCACCAGACCGAGCTGGCGCAGCGCGACGAGCGCCTCCCGCACGGTCACCGTGGACACGCCGAACTGCGCGGCCAGCTCGGTCTCGCTGGGCAGCTGCTCCGCGTCGGCCAGCAGGCCCAGGGTGACAGCGTCCACCAGCCGGCGGGTCACCGCCTCGACCCGCCCGGTCTGGTCCAGCGGCGCGAACAGGGCCGCCCGCGCGCCACGCGACATCCGCTTGACCATCGAGTTCCCTCTACCCGGCGGGGGTGGTGGAACGCCGGACCGGGCCCACGTTACCCCGTTGTCATATGAAATATGGTCTTATATGTTTTACTCTTTGGCGGTGTCTCAGGTCATGTCCTGGGAGGATGCCCGCGCGCCGTCCCGGGTCGTGCCGGGGAGCCGCTTGAGCGCCCGACTGTGCCCGATGAGCGAGAGGCCGGACATGCCCAACCAGGCGCCGACGCTGCCCCGCGAAGAGCCGACGCCTCCGGCGGCGGGCACCGAGCCGGCCATCCGGCTGCGGGGGCTGCGCAAGGAGTTCGGCCCGGTGCACGCGGTGGACGGGGTGGATCTGGACATCCCGGCCGGCGAGTTCTTCTCCATGCTCGGGCCGTCCGGCTCGGGCAAGACGACCGTGCTGCGGCTGATCGCCGGCTTCGAGCTGCCCACCGCCGGCACGATCGAGCTGGACGGGCGGGAGGTCAGCCGGCTGCCCCCGTTCGACCGGGACGTGAACACCGTCTTCCAGGACTACGCGCTGTTCCCGCACATGTCCGTGCTGCAGAACGTCGAGTACGGCCTGCGGGTGAAGCGGGTGCCCAAGGGGCCGCGCCGCGAGCGGGCCCTGGCCGCGCTGCGCTCGGTGCACCTGGCCGACCACGCCGAGCGCCGGCCGGCGCAGCTGTCCGGCGGCCAGCGCCAGCGGGTCGCGCTGGCCAGGGCACTGGTCAACCGGCCGAAGGTGCTGCTGCTCGACGAACCGCTCGGCGCGCTCGACCTGAAGCTGCGCCTCGCCATGCAAACCGAGCTCAAAGCGTTGCAGCGCGAGGTCGGGATCACCTTTATCTTCGTTACCCATGATCAGGACGAGGCGCTCACCATGAGCGATCGGATCGCCGTGTTCAACGACGGCCGGATCGAGCAGGTCGGCACGCCGCAAGAGGTGTACGAGAACCCGGCCACCGCGTTCGTGGCCGGCTTCGTCGGCACCTCGAACCTGGTCAGCGGGCACGCCGCCGAAGCGGTGATCGGCCGGGCCGGGGTGTTCAGCATCCGGCCCGAGAAGATCGAGCTGGACGGCGATCTCTCGCTACCCGCCGGCGACGGCGAGACCAGTGCCACCGGCACGATCACCGACGTGGTCTACGCCGGCGCCACGATGCGCTACGAGGTCTCGCTGGACGCCGGCGGCCAGCTCGCGGTCGTCCGGCCGAACCGGTCGGACGAGTCGTTCCGCACCGAGGGGCGGGTGCGGTTGAGCTGGCGGCACGAGCACAACGTCCGGGTTCCGGACGAGCGGTAGTCCTGGATGCTCCTCACCGAAAGGCCTGTCATGCGAAATCGGAAACTGCTGCTCGCCGGCATGCTGTGTGCCGCGCTCCTGGCGGCCGCCTGCGGGACCTCGTCCGGGGGCGGAGGGGGCGCCGGGGCCAGCGGGCCCAGCCCGCAGGGCTTCACCCCGCCCAACCTGCCCGCGCTGGAGAAGCTGGGCCAGCCGGAGGGCCAGCTCAACGTGCTGGCCTGGCCGGGCTACGCCGAGAACGGCTCCAACGACCCGAAGGTCAACTGGGTCGGCCCGTTCGAGCAGCAGACCGGCTGCAAGGTCAACGTGAAGACCTTCGGCACCTCCGACGAGGCGCTGAGCCTGATGAAGACCGGTCAGTACGACGTGGTGTCCGCCTCCGGCGACGCCTCGCTGCGGCTGATCGCCTCCGGCGACGTCGAGCCGGTGAACACCTCGCTCGTGCCGAACTACGCCGACATCCAGCTCTTCCTCAAGAACAAGCCGTGGAACAGCGTGAACGGCGTGCCGTACGGCATCCCGCACGGCTGGGGCGCCAACGTGCTGACCTGGCGCACCGACCTGGTGACCCCGCCCCCGACGTCCTGGTCGGTGATGTTCGACCCGAGCTCGCGGTACAAGGGCAAGATCATCGCCTACGACTCGCCGATCTACATCGCGGACGCCGCGCTCTACCTGATGCGCCACCAGCCCGACCTGGGCATCAAGAACCCGTACGCCCTCGACCAGAAGCAGGTCCAGGCCTCGGTGGACCTGCTCAAGCAGCAGCGGAGCATGGTCAGCGAGTACTGGTCGGACTACCTCAAGGAAGCCCAGTCGCTGAAGAACGGTGACGCGGTGGTCGGCACGGCCTGGCAGGTCACGGTGAACCAGGTCAAGCACGACGGCGGGCCGGTCGACTCGGTGCTGCCCAGCGAGGGCGCCACCGGTTGGTCGGACACGTGGATGGTGGCGAGCAAGTCCACCCACAAGACGTGCGCCTACGACTGGATGAACTACATCGTCAGCCCGAAGGTGAACGCCCAGGTCGCGGAGTACTTCGGCGAGGCGCCGGCGAACGCCAAGGCCTGTGCCCTGACCACCGACAAGTCCTTCTGCGACAGCTACCACGCCAACGACGCCGACTTCGCCTCGAAGATCTTCTACTGGACTACGCCGATCACCCAGTGCCTGGACGGCCGCACCGACACCCAGTGCGTCGACTACTCGGACTGGACCAAGGCGTGGACCGAGATCAAGGGTTGAGCGGGAACCGGGCAGGGGACTGAGCGGGGAATGACCAGAGGATGACCAGCACCGCGAGCGCACCGCGTCAGCTCAGGCACTCCGTCGCGGCCTACCTGTACCGCAAGCCCACGATCCGCCTGAGCATGCTGCTCGCCGCGCCGCTGCTCTGGCTCGGGCTGGCGTATCTGGGGGCGCTCGCGGCGCTGTTCATCACCGCGTTCTGGTCGGTGGACAGCTTCACCGGGCAGGTTCAGATCAGCTGGTCGCTGCACAACTTCGTGTCGTTGTTCAGCGACTCGGTGTACCGGACGATCACCTTCCGGACCGTCGGGATCGCGGTGCTGGTCACCCTGATCGACGCGGTGATCGCGTTCCCGATGGCGTTCTGCATGGCCAAGTTCGCCTCGCCGGCCACCCAGCGGATCCTGGTGATCGCGGTGCTCACGCCGCTGTGGGCGTCGTACCTGGTCAAGGCGTACGCCTGGCGGACCATGCTGTCCGGCAACGGGTTCCTGAACTGGCTGCTGGCTCCGTTCGGGCTCAGCTCGCCGGGCTACGGGCTGGCCGCCGTGGTGATCACGCTGGCCTATCTGTGGCTGCCGTACATGATCCTGCCGATCTACGCGGGCCTGGAGCGGCTGCCGGACTCGCTGCTGTCCGCGTCCGGCGACCTGGGGGCGCGGCCGCTGCGGACCTTCCGGTCGGTGGTGCTGCCGCTGGCCTTCCCGGCGGTGGTGGCCGGCTCGATCTTCACCTTCTCGCTCTCGCTCGGCGACTACATCGCGGTGACCATCGTGGGCGGCACCAGCCAGATGCTCGGCAACGTCGTCTACAGCAACATCGGCGCGGCGAACAACCTGCCGTTCGCCGCCACCGTGGCGCTGGTACCCGTTGTGATCATGCTGGTCTACCTGGCCGCGGTGCGCCGTACCGGTGCGCTGGACAATCTGTAGGGGCTCCTCGTGAACGTTTCCAGGACGACCCGCCTGCTGCTCTGGGGGGCGCTCGGGGTGGGGCTGGCGGTGATCTACTTCCCGCTGCTGCTGGTGCTGGTCAACTCGTTCAACGCGGACACCTCGTTCGGCTGGCCACCCTCGTCGCTCACCCTCGAGTGGTGGAGCCGCGTGACGGGCAACGCGGGTGCGCTGAACGCGCTCTGGACCAGCGTGCGGGCCGGGGTGGCGGCCACCGCGATCGCGCTGGTGCTCGGCACGATGGCGGCCTTCGCGCTGCAGCGCTACCGGTTCTACGGGCGCAACTCGGTGTCGCTGCTGCTGGTGCTGCCGATCGCGCTGCCCGGCATCGTCACCGGCATCGCGCTGAACAACGCCTTCCGGACGATCCTCGGTCTGGGGCTCGGCCTGTTCACCGCGATCGTCGCGCACGCCACGTTCTGCATCGTGGTGGCGTTCAACAACGTCGTGGCCCGGCTGCGCCGGATGGGCAGCAGCCTGGAGGAGGCGTCGATGGACCTCGGCGCCGACGGCCTCACCACGTTCCGGCTGGTCACGTTCCCGATGCTGCGCTCGGCGCTGCTGGCCGGCGGGCTGCTGGCGTTCGCGCTGTCCTTCGACGAGATCATCGTGACGACGTTCACCCTCGGCGCCGGCATGGAGACGCTGCCCATCTGGATCCTGAACAACCTGTTCCGGCCGAACCAGGCGCCCGTGGTCAACGTCGTCGCCGCCGTGCTCGTGGTCATCTCGACGGTGCCGGTGTATCTGGCCCAGCGCCTCTCGGGTGACACCGCCGGCGGCGGCCGCCTCTGAGCCTGGCCGGCGTGGGCGGCGTGGGCGGCTCGCCGAGATCGACGTGGTAGCGGTTCGAGCACAGTCCAGACAGCCACCACGTCGATCTCGGCACCGCTCACCTGTCGGCGATGAGCGTGCCGGCCGCGCCCCAGCTGTCGGTCGGCACCTCGTGGATCCATACCTGCACGCTCTCGGCGGGGACGGAAAGGGCGTTGACGAACGACTCGGTGATCTGCTTGACCAGCTCGCGCTTGAGCTCGATGCTGCGCGGTCCCTGCTGGATGGTCACGATCGGCATTTCCACTCCCGGAGCTCGCGGTTGCGCTGACGGGATCCAGTCCACCGCGCGCGGCGGTTCCGACCAAGACGCAGTCCGGAACCGCGGCGATCACGAATCCTGATCGCTGCGCACCTGGATGAGCGGGTTCACGGGTTGTGGGCGAAGGCTCAGGCCCACAAGGCTCAGGCGTTGTCGGCCAGGAACTTGCGCAGGTGCGGGTTGACGGCGTCGGCGTCGGTCAGGCTCAGGAAGTGCGCACCGCCGTCGACCACAACGAGCGGCTCCGCGTGCGGCGCACCCTCGACGATCTCCGCGCCCCGGCAGACGGTGTACGCCGCGTCGGCTGAGCCGTGCAGCGCCAACACGGGGCAGTGCACGTCGCCCAGCCGGGTGAGCAGCCCGTCGCGGTCGACGAGCGTTTCCATGATCCGGGACAGCCGGTCGGCGGGCACCGCGCGCCACTTCGCCTTCCAGGCCTCGGCTTCGGTGTCGCCGAGGCAGATCGCGGCGATCATGTCGACGAGCTGGTCCGCCGGCCCGCTGGCCGCCCAGGACGAGGCGAGCTCCCGGTAGCCGGCCGCGATCTTGGCGTCCTCGGCCGCCGCCGACGTGCCGAGCACCGCCAGCGCGGTGATCCGGTCCGGCGCGGTGAGGGCCATCCGCAGGCCGACGAAGCCACCCTGGCTGGTGCCGACCACGGCGGCGCGGGTGATGCCGAGCTGGTCGAGCAGGGCGAGCACATCGCTGGCCACGTCCCAGTAGTCGAACGGCCGGTCCGCCGGCGTGCCACCGTGGCCGCGCTCGTCGACCGCGATCAGCCGGAACTCCCCGCCCAGCGCCGCGACCTGCGGAGCGAACATCTCCAGGTCCATCAGGAAGGCGTGCAGCAGCACGACCGGGGTGCCGGCGCCGCCGTAGTCCACGAAGTGCAGCCGCTGGCCGCCGTTGACGGTCACCGTCGAGCCCATGATCGCTCCCGTTCCCCTGGTCCGGGGGTGCCCGGACAGTGCGCTGGAGAACCCTACGGCCTCGCGCCGGAACAGGCGAGATAACCCGAATGTGGGTACCGGCGTCGCCCCCGCGGTGACGGCACCCACCGCGCTGCTGACGGCACACGCTGTCGTACCGCCGCACACATGACCTGACCTGTGTGTCGCGCTACGGGGCTGTGTGCGGCGGATCGGGCTGTGCGCCGTGGCCGGGGCCAGCGGGCGTGTGCCGGCGCCGGTGCGTGCGGCTGGTGGGGACCTGATGCCCCGGGGGTATCAGGGCGGACCGAACAGGTCTTGGACGCCGACCACCTCCGGCTCGCACTGTGGATCTCGAGAGGTCTGCACTGACAGCGGAAGGGCTGGTCACCATGCGGGTGTTCATCACAGGCGGTTCGGGGTACATCGGGGCGCCCACCATCACGGCACTGCGCCGCCGCGACATCGAGGTGTCGGCGCTGGTCCGGAGCGACCAGTCGGCCAGGGTGGTGGCCGGGCTCGGCGCCACCCCGGTGCGCGGCGGGCTGACCGATGTGGCGGTGCTGCGCGCGGCGGCGGCCGACGCGGACGGCGTGATCCACCTCGGCCAGCACCGGGGCGCGGACACCGCCGACGTCGACCGGGCCGCCAGCGAGGCGCTGCTGGCCGGGCTCGGCGGCCGGGGCGCCTACGTGCACACGGGCGGCACGTGGGTCTACGGCGACACCGACGGGGTGGTCGACGAGGACGCGCCGGCCAGCCCGCCGCCGATCGTGGCCTGGCGGGCGGAGAACGAGAAGCGCGTGCTGGCCAGCGCGGCCGACGGAGCCAACCCGGTGCTGGTGATGCCGGGTGTGGTGTACGGCGGCGGCGGTGGGCTGCTCGAGGCGTTCTACGCCGCCCCGGCCCGCGCCGAGCACCTCGCGCGCACCGTCGGCGACGGCTCCAACCACTGGACGATGATCCACGTGGAGGACATCGCCGAGCTGTACGTGGCGGCGCTGCGGGCCCCGGCCGGCGCGGTCTACGCGGGGTCCATCGACCGGTACCCGACGCAGGCCGAGGTCGTCGCGGCGGTGGCCGGTTCGCTCAGCCTGCCCGGCCGGACCGGCACCCTGACCCTGGACGAGGCCCGCGACAAGATGGGTCCCATTGCCGAGGCGTTCGCACTGGATCAGCGGGTCACCGGCGCGCGGGCCCGCCAGCAGCTGGACTGGCAGCCCCGCCACCTCGACCCGGTGGCCGAGCTCGCCGCCGGCTGAGCTGGCCGGTCGAGGGCAGAGGCCGAAGCAGCCCCGGAACCCCCGTTCCGGGGCTGCTTCGCGATGGTGCGACGGGGCGGGAGATGCCGCCGAACGGTTTACGAGCACGACACGTTCGCGAGACGCGGCCGGCACCGGACCGGGACTATCTTCGGCAAGTCGAAAAGTTTCGACCAATCGAAATCGGCCCGGGACGCTGAGGTCCGGGCAGGGATGTGAGGAGTCGACCGTGGTGCGGAGTGCTGCCTGGGGTGGAGCGCCCACGGCCGTCGGGCAGGACCACGACCTGCTGCGCAAGGTCGGGGCGAAGCTGCGGGAGCTGCGGGGCCAGCACAAGCTGTCGCTGCAGGCGCTCAGCGAGCGCTCCGGGGTGTCCATCGGCGTGGTCAGCGAGATCGAGCGGGGCATCGGCAACCCGTCGATCAACACGCTCGTCCAGCTGGCGCACGCGCTGAACATCTCGGTCGGGCACCTGTTCCACGTCCCGGAGCAGCAGAGCCCGGTGGTCCGCAAGGCCGACCGGCGCAGCCTGGACGGGCGTTCCGGGGTGGCCGGCGACGCCCGGCTGGAGATCCTCACCCCGTCGCTGCGCGGCGCCCTTGAGGTCGTCTGGGTCACCGCGCCGCCCGGCTACGACACCTCGATGACGCCGTTCTCCCACCCGGGGGAGGGCTTTGGCACGGTGCTCGCCGGCCGGCACGAGGTCTGGCTGGACGGGGTGTGCCACGTGCTGGAGGCCGGCGACTCCATCACCTACCAGTGCCTCACCCCGCACTGGTACCGCAACCCCGGCCCGGAGACGGTCCACGCGCTCTGGGTGGTGACCCCTCCCACCTTCTGATCCCTATCGCCTGAACAGGCAAGGAACCCGCATATGCACCCGAAGGCCCGGAACTGGACGGTCGCCATCTGCTCGGCGGCCCTGCTGTGCGCGGTGACCGCCTGTGGTGGCGCCGCCCCCAACGCCCCGACCTCCGACACCCCCGCCCACAGTGCCGGACTGTCGGTCGGGATCTTCGTCGACGACGCGTTCGGCGACGGTGACTTCATGGACCAGGGCGGCGCGGCGGCGGCGCCGCTGCGTGGCGAGCTCGGCGCGAAGGTCACTACCTACGAGGGGCGGCTGGAGGCGCAGAACTTCGAACCGCTGCTGCGGGACGCGGCCGGCGCCAACACGCTCGTCTTCGTGCTCGGCTTCGAGGCGATCGACGCGCTGAAGAAGGTCGCTCACGACAGCCCGGGCACGACGTTCGTGTTCGTCGACGGCGTGGTGGACGGCGGGGACGTGGTGTCCGCCCGGTTCCGCACCGCCGAGGGCTGCTTCATGGCGGGCGCGCTCGCCGCGGTGACCAGGCGGGCCGGTCAACAGCCGGCGGCCACCGGGTTCATCGGCGGGGTGGACGCGCCGGTCGTCCGCCGCTGCCAGGCCGGCTTCGACCAGGGCGTGGCGAAGCTGGCTCCCGGTATGCGGGTGCTGCCCCAGTTCGTCGGCTCCTTCACCGATCCGGCCAAGGGCAAGGAGATTGCGCTGTCGCTGGCCGAGCAGGGGGCCTACGCGGTGTTCTCCTATGCCGGGCTGTCCGGTGCGGGAGGGTTCGACGCGGCCAAGGCGGGCGCCCCGATCGCGCCGATCGGCGTGGTGGCCGACAAGAGCGCGCTGGCCCCCGGCAAGGTCCCGGGCAGCCTGACCATGCGGGTGGACAGCGTGATCCTGAGCCTGGCGCGCAGCTTCGCCCATGGCCAGCTGCGCAGGGGTCAGACGTTCGACTTCGGACTGGCCGACGGCGGCTGGCGGATGGTCTACGACGACCACCTGGTGGATCCGGGCACCCGGGCCACCCTGGACGGCGTGCAGCACCAGATCGAGGCGGGCACGCTCGCGGTCAGTGACCCGGGCACCGGATGAGCGGCGGGCAGCTGCTCCGGCTGCGGGGCATCCGCAAGTCGTTCGGCCCCGTGCTGGCCAACGACTCGGTCGACTTCGAGCTCGCCGCCGGTGAGGTGCACGCACTGGTCGGCGAGAACGGCGCAGGCAAGACGACGTTGATGCGGGTGCTCTACGGGCTGCACCGGCCGGACGCCGGCGACATCGCGATCGACGGCGCGCCGGCAGTGCTGACGTCGCCGGCCCGCGCGATCGGCTACGGCATCGGCATGGTCCATCAGCACTTCATGCTGGTGCCCAGCTTCACCGTCGCGGAGAACGTCACGCTGGGCAGCGAGCCGGGCGGCGGGGGGCTGTACCGCGCCGCGCTGGCCGCCCGGCGCACCCGCGAGGTGATGACCCGCCTCGAGCTGGACCTCGACCCGGCCGCGGTCACCGGCGATCTGACGGTCGCCACGCAGCAGAAGGTGGAGATCCTCAAGGTGCTCTATCGGGGCGCCCGGATCCTGATCCTGGACGAGCCGACCGCGGTACTCACCCCGAGCGAGACGCGTGAGCTGTTCGCGCTGCTGCGGGCGCTGGCCGACGGCGGCACCGGCGTTGTGTTCATCTCGCACAAGCTGCCCGAGGTGTTCGCCGTGGCCGACCGGGTCACCGTGCTGCGCCAGGGCCGGACGGTGCTGTCCCGCCGCACCGGGGAGCTGTCCACCGAGGAGGTGGTCACCGCCATGACCGGCCGGTCCGATGTGTACCTGGGGCGGGTGGACCGGGAGTCGCCGACCGACGCGCCGACGGTGCTGCGGGTGGACGGGCTGTGCACCGAGCCGGCCGGCGCGGACTGCGGGCTGGACTCGGTATCGCTGCGGGTGCGGGCCGGCGAGATCGTCGGGGTGGCCGGCGTGGACGGCAACGGGCAGACGGCGCTGGCCGAGTCGCTCGTGGGGCTGCGGGCCGCGCGGGCCGGCCGGATCACGCTGAACGGCGCCGAGATCAGCGCGGACAGCGTGCGTGAGCGGCGCGACCTCGGCCTCGGGTTCGTCCCGGAGGACCGGCACCTGCAGGGCATCCCGCTGCACGGCACCGCCGCCGAGGGCCTCGCGGCGGGCCGGATCCGGCGGGTGGGCCGGCTGCGCGCACTGTCCGCCGCGCTGCCCGTGGCGGTGCGCGACTGGGCCAGGGACACCGTGCGCGGCTACGCCATCGCTGTGCCCGACATCGACGCGGCCTGCCGGGCGATGTCCGGCGGCAACCAGCAGAAGATCGTGCTCGCCCGCGAGTTGGAGGAGACGCCGGCCTGCCTCGTACTGGCCCAGCCCACCCGGGGCGTGGACATCGGCGCGATCGAGTACCTGTACGGCAAGGTCGCGCAGGCCACCGCGCGCGGCTGCGCGGTGCTGCTCATCTCCGCCGACCTGGACGAGATCTTCCGCCTTTCCGACCGGGTGGTGGTGCTGTTCAAGGGCCGCGCGGTCGCCGAGCTGGACACCCGCGCCACGACTCGCGACGAGGTCGGCGGCCACATGATGGGGCTGGCCGGATGACGCGGCCCTCGGTGGTCGCGCAGGTGGGGCGTCGGCTCGGCCGGTCCGGGTTCGCGGCGGTGGTCGCCGTACTGCTGGCGCTGCCGCTGATCCGGCTGCAGGGGTTCGCGCCGCTGCCGACCGTGCTGGCCGGGCTGCGCTACGCGCTCGGCGACCCGAGCCGGATCGCCGGCACGTTCGCCTGGGGGCTGCCGCTGCTGGTCGCGGCGCTCGGGGTGGCGCAGGGCTTCCGGGGCGGCATGTTCAACATCGGCGCTGAGGGGCAGGTCTACTCGGGCGCGCTGGCCGCCGCGGTGGTCGGGGCGTACCTCGGGCCGCTGCTGTCCGGACTGCACCTGCTGTTGTGTCTGCTGGCCGCGTCGGTTGCCGGTGGCGCGATCGCCGGCGGGCTCGGCTGGCTGCGGGCCCACTGGGGCGTGGACGAGGTGCTGTCCTCGCTGCTGTCCAACTACCTGCTGGTCCTGCTGTGCACCTACCTGGCGAACGGTCCGCTGCGCGATCCCACCCGGCAGAGCGGCAGCACCCGCAACGTGGCCGACAGCGCGATGTTCCCGGTGATCCTGCCGCACACCGAGCTGACCGCAGCCCTGTTCCCGGTGCTCGTGCTGTCCGGGTTCTGCTGGTGGTTGGCGGAGCGCTCGGTGCTCGGTTACCGGTGGCGGATGACCGGCGCCAGCCCGGGGTTCGCGGCCGCCGTGGGCATCGATGTGGCCCGGGCGCGCGTCTCGGCGATGGCGGTGAGCGGCGCGCTGTGCGGCGTCGGCGGCGCGCTGCTGGTGATGACCTCGCAAGGGCGGTTCTGGACCGGGATCGGCACCGGCGTCGGCTGGGACGCGGTGCTGCTCGCCCTGGTCGGTCGGGCCCGGCCGGTCGGCGTGCTGGCCTGGGCGGCCGGCTACTGCGTGCTGCGGGCGTCAGCGCGGGGCGTCGAGCAGGCCACCGGCATCCCGGCCGAGCTCTCCTCGGTGCTGATCGCCGTGATCATCATCGTGGCGGCGGCGCGGAACGGGCTGCTCGCGGTGCTCGCCGACCGGATGCGCCGCTGGCGCGGGCCGGACCGGGCGCGCCGCCGGAGCGCGCCGGCGCAGGTGCGGCCGTGACCGCGCTCGAGGCGTTCCTGGCCGCCGGGGTCCGGTTCAGCACGCCGATCCTGCTCGCCGCGCTGGGCTGCCTGCCGACCAGGTGGACCAGGGACCTGAACGTCGGCCTGGAGGGCGCGATGCTGTTCGGCGCGTTCTTCGGCGTGGTCACCGGCTACGCCGCCGGCTCGGCCGGGGTGGCGGTGCTGGCCACGGCCAGCCTTGGCGCGGCGCTGGGCGTGGCCTTCGGCGCGCTGGTGACCTGGCTGCGGGCGAACGCGTTCGTCGTCGGCACCGCGCTGAACGTGCTGGCCGGTGGGCTGACTGTGTACCTGCTGCGGTCCTGGTTCGGGGTCAAGGGAGCGTTCAGCTCGCCCCGGATCCCCGCACTTGCCGCCGTCGAGCTGCCCGGCCTCGCGCACGTCCCGCTGCTCGGCCCGGTGTTGTCCGGCCAGTCGCCGCTGACCTACGCCGCCTGGCTGCTGGTCGGCGTGCTCGCCTGGGCGTCCCGGCACACCGTGCTCGTCCGCCACCTCAAGGCCGCCGGCGAGCACCCCGAGGCGCTGCGGGTGGCCGGCGGCAACGTGACCAGGGCGCGGATCCTGGCCCAGGCCTGGTGCTTCACGCTGTGCGCGCTGGCCGGGCTACAGCTCAGCCTCGGCCAGCTGACCCTGTTCACCGAGGGCATGACGAGCGGGCTCGGCTTCGTCGCGCTGGCGGTGGTGATCTTCTGCCGGGGCAGCGCGGCGCTGCTGGTGGCCATGTCGGCGGCGTTCGGGCTGGCCTCGGCGCTGTCGGTGCGGCTGGACACCGCGGTGCTGCCGCCGCAGTTCGCCCAGATGTTGCCCTACCTGGTGGCCTTCGGCGGGCTGGTGGTGCTGTCCCGGCGCTCCCGGGTCGCCGAGTCCCGCATCCTCACCCCGACCCTGGAGGACTGACGAGCGTGCAGCTGACCGACCTCGAAGCCGCCGACCTGGCCCTGTTCGACCGTGCCGCCGAGGTGCTGGCCGCCGCCCACCACCCGAGCAGGCACCAGGTGGCCGCCGCGCTGCTCGGCGAGTCCGGCGCGGTGTACGTCGGGCTGCACGTCGGCTCGCGCCGGATCAACGTGTGCGCCGAGTCGTCGGCGCTGGCCAGTGCATGCATCGCCGGCGAGGCGCGGATCAGTACCGTCGTCGCGGTCTGCCTCGGCGGGTCCGGCACGGCACAGGTGACCAACCCGTGCGGGGTGTGCCGCGAGCTGCTCGGCGGCTACTGCCCGGACGCGCAGGTGCTGCTGGACGTGCGCGGCACGGTGCGCAAGGCGCGGCTGGCCGAGCTGCTGCCCCTGCCCTGGCTGCGCGCCGAGGAGACGGAGTGGGCGGTGGCCGCCCCGGTGCCCGGCGCGGCAGGCGCCGGTTCCGGCGCACCCGGGGTGGGGCCGCGATGACCCCGATCACCGACGTCTGCGTGATCACCCGGGACCTGGCGCGCGCGATCGAGTTCTACACCGGGTCGCTGGGGCTGACCCTGGACCACCGGATGGAGGGCTTCGCCGACTTCCGGGGCATGGGCATCGCGCTGGCCGTCTGGCAGGCCGACCACCTGCGGGCGCACACCGGCGTGCCGGCGTCCCCGGCCGGCCCAGGCTCGGCGGTGATGATCGCCGTGCGGCTGTCCTCACCGGCCGAGGTGGATGCCCGGTACGAATCGCTGCGTCGGACCGGGGTCCGGTTCACCACCGCGCCCGCCGACTACCCCTGGAACGCCCGCTGCGCCTACTTCACCGGTCCCGACCAGGAGCTCTGGGAGCTCTATGCGTGGTACCCGGGCGGGGAGCCGGGCGCCGTCGGGTAGCCCCTGGCGGAGGGTGTCGCGGGAGCGGCCGTTTCGCGTACCGTGGGTATGCCCGAGCCGGGACAGCCCACTGGTGCGCACCGAGGAGGAGCTCAGTCGATGACCGGTACCGCAGTCGATCACGCCGACCCAGCCGACCACGCAGACCATGCCGACCAGCTGATCCAGCTCGACGAGAGCTTCATGGCCGACCCGCACGCGCTGTACGAGATGCTGCGCCGGGAGCGGCCGGTGACGCAGGTGAGGATGCCGCAGGGGCTGCGGGTCTGGCTGGTCACCCGGTACGCGGACGTGCGGGCCGCGCTGGTCGACGCCCGGCTGGCCAAGGACAGCGCGGGTCTGTCCGAGGTGTTCGACCGCCGCGCCGTCGACGGGCAGCAGCGCGTCCGGTGGGCCCAGGAGCTGAGCGTGCACATGCTCAACTCGGACCCGCCGGACCACACCCGGCTGCGCAAGCTGGTCAGCCGCGGGTTCACGCCGAGGGCGATCGGCCTGCTGCGGCCCCGGATCGAGCAGCTCGCGGCCGAGCTCGCCGAGTCGCTGGCCGCGCGGCTGGCCGCCGAGGGCACCGCGGACCTGCTCGACGAGTTCGCGTTCCCGCTGCCCATGACGGTGATCTGCGAGATCCTCGGCGTGCCGGGGGAGCGGCGCAACGACTTCCGGGTCTGGTCCAACACGCTGCTCTCGGCGGCGCCGCTCGAGGAGCGGGTGGGCGCCGGCGCCGCGATGGCCGAGTTCCTCACCGAGCTGGTCCGGGACAAGCGGGCCCGCCCGGGTGAGGACATCCTGTCGGCGGCCGTCGCGCGGGGTGAGGACGCCGACCAGCTCTCCGAGGCCGAGGCCGTCTCGATGGCGTTCCTGCTGCTGGTGGCCGGCCACGAGACGACGGTGAACCTGATCGGCAACGGCACGCTCGCGCTGCTGCGCAACCCCGACAGGCTGGCCGAGCTGCGCGCCGACCCGTCGCTCGTACCGGCGGCGGTGGAGGAGTTCCTGCGGCTGGAGGCGCCGGTCAACCTGGCCACCATGCGGTTCACCGCCGAGCCCGTGACGGTCGCCGGCGCCGACATCCCGGCCGGCGAGATCGTGCTGCTCTCACTCGGCTCGGCGAACCGCGACCCCGCCCACTACGAGCGCCCCGACGAGCTCGACCTGCACCGGGGCACCGGCAACCTGGCGTTCGGCCATGGCATCCACCACTGCCTCGGTGCGCCGCTGGCCCGGATGGAGGGCGACATCGCGTTCCGGGCGCTGCTGGGCCGGCTCCCCTCACTCGCGCTGGCCGGCGAGCCGGCCGAGCTGGTCTGGCGCAGCAGCACGCTGTTCCGGGGGCTGACCCGGCTGCCCGTCCGGCTCGCCGACTGAGTCGTCGGACCTCGGTTCGGCGCCGGCGGCCCGGCTTGCGCGGTCGCCGGTCCGGCCTGTTGCCGGTCCGGGTGCCCACTCGTCGGGCGCGCCGTCCGCCGCCCAGCCGGCGAGCCAGGCGTGGCAGCGCTCGGCGGCCGGACCGAGCGGCCGGTCGGTCAGGTGCAGCAGGCCGACAGGACGGTCGATCGGTGCGGGCATCACCGGGTGCACCGCCACCGGTCGCCCGGGTGCCTCGGCCACCGAACGGGCCAGCAGCGCGACCCCGAGCCCGTAGCTGACCAGCTCGCGGACCTGCGGCACGATGTTCGTCTCGTAGCGCACCCGGGGCGTGAACCCCGCCGCCGCGCACGCCGCGTCGAGCAGCCGGCGCAGACCGCTGGACGCCGGCAGGCAGGCGAACGTCTCGTCGCGGACGTCGGCCAGGGACAGTGCGCCGTGCCCGGCTAGCCGGTGGTCCGGCGCGGTGATCAGGACGAGTTCGTCGGTGAACAGGGGCCGGCCGGTGATCCGTGCGGGCAGCTCCGCCGGCAGCGGACCGATCGCCAGGTCGATCACGTCGGCGTCCAGGTCGGCCAGCAGCTGGCTCAGCCGCCCCGACCGCAGCGACAGCTCCACCTCGGGAAACTCGCGCTGGAACGCGGCGAGCGCGGCGGGGAGCCCGAACGGGCCGGTGGCCTGGATCGACCCGATCCGCACCCGGCCGCGCAGCTCACCGGCCAGCCGCGCCAGGTCGTCCCCGACGCGGTCCAGCTCCTCCAGTGCGCGCCGGGCTCTGGCCAGCACCAGCTCGCCGGCCCTGGTCAGCCGCACCCGCCGGGTGGTGCGCTCCAGCAGCGTCGCGCCGAGCTCCGCCTCCAACCGCCGGATCTGGGCGGACACCGCCGGCTGGGCGATCCGCAGCTGCTCGGCGGCCCGGGTGAACCCGCCGTACCGGACCACCGCCTCGAAGTAGACCAGCTGGCGCAGCTCCATCCATTGATAATCCACCGAGATGAATGCCAGAGCAAAGCTGTCTTGGACTTCTGAGTCGGACCGGGCGCACGATGGCCGCATGACAGCTGTCTGGTTCATCACCGGCGCCTCCACCGGCCTCGGTCGCACCCTCGCCGAGACCGTGCTCGCGCGCGGCGACCGGGTGGTCGCCACCGCCCGCAACGTCGCCGCCCTCGACGATCTCACCGGCCCCGGCCCCGACGACGTGATCCGGCTGGCGCTGGACGTCACCGACCCCGACCAGGTCCGTGTCGCCGTCGCCGAGGCGGTGGAGCGGGCCGGCGCGATCGATGTGCTGGTCAACAACGCCGGCCACGGCCTGGTCGGGGCGCTGGAGGAGCTCTCCGAGGAGGAGTTCGCCCGGGTGCTGGCCACCAACGTGTTCGGCGCGTTCTCGGTGACCCGCGCGGTGCTGCCACACCTGCGCGCCCGCCGCCGCGGCCACATCGTGATGATGTCCTCGGTGGGCGGGGTGGTCGGCAACCCGGGGCACGCGGCGTACGCGACGTCCAAGTTCGCCCTCGAAGGTATGTCCGAGGCGCTCGCCGGCGAGGTGGCGCCGCTGGGCATCCGGGTGACGATCGTCGAGCCCGGCCCGTTCCGCACCGACTTCGCCGGCCGCTCGATGAGCTTCGCCGAGCCGATCGACGACTACCGGGACACCCCGGCCGGCACGCTGCGGGCGCGGTTCGCCGCGCAGGACGGCGTGCAGCCCAACGACCCGGCCCGGGCGGCCGAGGCGATCATCACCGCCGTCCGGGACGCCTCCTCGCCGCCGCGGCTGCCGCTCGGGCCGGAGGCGGTGGACCGGATCCGGGCGAAGCTGCAGGGCCAGCTCGCCGACCTGGACGCCTGGGAGAAGCTCTCCCGCGACACCCGCTACCCGGACAGCTGACCCCCGGCCCCCATGAGTGGCGAGTGGTCCTATACGACCACTCGCCACTCACGAGGCGGCCCGGTGACTCACACCTGATGAGATGGGGCGGTGCAGACCGAGGACCCGGCGCCCCGCCGCCGCGACATGAGCCGCCACCTGCCGCACGGCGGCATGCCCCTGCTCGAGCGGCTCGGCGTCTCGTTCAGCCGCGCCGAGGACGGCAGCTCCGAGGGCACCTGGCGGCCCGCCGCCGAGAGCTGTAACCCGAACGGCGCGGTGCAGGGGGGCCTGTTCGGCGCGGTGTTCGACGCGGCGATGAGCATGGCGATCCACTCCGCCCTGCCGCCGGAGGACTCGTGCGTCAGCCTGGAGCTGAAAGCGTCGACCCCGGGCGGCGCCCGGGCCGGCGACACACTCCGGCTCACCGGCACGGTACTGCGCCTGGGCGGCACGGCGATCTTCGCCGAGGCCACCGCGACGCGCGACGGCGAGCTGGTGGCGACCTGCAGCGGCACCTTCCTGCGCCGCCGCAAGCCACCCCGGCTCGCCTGAGTTCGGGCGCGGCCGCCCTCGGCAGGTCAGTGCTGAGATCAGCGGTTGGCCAGCCAGGGGTAGCGCTCGGTGTCCTTGCCGGCGTAGTCCGGGTCCAGGTAGATGAAGCAGCGCTGGATCAGGAAGTCGCGGATCTCGAACACGTCGCACCACCGCCCGGCGGCCCAGTCCGGCACGCCCGCGCGCCAAGGCCCGTCCTGGTGCTCGCCGTAGCTGGTGCCCTCGGCGACGACGGTGTCCCCGCCGGAGAAGATCCAGTTGAAGTTGGCGTAGTCGTGCTTGATCGCCTTGAGCGTGCCGCCGACCTCACCGAACATCTGGCCGATCCGCTCGCGGCCCTCGGCGATGCCCCACTTCGGGAAGTACACCTGCGCGTCCTCGGCGAACAGCTCCAGGATGCTGCCGCCGGTGCTGGTGACGCCGCCGTTGTCGAACGCCTTCAGGTACTCCAGCGCGACGGACTTGCGCTGCTCGTCGGTCATCGTCTGAATGGTCAGGGCCATCGGGCTACCACCGTCCTCGGGGCGGAACAGCTGGGGGTGACATTCAGCACATTAGCGAAGCTCGGGCAGAATCGGCACTACGAAGATCCACGAGAAAGGTGCCAGATGGCTGAACTGCCGGATTACGCTGACCTGCCGCCCGCGCCGAACGGGGGACGCTCCGCGTGGGGCCTGTTCGGCGCCGACGACAACGTGGGCCTGGTCAACCTGATGACCCCGGAGCGGATCGCCGCGGCCGCCCGGCTGGTCCGCCGCGGGCAGGTCTTCTGCCTGGACATG
>DATAZG010000051.1:0-8878 GCA_036272155.1 Pseudonocardia sp.
CGGCCATCGAGGCGGACCCGGACGTGCGGGTCGTCGTGCTGACCGGCGCCGGCGAGCGGGCGTTCTGCGTGGGCGCGGACATGTCGGCGGACGCCGTGGACAAGACCGGGCTCCAGTACTGGTCGGAGCTGGACCCGAACGGATTCGGCGGGCTGTCGCTGCGCGAGTCACTGGACGTGCCGGTGATCGCCAGGGTGAACGGCTACGCGCTGGGCGGCGGCATGGAGATGGTGCTCGGCTGCGACATCGTGGTGGCCGCCGAGCACGCCCAGTTCGGGT
Organism: Pseudonocardia sp.; assembly: GCA_036272155.1. Taxonomy (GTDB): domain Bacteria; phylum Actinomycetota; class Actinomycetes; order Mycobacteriales; family Pseudonocardiaceae; genus Pseudonocardia. The sequence goes on from DATAZG010000051.1 coordinate 280, forward strand.
TGACCGAACCGAGGGTGGGTCGGCTGCCGCTGGACGGCGGCATCGCGGGGCTGGTCCGGCGCGTGCCGCACACCCAGGCGATGGGCCTGCTGCTCACCGGCCGGCGCGCCCCGGCGACCGAGCTGCACCGGATGGGCCTGGTCAACGAGGTCGTGCCGGCCGCCGAGCTGGACGCCGCCGTGGACCGCTGGGTCGCCGACGTGCTGGCCTGCGCGCCGACGTCGCTGCGCGCGATCAAACAGCTCGTACAGCGCACCGCCGGGATGTCCGCGCGCGAGGCGCAGGCACTCCGGCTGCCCGCGGTGATGGCGGCGTTGAGCAGCGCGGACGCCGAGGAGGGCGTGCGCGCGTTCCAGGAGAAGCGGCCGCCCGTGTGGACGGGCCGCTGAGCTCACGAGGACCTGCATCAGATCGCGACAAACTGTGCGGGAGCACATGTCGAACGAGCGGCGGCCAGTTCGACGTACCGGTATGACGAACTCCTCGAACGGTCGCCCCGACACCGGCTACGCGCGCGTGGCCGGCCTCGACATGTACTACGAGGTGCACGGCACCGGGCGGCCTCTGGTGCTGCTGCACGGCGGCCTGCTCACCATCGGGCTGACCTTCGGCGCGATGCTGCCGACGCTCGCCGCGAACCACCGGGTGATCGCCGTCGAGCTGCAGGGCCACGGCCGCACCGCCGACACCGGCCGGGAGCTCGGTTTCGACCATCTGGCCGACGACGTCGACGCGCTGCTCGACCAGCTGGGCGTCGCCACGGCGGACGTGTTCGGCTTCAGCCTCGGCGGCCTGGTCGCGCTGCGCCTGGCGATGCGGCACCCCGCGCGGGTGGAGCGGTTGGTGGTCGCCGCCGCGCACTACCGGCTGGACGGCTACTACCCCGAGATCCTGGACCCGGCCCGCTACGCCACGTCCACCCGGATGCCCACCGCCGAGGAGTTCGCGGAGATGCGCGCCGAGTACGAGCGGGTCGCGCCGGACCCCGGTCACTTCGAGGCCTTCGCGGCCAAGGCGTCGGCGCTGATCAGCGGGTTCGAGGGGTGGGCCGACGCCGAGCTGCGGGCGGTCGACGCGCGGACGCTGGTGGTTATCGGCGACACCGACTTCGTCCGGGTCGAGCACGCCGCCCGGATGCGCGAGCTGATCCCGGAGGCGTCGCTGGCCGTGTTGCCGGACACCACGCACACCGGCCTGCTCCGGCGCACCGATCTGCTGCTGCCCATGGTCGAGACGGTCCTCGCCGAGCGGGCCGGGGCGGTGACCGGCGGGGTCGGTTGAGCCGAGCTGAGCCGACCGCCGCCGTGCGCCCGGAGCCACGGCGGCGGTCGGCCGGCTCAGTCGAACAGATCCGGGTCCGAGGCGACGATCTGGTCCCACAGCGGGCGGGCCTGGAACCAGCCGGCGTCCGAGGTGCCGGTCTCCTCGCGCACCTGCAACGCCGTCTCCCGGTCGATCTGGATGGGCTTGCCGGCGGCCATCGCGAGCAGCTGCGCCTGGCAGGACCGCTCCATGGTGATGAACCACCAGACCGCCTCGGCGACGCTGCGCCCAACGGTGAGCAGCCCGTGGTTGCGCAGGATGACCGCCTTGCAGGAACCCAGCGCCTTGCCGATCCGCTCCCCTTCGTCGAGCTGGTTGACCACGCCCCGGAAGTCGTCGTAGATGCCGTGGTCCTCGAAGAAGGCGCAGGCGTCCTGGGTGATCGGGTCGAGCGGGATGCCGAGGCTGGCGAAGGCCTTGCCGTAGAGCGAGTGCGAGTGGGCGGCGGCCAGCGCGTCGGGGCGTGCCTTGTGCACCTGGGAGTGGATGCAGAAGGCGGCCCGGTTCAATGGCCGGTCGCCGTGCAGGATCTCGCCGCCGTGGTCGACGAGCAGCAGGTCGGACGCCTTGATCTGGGTGAAGCTCATGCCGAACGGGTTCACCCAGAACCACTCCGGGTTCTCCGGGTCGCGCACCGTGATGTGCCCGGCCACACCCTCGGAGAAGCCGAACCTGCCGAACAGCCGGAACCCGGCGGCGAGCTGTTCCTTGCGGTACTGGCGCTCCTCCGGGATCGAGTCGAAGGTCGGCGGCGCCGGCAGTGGCCTGCCCTGCACTGTCAGGCCGGGCTCGACGTCGGTCGGTGGGACGGTGGTGGTCACGGTGGCCTCCCGGCACGTCAGTGCGGACTCGATCGGGGTACCGGATACTCCCGTGCATTCGATACGCGAACGTATCCGATACGTATGTGTATCCTGCGTTGCCGGCAAGCGTCGGTCAAGGCCTCGCCCAGGGAGCGCTCATGCCGAGAGGACTCACCAAGCGGCGCCCGCTGACCCGCGCCCGGCTGCTCGACGCCGCGCTCGACACGTTCGCGGAGATCGGCTTCCAGGGCGCCACGATCGAGCAGATCTGCGACCGCGCCGGCTTCACCCGAGGCGCCTTCTACTCCAACTTCGCCAGCAAGGAAGAGCTGTTCTACGCGCTGTTCGAGCGCAACGCGGCGCTGGTCGTGGAGCGGATGGAGGAGGCGGCCGCGCAGGTCGACCCGGCACTGCCGTGGGCCAGCCAGATCGCCGAGCTGACCTCCTCGGTCGGCCCCGACGAGCGGCGCTGGTTCCTGATCAGCACCGAGTTCACCCTGTACGCGATCCGTCACCCGGCCGCCGCGGTGGTGCTGGCCGAGCACGACGCCACGCTGCGGGCGGCCATGGTGCCGATCCTGCGCGACATGTACAACCGGGCCGGGCTCGTGCCCACGGTCGAGCTGGACCTGGTCGCCCGGCTGCTCACCGCCATGCGGGAGGGCGGGATGGCCCAGAGCTACGTCGAGCCGGCGCGGTTCCCGCCCGGCCAGCTGGAGCGGCTCTTCGGCGCCTCGGTGCTGCGCGCCGTGGCCACCCCTCGCCCCTGACCCCTCAGAGTCAGCCCGGTACCGGCACTGTGGACGTCTGCTCGCCCTCCCAGTACGTCAACCGCCGGGCGGCGAGCTCGATCCGCGCCGGTCCATCGGAGCCTTCGGTGGGCAGCGCGCGCCCGGTGCCCCGGATCAGCACGCCGCGCTTGCTGACCAGCCGGTAGCCGCCGGTGCCCAGGGACAGCCCCGCCACGCCGCCGCCCCACCCGCCGACCACGGAGAGCAGCTCGGCGTCGGTGTCGGAGGGCGAGCCGTTGCCGCGCCAGTGCACCGGCAGCGCCAGCGGCCCGTGCGGGGACGGCCACGCCAGGCAGCCCGGCCCGGGGCGGCGGAGCAGGGGGCGCAGCGGGGCGGGCAGCAGCGTGGGGTCCAGCAGCGGCGCGGCGGGGTCCGGAGCAGTGCCGGGCGGCGGCTCGGCGGGCTCACCCCAGTCCCCCCAGGCGGCGAGTACCCCGCTCGCGGCCAGCAGCACCGCCCTGGTCGGCTGGATCCGCACGGCAAGCCGGTCGAGCACCAGGGCCGGCCCCGGGGTGGCGTCGCGCAGCACACCGGCCACGTGGCGGTAGTTGCGGCCGAGGTAGTGCAGCGCGGCGAACGGCAAACCGAGCACCCGCTCCGGACGGGCCACGCCGTGCAGCCGCAGCGGGTCCACGAGCTCGGCGTCCCCGGTGAGCACCAGGTCGTGGCGGCGGGTGCGCAGCAGCAGGCCGACCGAGGGACGCCGGCGCAGCGCCCGCACCTTCACCGACTCCCTGGTCGTGACCACCCACAGTGCGCCGCCGCTCCAGCTGAACGCGGTCGGCGTGACGTGCAGCCCGCGCCCGGTGTCCACCGCGCTGTGCAGCACCGGCGCCCCGCCCAGCACCTCGCGCACCCTCGGGTCGCCCGTGAGCGTGCAGAGGGGGCGATGCTGCACGTCCGAGTGCGGCGCCGAGGTCATAGCCGCACATGGTACGAAGATCCACCGGTCCTTGGGCGCCTACCGTGGGCACGGTCACCGGCCGGGGCGCCCGTAGGCTGCGACCAGCCTGATCACCTGGAGCGTGCTGTGGCCACTGACGATGAACGCATCGCCCTGTTCCTGGACTACGAGAACCTGGCCATCGGGGCGCGCGACGGGCTGGGGGTCACGCCGTTCGACTTCGGGCCGATCGCCGACGCGCTGGCCGAGCGGGGTCGGGTGGTGGCCCGCCGGGCGTACGCCGACTGGTCCAACTTCGACGAGGACCGCCGGCTGCTCACCAGAGCCCAGGTGGAGCTGATCGAGATGCCGCAGAAGATGGGCTCACGCAAGAACGCGGCGGACATCAAGATGGCCGTGGACGCCGTGGAGATGGCGTTCGAGCGCAGCTTCATCACCACGTTCGCCATCGGCACCGGCGACTCCGACTTCACCCCGCTCGTGCACAAGCTGCGTGAGCTGGACAAACGGGTGATCGGGATCGGCGTGCAGTCGTCCACCTCGGCGCTGCTGCCGCCGGCCTGCGACGAGTTCCTGTTCTACGACCGGCTCCCCGGCGTGGAACCCCTGTTCATCGCGGTGCGCCACCCGGGCAAGGGTCGCGGCCGGACTACGACGGCGGCCGCCCCGGCCAGCCCGCCCGGGCGGGCCGACGTCACCGTGCCGGCGTTCACGAACCCGACCGTACCGGCCTTCGCCGAGCCCATCGAGCCGCCGGAGGAGGCGGTGCAATCGGCCGACGACCGCGACCTCGGCGCGCTGATCGCCCGCACCCTGGTCGGCCTGCAGCGCCACGCCGACGGGCCGGTGCTGGCCTCCCGGCTCAAGCGGGCCATCCTGCGCAAGGACCCGACCTTCGACGAGGCCGACCACGGGTTCCGGGGGTTCGGCGAGCTGCTGCGCCACCTGGAGGGCGAGCGGGTCGTCGCGCTGGCCGAGGGCTCCGCGAAGGGCGACCCCGAGGTGGCGTTCCCGGCCGACGAGCCGGCCGAGGACAACGCGTTCCGGCTGCTCGTCGACGTGGTCACCGAACTGCAGCGCGCCGGCAACCCGCCCCAGTTGAGCGGGCTGAAGAACAAGCTGCGCAAGCACACCCCCGACTTCAGCGAGAAGCGCTACGGCTTCAACAGCTTCCTGTCCTTCGCCAAGGCCGCCCGGGCGCGGGACCTGGTCGCCATGGAGTGGGACGACGACACCGGCGACTACGTCCTCCGCCTCCCCGACTGACGGGGCCGCCGAGGTCGCGACGGTGGCTCAGGCGGTGCCGGCGGTGCCGGCGGCGCGGATGGCGAGCAGGGCGATGTCGTCGCTGCGGGGTGAGTGGGAGAAGGTCTCGACGGCCGAGCGGACGGCGGCGATGAGCTGGGGCGCGGGTTGGCCGGCGGCGGTGCGGGCGGCGGCGAGCAGCCGGTCGGAGCCGAACTGCTCCCGGCCGGCGCGGCGCTCGGTGACACCGTCGGTGTAGGCCAGCAGGGTGTCGCCGGCGGAGAGCAGATGCCGGGTGGCGGTCAGCCGTAGCTCGGTGGTCAGGCCGGCCGCGGTGCCGTACTCGCCGACCAGCTCGGCCGTGCCGTTCGCCCGGACCAGTACCGGCTGCGGGTGCCCGGCGAGCACCAGCTCGACGGTGAGCCCGGGGGCGCCGGCCGGCCGGGAGATCAGAGCCACGGCGAGGGTGCAGAACTGGGACGGGTCGCCGGCGTCCATCATGACGTCGTTGAGCAGCTCGACGGCCCTGGTCAGCGAGCGGCCCTCGCGGACGAGCACCCGCAGCACGTCGCGGACCATGCCGGTGCGCGCGGCGGCGCGGGCGCCCTTGCCGCACACGTCGCCGACCGAGGCGAGCCAGTGGGTGGCGTCGATGTCCAGCACGTCGTAGAAGTCGCCGCCGACGTCACTGCCCGTGGTGACCGGCAGGTACTCGGCGGCGAACTCGACGCCGGGCGCGGTCGGCAGCGCCCGGGGCAGCAGTGCCTGCTGGAGGGCCTGCGAGGTGGCGATGTGCGCGGCGGTGTTGCGGGCGTTGTCGATGGCCAGCGAGGCGCGGCGGGCGATGTCGCCGACCAGCGCGACGTCCTCCGGCGTGTGTGCGCGCTGGGTGGGGCGGCCGACCACCAGCGCGCCGATCGGGCGGGCGCGCGCGGTGAGGCCGAGCGCGATGCCGTCGGTCGGGTCGCTGAACCAGGCGGGCGCCGGGCTGCCGCGCAGGATGTCGTCGAGCTGGCGACTCAGGTCGGCCGGCGGCCTGGGATCGAGCGCGGCGCGCAGGTCGGGGATCCGGTCGTCGGCGGCGTGGGTGAGCGCGGCGAGCGCGGGCTGGCCGGCCTCGTCGAGCAGGTACACGGCACACCACTGCCCGAGCCTCGGCACCACGACCTGCGGCACCAGGGCGACCACCAGCTCGACGTCCATGGACTGGCCGAACAGCTCGCTGGCGTCGGCCAGGTACGCCATCCACGCCCGCCGGCGCAGGTCGGCGCTGCGCAGCCAGTCCATCTCGACGGCAAGCGCGATCCGCTGCGCGGTCAGCTCGGCGATCTCCGGGGCCACCGCGGCGCCCGCGCCGGGCAGGATCCGCAGCGCGCCCCGCAGCGGCGAGGTCAGCGGCAGGGGAATCTCCAAGGCGGGCACCCCGGGCAGCGCGACCGGGTCGGCCGGGTCGGCGCCGTCCTGGGCCAGCACCGTCGCGCCGCTACCGTCCCCGTGGTCGACCTCGACCGTGATCCCGTCGGCGCGCAGCACCTCGCGCAGCCGCCGGGCCAGCTCGGTGACCAGCGTCGGCATGTCCACGCGGACGCCCAGCGCGGCGGGCACGTGCAGCAGCTGGCGGACCTGGTCGGTGTCCGGCCATTCCACCAGCGGCTCGCTCACGTCGGCCAGCAGGGCGGGCGCCTCGGGCGCGTCGGCCCGGGGCGCGTCCCCCCGCGCCATGGTGAACCAGGTCCGGTGGCCGCCGTCGCGGTCGTGCCGGGTGCCCCAGGAGGTGGCCAGCTGTGCCACCAGCATCAGGCCCCGGCCGTGGGTGGCGGCCCGGCCGAACCGGGGGCGGGGCTGGGACAGGTAGAGCTCGAGCGGGCCGGCACCGTGGTCGGTCACGGCGACCCGCACCTCGTCCTCGGTGATGCTCAGATCCACCTCGAACTCGGTGCCGGCGTGCAGCGTGGCGTTGTCGCACAGCTCGCTGGCGAGCAGCAGCACCGTGTCCGCGAGGTCCTCCTCACCGGCGTCGGCCAGCCCGGCCTCCGCCATGGCGCGCCGCAGCATGCCGCGGGCCCGTCCCGTCGAGGCAGCGTTGGGGGGCAGCCGAAGCCGCTGTTCAAGCCGAACTGGCACCCGAGCAGTGTGCCAAGAGGGCGCCGCGATGGCGCGGCCGAGGGCGGGCGCAATAGAGTGGCTCGCTCAGGGAGGGGGCGCAGGGGCGTCGCTCATTGCCGCTCATTGCATTGTCGGAGGCCCTCCTGGGAGGGTGGCTGGTGTGGGTTACCGCTGCTCCCGAAGGTGCTCACTGCGGGCAAACAGAGGAAGTCGATCATGACCACGGTGCGAAAGGCCACCGCGCACGGCGCAGCGGACGACCTGGACGGCGTTACTCCCGAAGAAGCCGTGCTGCGCGCGCTCGGCTTCGCCATGGTGGAGCTGCGGCGCGGCAACTTCGCGGTCCGGCTTCCCCGGCAGAACGGCCTGCTCGGCGACGTGAGCGAGCATTTCAACGAGCTGGTGGTGCTGCTGGAGCGGCGCAACCGCGACCTGCTCCGGATCAGTCGTGTGGTCGGCCGCGAGGGCCGGATGACCGAGCGGCTCGACGAGGACGCCGTGGACGGCTCCTGGATCGAGGGCGCGCACGCGGTCAACTCGCTGATCGATGACCTGGCACGGCCCACCGCCGAGATCGCCCGGGTGCTGGTCGCGGTGGCCGAGGGCGACCTGTCCGAGCATATGGCGCTGGAGATCGAGGGTCGGCCGCTGCGCGGCGAGTTCCTGCGCATCGGGCGCACCGTGAACAAGATGGTCGACCAGCTGTCGTCGTTCGCCGACGAGGTCACCCGCGTGGCGCGCGAGGTCGGCACCGAGGGCCGCCTCGGTGGCCAGGCCGCGGTGCCGAACGTGTCGGGTACGTGGCGGGACCTCACGGAGAACGTCAACCAGCTGGCCGACAACCTGACCGGCCAGGTGCGGAACATCGCCCAGGTCACCACCGCCGTGGCCAAGGGCGACCTGTCACAGAAGATCACCGTCGACGCCCGGGGCGAGATCCTCGAGCTCAAGTCCACGGTCAACACCATGGTCGACCAGCTCTCGTCCTTCGCCGACGAGGTCACCCGCGTGGCCCGCGAGGTCGGCACCGAGGGCAAGCTGGGCGGCCAGGCCCAGGTCAAGGACGTCGCCGGCACCTGGCGCGACCTCACCGACAACGTCAACTACATGGCCTCGAACCTGACCGGCCAGGTGCGGAACATCGCCCAGGTCACCACCGCCGTCGCGCAGGGTGACCTGTCGCAGAAGATCACCGTCGACGCCCGGGGCGAGATCCTCGAACTCAAATCCACCGTCAACACCATGGTCGACCAGCTCTCCAGCTTCGCCGACGAGGTCACCCGCGTCGCCCGCGAGGTCGGCACCGAGGGCAAACTGGGTGGCCAGGCGCACGTGAAGGACGTCGCCGGCACCTGGCGCGACCTCACCGACAACGTCAACTACATGGCCTCGAACCTGACCGGGCAGGTCCGCAACATCGCCCAGGT
>DATAZG010000052.1:0-71396 GCA_036272155.1 Pseudonocardia sp.
CGCGATGCTGATCCTGTCCTTCTACGGCGCCGGGTTCGCCACCGTGCCGGCCTACCTGCGGGACCTGTTCGGCACCTTCGAGGTCGGCGCGATCCACGGCCGGCTGCTCACCGCGTGGTCGGTCGCCGGCGTGCTCGGCCCGATCATCGTCGACGCCATCGCCGACAAGCAGAAGGCCGCCGGTCTGTCCGGTACCGACCTGTACACGCTGTCGTTCCGGATCATGATCGGGTTGCTCATCGTCGGCTTCGTGTGCAACGAGCTGATCAAACCGGTCGACCCGAAGTTCCACGAGCCCGCCGGGGGCCGTGCGGTGGCGAAGGAGGCGGCGTAGCCATGTCGCAGGCGTCCAGGCCGGCCCCGTCGCCGGCGCGCATCGTGATCACCGCGGTGGCCTGGCTGTGGGTGCTCGTGCCGTTCCTGTACGGCGTGTGGCAGCTGCTGATCAAGGTGGTGCCACTGTTCAGCGGCTGACCCGAAAAGTACCGGTGCAAGCCTGGCCGTTCAGGGCTGGGATAGCCGCTCAGTCTGGTCGTCTTTGCTGTTCGATGTACTGGCGGATGGTCGAGGGTGGTGCTCCGTCGCGGGACGTGGCGAGGTACGACGGTGACCACGGGTGATCGCGGTGGGTGCGCATCCGGAACCGCTGGCGCAGCCGCCGGGACGACACTGTCTTGAGACTGTTCACCAGCCGAGGCAGCCGCACGGTGGGCGGGTAGTCGACCAGCGGGTGCGCGTGGTCGTTCTGCCCGTTGGACTCGACCAGCGCCGGGTCGAAGTCGGCACAAATGTCGGACAGCACTGGTTCCATAGTGCCTGTGAGGTTCCGGCTGTACCCGACGCGTGAGCAGGAGCAAGGTCTGTTCGCGCACTGCGGGCATGCCCGGTACGTGTGGAACCTCGCGGTTGAGCAGCGTGGCTTCTCGCGGCCGGGCCGCTGGTGTTCCCAGCTTCGCCGAGCAGTGTCGGCAGCTCGCGGCGGCGCGACGGGAGTTCCCGTGGCTGGGCGAGGGTAGCTCGATCGTGCAACAGCAAGCGCTGCGCGATTTCGACCGGGCTGTGCGGAACTGGCGAGGCGGGACGCATCGACGCCCGAGGTGGCGCAAACGGGGTCGGCACGAGGGGTTCCGCGTCGTGAACCCGCCGAGAGTCGCCAAGCTGAACCGCCGCTGGTCGCGGGTGTTCGTCCCGAAGGTCGGATGGGTGAAGTTCCGGCGTTCCCGTGAGCTGGCCGAGGCGAAGTCCTACCGGGTCACACGCGATCTGGCCGGGCGTTGGCATGTCGCGTTCGCCGCGATCCCCGCACCGATCCTCGGCCCATGTGACGGGTCGGTGGTGGGGATCGACCGGGGCATCGCGGTCACGCTCGTCCTCTCCGATTCCACGATGCACCAGGCCCCGCAACCGTCGCCGATCAAGCGGGCGGCGCGAGCGCTGTCGCGGCGCAAGCGCGGGTCGAACCGGCGCCTGCGGGCGAAGGCCCGGCTGGCCCGGTTGCACGTCCGCAACGCCGACCGGCGCAAGGACTGGGCCGAGAAGGCCAGCACGGACATCGCCAAGCGGTACGACACGATCCGCATCGAGGACTTGCGCGTCCGCAACATGGTGCGCTCGGCGCGGGGAACGCTCGCCGAGCCAGGCCGCAACGTCGGAGCGAAGGCCGGACTGAACCGCTCGATCCTCGCGGCCGGGTGGGCGCTGTTCGCCACCCGGCTGGAGCAGAAAGCGGCCGGTCGGGTCGAGAAGGTCAATCACGCGTACACGTCGCAGCGTTGCTCGGCGTGCGGGCACGTGGACGCGAAGAGTCGCGAGAGCCAAGCTCTCTTCGCGTGCACAGCCTGCACCTATGTCAGCAATGCGGACGTGAACGCGGCCAGGAACATAGCGGCGGGACACGCCGCCCGGGGAGCTGGCGGGTTGCCGCTGGCGTCGAACCGCGAACCCCACCGCGCACCCGCTGCGTAGTTGGAATCCCGGCCCGTTCACGGCCGGGAGGATGTCAACGGCGGTAGGTTGAGCGGCCATGAGCACGATGTCGGACTGGATCGCGGCGGTATGCGCCGAACTCGAGCTGGAGCTGGCCGACCAGGCGGCGACGACCACGGCGGTGCTGGACCTGACCGCCGACGTCGCGCACGGGGTGGCCCGTCCGGCCGCGCCGGTCACCGCGTTCCTGGTCGGGCTGGCCGCCGGCCGGGCCTCGGCGTCGGGCTCGGGTGGTACGCCGGACGCCGAGGTGGCCGCTCTGTGCGCGCGGCTGAGCGAGCGGGCCAAGGCGTGGGAGTCCGAGCGGCAGACCTGAGCCGGTGAGCCCGCCGGGTGAGCCCGGTCCGGCCGGACCGGGCCCAGCCGGTCCCGATGCAGCCGGTCCCGATGCAGCCGGACCCGATGCAGTCGGGTCCGGTCCGCCCGACCCGGAGCGGCCCGAGCTCGATCCGGACGGGTTGACGCGGTGGCAGGCGGCGCGTGTGCGGCGGCGGCTGGCCGGACTGCGCCCCGAGGTGGCCGAGCAGGTGCGGGCCGCGCTGGCCGGAGCCCGCCCCGAGGACCGGCCGCACCTGCGCCGGGCGCTGGCCGCCGGTCACCCCGCCCGGGACGTGCTGGCACTGGCCGAGCGGATCGCGGCCCGGCCGCCGGAGTGGGTGGCCAGCCGGCTGCGCCTGGTCGACGACGTTCCGGGGGCACAGGAGCGGGGCGGGGTCCGGCTGGACCAGGTGGACGCCACCACCTGCGGGACCGCCGTGCTGCTTGCGCTGGCCACTGGCGCCGATCCGCTGCTCGCGCTCGCCCTCACCGAGCCGGCGGCGGGTTTCGGCGCGCGGTTCGACCGGGGCCAGCTGCTGGTGCACCGGCAGAGCAACCTCTGGTGGCCCCGGGCACTCGGCACCAGCCCGTGGGGGATGACCGCCTGGCTGGCCCGGCGGGCGACCGGGCTGGGGCCGTACCGGGTCCGCTGGGTGCCGGGTCGGTGGCGGCCGGACCCGGCCGGGGAGCCTCGGCCGCCGGGTGATGCGCTGGCCGGCGCGGTCAGCGAGGTGGACCGGGCGCTGGCGCTGGGCGAGCAGGTCCCGCTGCTGGTCGGCGCACGGCTGCCCCGGCACTACGTGCTGGCGCTGCGCCGCGACTGTGGGGCCGGCGGGCCGTGCTGGCGGGTCTACGAACCGAGCAGCGGCGAGGTCAGGATGGTGCCGGTGGCGGCGGTCCGGGAGCGGCGGCTGGCCAGCTGGCTGGGCTTCGACCGGGTGCACGCCGTGCTGCTGCCCCGGCTGTTCTGAACCGTCGGCACCGAAGCACCGCCACGATCGAAGCGCCGGTGGGCGGGCTCGTAGACTTGAGTGGTGACCGAGACACTTCCACCTCAGCAGCGCGCCGAACTCCCGTCCCGGTGGGAGCCGGCGTCGGTAGAGGCGCAGCTCTACCAGCGCTGGGTGGATGCCGGCTACTTCACCGGCGACCCGGACAGCGGCAAGCCGCCGTTCTGCATCGTGATCCCGCCGCCCAACGTGACCGGCAGCCTGCACCTCGGCCACGCGATGGACCACACGCTGATCGACATCCTGACCCGGCGGCGCCGGATGCAGGGCTATGACGCGCTGTGGCTGCCGGGCATGGACCACGCCGGCATCGCCACCCAGAACGTGGTCGAGCGCCAGCTGGCCGCCGAGGGCAAGACCCGCCACGATCTCGGACGCGAGGAGTTCGTCGAGAAGGTCTGGGCCTGGAAGGCCGAGTCCGGCGGCACGATCCTCGGCCAGATGCGCCGCCTCGGCGACGGGGTGGACTGGTCGCGTGAGCGGTTCACCCTGGACGAGGGGCTCTCCCGCGCCGTTCAGACGATCTTCAAGCAGCTCTTCGACGACGAGCTGATCTACCGGGCCGAGCGGATCATCAACTGGTGTCCGCGCTGCCGCACCGCGCTGTCGGACATCGAGGTGGACCACCACGACGACGAGGGCGAGCTGGTCTCCATCCGCTACGGGGACGGGGCGGACGCGATCGTCGTTGCCACCACCCGCGTCGAGACCATGCTGGGCGACACCGGCGTTGCCGTGCACCCCGAGGACGAGCGGTACGCGCACCTCGTGGGCACCGAGATCGAGCTGCCGATCGTGGGCCGGCGCATCCCGGTGGTGGCCGACGAGCACGTCGACCCGAGCTTCGGCACCGGCGCGGTGAAGGTCACCCCGGCGCACGACCCCAACGACTTCGAGATCGGCCGCCGGCACGACCTGGCGATGCCGTCGGTGATGGACGAGGGCGCGGTCATCGCGAACACGGGCACGCGGTTCGACGGTGTGGACCGGTTCGCGGCCCGCGAGGCCGTGCGCGAGGAGCTGCGCGCCCAGGGCCGGATTGTCGCCGAGAAGCGGCCTTACCTGCACAGCGTCGGGCACTGCAGCCGCTGCGACACCGTGGTCGAGCCACGGCTGAGCAAGCAGTGGTTCGTCAAGGTCGAGCCGCTGGCCCGCGCGGCCGGCGACGCGGTGCGTGACGGCCGGGTCACGGTCCACCCGAAGGAGCTCGAGAAGCGCTACTTCGACTGGGTCGACAACATGCACGACTGGACCATCTCGCGCCAGCTCTGGTGGGGGCACCGGATCCCGGTCTGGTACGGCCCCGACGGGGCGGTGCGCTGCGTCGGCCCGGACGAGCAGCCGCCGTCCGAGGCCGAGGGCTGGACGCGGGACCCGGACGTGCTGGACACCTGGTTCTCCTCGGGCCTGTGGCCGTTCTCCACGCTCGGCTGGCCGGACGACACTGGCGACCTGCGGCACTACTACCCGACATCGGTGCTGGTCACGGGCTACGACATCCTGTTCTTCTGGGTCGCCCGGATGATGATGCTCGGGCTGTACGCGATGGACGGGCAGCCGCCCTTCGAGCACGTGTTCCTGCACGGGCTGATCCGCGACCAGTTCGGCAAGAAGATGTCCAAGTCGCGCGGCAACACCATCGACCCGCTGGCCCTGATGGACTCCTACGGCGCCGACGCGCTGCGGTTCACCCTGGCCAGGGGGTCCAACCCGGGCTCGGACATGTCGCTGTCCGAGGAGTGGGTGGCCGGTTCCCGCAACTTCGGCACCAAGCTGTGGAACGCCGCCCGGTTCGCGCTGGCGAACGGGGCGCACGTGGAAGACGAGATCGACCCGACCCAGCTGACCGACGCCGACCGCTGGATCCTAGACCGGGTCGGGTCGGTGACCGCCGAGGTGGACGCGCTGCTGGAGGACTTCCAGTTCGCCAAGGCCACCGAGCTGCTCTACCACTTCACCTGGGACGAGTTCTGCGACTGGTACCTGGAGCTCGCCAAGGTCCAGATCGGCCAGCCCGGCGACGACGACACAGCACGGGCGGCGACGACGCGGGCGGTGCTCGGCAACACCCTGGACGTGCTGCTGCGCCTACTGCACCCGATCATGCCGTTCCTCACCGAGACGTTGTGGACGGCACTGACCGGCGGTGAGTCGCTCGTGGTGGCCTCCTGGCCCCGGCTGGCCGCGCTGGCCGGTACCGGCCCGGACCGGGCGGTCGCGGAGCGGATGGCGGCGGTGCAGAAGCTGGTCACCGAGGTGCGCCGGTTCCGGGCGGACCAGGGGCTGCGGCCCGGCCAGTGGGTGCCCGCCCGGCTGGTCGGCGCCGACTCGGCCGGTCTGGGCGACCAGCTGCCGGCGGTGCGCGCGCTGGCCCGGCTCGGTGCGGTGGAGGACGGCTTCACGCCGACGGCGACGGTCGAGGTCGGCCTGGTCGCCGGCGCGGTCCGGGTCGAGCTGGACACCTCGGGCACCATCGACGTGGCCGCCGAGCGCGCCCGGCTGACCAAGGACCGGGCGGCGGCGGAGAAGGAGCTCGCCGGCACCCGGGCCAAGCTGGGCAACCCCAAGTTCACCGAGCGCGCGCCGGCGGACGTGGTCGCCGGCATCGAGGCACGGCAGCAGACCGCGCTGGCCGACCTGGAGCGCATCAGGGCCGCCCTGGCCGCGCTGCCGGAGCGCTGATCGACGGTGGCCACCGGGAACCGCAGTGCAGCCGAGACCGAGCAGGAACGCCTGCGCGAGCACGAGCAGCGGGTGCTCGCCGAGTTCACCGCCGTCGAGGCCGAGCTGGACAAGCGCTGGCCGGAGACGGTCATCGAGCCATCGCTGAGCCGGATCAAGGCGCTCACCGACCTGCTGGGCGACCCGCAGCGCGCGTACCCGGTGGTGCACGTCGCCGGTACCAACGGCAAGACGTCCACGGTCCGGATGATCGACGCGCTGCTCGCCGAGGCCGGCCTGCGCACCGGCCGCTACACCAGCCCGCACCTGCACCGGGCGACCGAGCGAATCACCTTGGACGGCGGCCCCATCTCGATGGAGCGCTACGTCGAGGTGTACCGGGAGATCCAGCCCTACATCGACCTGGTGGACGCCGGGCGGAACCCGGGCCAGCCGGCGCTGAGCAAGTTCGAGGTGCTCACCGCGATGGCGTTCGCCGCGTTCGCCGACGCCCCGGTCGAGGCCGCCGTGCTGGAGACCGGGCTGGGCGGCAGTTGGGACGCCACCAACGTCGCGGACGGCACCGTTTCGGTGATCACGCCGATCGGGCTGGACCACGAGGAGTACCTGGGCTCCGAGCTGACCGGGATCGCCGCCGAGAAGGCCGGCATCATCAAACCGGGGTCCATCGCGGTACTCGCCTCGCAGGAGGCCGAGGTGGCCGCGGTGCTGCTGGAGCGCTGCGCTTCGCTGGGTGCCACGGTGGCCCGCCAGGGCCTCGAGTTCGGGGTGCTGCGCCGGGACAAGGCGGTCGGCGGCCAGCTGCTCAAGCTGCAGGGTCTCGGCGGCGCCTACACCGACGTGTTCCTGCCGCTGCACGGCCAGCACCAGGCCGGCAACGCGGCGGTCGCGCTGGCCGCCGCCGAGGCGCTGCTCGGTGCCGGCGCGAACCGCCCGCTGGACGTCGACGGGGTGCGCGCCGCGTTCGCCTCGGTGACCACGCCGGGCCGGCTGGAGCGGCTGCGCACCGCGCCGGCGGTGTTCGTGGACGCCGCGCACAACCCGCACGGCGTCAAGGCGCTGGCCGCCACGCTGGCCGACGAGTTCGGCTTCCGGCGCCTGATCGGCGTGGTCGGCGTGCTCAGGGACAAGGACGCGCGGAGCATGCTCGAGGAGCTGGCGCCGGTGCTCGACGAGATCGTGGTGACCCAGAACGGCTCGCCCCGTGCGCTGGACGTCGATGAGCTCGCCGCCGTCGCGGTGGCCGTGTTCGGCGCCGACCGGGTCACCGTGGAGCCCCGCCTCGACGACGCGATCGAGCAGGCCGTGCAGATGGCCGAGGAGGTCGACGACGAGACCGGTTCGTTGTCCGGCGGTGGCGTCGTGGTGACCGGTTCGGTGGTCACCGCCGGCGAGGCCCGCACCCTGTTCGGCAAGGTCACGCCGTGACCGACCCGGCCGGCGGCGGAGCGGGCGAACCCGCCGAGTCGGCCTCGGCTGAAGTGGGATCGGCTGAGTCGGGATCGGCTGAGTCGGGCCCCGCTGAGGCGGGATCGGCCGAATCGGGCTCGCCGGGGCCCGCGACCCCGCCGGAGTCCGCGACCGAGGGCGCCCGGCCGGCACGGGACCCGTGGAAGGGCTTCCGGGGCGTGCTCGCCGCGACCCTGATCCTGGAGTCGATCGTCGTCCTGCTGACGCTGCTCGTGGTCACCAAGATCGGCGACAACGGCGGCGCGCTCGGCGTCGGTGTGGTGCTCGCGCTGGCCTTGGCGATGATCATGACGACCCGGTACCTCGGCCGGCCCTGGGGTATCTGGGTGGGCGCGGCGCTGCAGATCGTGATGATCTTGTGTGGCTTCCTGGTCGGGGCGCTGGGCGCGCTGGGTGTGGTGTTCGCGCTGGTCTGGGGCGGGTTGCTGGCGATGCGCCGCGACGTCGCGGCCAAGATGGCCCGGGGTGAGCTGCCGAGCCAACGCCAGTAGCGGCCGGCGGCCGCGGTGCCCGGCCGGCGGCGCGGTGCTCGGCGGGCCGTGCGCCGGTGGCCGGATTAGGGTTTCGGGCATGGCGGATCTGATCGGGGCGGGGCGGAACGGGTTTGCGATCGGCGTGGTCGGCGGGCCCACCACGGTGATCGACATCGGTGGCTCGCGGTTCGTGGCCGACCCGACCTTCGACCCGCCGGGCGAGAAGAACTACCTGACCAAGCTGCGCGGGCCGGCGGTGTCGGCGGAGGAGCTCGGCGCGGTGGATGCCGTGCTGGTCAGCCACGACCTGCACCCGGACAACCTGGACGAGAGCGGCCGGCGGTTCGCCCTGGCCGCCCCGGTGCTGTTGGTCGGGCCCAGGGCGGCCGAGCGGCTGGGTCCGCCGGCGACCGGCCTGGCCACCTGGGAGACGACCTCGGTGCCGCGTGGCGACGGCGGTGGCGAGCTGACGGTCCGCGCGGTGCCGGCCCAGCACGGGCCGGCCGACGGCACCCGGGACGCGGACGGCAACGTGAACTGTGAGGTCACCGGCTTCGTGATCTCCGGGGACGGTCTGCCGACGGTGTACGTCAGCGGCGACAACGCCTCGATCGCGGTGGTGGCCGAGGTGGCGCGGCGGGTCGGTCCGGTGGACGCGGCGGTGCTGTTCATGGGGGGCGCGCGGGTCTCGATCCGGGAGGGCGGCCGGCCGTTGACGCTGACCAGCGAGCGGGGCGCCGCGGCCGCCGCCGTGCTCGCCGCCCCGGTTGTGGTGCCGGCCCACTACGAGGGCTGGGCGCACTTCAGCGAGGGGCCGGAGCGGATCGTCGCGGCGTTCGAGGACGCGGGGCTGTCGAAGCTGCTGCGGATGGCGCCGATCGGGGAGTGGGTGCGGCCGCCGGTCGGGTGAGTGGGCCCCGGTCCCTGCCCCGCCGGTGCACCCGCGCGGCCGGCGCGGATAGGCTGCGCCATCGTGAGTGAGCGGACTTTGGTTCTGGTGAAGCCCGACGGCGTGTCCCGTCGGCTGGTCGGTGAAGTGATCTCCCGGATCGAGCGCAAGGGGCTCGATCTGGTCGCGCTGCGGCTGCGCACGGTGGACCGTGAGCTGGCCGCACAGCACTACGCGGAGCACGACGGCAAGGGGTTCTTCAACGACCTGTTGGAGTTCATCACCTCCGGGCCGCTGGTGGCAGCCGTCGTCGAGGGGCCGCGCGCGATCGCCGCGTTCCGGCAGCTCGCCGGCGGCACCGACCCGGTGGAGAAGGCCGTCCCGGGCACCATCCGGGGGGACTTCGGCCTGGAGACCCAGTTCAACCTGGTGCACGGCTCCGACTCGCCCGAGTCGGCCGCGCGTGAGATCAAGCTGTGGTTCCCGGACCTGTGAGCTGGTAGCGGCTGCCCGCGCTGCTCGGCACCCATGCGTCGGGCAGCGCGGCGGCCAGCTTGTGTTGCGCCCGCCATCCGGTGCAGTGCCCGGCCACGATCAGTTCGGGGTGCAGCGCGGTCAGCGCGTCGACGGTCGGCGCGATGACCGGCTCGAACGCCGGCCCGCTCAGGTGTAGGCCGCCGAGCAGCGCGTGCAACGTCGGCACTCCCGTCAACCGCTGGGCGTGCCGGACGATGTTCACCACGCCGGCGTGCCCGCAGCCGGTGAGTACCACGAGTCCCCGGTCGCGGACGTGCACGACCAGCGCCTGGTCGTCGATCACCAGCGGGTCGTGCTGCCAGTGGGAGCCGGTCCACGCCTGGTGCGGCGGTGGCATGCCGCGCTCGTACTCGGTGGTGCGGTCGACCTCGCCGGTGATCAGCACGCAGCCGTCGAGCAACAGGGACGGCTCGCGGCGCTCGATCACGTCGAAGCCCTCGCCGGCCAGCGCGCGCTTGCTCAGGGTGGGCAGCTCGACAGCCTCCTGACCGGGTACCGCGAGCCGCCGGCGCGTCCAGATCAGCGGGTGTACCACCATCGGCATGCCCCGCTTACCGCGCTTGCGCGCGAGCCCGACCAGCCCGCCGGCGTGGTCGAAGTGGCCGTGGCTGAGCACCACACCCTGCACGCTGGACAGGTCGACCCCGAGCCGGTCGGCGTTGGTCACCATGGCGCCCGGCGACATGCCGGTGTCGAACAGCAGCGTCGTCTCGGTGTCGCCGCGGCGGACCGTGACCAGTGCCGCGAAGCCGTGCTCGGCGACCAGCCCGGATGTCGTTGTGCCCCCCTCGAACTGGGGCGCCTCCGTCCGGCCCACCCGCATGCTCGGCCGGGTGGTGCGCTCGTCGCCGGCCAGCAGCGCGTCGAACATGTTGTCGACCAGTGTCGTGATCCGCACCTCGTCGACCGGCTCGAGTGCGATCGGGTCTACGGCGGACCCCTCGGCGGGGCGGGGAGCGGCGGCGAGGGCCTCGCGCCAGCTGGCGCCGGAGTCGTCACACATACCTCGACCCTAGCTCCGCGCCCGCCTCCTGGCCGGTACACAACTGGGACCTCGTGAGTGGCGAGTGGTCCTATAGGACCATTCGCCACTCATGGGGCTTGACCTGGCCTTTTGCCGGGGCGGCCGCCGAGGCAGGCGGCCGCGAGCGCGCCGGCGAGGCAGAGCAGCGCGGTTACGCGGAAGATCTCGCGGTACTGGGTGAGCAGGGCGGCGTCGACCGCGCGGGTGTACGCGGCGAGCTGGCGGGCGAACGTGGCGGCGTCGACCCCGAACGGCAGCGGCGTGTCCAGGGTGGCGGTGAGCTCGGTGAAGCGGTGCAGCCCCCAGGCGGACAGTGCGGCGATCCCAATCAGCATGCCGGCGGTGCGCGCCACCACGGTCGCCGCCGAGGCCACGCCGTGCCGGTCGGCGGGCACCGCGCGCAGCACCGCCGAGGCGACCGGCGCCACCACGAGGCCGAGTCCGAGCCCGGTCAGCGCGAGGTCGGTGGTCGCCGCCGGCAGGATCAGCGGACCGACGGTGTGCGTGGCGGCGAGCAGGTCGGCCGGCCAGCGGGAGATCAGCGCGAACCCGCCGGCGGCCGCCAGCAAACCGACCACGCCGACCGCCCCCTCGCCGAGCCGGGGCGCCGCCAGCCCGCCGAGCAGCGCGCCGACCGGCAGGGCCACCAGGAACCGGAGCAGCACGAGCGCGCCGTGGGTGGCGTCCAGCCGGAGCACCGACTCGGCGAACAGCTGCACGTCGACCAGGGTGACCATCAGCGCGGCGCCGACCACGAAGCTGGTCAGCAGGCCGGCGGCCACCGGGCGGCCGCGCACGCCGCGCGGGTCCAGCAGCCGGGTGCGGGCGCGCGCCTCCCAGCCGAGGAAACAGAGCAGCGCCACGCCGGCCGCCGCGAGGGTGAGCGGTCCCCAGGGCGGCAGCACCGCGCGGCGCGGGTCCGGGTTGTACAGCCCCACCACGCCCAGGGCCAGTGTCAGCGCGAGCAGTGCACCGCCGACCAGGTCGACGCGGGTCGGCTCGGTCGTAGCGCGCCCGTTCCGGGTCCGGTCCTGGGTCCCGCCCTTCGCCCGGCCGGGGACCGCGAGGCCGACCGCGAGCACCGCGACGGCGGCCAGCGGCAGGTTGATCCAGAACACGCCCCGCCAGCCGAGCAGTGCGGCCACCCCGGCGCCGTAGAGGGGCCCGAGCACGCTGCCCAGCTGCTCCGCCGCGCTCACCGCCCCGAGCGCCGTGGCCCGCCGCCGCTCCGCCACCAGGTCGCTGACCAGCGCCATCGTCACCGGCAGCAGCGCGCCGCCGCACACCCCCTGCACACCGCGGCCGAGTACCACCGCGGTCAGCGTCGTGCCGGTCGCGGTGAGCGCCGAGCCGGCCGCGAAGCCGAGCAGGCAGAGCTGGATCACCCGCCGGCGGCCGAACCGGTCGGACAGCTGGCCGAGCAGCGGCATCGCCGCCACGTAGCCGAGCAGGTACCCGGTGACCAGCGGGGTGGCCCGTTCCAGGTGGTTCAGCGGGATGGCGAGGTCGCGGACGATGTCGATCAGCACGGTGACGACGACGTAGCCGTCCAGCGCGGCGAGCAGTACGGCGAGCCCGCCGACCCCGATGGCCAACCCGACCCGGGGCCGCCGCACGGTGTCGCCCCCGCTCCCGGGCGGGTCCGCCGGCGTGGCCTCGGACGTGCCTTCGGGCGGGTCCGCCGGTGTCGTCCCGGACGCGCCCGGCTCGCTCATCGAATCACCCGCTGACGGCTCAGGACGGCGGCGTGACGGTCACCGGGGCGTTGAAGTCGGACAGCGTGACGATGACCGGCGCCGGTGCGCCACCGGCCGGGTTCGGGACGTCGACCCGCGCCCTGAGCACGCGGGAGCTGGCCTGGTCGAGCCAGACCGTGCCGGTGGTCGCGCCGGTCAGCCCGGGGACCACGCCGGCGAGGAGGGTCGGGTCGAGGGTCGCCCTGACCCGGTAGGCCGGCACCCCGTTCACGTCCTCGCGGGCCTCGGTGGTGGCGTTGCTCGCCGTACGCAGCAGCGCCGCGAGGCCCCGGTCGGGGCTGAGCAGCGCGGTCGGGTCGTAGATGCCGGCGGCGAGGGCCAGCGGCAGCTGCTGGTACCCGCCGGTGGCGCCCTTCAGGTAGAGCACGCCCTTGGTGATCACGAAGTTGAACTCGACGGTGGACGTGGCCTGGCTGAGCGTGGCCGTGCCGATCGCGTCGCCGGCCGAGGTGAGCTTGCCGTTGGCGGCGCGCACCGGGATCGAGCTGAGTGCCGGGTCCACCGTGACGTCCACCGCCACGGTCTGCACCTGGGCCATCGCGGCGGCCGCGCG
Organism: Pseudonocardia sp.; assembly: GCA_036272155.1. Classification (GTDB taxonomy): domain Bacteria; phylum Actinomycetota; class Actinomycetes; order Mycobacteriales; family Pseudonocardiaceae; genus Pseudonocardia. The sequence continues at coordinate 12,700 of DATAZG010000052.1, forward strand.
GGCCATCAGGTCGGGCCCGGCCGGCAGGGGCGGTGGCGGGGGCGGTCCGGCCGGTCCACCCGCGCAGCCCGCCACGCCCACCAGCAGCACGACCAGGGCGAGCAGCAAGCGGAATCGGGGCACGAACCGAAGGACGGACGTGCTCGGCCTGGGGGAGCGGGCGGTCACCGAGGTAGTCTAGTGGCGCGCAAACGATCACTGGTGGCGGTCTCGACCCGGCACACTCCGTTCCGGGTAAGTCATTTCCGTTCTGTCGGGGGCTCCGGTTAGCGTCCCTCCCGTGTCCGATGCACTGATCCAAGCCAGGGGCCTGGCCAAGACTTTCGGGCCGGTACGGGCGGTGCGCGGCATCGATCTGGATGTGACCAGGGGCGAGGTGTTCGGTTTCCTCGGCCCGAACGGCGCCGGCAAGTCCTCCGCGATGCGCATGATCGGCTGCGTTTCGCCGCGCTCCGCCGGCTCGCTGCACGTGCTGGGGATGGACCCGGACGTGGACGGCCCGGCGATCCGGGCCCGCATCGGCGTCGTGCCGCAGCAGGACAACCTGGACGTGGAGCTCACGGTCCGGCAGAACCTGGAGGTGTACGGCCGCTACTTCGGCCTGTCCCGGTCGGCGGTCCGGGCCAAGGCGGTCGAGCTGCTCGAGTTCGCCCAGCTCTCGGACCGGGCCGAGAGCGCGGTCGACCCGCTGTCCGGCGGCATGAAGCGGCGGCTGACCATCGCCCGCTCGCTGGTCAACGACCCTGAGCTGCTGCTGCTGGACGAGCCGACCACGGGGCTCGACCCGCAGGCGCGGCACCTGCTCTGGGACCGGCTTTACCGGCTGAAACAGCGCGGTGTCACGCAGTTGATCACCACGCACTACATGGACGAGGCCGAGCAGCTGTGTGACCGGCTGGTGGTGATGGACAACGGCCTGATCTCCGCCGAGGGCTCGCCGGCCGATCTGATCGAGCGGTACTCCACGCGGGAGGTCGTCGAGCTGCGGTTCGCCCCCGATGCGCCCCGGCCCGAGCTCTCCGAGCTGGCCGTCTTCGCCGAGCGGGTCGAGGACCTGCCGGACCGGATGCTGCTCTATGCCGCCGACGGGGAGGCCGCGCTGCGCGCCGCGCTGGCGGCCGGGGCGCGCCCGCTGGCCAGCCTCGTTCGGCGGTCCTCCCTGGAGGACGTGTTCCTCCGGCTCACCGGCCGAAGTCTGGTCGACTGATGGCCGCGGGTGAGCTGGTCGAGGTGCCGAGGGCGACCGGTCGGGTGCTACCCGGCTGGCGCGCGGTGCTGATGGTGCTGGAGGCGTTCTGGACCTGGTACCGGCGCGGCTGGCGGGCCACCGTGGTGTCCAGCGTGGTGCAGCCGGTGCTGTTCCTGCTCGCGTTCGGGGTCGGCTTCGGCAGCCTCGTGCGCGCCGGCGCGGCCACCGGGGGCACCTCGTACCTGATGTACCTGGCCCCCGGCCTGCTGGCGATGTCGGCGGTGCAGACGGCGGCGTTCGAGTCCACCTACCCGGTGCTGTCCGGGTTCAAGTGGCAGCAGGTGTACTGGGGGATGGCCGCGTCGCCGATCACGCCGGGGCAGGTCGCGGTCGGTCACCTGTGCTGGATCGTGGCCAGGATGCTGTCCTCCGGGCTGGTGTACGTACTGGTCATCGTGTTGGTGGGTGGGGCGGCCGGCTTCGGCATAGCGATCGGGCTGCTGGCGGCGGTGCTGTGTGGGGCGGCGTTCTCGGCGGTCACGATGGCGTTCGCGGCCTCGGTGCTCAACGAGGGCACCGCGTTCGCCTCGTACTTCCGGTTCGTGCTGATCCCGATGACGCTGTTCGCCGGCACGTTCTTTCCGGTGTCCCAGCTGCCGGTGTGGCTGCGCCCGGTCGCCTGGGTGACGCCGCTGTGGCACGGCACCGAGCTGGCCAGGGGCGCCGCGCTGCACACACTGCACTGGTGGCCGGCGCTGGGCCACCTGGCGTACCTGGTGGCGATGCTGGCGGTCGGTATCGGGTTGACCCGGTGGCGGTTCACCGTGCGGCTGTCCCGGTGAGCGGTGTCGAGGTCGGTGGGCCCGTGCCGACGGCGCCGCTGCTGCGGATCCTGCCGGCCGGCGGCTACGCCGGGCGCTCGCGGATGCTGCTGGTGCGCTCGGCGCTGGCCTACCGGCGCGCCTGGCTGGCCTTCGTATCGGGGTTCTTCGAGCCGGTGTTCTACCTGCTCGCGCTGGGGCAGGGGCTCGGTTCGCTGGTCGGCACGCTGCCCGGTCCCGATGGCTCGCCGATCAGCTACGCCGCCTTCATCGCGCCGGGCCTGCTCGCGGCGTCGGCGATGAACGGCGCGGTGTTCGACTCCACGTTCAACGTGTTCTTCAAGCTGCGCTACGCCAAGCTGTACGACGCCATGCTGGCCACCCCGCTCGGCCCGGTCGACATCGCGCTCGGGGAGATCGGCTGGGCGCTGCTGCGCGGCGGGCTGTACGCGCTGGGCTTCCTCGCCGTGATGACCGGGTTCGGGCTGCTCACGTCGCCGTGGGCGCTGCTCGCGCTGCCGGCCGCGCTGCTGGTGGCGTTCGCGTTCGCGGCGGTGGGTATGGCGGCCACGTCGTACATGCGCTCGTGGCAGGACTTCGACCTGATCCAACTGGTCATCATGCCGATGTTCCTGTTCGCCACGACGTTCTACCCGCTGTCGGTGTACCCGCGCGGCCTGCAGCTCGTGGTGGAGTGCCTGCCGCTGTTCCACGCCGTGGAGCTGATGCGGGCGTTCACCACGGGCATCGTCGGCCCCGCCGTCCTCGGGCACGCCGCCTACTTCGTGGTGATGGCCGTAACCGGCGCCCTCATCGCCGCCCGCCGCCTCAACACCCTCCTCCTCCGCTAACCCCCGCCGCCGGCCGCCGTCCCCGCTGGCCGCCGTTCTCTCGCTGCTGGCTGCCGTTGTCCCGTTGGCTGCCGTTCGACTTGTCGTGGCTATTTGACGCGACAGGTGCCACTTGTCGTGCCCAATTGCCACGACAACTGGAGCCGGCCGCCGTTCCCGCTGGCCCGCCCTCCTCCGCCGTCGCCGTCGCCGTCGCCTTCGCCGCCTCCGCCGTCGCCGTTGGCCGCGCGTCCGGCGGCCGCCACTTGTCGCGGCTATTTGACGCGACAAGTGCCTCCTGTCGTGCCTAATTCCAACGACAAGTGCCGCCGGAGCGACCATCGCGGCCGGAGCGACAAGTGCGCGGCTATGCACGAGTTGTCCACATAGCGAGGGGCTATCCACAGGGGAGACGTCGAGGCCCCCACGCGATGCGCGGCTGGCACATGGTCGAGTCATGACCTCGTACCGATCCCGAGTTTCGGAACTCCTTCTGCGCAATGCCGCAATCCGCGACGGGATACACCCCGACGAGCTGCGGACCGCGCTCCGCCGCAGCGAACTCGTGCCGTTGCAGCGCGGTATCTACCTCGGAGGCGGCCCCGCATCGCCGGTGCTGCGGGCCGAGGCGGCGTTGCTGGCGGTGGCTCAGCCGGACGCGGCCGCGAGCCATATGACTGCCGCTCGCGCGCACGGTCTCGTCGTGCCGCTGGGCGGTCCCGAGCACGTGACGCTGCCCCGGCGGCAACGACGCCCCCATCGGGACCGACTGCGGTTGCACACCGCTCGGTTACCCGACCGGGACGTGGACGTCGTCGGCGGCCTGCCAGTCACGGCAGTCCCTAGAACGCTGGTCGATCTGTGCCGCGAACTGCGCCGCACCGACGCGGTATGGGCGGTCGAGCAGGCGTTGGTCGACAGCGTTGTCACTGTCGGGGAGCTGGAGGCCGCGGCCCTCAGACTGGCTCGCACGCCCGGCATCATCACCGCGCGGGAATGGTTTCGGGCCGCGCGCCCACTGTCCGGGTCACCGCTGGAGACCGAGGCCCGGTTGGCGATCGTGGACGCGGGGTTGCCGGAGCCGGAGTTGCAGGTCGAGGTGCAGCTCGGTGGTGGGCGCCGTGCCTTTCTAGACCTCGCATACCCCGAGTTGAAGATCGGAATCGAGCTGGACGGCCGTGATCACGAAAGGGTCGACGCGGCATTCCGGGACCGTTGGCGGCAGAACAGCGTCCACGGCCAGGATTGGGTGCTGTACCGCTTCACGTGGCGCGACGTGCGGTACGACCGCGAGCGAATGATCCACACCCTGACCCGAGCCCGCGCCGCGCGCCGTCACACATAGCCCCGCGCTCGGCAACTTGTCGTTGGAATTAGGCACGACAAGTGCCACCTGTCGCGTCAAATAGCCACGACAAGTGGGGCGGCGACGGGCGCTGAGGGCGGGCCTTGGGGACGGCGGGCGCCCGCGACAAGTACGAGGGTGAGCGCTACCGATCCGACGACGTGGGCGACGCATGAGGCAACGGAGCGCTGAGTACTCCACTTGTCGTCGGAATTAGGCACGACAAGTGCCACCTGTCGCGTCAAATAGCCACGACAAGTGGGACGGTGGGGTGTCACGGGGGACGGCGGGCGACCACAACGAGTGGGACGGTGACCGGCGCTGGGGACGGCGTGCGGCCACGGCGAGTTGGTGGGGTGGGGCCGGGTGATGTGCGGAGTGGGAGGCGGTTAGGGGAGGCGGTCGCGGAGCCAGGACGGGCCGACGACCTGCGCGCCGGCGGCGGTCACCCTGGCGCGTAGCCCCCGGTCGGCGGTGACCACCGTGACCTCGGTACCCGAGTCGACCAGTGCGGTCACCTCGGCGACGATTGCCGAATCGCCGTCGGCCGGCGCGTGGAGCACTCGCAGCCCGGGTATCTCGTCGCTGCCGGTGTCGCCCGAGTTGTCGCTGCCGGGCACTTCGCGCCCGGTGATCGGTGTCGGTGGGACACCGGATCGGGCGGCGCCTTCAAGGATGACGGCCACGGGGTCGGTCAGGGCGCCGGAGCGGAGGGCGGCAGCGAGCGCGGTGACGAGTCGGTCGGCGGCGCCGGGGCGGTCGCGCCACCAGCCGTCCGGCCGCGAGCCGACCACGTTCGCGGCGTCCACCACCAATTCAGCCCGCATCCGCCACCCACTTTGCCCGCGACACGGATTCAGCCCGCATCCGCCACCAACTCCGCCCGCTCCGCCGTTCCGCCAACTTCGCCCGCTCCGCCAACTTCGCCCGCTCCGCAACTTCGCCCGCTCCACGGACTCGGCCCGCATCCGCCGCCAACTCCGCCCGCGACACCGACTCAGCCCGCGTTCACCACCAACTTCGCCCGCGAGTCGACCCCGCTCTCCGCCTCCGACACCAACTCCACGCGGGGACATCTTGGCGGACCGGTCTACCCTGGTGCGGCGTGAGTGTGGAATCGGTCTTTCCGGCGCTGGAGTTGCTGCTGCCCCGGGTGTCCAAACCGGTGCAGTACATCGGTGGCGAGCTCAACAGCACGGTCAAGGACTGGGACGGCGCGGCCGTGCACTGGGCGCTGATGTACCCGGATGCCTACGAGGTCGGCCTGCCCAACCAGGGCGTGATGATCCTCTACGAGCTGCTGAACGAGCAGCCGGACGTGCTCGCCGAGCGCGCCTACGCGGTGTGGCCGGACCTCGAGGCGCTGATGCGCGAGCACAGCGTGCCGCATTTCAGCGTCGACAGTCACCGGCCGCTCGGCGCGTTCGACGTGCTCGGGGTGAGCTTCTCCACCGAGCTGGGCTACACCAACCTGCTGACCGCGCTCGACCTGGCCGGCATCCCGCTGCACGCCGCCGACCGCACCGACGACCACCCGATCGTGCTGGCCGGCGGGCACGCCGCGTTCAACCCCGAGCCGATCGCCGACTTCATCGACGCCGCCGTGCTCGGCGACGGCGAGCAGGCCGTGCTGGACATCACCGAGGTGTTGCGTAGAGGTACGCAGAGCAAAGCGGGCCGGGCGGAGGTGCTGCGCAGGCTGGCCGAGACCGACGGCGTCTACGTCCCAGGGCTCTACGATGTCAGCTACGCCGAGGACGGCCGGATCGCCTCGGTCACCCCGAACGACCCGCGCGCCCCCAAACGGGTCACCAAGCGCACCACCACCGACCTCGACGAGTGGCCCTACCCGAAGCAGCCGCTGGTGCCGCTCGCCGAGACGGTGCACGAGCGGATGAGCGTGGAGATCTTCCGAGGCTGCACCCGGGGCTGCCGGTTCTGCCAGGCCGGCATGATCACCCGGCCGGTCCGGGAGCGCTCCCTGCAGGGCATCGGCGAGATGGTCGAACGCGGGCTCAAGGCGAGCGGGTTCACCGAGGTCGGGCTGCTGAGCCTCTCCAGCGCGGACCACAGCGAGATCGCCGACATCACCAAGGGCCTCGCCGACCGCTACGAGGGCACCAACACCACGCTGAGCCTGCCGTCCACCAGGGTGGACGCCTTCAACATCGACCTGGCCAACGAGATCTCCCGCAACGGCCGCCGCTCGGGGCTCACCTTCGCCCCGGAGGGCGGCTCGGAGCGGATCCGTCGAGTGATCAACAAGATGGTGTCCGAGGAGGACCTGATCCGCACGGTGAGCGCGGCGTTCGCGCAGGGCTGGCGGCAGGTGAAGCTGTACTTCATGTGCGGCCTGCCGACCGAGACCGACGAGGACGTGCTGGAGATCGCCGGCATGGCGTACCGGGTGATCAAGGCGGGCCGTGAGGCCAGCGGGCACAACGACGTGCGCTGCACCATCTCCATCGGCGGGTTCGTGCCCAAGCCGCACACCCCGTTCCAGTGGGCCGCCCAATGCGACCCGGAGACCATCGACGACCGGCTGCGCAAGCTGCGCGCCGAGGTGAACAAGGTCGCCGGGCGCCAGGCCCGCAACATCGGCATGCGCTACCACGACGGCAAGCCCTCGCTGATCGAGGGACTGCTCTCGCGGGGCGACCGCCGGGTCGGCCGGGTGATCGAGCGGGTCTGGCGGGACGGCGGCCGCTTCGACGGCTGGACCGAGCACTTCGACTACGAGCGTTGGGTGGCGTCCGCCAAGGCCGAGCTGGGCCCACAAGGCGTCGACATAGCCTGGTTCACCACCCGGGAGCGGTTCCGCGACGAGGTGCTGCCCTGGGAGCACCTGGACTCGGGGCTGGATCCGGACTGGCTGTGGGACGACTGGCAGGACGCGCTGAACTCCCAGGAGCAGGACGACTGCCGCTGGACGCCGTGTTTCGACTGCGGTGTCTGCCCGTCCACCGGTACCGACATCCAGGTCGGGCCGAGCGGTACGGTGCTGCTGCCGATCACGCCGGTAACGCCCGTCGCGGCGAACGGTGGTTGACCACGTCCCTCCGGTGTCCGTGCGGGTGGCCGACGACCGTGACCTGCCCGCGCTGATCCGGTTGCGCCGGGAGTGGACGGCGGAGCGGACCGGTGCCCCGGTGCTGGACGACAACTTCGACCGGTCCTTCGAAGCCTGGTGGCGCGCCGAGCTGCCCCGGCGGACGTTCTGGCTGGCCGAGGCCGGTACGGACCGCAGCGGCTACACCGTGGTGGGTTGCCTGAACGTGGTCGAGATCGGCAACATGCCCAGACCGGGTGCCCGGCCAGGGCGCTGGGGCTACGTGGGCAACGCGTTCGTGGTGGCCTCGTACGCGGACCGGGGGGTGGCCGCCGCGCTGCTCACCGCCGCCGTCGAGCACGCCCGGTCGCGCCGTTACCAACGGCTGGTGCTGCGGCCTACGCCCAGCAGTGCGCCGTTCTACCTGCGGTTCGGGTTCGCCCCGACCGGGGAGGGGATGCTGATGTTGTTGCCGAACGCGGTGCCGGTCGAGGCCGGTCAGCCGACCGGGTCGGACTGATGGCGGTCAGCGCGGGCGGCAGGGCGCGGGGCATCGCCCCGAACCCGGCCCCGCCGACCCTGTGCAAGGTCCGGGTGCGCTTCGCCAAGCGCGGCCGGCTGCGGTTCAGCTCGCACCGCGACGTGGCGCGCGCCTTCGAGCGGGCGGTGCGCCGGGCCGGGCTGCCGGTGGCCCGCTCGCACGGCTTCAGCCCGCACCCCCGGCTGTCCTGGGTCGGCGCGGCGCCCACCGGGACGGCTAGCGAGGCCGAGTACGTGGAGATCGGGCTGACCACGGCGGACCCGCCCGAGCGACTGATCGAGGAGCTGGACGCGGCGCTGCCCACCGGTCTGGACGTGCTCGCCGCCGTCCGCACCGCGCCGGGGGTGCCCGCGCTCGCCGACCTGATCGACGCGAGCCGGTGGCGGATCGAGCTGCCTCAGGTCTCGCCGGCCGAGTTGGCGGCCGCGCTGAGGACTTTCTTGGCTGAGGATTCGGTGGTGGTCGACCGGGCCACCAAGAACGGCCCACGGCCCGTTGACGTGCGGGCGGCCGTCGTCAGCGCGGTCGCCGAGGAGCCCTCACCAGAGAGTGATGATCAAGCCGCTGGCCGTACAGGGCATCCGAGTGCCCCGGCTTGTGCGATAATGACGGCGGTCGTGCGGCAGACGACACCTGCCGTTCGGCCCGACGACGTGTTGGGCGCTCTTCTGGTCGTCGCGGGCTTGAGGCCGCCGGTGCCGGCAATGGCGATCCGGCTGGCTCAGGGTCTGCTCGACGACCGAGGCCGCCTGGCCGATCCGTTCGACGCCGAAGGGTGACCACCCCGACGGAGCCGGCCGGGTCCGGTACGCGGTGCGTGCCGGCGGTGGGCGATCAGCTCGTCGTTGTAGATGGGCCGGCGCAGGCACGGGTGACGCTCTCGATGCCTGAGTCGTTTTGTGGTCACAGGATTGCTGTCCCCTCGAACGTCGGGGGAGGCAGACAAAGCTAGGCCCCTGAGCGGCCGCCTTCTGTTGAGGGCGCCCGGGGGCGAAGGAGCTGCATGTCCAATAGCGACGTGCCCGCCGGCCAGGCCGGCGGGCTCAGCAACGTATCCGAAGCACCGGAGCTACCCGAGCGACTGCGGGTGCACGCGCTGGCCAAGCTGATCGAGGTGACCAGCCGCCAGGTGCTCGATGCGCTCGAGGATCTCGGTGCCCCCGCGAAGGGGGCGCAGTCCAGCATCGAGCGGGCCACCGCGCTGCGGGTCATCGAGTCACTGGCGCCGTCCGGCGCGTCGGCACAGGTGCCGTCCGAGCAGGTGTCGATTGGCGCGCCGGCGATCGGGGTATCCAGTGAGGTGACGCCGCCGACCGCCCAGCCGAGTCCCCAGCCGGCCAGCCAGCCCCCGAGCACGCTGCCGGCCGCGCTGGCCCTGAGCAACCCCGAGCCCGACATCGCCGGCGGAGCCGGCCCGGATGGCCCGGGCGGCGCACTGCCCCTGTTCGCGGCGCCGAGCCCGATGTTCCTGCCGCCGGAACCGCCGGCCGGACGTGCGTCCCGGGTGGCCCCCGCGCCCCCCGTCACCACCAGCCTCGACGACGCCGAGGACACCGACGACGGCGACGACTCCGACTCCGACCCGGGTGACTCGGCCGACGACTCCGCGGACACCAAGCGCCGCCGCCGCCGGGGCCGCCGGGGCCGGGGCCGGGGCAAGGGCTCCGACGACGAGTCGGCGGACGCCGAGGACGACGAGCGGCGCGGCGACACCGAGGACGGCGCCGACGATCGGGACGCCGGGACCGGGTCCGACCAGGACGCCGAGGACGGCTCCGACGACGCCGGTACCGACGCCGACGGCGACGCCGATGGGGACGACGGCTCGGACGACGAGTCCTCGGAGGAGTCCGGTGGCAGCTCGCGGCGCCGGCGCAGGCGCCGCCGCCGCCGGGACCCCTCGGACAGCGACGGCGATGGCGAGTCCGAGGACCCGCCGAACACGGTCACCCGGGTCCGGGAGACCCGCCCGGCCCGCTCCGAGCGCCCCGAGCGCTCCGACAGCGGCGACGAGCACATCCAGGGCGTGCGCGGCTCCACCCGGCTCGAGGCCAAGCGGCAGCGCCGCCGGGACGGCCGCGACGCCGGCCGGCGCCGCGCCCCGGTGCTCTCCGAGGCCGAGTTCCTGGCGCGCCGGGAGTCGGTCGAGCGCACCATGGTGGTCCGCCAGCACGGCGAGCGCTCCGAGATCGGGGTGCTGGAGGACGGCGTGCTCTGCGAGCACTTCGTGACCAGCTCCGGCGGGTCGTCGCTGGTCGGCAACGTGTACCTGGGCCGCGTGCAGAACGTGCTGCCCAGCATGGAGGCGGCGTTCGTCGACATCGGCCGGGGCCGCAACGCGGTGCTCTACGCCGGCGAGGTCGACTGGGACGCCGCCGGGCTGGCCGGCAAGGCCCGCCGCATCGAGCAGGCCCTGTCCAGCGGCGACAGCATCCTGGTGCAGGTCACCAAGGACCCGATCGGCCACAAGGGCGCCCGGCTGACCACGCAGATCAGCCTGCCCGGCCGGTTCCTGGTCTACGTGCCGTCCGGCGGCACCCACGGGATCAGCCGCAAGCTGCCCGACACCGAGCGGCGCCGGCTCAAGGACCTGCTCAGGGAGATCGTGCCGGACGACGCCGGCGTGATCATCCGCACCGCGTCTGAGGGCGTCAGCCAGGAGGCGCTGGAGCGGGACGTGCGCCGGCTGCAGGCCCAGTGGGACGTGGTGAAGACCAAGTCCGAGGCTGCCGCCAAGAGTTCCGGCAAGTCGAAGCCGCCGGAGCTGCTCTACGAAGAGCCGGACCTGATGATCAAGGTCGTCCGGGACCAGTTCAACGAGGACTTCGCCAAGCTGGTGGTCGAGGGCGACGATGCATGGGACACGCTGCAGGCCTACATCGGTCATGTGGCCCCTGAGCTGGTGGGGCGGGTGCATCGGCACGTCGGCACCGCCGACTCGTTCACGGAGTACCGGATCGACGAGCAGCTGATGAAGGCGCTGGACCGCAAGGTCTGGCTGCCCTCCGGCGGCACGCTGGTGATCGACCGCACCGAGGCCATGACGGTCGTCGACGTGAACACCGGCAAGTTCACCGGGTCCGGCGGCAACCTCGAGGAGACCGTCACCAGGAACAACCTGGAGGCGGCCGAGGAGATCGTCCGGCAGCTGCGGCTGCGCGACATCGGCGGCATCATCGTGATCGACTTCATCGACATGGTGCTGGAGTCGAACCGTGACCTGGTGCTGCGCCGGCTGACCGAGTGCCTCGGCCGCGACCGCACGCGCCACCAGGTCGCCGAGGTCACCTCGCTCGGCCTGGTGCAGATGACCCGCAAGCGGGTCGGCGTCGGCCTGCTCGAGGCGTTCTCCACCCCGTGCGAGCACTGCCGGGGCCGGGGCGTCGTGGTGTCCACCGACCCGGTCGAGCCGAAGGGCGACCAGGGCCAGCAGAACAACGCCGGCGGCAGCCCGAGGCGGCGCGGTCGGGGCGACAACCGGCCCGCCGACAACAACCGCCCCGACAACCGGGGCGGCGGAGACAACCGCTCCGACAACCGCTCCGACAGCCGAGGCGGCGACAACCGGGGTAGCGACAACCGGGGCGACCACGGCGACGGCAACGGCAACAACGGGCACAGCAGGCGTGGCCGGGGCGGCCCGGCCGACGTGGCCAACGGGCACGACCGCGGCTCCGCCCAGCACGATGTGCCGAACGGCCGGCCGGTGCCCAGCGCGCCGGCCCGCGAGGCCGAGGCGGTCCAGGAAGCCGAGCCGGCGCACACCGGGCGGCCCACCACGGAGCCGGTCGAGGCGGCCGACTCGACCCCGTCCCGCCACGCCGCCGAGCCGGCCGCTCAGGAGGCCGTCGAGGCACCCGGGCAGGTCGCGCCGGCGGGGGTGTCGGATGTCACTGGACCGGCCCCGTCGAGCCTCGAGCTGTCGGTGCCGACCGAGCCGTCGCTGGTCCCGGACAACCCGTCCTCGGCGATCGACGCGAACTCGGTCTCGACCGACGAGGAGCACGCTGACCAGGCAGTTCAGCACGACGACTGGGAGCCGGTCTCCATCGGCGCGGCACCGGAGCGGGCAGCCCGCCCGGCCCGGCGGCGGCGCCGGGTGGCGTCCCGCCCGGCCGGCCCGCCGGCCGGTGGGGAGGGTGGCCCGGACCCGGTTTGACCCTCTCCGTCAGCGGCCCGTACCCTGGTTTGAAGACAGCCGCGTCAGCGGGTGCTGACGCAGGCGGTAGACCGCCCGGGGTCATGCCCTGAGTACGTGTCACCGCGAGCCCCACGAAATGTCATAGGAGTCGTGCGTCAACGATGTACGCGATCGTAAAAACCGGCGGCAAGCAGTACAAGGTCGCGGTCGGTGACGTGCTCACCGTCGAGAAGCTGGACGCAGAGCCGGGCGCCGAAGTCAGCCTGCCCGCACTGCTGGTGGTGGACGGCGCTGAGCTGACCACCGATGCCAGCGCGCTGGCCGCCTACTCGGTCACCGGCACGGTGGTCGAGCAGACCAAGGGTCCGAAGATTCGGATCCACAAGTTCAAGAACAAGACCGGGTACCACAAGCGGCAGGGTCATCGTCAGAAGCTGACCCGCGTCGAGGTCACCGGAATCTCGAAGTAGCTGAAGGAGGCGACGAGATATGGCACACAAGAAGGGCGCCTCCAGCTCCCGCAACGGGCGTGATTCAAACGCCCAGCGGCTCGGAGTCAAGCGCTTCGGCGGTCAGAACGTCAGCGCGGGTGAGATCCTGATCCGCCAGCGCGGCACCAAGTTCCACCCCGGTGAGGGCGTCGGCCGCGGCGGCGATGACACGCTGTTCGCGCTGGTGGCCGGAGCTGTGTTGTTCGGCAGCAAGCGCGGTCGCAAGACCGTGAACATCGTGCCGGTCGCGGCGGAATAGGCCCGCACCGCACAACGTCTGCTCAAGGGGCGGGTCCGGGGATCTCCGGCCCGCCCCTTGTGCTGTGTCACCGCTTTTGAGGAGTTGTCAGTCCGATGTCACGGTTCGTCGACCGCAGTGAGCTGCGGGTGATCGCCGGCAACGGCGGCAACGGTTGTGCATCCGTGCACCGGGAGAAGTTCAAGCCGCTCGGCGGCCCGGACGGTGGCAATGGCGGGCGCGGCGGCAACATCGTGCTGGTCGTCGACCCCGGCATGCACACACTGCTCGACTTCCACCACCGCCGCCAGGCCAAGGCGCGCAACGGCAAGCAGGGCCAGGGCGACAACCGCAACGGCGCGATCGGCGAGGACCTGGTGCTCCCGGTGCCGGACGGCACCGTGGTGCTGGACAAGAACGGCGAGCAGCTGGCCGACCTGGTCGGCGTCGGCACCGAGTTCGTGGTGGCCGCCGGCGGCCGGGGTGGGCTCGGCAACGCCGCACTGTCCTCGACGGCCCGCAAGGCGCCCGGGTTCGCGCTGCTCGGCGAGCCGGGCGAGGAACGCGATGTGGTCCTCGAGCTGCGCTCGCTGGCCGACGTCGGGCTGATCGGGTTCCCGTCCGCCGGCAAGTCCTCGCTGGTCGCCGCGATGTCCCAGGCCCGGCCGAAGATCGCCGACTACCCGTTCACCACGCTGGTGCCGCAGCTCGGCGTGGTCAGCGCGGGCGAGCAGACCTTCACCGTGGCCGACGTGCCCGGGCTGATACCCGGCGCGGCCGAGGGGCGCGGCCTGGGGCTGGAGTTCCTGCGGCACATCGAGCGCTGCGCGGTACTGGTGCACGTGATCGACTGCGCGACCCTCGAGCCCGGCCGTGACCCGGTGTCCGACCTGGACGCGCTGGAGCGCGAGCTGGCCCGCTACACCCCGGGTCTCGGCGGCGAGCTGGCCGGCCGACCCCGGATCATCGCGCTGAACAAGATCGACGTGCCGGAGGCCGCCGAGCTGGCCGAGTTCGTCACCGAGGAGCTGGGCCGGCGGCGCTGGCCGGTGGTCTCCATCTCCACCGCCACCCACGCCGGGCTGCGCGAGCTGACCTTCCTGATGGCGCGCGAGGTGGCCAGGTACCGGGCCGCGCTGCCGCCGCCCGAGCCGACCCGGCTGGTGCTGCGGCCGACTCCGGTTGGCGAGACCGGTTTCACCGTGGAGCTGGACCGCGAGGTCGAAGGCGGGTTCGTGGTGCGTGGCGAGCGCCCGGAGCGGTGGGTCCGGCAGACCCAGTTCGACAACGACGAGGCGGTCGGTTACCTGGCCGACCGGCTGGCCAAGCTCGGCGTCGAAGATGCGCTGGCCAAGGCCGGTGCGGTGAGCGGCGCCCCGGTCACCATCGGCGACGTGATGTTCGACTGGGAGCCGTCCACGCCGTCCGGCGCGATCGTGGCGATGGGCAACCGGGGCACCGACCCGCGGCTGGCGCGGTCCACCCGGCCCAGGGCGGTCGACCGCAAGTCGGCCAAGATCGCGCGCCGCGACGGCACGGATGACGAGCTGGAGGACGAGTTCGCGCAATCCATGGCGGAGCCGGAGTGGTGAGTACCGACGCCGAGGAGGCCTCGGGCCCCGGTACCCCGGCGCCGGTGTCGACGGGCACCGACACCCAGGTGCCGGCGAGCACTCGCTCGCAGATCGCGGCCGCCGCGCGCCTCGTGGTCAAGGTGGGCTCGTCGGCGCTGACCAGCCTCGGCGGCGGGCTGGACCACACCAGGCTGGATGCGCTGGTCGATGCGCTGGCCGCGCGCCGCGCCACCGGCAGCCAGGTCATCCTGGTCTCCTCCGGGGCGATCGCCGCCGGGCTCGCGCCGCTGGGGCTGTCCCGGCGGCCCCGTGACCTGGCCAGCCAGCAGGCGGCGGCCAGCGTCGGGCAGCTGCTGCTCGCGCACGCCTACGCCTCGTCGTTCGCCCGGCACGGGGTCACCGTCGGCCAGGTACTGCTCACCGCCGACGACGTGATCCGCCGCGCGCACTACCGCAACGCGCAGCGCACGCTGGTCCGGCTGCTCTCGCTGCGTACCCTGCCCGTGGTGAACGAGAACGATACGGTGGCCACGGACGAGATCCGCGTCGGCGACAACGACCGGCTCGCGGCGCTCGTCGCGCACCTGGTCGGTGCCGAGGCGCTGGTGCTGCTCTCCGACGTGGACGGGCTCTACGACGGTGACCCCCGGGTGCCCGGTGCCAGGCTGCTGCCTGACGTGGAAGACCTAGCGGATCTGGACGCAGTGGACGTCGCCAAGCCCGGCTCCTCCGGGTTGGGCCGCGGCGGCATGGCCACCAAGATCGAGGCGGCCACCATGGCGGCCAGCGCGGGCATCCCTGTGCTGCTGGCCGCCGCCGACGACGCCGCGCTCGCCCTGGACACCTCGGCCGACGGGCCGAAGCTGGGTACCGCGTTCCGGGCCGGTGGCCAGCGGCTGTCCGCCCGCCGGTTCTGGCTGCGGCACGCCGCCGACGTGCGAGGCCAGCTCGACCTGGACGCCGGCGCGGTCACCGCGGTGCTGAAGCGCCGGCGCTCGCTGCTGGCCGCCGGGGTGCACGGCGTGCGCGGCGACTTCGTGGCCGGCGACGTGGTCGACCTGGTCGGCCCGAACGGCGTGGTCGTGGCCCGCGGTGTGGTCGCCTTCGACGCCGGTGAGCTGCCCGGACTGGTCGGGCGCCGCACCCGCGACCTGCCGCCGGAGTACCGCCGCGAGCTCGTGCACGCCGACGACCTCGTCCCGCTGCGCTAGCTCGGGCGTTCGCCGCGCAGCCGGGCGATGTAGCGGTCGGCCGAGCGGCGGACGGCGGCCGCCCCGTCCCGGACGACCACCCGCCCCCACCAGGCGCCGTAGACCCGGTCGAAGCGGAACCGTTCGACGCGGCGGGCGATCTCGGCGACGGTGTGCTCGTCGAGCGGGATGAGGTTCGGGTAGCTCCACATGAAGCTCACCCAGTCCCGGTCCTGCACCACGGTGATGGTGTCGCCGGTGAGCAGGGCACCCCGGCCGTCGGCCCCACCCGGCCAGTGCAGCACGGCGGCGCCGTCGAAGTGCCCGCCGATCCGGGCCACCGTCAGTCCCGGCACCGGCTCGACCTCGTTGTCGAACAGCTCGATGCGCGGCGACGGCCGCTGCACCCACGCCCGGTCGGCGCGCGGGATGAGGATCCGGGCGTCGAAGGCGTCGGCCAGGTCGACGTGCGCGCCGTAGAAGTGCGGGTGGGACATGACGATCGCGCTGATCCCGCCGAGCTCGTCGATCCCGGCCATGGCGTCGTCGTCCAGCACGGGCACGCAGTCCCACAGCACGTTGCCGGCCGGCGTGTGCACCAGCAGCGCCCGCTGGCCGATCCCCACCGGCGGCTCCACCCCGATCCCGACCAGACCGGGCTCCTCCTCGCGCAGCACACCGCGATGCCCGCCGGCCAGCAGCTCCTCGCGCGTCGTCCAGCGCTGCCCGCCCCAACCGACGTACTGCCGCTCGTCCAGGCAGATCGGGCAGCCGTCCGGCGCGGTCTCGGTCGCGCTCCGCTGCACCCCGCAGGTCACGCAGATCCACGCGTCCATTGCTCTCCTTCCGCAGGTCCTGATCAGGCATTATGTGCGCGCCATCAGGACGCCGATGCCGTCGGCGGAGAGCGCCTCTTCGATGCCGAGCACGGTGGCCCCGGCGACGCCGGCGTACTTGCCGAGCACGCTGTTGGCCAGCACCAGGTTGCGTGTGGCCAGCGGCAGCGCCACCTGGTAGACGACCGCTCGGATGCCGGCCAGCAGCTCGTCGCTGGCCGCCGCCACCGAGCCGCCGATGGTCACCCGGGCGGGGTTGTAGAAGTGCACCAGGGTGGCCACCACCTCGCCGATCAGCCCGGCCGCCTCGCGCACCAGGCCGACCGCCGTCGGGTCTCCACGGGATACCAGCGCCCGCACGTCGTCGATCGTCGCCGTCCCAGAGCCCGCCGTCCCTGCCGTCGCCGTGCCAGGCGCCGCCGATCCGCCCACCCCGGACGCTGTGACCTCGCCCAGCCGGCGGGCGATGGCCGCCGCCGAGGCGACCGCCTCGATGCAGCCGACGTTGCCGCACACGCAGCGGGTCTCCGGCGCACCGCGCACCCGGATGTGACCGATGTCGCCGGCCGCGCCGTCCGCGCCGTGGTGCAGCGCGCCGGCCTGGGTGATCAGCCCGCCGCCGATCCCGGTGCCGACCTTCACGAACAGCAGCGGCGACTGGTCCTCCGGCAGCGCCCTGGCCTCGCCGAGCGCCCGCAGGTTGACGTCGTTCTCCAGCTGCACGGGGCAGCCGAAGGTGCGGCGCAGCCGGGTGGTCACCGGGTAGCCGTGCCAGCCGGGCATGATCGGCGGCCGCACCGGGACGCCGCGCCGGCCGTCCACCGGGCCGGGCACCCCGATCACCGCCGCCCGCACCGGGCCCCCGCCGCGCACCGAGGCCCGCAGGCTGGCCAGCTCGGACTCGACGGTGTCCAGCACCGCGTCCGGGCCGTCGGCCACGTCGATGTCCACGTGGGTGTGGGCGTGCATCCGCTGGCTGAGGTCGACTACGGCGAGGTGGGCGCCGCGCGCGCCGAGGTCGGCGACCAGCACGAAGCCGCCCCGGGGGTTGAGCGCGAGCCGGTCGGCGGGCCGGCCCCGGCCGGGGGTGGGCCGGGTGCCGTCGAGCTGCAGCACGCCCCGGGCCAGCAGCTCGTCCACCCCGGTGCTGACCGTGCTGCGGGCCAGGCCGGCGGCGGCGACCAGGTCGGCCTTGCTCACAGCGGCACCGGACGCGACCAGCCGGGCCAGCGTGCTGAGCGTGATCGCCCGGTTCGTCGCGGCGTCCAGGCGGGCCGCGCCGTCCGGTGTGGTGTGTGCCAGCCGCAGCGGCGGCAGCAGGGACGGCTCGCGCACCGGCACCTCCTCGGGGCCTCGGCGCCCCGCACACCCCACCGTATTCCGTCTGATAAATGACCGGAAAGGACTTTATTCAGTCGTTGTACGGCACTGGTCGTTGCTCGGACACTCAACTCGCACGTCACGCGCACGACGGAGTGGAGCCATGACGAGTCCCGAGGCGGCGAGTCCGGAGACGGCGAGTGCCGAGGCGGCGGCGGGTCCCGAGGCGGTGACGGGTCCCGAGGCAGCGAACCCCGTCTCGCTGCTGCGGATGCGGGGCATCGTCAAACAGTTCCCCGGCGTGCGGGCGCTGGACGGCGTGGACCTGGACGTGGCCGCCGGCGAGGTGCACTGCCTGCTCGGCCAGAACGGGGCCGGCAAGTCCACCCTGATCAAGGTGTTGGCCGGCGCGCACCGTCCGGACGCCGGCGAGATCGAGTGGGACGGCCGGGTCGTGGCGTTCGGCTCCCCGCACGCCGCCGACCAGGCCGGCATCGCCACCATCCACCAGGAGCTGGACCTGGTGCCCGGGCTGAGCGTCGCGGAGAACGTGGTGCTCGGCCACGAGCCGGCCCGCCTCGGCTTCACCCGCCCGGCCGGCGCCGAGCACATCGCGCGGGCACTGCTGGCCCGGCTCGGCCACCCGGAGATCCCGCCGGGGCGTGAGGTCGCCCGGCTGCCCGCCGCCGGCCAGCAGGTGGTCAGCCTGGCCAGGGCGCTGTCGCGCAACGCCCGGCTGATCGTGATGGACGAGCCGTCGGCCGTGCTGGACAGCGAGGAGGTGGACAACCTGTTCCGGGTGGTCCGCGAGCTGACCGAGGCCGGCGTCGCGGTGGTCTACATCTCGCACCGGCTGGAGGAGATCCGCCGGATCGGCGACCGGGTCACGGTGCTCAAGGACGGCCGCACGGTCGCCCGCAACCTGCCCGCGCGGGACACCCCGACCGCCGAGGTGATCCGCCTGATGACCGGCCGGGCGGTCGAGTACGCGCTGCCGCCGCGCGGCCCCGCGCCGACCGGGGACGTCGTGCTGGAGGTAGCCGGGCTGGGCCGGCGCGGCGAGTTCGCCGACGTGTCGTTCACCGTGCGGGCGGGCGAGGTCGTCGGGCTGGCCGGGCTGGTCGGGTCGGGCCGCTCGGAGATCCTGGAGACCGTGTACGGCGCCCGCCGGCCGAGCGCGGGCACCGTCCGGGTGCGCGGTCGGGCGCTGCGCCCCGGCTCGGTGCCGGCCGCGGTGCGCGCCGGGCTCGGCCTGTGCCCGGAGGAACGCAAGAGCCAGGGCCTGCTGCTGGCCGAGCCCGTGTACCGGAACGTGTCGCTGCCGGTGCTCAGCCGGTTCGCGCGCGCCGGCTTCCTGCGGGCGGACGCCGAGCGCGCCTCGGTGCGCGCCGCCACCGCCGCGCTGGACGTGCGCCCCGCCGACCCGGCCCGCCCGGTCCGCACGCTGTCCGGCGGCAACCAGCAGAAGGTGGTGCTGGCCCGCTGGCTGCTCACCGGCTGCTCGGTGCTGCTGCTGGACGAACCCACCCGGGGCGTCGACGTCGGGGCCCGGGGCGAGATCTACGCGCTGGTCCGGCGGCTGGCCGAGCAGGGGGTGGCCGTGGTGCTGGTGTCCAGCGACGTGCCGGAGGTGCTCGGGCTGGCCGACCGGGTGCTGGTGCTGCGCGACGGTCGGGTCGTGCACGAGGCCCCGGGCGGCGAGCTCGACGAGGCCCGCGTGCTCGACCTGGTGATGGAAGGGAGCCGCGATGAGCGTGCGTGACGCGGAGGACCACCGGGTGACGACCGGCCCGCCCGCTGGAGCCGCCAGGGGCGGAGTCGGGGACGGCTCGACGCCCGGGTCCGCGCTGGTCAGCCGCACGGTTCCGGGTGAGTCAGCGCCCCGGCGCCCCCGCCTGGCCGGCCTGCTGGACACCGGCGTGGGTCGCAACCTGGGCCTGGTCGGTGTGCTGGCGGTGCTCTGCGTGATCGGCGTGGCCACCGCTGACACGTTCGCCACCACGGCCAACCTGCTGATCATCATGACCTCGGCCTCGATCATCGGTGTGCTCACGGTCGGGGTCACCATGGTGATCATCGGCGGGGGCATCGACCTGTCGGTCGGCAAGGTGATGGCGCTGGCCTCGGTGTGGTCGACCACCGTGGCCACGCAGTCCTACGGGCCGGTGGTGATGATCTTCTGCGCGTTGGCTGTCGGGGCCGGGGCCGGGCTGGTCAACGGGCTGCTGGTCGCCTACGGCCGGATCGTGCCGTTCATCGTCACGCTGGCCATGCTGATCTCCGCGCAGGGGCTGGCCGAGCAGATCTCCGGCAAGCGCAGCCAGATCGTCACCGACCCGACCATCGCCGCCATCGCGAGCACCCGGCTGCTCGGCATCCCGCTGCTGGTCTACCTGTTCGCGCTGGTGGTGGCTGTGGGCTGGGTGGTGCTGAACCGGACCACGTTCGGCCGGCGCACCTTCGCCATCGGTGGCAACCCGGAGGCGGCGCGACTGGCCGGCCTGGACGTGCGCCGGCACACCGTGCTGCTCTACGTGGTCTCCGGCCTGTGCTGCGGCATCGCGGCGATCATGATCACCTCGCTGACCACCACCGGGTCCAGCACCCACGGCACGCTCTACGAGCTGGACGCGATCGCCGCGGTGATCATCGGCGGCACGCTGCTCTCCGGCGGCCGGGGCACGCTGGTCGGCTCGATCCTCGGGGTACTGGTGTTCACCACGATCACCAACCTCTTCGT
Source organism: Pseudonocardia sp. (assembly GCA_036272155.1). Classification (GTDB taxonomy): domain Bacteria; phylum Actinomycetota; class Actinomycetes; order Mycobacteriales; family Pseudonocardiaceae; genus Pseudonocardia. The sequence continues at coordinate 33,005 of DATAZG010000052.1, forward strand.
GCTGAACAACCTGGCCACCGAGGTCCAGAACATCGCCAAGGGCGCGATCATCGTCGCGGCCGTGCTCTTCCAGTCCCGCGCGCAACGAAACACCCTGTGAGTGGCGAGTTGGGTTATAGCCCAACTCGCCACTCACGGGGTCCGACGAAGGAGGATCCGTGGTTACCACGAGCGGAATGCGCCGCAGGGGACTGCTCACCGGCGTGCTCGGGGTCGGCGCCGGCATGGCGCTGACCGCCTGCACCAGCAACGCACCGCCCCCAGCGTCCCTCCCCGCCGCCGGCCCCACGCCGGGCACCGGGTCGGCCGCCCCGGCGGGGAACAACGCGGCGCCGGGACGACCGGTGACCATCGGGTTCTCCGCGCCGGCCGCCGACCACGGCTGGATCGCCGCCATCGCGAAGAATGCGCAGGCGCAGGCCGGCCAGTACAGCGACGTGACGTTCGAGGCGGTCAACCCGACCAACGACGTCACCCAGCAGATCGGCGCCGTCGAGACGTTGATCAACAAGAAGGTGGACGCGCTGGTCATCCTCCCCAACGACGGCAGCCAGCTGACCTCGCTGGGCCGCCGGGCGATGGCCGCCGGCATCCCGGTGATCAACCTGGACCGGGTGTTCGACACACCGCTGGCGTACCGGACCTGGATCGGCGGCGACAACTACGGCATGGGCGTGAGCGCCGGCAACTACATCGGCAACCGGCTCAAGGCGGCCGGGGTGGCGAACCCGGTGATCGGCGAGGTGGCCGGCATCGACAGCCTGCCGCTGACCCAGGCGCGCAGCAAGGGCTTCCGGGACGCGCTGAGCAGCTTCGGCTTCACGGTCGGGCCGCGCCAGGCCGCCGACTTCACCGCCGCCGGTGGCCAGCGCGTCGCCGCCAACCTGCTGCAGGCCGCGCCGAAGCTGGACGCGCTGTGGAACCAGGACGACGACCAGGGCATCGGCGTGCTCGCGGCGATCCAGCAGGCCGGCCGCGGCGAGTTCTTCATGGTCGGCGGGGCGGGCTCGAGCAACGCGATGCGGGCCATCCAGGCCGACAACACGGTGCTCAAGGCGACGGTCACCTACAGTCCGACGATGGCGTCCTCGGCGATAGCACTGGCCCGGCTGGTGGCACAGAAACGGGGAATGGGGGACCTGGTGGAGAAGGAGGTGCCGGCGTCGATCACGCTGGCCTCGGCGACGGTGACCAGGGAGAACGTCGCCGACTACCTGCCGCTCGGCTTCGACTCCTGATGGGGGCGAGCTCGCCGCAAGGCCTGGGTGTCGGCATGGTCGGGTACGCATTCATGGGTGCCGCGCACTCGCACGCGTGGCGCACGGCCGGCCGGTTCTTCGACCTGCCGCTGGCCCCGGAGCTGACGGCGCTGTGCGGGCGGTCCGCCGCCGAGGTGGCCGCCGCGGCCGACCGGCTGGGCTGGCGGTCGGTGGAGACCGACTGGAAGGCGTTGCTGACTAGGGACGACGTCCAGCTGGTGGACATCTGCACGCCGGGGGACACGCACGTCGACATCGCGATCGCCGCCCTGGAGGCCGGTAAGCACGTGCTCTGCGAGAAACCGCTGGCCAACACCGTCGACGAGGCGCGGGCGATGACGGCCGCCGCCGAGCGGGCCGCCGCGCGCGGGGTGCGCAGCATGGTCGGCTTCAGCTACCGGCGGGTGCCCGCGCTGGCGTTGGCGCGGCGGCTGGTGGCGGCGGGGCGGATCGGCGAGGTCCGCCACGTGCGGGCGGTGTACCTGCAGGACTGGATCGTCGACCCGGAGTTCCCGCTGGTCTGGCGGTTGCGGAAGGAGTCGGCCGGGTCGGGGGCGCTCGGCGACATCGGCGCGCACATCGTTGACCTCGCCCAGTACCTGACCGGTGACCTGCTCACCGGCGTCAGCGCGCTCACCGAGACGTTCATCAAGGAACGGCCCCTGCCCGTTGCGGCTGGCGGGCTGTCGGGCTCGGCGGGTACCGCCAGGGGAGAGGTGACCGTGGACGACGCGGCGCTGTTCCTCGGCCGCTTCGCCGGCGGCGCGCTGGCCAGCTTCGAGGCCACCCGGTTCGCCACCGGCCGGAAGAACGCGCTGCGGATCGAGCTCAACGGCAGCCTCGGCTCGCTGGCGTTCGACCTGGAGTCGCTCAACGAGCTGTACCTCTACGACGGCACCGAGGACGGCACCGCTGATTCCGATACCGCCGGCTTCCGCCGCATCCTGGTCACCGAGCCGACCCACCCGTACGTGGCCGCCTGGTGGCCACCCGGGCACCTGCTCGGCTACGAGCACACCTTCACCCATCAGGCCGTCGACCTGGTCACCGACATCGCCGCCGGCCGGGACCCGGTGCCGTCCTTCGCCGACGGGCTGCGCGTGCAGCTGGTACTGGACGCGGTGCAGCGTTCGGCGGCCGCCGGCAGCGCCTGGCAGCCCATCACCGACTGAGGGGGAACACCGAGCATGGCTCGACCGATCACCCTGTTCACCGGCCAGTGGGCGGACCTGCCGTTCGAGGAGGTGGCCCGGCTCGCCGCCGGCTGGGGCTACGACGGCCTGGAGATCGCCTGCTGGGGCGACCACTTCGACCCGTGGGCGGCGCTGGAGGACGACTCCTACCTGGCCGGCCGCCGCGCGATCCTGGACAAGTACGGCCTGGCGGTGCACGCCATCTCCAACCACCTCACCGGGCAGGCGGTCTGCGACGACCCGATCGACGAGCGCCACCGGGCGATCCTGCCGGCGCGGGTCTGGGGCGACGGCGCGCCGGAGGGGGTACGGCGCCGGGCCGCCGAGGCGATGCAGGTGACCGCGCGCGCGGCGGCCGCGCTCGGCGTGTCCACGGTGATCGGCTTCACGGGGTCCAAGATCTGGAAGACGGTGGCCATGTTCCCGCCGGTGCCGGAGTCCATGATCGCGGACGGCTACCGCGACTTCGCCGACCGCTGGAACCCGATCCTGGACGTCTTCGACGAGGTCGGCGTGCGGTTCGCCCACGAGGTGCACCCGTCGGAGATCGCCTACGACTACTGGACGACGGTCGCCGCGCTGGACGCCGTGGACCGCCGGCCGGCGTTCGGGCTGAACTGGGACCCCAGCCACTTCGTCTGGCAGGACCTGGACCCGGTGGGCTTCCTGTGGGACTTCCGCGACCGGATCTACCACGTGGACTGCAAGGACGTGAAGCGCCAGACCGGCAACGGGCGCAACGGCCGGCTCGGCTCGCACCTGCCCTGGGCGGACCCCCGGCGCGGCTGGGACTTCGTGTCCACCGGGCACGGCGACGTGCCGTGGGAGGCGTCGTTCCGGATGCTCAACGCGATCGGCTACGAAGGGCCGATCTCGGTGGAGTGGGAGGACGCCGGGATGGACCGGCTGGTCGGCGCCCCGGAGGCGCTGTCGTTCGTGCGCCGGCTCGCCTTCGACCCGCCCTCGGCCGCCTTCGACGCGGCCTTCAGCAGCGGCGGCTAGGTCGAGGCCTGTGAGTGGTATTGGTCGCTATGGCGACCACTACCACTCACAGGTGCTGAGCTGGGGTTTTGGTGGCGGCGAGGCTGACCTGGACGATCTGCTCGATGAGCTCCTCGCGGCCTAGCGGGATGCGGCCGGCGAGCCAGCTGGTGACCGCCTCCGTGATGCCGGCGACCAGGATCAGCGCGGCCAGCTCGGTGCGTGGGTCGTCCCGGGGCAGTCGCAGCACCTCCTCGGCCAGCAGCCGGGTGTAGCTGTGGATCGCCTGCTCGCGGCGGGCCCGCAGCGCCGGGTGGCCAGGGGCCTCGACGTAGAGCCGGGCCACGCGCGCGTCGTCCATCGTGGCGATGAGCAGCTCGATCGTCGCGCGGGCGCGGTCCAGTGGGGCGTCGCCGGCCGTGCCCAGCGCCGCCCGGATGTCCTCGCGCAGCGTGCCGAACATGCCGTCCAGCGCGTCCACCAGCACCGCGTCCCGGTCGGTGAAGCTCTCGTAGAAGTAGCGCCTGGTCAGCCCGGCGCGCTCGGCGACCGCCTGCGCGGTCACCGCCGCCACCCCGCCCTCGCCGACCAGGTCGAGGCACGCGGTGACCAGGCGCTGGCGCCGCTCGGTCCGGCGCTCGTCCGCGCTCACACCCCGGTACGGCCGTACGACACCCGTCACAGTGCCCAATCTTGACACACTCGTGTACCTAGTTCTACCGTCATTCTTGATACAGGAGTGTGTCAACTTTGGCGGGAGGGTTGTTGTGGCGTGTTGTCTCGCGGTCGCGTTGGTGATCGCGGTGCTGCGGGCCGGCTGGTACCGGCTCGTCCCGGGGCGCCGGCCCGTCCGGCCCGGCTTCGCGCCACCGGCCCGTCGACCCGCACCCGGAGCGGCAATAGCGTCGATCGCCGGCTCGCCGCGGGGGAGTGGCCCGGCGGATCGGAGCGGCGACCCGGTGCCGCCCCGAGTCGTCCGGGCGCGCCAGCGGGTCGGGTTCGCGCTGGTCGTCGTCGGTGCCGGCTGGTCCGTGCTGAGCCTGTTCGCCATGCGGCTGCCGCTGGCTGTTGTGCGGCACCACGGGCACGCTGCCGTACCCGGCTCCGGCGTGGCCCTGCCGGTGGCGCACGGGTTCAGCCTGTCCGAGCTGCTGATGCACGGGCCCGGACTCATCGCCATCGTGCTCGGCACCCTGCTCACCCTCGGTACCGCGGCGTCGCGCCGCCCGTTTCACCACACCCTGACCCCGCGCCCCGAGCGCGCCCTGTGAGGAGCGAGATGTCTGAGCTGTCGGTCGAAATCGTCCCCCAGCCCGTCCAGGGCCGCGCCGTCCGGCGCACCACCGTGCTGCTGCCCGAACCGCGAGGAGTGCTGCCCCCGGTGACCGCCCGCCGGATGCGCCGCGCGCTGCTGGGTTACGCGGTGGCCTGGCTGCTCGGGCTGCTGCCGGCGGTGCTCGGCGCCGGCCCTTCGCTGACCGCGCTGGGTCTCGGCGTGGTGTTCCCCGGCGGTGGGCTGTTCGCCACCGGGCACCCGGTGTGGGGCGCGGTCGCGGTGGTGGTTTTTGTGCTGTCGCTGGTGGTGTGGTGGTTCGCCGCGCCGGTGGTGCTGCCGCCGCTGGTGTGGCTGGCCGCCGCGGTGGCCTCGGCGCTCACGGCGACCGGCGCCGAGTCCGTACCGGCGTGGCGCGTAGTGACCGTCGCCGCGCTCGCCCCGGTGTTGCTCACCGCCGCGCACCTGGTGCACCGGGTGCGCCACGCTGGACAGGTCCGCACGGGGCGCGCGCTGAACGCCCGGCTGGCCGAGGTCGAGTTCGAGGTGACCGGCCCGCCCGCGCTGCCGGCCGACCTGCCCGTGGCGGAGAGCAGCCCGGAGGACCTCGCCCGGCTGCGGTACGCGCTGGACCTGGCGCTGCAGCCGCTGGACGAGTTCGACGGCTTCACCCACCTCGACCAGTACCGCGAGGCCGCGCTGCGCTACCAGCTCAACGCGCTCGGCTACGGCGTGGCGATGTCGCAGTACACCCGCACCCCGGCGTTCACCGGTTACCTCGCCGAAGCCCAGTCGAACGCCATCACGAAGATGCTGCAGCGCCGCGTCTGGGGCTACTGGGCGAAGGAGAACGCCTGGGGCAACCTGTCGACGAACCGCGACCCGGTGGCCAACCGCGAGAACATCATGCTCACCGGCTTCCAGGGGCTCATGGTCGGCATGTTCGAGTCGCTCAACGACGACCGGTTCTCCCGGCCGGGCGGGCTGACCTACCGCTGGTCGGACACCGAGGCCTACCCGCACGACTTCGGCGCGCTGGCCGCGTCGATCCACCGCAACATGGCCGGCTCGGACTACACGCTGTTCCCGTGCGAGCCGAACTGGGTCTACAGCATCTGCAACACCTACGGGCTGAACACCCTGATCAGCCACGACCGGCTGCACGGAACCGGGTACGTGCCCGACATCCTCGACCGGCTGCGGCACGCTTACGAGACCGAGTTCCTGCGGCCCGACGGGCGGATCGTCGGCATCCGCGCCCGCCACCTCGGCCTGTCCTGGAACTTCTGGGCCAGCCCCTCCATCCAGCTGAACACCGCGTACTGGCTGCACGCCGGCCTGCCGGAGATCGCCCACCGCACATGGTGGCTGCTGCGGGAGAACCAGCTGACCCTGGACGGCGGCCGGCTCTCCCTGCCGTTCTGTACCAGCAACCGGCTCGACCCCGGCGACTACACGCTGGGGCGGGACACCTTCGGGCTGGTCGCGGCCACGATGGCGGCCCGGGAGATCGGGGACGAGGAGTACGCGGCCGCCGCGCAGGCCACGCTGGACGAGCGCGAGCCGGTCGCCTCGGCGCACGGCGCGCTGCGCTACGGCGAGGCGTCCGGGCTGGCCAACCTCTACGGCGTGCTCGGTCGCTTCGGCCGACACAGCGGACTGCGTGACCTGCTCAACCACGGCGCCCCGCCGGCGTGGCGCACCGGCCCCCGCCTCGCCGGCGCGGCCTACCCGGACGTGCTGGTGGCCCGGGCGGTGACCGACGGCGAGGCCCTCGACCTCACCCTGCGACCCGGTGCCGGTCCGGTGCGCACGACCCTCGAGCTGGACCGCCTCGTCCCGCACCGCGAGTACACGGTGGCCGGCGCGCGGGTCGGCACGGTCACCGCCGACACCGTCGGCCGCGCCCTGGTCGAGATCGACCTCGGCGACCGCCTGGAGCTCCGCCTGCACTGACCCGCCGCCCCGGCCCCGCCGCGGTTTTGGCGGGCGGGTGCGGGGCCACGGTGGGGGTACCGCGCGTATCCGGGGGTGCGGGGCGCCGTTTGACAGGTCAATTGCGGCCGGTGAGCTCTTGGCTCGCGGGTCGGCTGCCGCGCGCCGAGCGGGGGCTGGCCGCCGGCTGTTGCGCGGGAAGGGCGACGCCATGGCGGGCTGGGGTTGGCGGCGGCCGGGCGCGGTGCTGGTGGTGGCGGCCGGACTGGTGGCCGGGCTGCTGGCGGTGGTGCCGAGCGCGGTAGCGCGGGACCTGTCCGAGGGGACCAGTGCGCGCAGCGTGTTCGACCACGACGGCCCGTACGGGACCACGCAGACGGCACGGGTGCACCCGTGTGACCAGGGCACCGAGTGGGGAAAGTTCATCAGCGCGACGGTGCGGTCCGCCGGCAATCACACCGCTCTGACCTGCACCGATGCCTTCCCGAACGGCACGGACTCGCCGGCCGGGCTGAAGTTCTACTACCCGAGCGACCTCGCGGACCTGCCACCGCAACCGGCGCTGATCTCCCTCGCCGCCAACGCCGCATAAGCGCGGGTCTGAGCTGGGGTTCTAGTGAGGCGTGCGCCAGGCGCGGGGTGGGACGCCGTGCTGGCGGCGGAACGTTCTGGCGAAGTAGCCGGCGTCGGGGTAGCCGGTGCGGCGGCCCACCTCGGCCACCGGTAGGTCGGTCTCCGCGAGCAGCCGGCGGGCCTCGGTGAGCCGCCGCTCGGTGATCCAGTCCTGGACCGTGCGGCCGGTCTTGCGGCGCACGGCGGTGGTGAGGTGCCCAGGGGTGAGGTTCAGGGCGGCGGCCACATGGCGCAGGGAGAGCGGCTCGGGGTAGCGCCGCTCGATCACCTCGAACACCTCGGCGAGCAGGCGCTCGTTGCTTCGCCGCAGGTCCCCGAGCACGTCGCTGGCCAGCCGCGCCACGTTCACCAGCAGCAGCGTGAGGTGCGCCAGCGCGGCCTGCGGGTAGCCGTCGCGCCGCCCGGCCAGCTCGCGCTCCAGCGCGTCGATCGTGCGCACCCAGTCGGGCCGTTCGGCGGCCGGCACCCGCAGCCGGAGCAGCCCAGTGGGCGTGCCGTTCGCGAACGGGTACAGCAGCGGGTGCGAGTGCCAGGACACCGCGGCGCCGGCCTGGTGCCCCAGCGCCTCCGGCGTGAAGAACACCACCGTGGCCGCCGTCCGCCGGAACACCGGTAGAGGTGGGCGGATCACGTTGCCCGGCGCGACCAGGTACAGGTCACCGGCCCGCATCCGGTCCTGCCCGGGGCCGGTCCCGTCGTCGGGCGCGGGCTCGGGCGCGGGCTCGGGCGTCGCGACCGGGTCTGGATCGGCGTCGCGCGTCAGGTAGACCAGCGCGGGGAAGTCGTGGATGTGCGGCTGGTCCTGGGTGTGGGACAGGTCGTGGTCGAAGCGCAGCACCCGGACCGGCGGTGACTCGGGTTCCGGCACATAGCGGAACACCGGGATGCCGCCCCGGTACCGGGCCAGCCGAGCCGGCCTGGTCATCAACCGAAGATAGTCCAAGAACGGCCGAGAATCGACCGACACGGACCCTGATAACTGGATAACCATGGCCTACGGACACCGGACAATCGTCCACATTCGGCCAAGGGAGACACATGCACGAGCGGCGGCACGGCCACGGGACCCACTCGCCCGACTACCTGCCGGCGGCCGGCTACGACGCGCTGCTGCCGGTCTACGACCTGATCAGCCGGCTGCTGGGAGCGGCGAAGCTGCACCGCCGGCTCGCGGAGCTGGCCGACCTGGGCCCCGAGCAGCGGGTGCTGGAGATCGGCTGCGGCACCGGCAACCTGACGATGCTGGTCAAGCGGCGGCAGCCGGGCGCCGAGGTCGTCGGGCTTGACCCGGACCCGAGGGCGCTGGCCCTGGCGACGCGCAAGGCGGGCCGCCTGGGCGTGCGGTTCGACCGGGGGTACAGCCAGTCGCTGCCGTATCCGGACGGCTCGTTCGACCGGGTGCTGTCGTCGCTGATGTTCCACCACCTCGACGAGGAGCAGAAGCGGAGCACCCTGGCCGAGGTCCGGCGGGTGCTGCGGCCGGGCGGTGCGCTGTACCTGGTGGACTTCGGCGAGGATTCGGGCGGGCATGGGCTGCTGCGCCGGCTGCGCCCGCACCGCATCGTCGGCAACGGCGCCGACACGCTGACCCGGCTGTTCACCGGGGCGGGGTTCGGCGCGGTCGCCGAGCTGGCGCGGGAGCGGACCCGGATCGGCGCGGTGAGCTACTACCGGGGCACCGCCTGAGCCCGGTCCCTGGTCAGGAGCGCCCAGCCGTGGCCGTTCTGAGCTGGACGGGGCTGGCCGGCTGGTCGACACTGATCAGGGTGGAAGCGGATGAGCTGCGCGCGGCCATGGTGGCCGGGCTGGTGGCCGGCGGCCGGATCCACTCGCCGGAGGTGGCGCGGGCGTTCCGGGTGGTGCCTCGGCACCTGTTCCTGCCCGATCTGCCGCCCGCCCAGGCCTACCACGACGAGGCCGTCGCGACGAAGTGGCTGGACGGCGTCGCGGTCAGCTCGGCGTCCCAGCCGTCCATGATGGCGATCATGCTCGAACAGCTCGAGCTGCGGCCGGGGCACCGCGTGCTGGAGATCGGCGCGGGCACCGGTTACAACGCCGCGCTGATGGCCGAGCTCGTCGGCCCGACCGGGTCGGTGGTCGCGGTGGACATCGACGAGGACCTGGTGGGCGGCGCGGAGGAGCACCTCGCGGCGGCCGGTGTCAAGGACGTCGTGCTGGCCACCCGGGACGGCGCGCTCGGCTACCCGGAGGCGGCCCCGTTCGACCGGATCGTGCTCACCGTCGGCAGCTGGGACATCCAGCCGGCCTGGTGGCGCCAGCTCGCGCCGGGCGGACGGCTGCTGCTGCCCCTCTCGGTGCGGGGCAGCCAGCTGTCCGTGGCGCTGGACCTGGTCCGAGGCCCGCCGCCGTGCCTGCGCGGTGTCTCTGTACGCAGCTGCGCCTTCGTCCGGCTGCGTGGCTCGGGCGCCGGGCCGGAGGGCAGCCGCCCGCTCGGGGCCGACGGGCTGGCGGTGCAGACCGGCGACGGGCGCGAGCTGGACACCGGGGCGGTGCTCGAGCTGCTCGCCGCGCCCGGCCCGGAGCGGTCCAGCCCGGTGCGGCTGGCCGCGATCGACCTGTGGGACGGCCTCGGGCTGTGGCTCGCCGTGCACGAGCTGGACGCGTGTCGACTGCTGGTCAGCGCGGCGGCCTCGGACCGCTCGCCGTCGCTGCTGCCGGCCGGGATGGACGGCGGCACGGTGGCCCTGCTCGGCCGGCGCGGGCTGGCCGTGGTGGTGCCGAGGCAGCGGGACGGCGTGGAGTTCGACCGCCGCTTCCCGATCGCGGTGCGGCCGTACGGGCCGGACGGCGGCCCGCTGGCGGACCGGTTGGCCGGGCTGCTCGGCGACTGGGCGGCGGCCGGGCGCCCCTCGGCCACCGAGCTGCGGATGCGGGCCTACCCGGCGGGGGTGGCGCCGCCGACCGGGCCCGGCTCGGTGGTCCGCAAGGCGCACAGCCAGCTGGTGCTCGACTGGCCGGCGAGCTGACCCCTCGGCTCCCGGCGGCCTGACCCGTCGGCGCCACCCCGCTGACCGTCACCCCGACGGCGGTAACACGGACGACGGGCCGAGCCGCGCGGCCTTATTGTGGTCGGGTGAGCACTGTTGCCGACACCGATCCCGCGGTCCACACCGAGTCCGGAGCAGCCGAGCGCGCCGAGCCGCGACCGGCCGACTCGCTGCGCGACGAGGTGCACGCGGCCGCGCGCCGCGCCCGGGTCGCCGCCGGTGACCTGGCGTTGCTGCGCCGCGCGGAGAAGGACCGGGCGCTGTTGGCACTGGCCGACGCGCTGCGCGCGCACGTGCAGCCGATCCTGGCCGCGAACGCCGAGGACGTCCGCGCGGGGCAGGACGCCGGCATGACCAGCGCGCTGGTCGACCGGCTGACGCTGACCGAGGCGCGGGTGGAGGCCATCGCCGCCGGGCTGGCCAAGGTCGCCGGCCTGCCCGACCCGGTGGGCGAGGTGGTCCGGGGCAGCACGCTCGCCAACGGGCTGGAGCTGCGGCAGCTGCGGGTGCCGATGGGCGTGGTCGGCATGGTGTACGAGGCCCGCCCGAACGTCACGGTTGACGCCGCCGGCCTGGCGCTGAAGTCGGGCAACGCGGCGCTGCTGCGCGGTTCGTCCTCGGCGGTGCACACCAACACGGTGCTGGTCGAGGTGCTGCGCGAGTCGCTCACCGAGTCGGGGCTGCCGGCCGACGCCGTGCAGCTGCTGCCCTGCACCGACCGGGCCAGCGTGCACCACCTGATCACCGCGCGCGGCCTGGTCGACCTGGTGATCCCGCGCGGCGGGGCCGGCCTGATCTCGTCGGTGGTGCTCGGCGCGACCGTGCCCACCGTGGAGACCGGCATCGGCAACTGCCACGTGTATGTCGACGCGAGCGCCGACCTGGACGTCGCCGAGCGGATCGTGCTCAACTCGAAGGTCCGCCGGCCGTCGGTGTGCAACTCCGCCGAGACGGTGCTGGTGCACGCGGACGTGGCGGAGCGGTTCGTGCCGGCGCTCGCGGCGTCGCTGCGGCTGGCCGGGGTCACGGTGCACGGCGACGAGCGCTTCGTCGCGCTGGCGCCGGGTACCTCGCCGGCCACCGAGGAGGACTGGGACACCGAGTACCTGTCGCTGGACATCGCGGCCGCCGTCGTCGACTCGCTGGAGGACGCGCTGGCGCACATCGCGGAGCACGGCTCGCAGCACACCGAGGCGATCGTGACCGCTGATCTCGCCGCCGCCAACGCCTTCACCGCCCGGGTGGACGCCGCCGCCGTCGTCGTGAACGCCTCCACCGGGTTCACCGACGGCGAGGAGTTCGGCATGGGCGCCGAGATCGGCATCTCGACGCAGAAGCTGCACGCCCGGGGCCCGATGGGTCTCACCGAGCTGACCACCACCAAGTGGGTCGTCTGGGGCGAGGGCCAGATCCGCCCGGCCTGACCCACCCGCGGCTACCGCCCACAACTTCCCCGCGAGTCGCGGATTTTGTCAGGGTGAGTCGCGGATTCTGTCAGCGCCGCGCGCGCCGGGAGTCATACCTCGGCGTGCGCGTGGCCGCCGGGCTGTTCGGTGCCGGGCGCGGGCTCGGGCCGCCCCGAGCGCATGGTCAGACCGACCAGTGCTCCGCCGGCGCACAGCAGCGCCACCACGAAGAACACGTTGGCGTAGGTCTCGGTGGTGACCTGCTTGACCAGCTCCTGGTACACCAGCACGGCCGCCGCGGACTCCTGCTGGGCCGCCGAAGTGGCGGCAGCGGCGGCCTGCGGGAGACCCCGTGCCATCGCCGCCGTGGCGCCGGGCGGGAGCGAACGTGCCGCTGCCGCCGCGGCACCCCGCGGGAGTCCCCGGGCGGTCGCGTCGATGAGCGCCGCGCTGGTCATGGCGCCTCGGTCGGCCATCAGCTGGGCGCTCTCGGTGGAGTTGAGGCTGCCGAACACCGCGATCGCCACGCTCGCCGCCACCCGCTGGATGACGTTGTTCATCGTGCTGCCCGCGGCCGTCAGCGTGCCCGGCAGCGCGGACACCCCGGCGGTGATGATCGGCATCAGGGACAGCCCGATGCCGACGTTGCGGATGACCAGCCACAGCTCGATGTCCAGCCGCGGCGTGTACGGGGTGATGTGGGCCAGCAGGTACGACCCGTAGCCCATCACGGCCATGCCGACGGCGATCGGGTAGCGCGGCCCGATCCGGTCGTAGATCCGGCCGGCGGCGGGCATCAGCACGACCAGGACCAGCGACGCGGGCAACATCACCAGCCCGGAGTCCAGCTCCCGCAGACCCTGCACCCGCTGCAGGTACTGCGGCAGGAAGTACAGCGAGGAGAACAGCCCGGCCACACCGAGCGCGAGCAGCAGCAGCGACTGGGAGTAGGCCAGCGACCGGAAGATGCGCAGGTCGAGCAGCGGGGTGTCCACCTCGAGCTCGATCACGACGAACAGGGCGAAGCTGAGCGCGGCGGACACGAACAGCCCCAGGATGCGGTACCCGGTCCAGCCCCAGTCCTCACCCTCGGAGAACGCCAGCAGCACGGCGAACAGGGCGTAGGCGACCGTGACGAACCCCCACACGTCCAGCCGGGGCCAGCTGGTCGGGCGGTACCGGGGGAACACGACCATGGCGAGCACCGCGCCGACGATCCCGATCGGCAGGTTGATGAAGAAGATCAGCCGCCAGTCGACGTACTCCACGAGGAAACCGCCGAGGGTCGGGCCGATCGCCGGGGCCAGCACGATGCCGAGGCCGTAGAAGCCCATCGCCACACCGATCTTCTCCGGCGGCACGATCTGGTAGAGCACGATCAGCGTGACCACCGGCAACGCCCCGCCCGGGATGGCCTGCAGCACCCGGAAGGCGATCATCGAGTCCAGGTTCCAGGCGAGCCCGCACAGCGCGGAGCCGAACGCGAACCCGAACATCGACAGGACGTACAGCCGCGTCTGGCCGAGCCGCAGGCCCAACCAGCCGCTGATCGGGACGATCACCCCGAGCGCCAGCGTGTAGCCGGTGACCACCCACTCCACGTCGTTGACCGACGCGCTCAGGTCGATCTGCATCCGGGGGATGGCGACGTTCACGATGCTGGTGTCCAGGATGGACATGAAGCTGCCGACGATCAGCACCGCCAGCGGTACGAGCCAGCCGCCGGCCTCCCGTGAAGGCACCGCGGTCGCGGCATCCCGCGGCGGCGCCTCGGCCTGCGTAGAGGCGTCGGGCAGGCTCACCGGGGCTGGGGCCTCGAGCCGGGTCGCCTCGGCAGGGGCGTCGTACCGGTCCGGCGCGAGGACGGTGGTCTCGGGTCGGGCCGCCGCTGTTTCCACCGGGGCGTCGGACCGGGCCGGGACGGCACGCTCCCGCTCGATCGTTGCGTCCCGCATGAGGTCCCCCTGGGTGAATCGGGCCGGAGATCGATGTCCGAGGTCCGGTTCGATCACCATGCCCGCCGGCCGGGACCTCCCGCCGTGGCGCCAACACCCGAATCCGGCGGCGACGATCCCTACCCGGAACTGGGGTTTTCCCCCGGCGGCCTACTCCAGGGGGAGGCGCCGAGGTGTCTCCCCGGGTAGGACGACCGGGCGCGCCCGCGTGCCTACCGTCGTCAGGCATGACCGCTACCACCGACATCGTGCGTGACCTGCGGCTGCACTGGACCGACGGCCGACCGGTCGAGCGGCTGGCCTACGTGGTCGGCGCGGTGCTGCTGCTGTCCGGGCTGGCCCACCTGGGGGTGCAGGCGGTGCTCGGCGGGCCGTGGGACGGGCCGGTGTCCTGGCGCAAGCCGACCACGTTCGGCCTGTCCTTCGGGCTGACCGTGCTCAGCGTGACCTGGGTGGCCTCCTTCCTGCGGATGCGCGAGCGCCTGCGTGCCGTGCTGCTGGGTGGGTTCCTGCTGGCCAGCGTGCCCGAGGTGGCGCTGATCGACCTGCAGGCCTGGCGGCGGGTGCCCTCGCATTTCAACTTCGAGACGTCGTTCGACACCCGGGTGACGATGGTGCTGGCGGCCGGCGGGGGAGTGCTGTTCCTCGTGCTCGGGGCGCTGTTCGCGCAGTCGCTGCGGCCGCAGCCGGGGCTGGACCCACCGTTGCGGCTGGGCATCCGGCTGGGCTTCGGCGCGCTGCTGGCCGGCCTGGTCGTCGGGGCGGTCATGATCGGCATCGGCACCGCGCTGGTCCGCGCCGGCGACCCACAGGCCGCGTACCACGGTGCCGGCGTGCTCAAGCTGGCGCACGCGGTGGGCCTGCACGGCATCGCGGTGCTGCCCGGCCTGGCCTGGCTGTCCGGCTACGCCGGGTGGCCGGCCGGGGCGCGCCGGTCGGTGCTGCGTACCGGGACCGTCGGCTACCTCGGGGTGCTGGCCGGCGCACTCTGGGTCGGCGCGCGAGGAGAACTCAGTTCAATAACTGTGTTTGGTATCGCGCTGGCCGGATCAGTGCTGGTCAGCGCCGTGTTCCGGGTGCTGCTGGCGCTCCGGGCAGGTAAACGGGTGGTATCCGAGAGCGTCGTCAGGTAGTCGACAGCGCGCGCACAGTGCAGGATGAGCGGGTGAGTGCAATCCAGCCGGCCATCCCGCAGTCGCCATTGTTCGGCTCCGTGGACGACGTCACGGAGCGGCTGGCGTCGGTGGGTTATCTCGCATCGACCGCGGCGGCCACCACGGTGTACCTGGCCGACCGGCTGGGCAAGCCGCTGCTGGTCGAGGGCCCGGCCGGCGTCGGCAAGACGGAGCTGGCCAAGGCCGTCGCGGCGTGCACCGACTCGGGTCTCGTTCGCCTGCAGTGCTACGAGGGCATCGACGAGGCCCGCGCGCTGTACGAGTGGAACCACGCCAAGCAGCTGCTGCGGATCACCTCGGGGCAGGGGCGCGAGTCGTGGGACGACACCCGTGACGACGTGTTCTCCGAGGAGTTCCTGCTGCCCCGCCCACTGCTCACCGCGATCCGCCGGTCCGAGCCGACGGTGCTGCTGGTCGACGAGATGGACAAGGCGGACGTCGAGGTCGAGGGCCTGCTGCTGGAGGTGCTCTCGGACTTCCAGGTGACCGTGCCGGAGATGGGCACCATCACCGCGAAGCGCCGGCCGTTCGTGCTGCTCACCTCGAACTCCACCCGCGAGCTCTCCGAGGCGCTCAAGCGGCGCTGCCTGTTCCTGCACCTGGACTTCCCGGACGCCGAGCTGGAGCGCCGGATCGTGCTGACCAGGGTGCCCGAGCTGCCCGAGAAGCTGGCCGACTCGCTGGTGCGCACCGTGCGGGTGCTGCGCGGGCTCGAGCTGCGCAAGGCGCCCTCGGTGGCCGAGACGATCGACTGGGCGCGCACGCTGCTCGCGCTCGGCCTGGACACGCTGGACGACGAAGCCGCCCGGGCCACCCTGGGCGTCGTACTCAAGCACCACTCGGACACCCAGAAGGCCGCCGCCGAGCTTCGGCTGAACTAGACCTCAACCAGGCCTCGACTAGGGGGACCCATGGCCTCGCCGCCGAAGTACGGACTGCCCGGCCACCTGGTCGACTTCGTCGGGGCGCTGCGCACGCACCAGGTGCCGGTCGGCCCCGGCGAGACCGTCGACGCGGCCGCCGTCCTCACCGCGCTGAACCTGCTGCGGCGCGAGGAGCTGCGCGAGGGGCTGGCCGCCGCCCTGCTGCGCCGGTCCGGCCAGCGGGCGGTCTTCGACACGCTGTTCGACCTGTACTTCCCGATCGCGCTCGGCCGGGGCCAGAGCGAGGTGGAGGTGCCCTGGACGCCGGACGGTGAGGTCGACCTCGACGCGCTGCGCGACATCCTGGCCGACCTGCTGCGGGACGGGGACGACGCGGCGCTGCGCGAGCTGGCCAGGGCGATCGTCGACGCGCTCGGCCAGGCCGGCGGCGGGCAGGGCGGTAACGGACCCGGCCAGCAGGGGCAGGGCCCGAAGAACTGGTCCGCCTACCAGGTGCTGCGCCAGCTCAGCCCGGAGACGCTGCTGGCCCGGATCCTGTC
Source organism: Pseudonocardia sp. (assembly GCA_036272155.1). GTDB lineage: Bacteria > Actinomycetota > Actinomycetes > Mycobacteriales > Pseudonocardiaceae > Pseudonocardia. The sequence goes on from DATAZG010000052.1 coordinate 49,246, forward strand.
GGACCTGATGGCGGACAACTCTGGGAATGATCAAGCGTTCGCCGAGGAGGTCGCCCGCCGGGAGATCCGGCAGCGGATCGCCGAGTTCCGCAAGATGATCACCGAGGAGGTCCGGCGGCGGACCGCCGAGACGCGCGGCCGCGACCAGGTGGCGAAGACGGCGGTGCCCAAGCAGGCCGAGCAGGTGGAGTTCCTGTCCGCCTACGCCGACCAGCTGGCCATGTTGCGCAAGACCGTGCACCCGCTGGCCAGGCGGTTGGCGTCGAGGCTCGCGGTGCGCCGCAAGCACGCCAAGCGCGGCCAGATGGACCTGCGCCGCACGTTGCGCCGGTCGATGTCCACCGGCGGCGTGCCGATGCGCCCGGCGTACCGCACCAAGCGCCCCGGCCGCCCGGAGCTGGTGGTGTTCTGCGACGTGTCCGGCTCGGTGGCCGGGTTCAGCCACTTCACGCTGCTGCTGGTGCAGGCGCTGCGCGAGCAGTTCAGCAAGGTGCGCGTGTTCGCCTTCGTGGAGCGGGCCGACGAGGTGACCCACCTGTTCGCGCCCGGCAACGACCTGGCCAGCGTGATGACCAGGGTGCTGCGCGAGGCCGAGCTGGTCACCTTCGACGGACACAGCGACTACGGCGGCTCGCTCGCCAGCCTGATCGAGCACTGGCCGGACGCGGTCGGCCCCCGCAGCTCACTGCTCATCCTCGGCGACGCGCGCACCAACTACCGCGACCCGAACCTCGCCGTGCTGCGCCGGCTGATCGGGCAGGCCCGGCACGCCCACTGGCTCAACCCGGAGCCGCGCCGGCAGTGGGGCAGCGGCGACTCCGCCGCCCTGCGCTACGCCGACCTGCTGCCCATGCACGAGTGCCGCACGGTCGCCCAGCTCGCCGAGGTCGTGGAGTCCCTGCTGCCGGTCTGAGCGCTGCCGGTCTGGGCGCTGGCGGTCTGGCCGCTGGCGGTCTGGGCGCGGCCGCTCGTCAGCCCACCGCGGCCTCGATGAGGTGGACGTGGTCGACGCCCGGCAGCGGGCGGACGGCCACGAAGCGCAGCCCGGCCCGCCGGAACAGCGCCTGGAACTCGGTGAGGGTGCGCACCTGGCCCCCGTAGATGGCCAGCATGTGCAGGTCGCTCAGCGCCGGGTCCCTCGGCACGCCCGGGGCCGTCGTCACCGGTAGCACACGCTCGATGACCATGAGCCGACCTCGGCCGGGCATGGCCTCCCGGCAGCGCCGCAGGATCATGGCGGCGCGGTCGTCGTCCCAGTCGTGCAGGATCCACTTGAGCAGGTAGAGGTCCGAACCGGCAGGTACGGCCTCGAAGAAGTCGCCGGGGGCGATGGCGCAGCGGTCCCCGACCCCGGCAGCGGCGAACTTGGCGGCCGCCGTGGCCACGACCTCCGCGTTGTCGACGAGCACTCCCCGCACCCCGGGGTGCCGGCCCAGGATCTCCCGCAGCAGCGTGCCGTCGCCACCGCCCACGTCGGTCACCGTGGCGAACCGGCCGAAGTCGAAGTGCTCGGCGACCACCGTGGCGATCCGCTCGGTGAGCAGGCTCATGGTCGCGTGGTAGGTCGTGGCGAGCGTGGGCCGGTCGGCCAGGTAGTCGAAGATCGGCATGCCGTAGGCCTCGACGAAGCCGGCCCGCCCGGTGCGCAGGCTGGCCTCCAGGTTGGACCAGGACCGCTGCGTGATCGGGTCGGTGTACAGCCGGACCAGGTGGTGCAGCGAGCCGGGCCGGTCCGGGTGCAGCAGGCCGCCCAGTGCGGTGAGCGCGTACCCGTCGGGGCGGTGCTCGGCGCACAGGCCCAGGTCGATGAGCGCCCGCATCAGCCGGCGCAGCCGGTCCGGCGGGATGCCGTAGTGCCTGGCCAGCTCGGTCAGGTCCGCGACCCGGTCGCCGATCACCTCGGCCAGGTTCATCCTGGTCACGGTCTCCAACAGTCGCGCGGCGGTCGCGCCGTGCAGCCACTCGAGCAGCAGTTCGGACCCGGGTGTGCCGGTATCCGGCGCCTCGCGGGTGGCGGTCTCGCGGGTGGCGGTCTTCGTCTGGGTCATCCCGGTCCCTCCGGTCAGAGAGCTGTGACACACTCGCTACTAAGTTAGGGTTGCCTAACTAAAGCACCTCAAGTGGACTTGAGGTCAAGCAGCGGTTCACCCGAGGGGGCAGCCTTGAACGACACGAGCGACGGGCCGGTCGGGATCGACCGGTTGACCGGGATCGGGGAGGCGGCGGCCAGGTTCGGGCTGCCGGTGTCCACGCTGCGCTACTGGGAGGAGCGCGGGCTGGTCTCGCCGCCGCGGCGCCACGGGACCTGGCGGCGCTACGGCGCGGAGGAGCTGCACCGGATCGGGCTGATCCAGCTGTGGCGGGACGCCGGGATGCTGAGCCTGGACGAGATCGCCGCCGTGCTGGCGGGCAGCGATCGGGACCGTGACTGGCACACCGCGGTGGCCCATCGGCTCACGCTGCTCACCGAGCAACAGCGCCGGCTGGCCGCCGCCGTGGACCACCTGGAGCACCTGCTGTCCTGTCCGGACGAGCACCCCGCCGAACGGTGCCCCCACCTGCGCCGGGTGACCAGCGAGCGGCTCGCGGCGGCCGCCGACCGCGCCGTCCGGGGGTGAGGGGCAGGGCGACGGCAGGGGTGACGGGCAGGGTGGCGGGCCGGCTCAGCCGGGCAGGATGTTCGGGTTGAGGTGGAACACGTTGTCCGGGTCGTAGCTGGTCTTGATCTTGGAAAGTCGCTCGTACTTGGTCGGGCCGTAAGAGGTGCGGACGCGGTCGGACTCGTACTCGGCCATGAAGTTGACGTAGCCGCCGGTGTTGCTCGCGTACGGGCTCAGGGCCTGCCACAGCTCCCGGACCCAGACTCGGTCGTGGGCGAGCACCGCCGGATCGGGCGAGGTGGCGCCCACGTTCACGAACCAGCGCGCGGTGCGGCTGCCGCCGAACGCGGTGGCGTCCTCGGCCACGTCGGTGTACGCCCCACCCAGCGGGAAGATCGGCAGGAACGACAGCGGGGACTGCTTCTTCGGTAGGTACTCGACCAGCGTGTCGATCAGCCCGTTCGGCATCTCGTCGATCTCCAGGCCCTTCTCGTAGGCGTGGATGCCCCACGGCGCGCTGGCGTCGAGCGTCTGCTGCAGCGCGGTGTAGGGCAGCTGCGTGACGAACTCGAACGCCGGGGTCAGTCCCGCGCGGATCGGCGTCAACAGCGCGGCGTGGTCCTCGGCGCTGCCGAAGCCGGCCACGATGACCGCGCAGCCCGGGGCGAAGTGGTACTGCTCCGGCACGAACGGCTCCGGCGGCGCGGCCAGCCCTGCCGCCAGCAGACCGCCGGCGTCACGGGGCAGGCCCTGCAGTGCGTCGCGGGCCACGCGCAGCGCGTCCGCCCGCCGGTCCAGCTCCCAGAAGAACAGGGCGAAGTGGACCAGCGGCCCGACCGGCTGGAGCTGGAACTCGAACTCGGTGACCACGCCGAAGTTGCCGCCCCCGCCGCGCAGCGCCCAGTACAGGTCGGGGTGGGAGTCCTCGGCGGCGCGGACGACCCGGCCGTCGGCGAGCGCCACCTCGGCGGAGATCAGGTTGTCGCAGCTCAGGCCCATCAGGTTGGTCAGCCAGCCGAAGCCGCCGCCCAACGAGAGCCCGGCGATACCGGTGTGGCTGATCGTGCCCATGGTCACGGCGAGGCCGTGCTCCTGGGTCGCGGCGTCCAGGTCGGCGCCGGTGGTCCCGCCGCCGCAGCGGACCCGCCGGGCGACCGGGTCGACCACCACGTGGCGCAGCAGGCTGAGGTCGATCATCAGAGCGCCGTCGGCCACGGCGGCGCCGGAGAAGTTGTGCCCGCCGCCGCGCACCGAGATCTCCAGGCCGGACGTCCGGGCGAAGCCGATCGCGGCGGTCGCGTCGCTGGCGTCCGCGCAGCGCGCCACCACGGCCGGGTACCGGTCGATGTCGCCGTTCCAGACCGAGCGCGCGGTGTTGTACTCGGGGTCCTCGGCGGTGATCACACGGCCGCCGAACGCGTCGCGGAATGCCTGCAGTCCTGAATCGAGTACCTGTGACACGGCTGGCCCTCTCGTGAGTCCGGTGACGGTCGTCACCGAGCTGGGGCATGACTGTAAGTGCAGGTAGCCGGTTCGACCGCCGGCTTTTACGGGGGGCGGGCTTCCTCGGTCGGGGAGTGTGGGGCGGATGAGGTTGCTGATGGTGAGCGTATCGGCGGCCGGGTCGCCCCGTTCAGGGGGTATGCCTTCGGCGGTGTGAGCCGCGCCGCCGTGGGCGGCGCGGGCCCCGGTCGGGGCTATACGCTGCGCTGATGGGTCGGCCGATGGGTGGGGAGTGCGGCGCGCTCAAGCGCATCGGGGTCATGGGTGGCACCTTCGATCCGATCCACCACGGCCACCTCGTCGCCGCCAGTGAGGTGAGCGCCCGGTTCGGCCTCGACGAAGTGATCTTCGTGCCGACCGGGGAGCCCTGGCAGAAAACCGGCCGGGTGGTCAGCTCCGCCGAGGACCGCTACCTGATGACCGTGGTGGCCACCGCCTCGAACCCGCAGTTCTCGGTGGACCGCGCCGACATCGAGCGCCCCGGCGCGACCTACACGGTGGACACCCTGCGCGAGCTGCACGATCGCTACCCCGGCGCGGAGCTGTTCTTCATCACCGGGGCCGACGCCCTGTCTCAGATCCTGTCCTGGCACAAGGTCGAGGAGCTGTTCGAGCTCGCGCATTTCGTCGGAGTCACCCGCCCCGGCTACGAGCTGGGTGGCGAGCACCTGCCGGAGGGCTCCGTCACGCTGGTCGAGGTCCCCGCGCTGGCGATCTCGTCCACCGAGTGTCGGCGCCGGGTCCGGGAGGGCCGGCCGGTCTGGTACCTGGTGCCGGACGGGGTCGTGCAGTACATCTCGAAGCGCTGCCTGTATCAGGGCTGAACCGTCGCATTCGTATCGTGCGGCCGAATAGCCCGGCCGGCCCGAGGCGCGGCGCGTCCGATCACGTGGGTATCACGGTCCTATCTCGATGGTCCGGGCGTACTTATCACGATGTTATTTCGCAGGTGGCCGGCCGTGTCGCACCGTGATCGGGACTTGAACTCGATGGCCACCCAAGGGCGCATCGAACGTGTCCCTTCCTGCGGAAACGTGCCGAGAGCGGTCACTGTCCGCGAGATCCGGCGTCACCGGAAAGAGGGAAAAGGGCGCTCTCAATTTTGTTTCTAGATCTCGGCGTCACTATGGTCTGCACATCCGCTCCCCAATCGGAAGGAAGTTCCCATGTCGCGCACTGTTCGCGTTGTTATCGCTGGAGTTGTCTCGGCTGGCATCCTCGTTGTGGGAGCCGGCGCCGCATTCGCCGACTCCGATGACGACGGCCAGGACTACGGCAGCTCCGACGGCCACAGCGACAGCAGCAGCAGCGCCCAGGACTCCGGTGGACTCGGCCTCGGTGGCGTCACCGACACCGTCACCGGTCTGCTGGGCGGCCTCGGGCTCGGTCTGTAAGACCCCGCCCCCTCTGGTCGAACCCCTCTCGCCCCGGGCCTCGCGCGTCACCCGCGTGAGGATCGGGGCGGGTTCGCGACCGGGCCGGGACGGCGTCCGAACGGCCCGGACGAGCACCGCCCGGCGGCTCAGTACCCTTAGGTCGACGAGACGGGACAAACCGGGGCACTCCCGGTCGCCCGGGCGGAGGGAGTGCGGTGAGCGCGTCCGCGCAGGCACTGGAACTGGCGAAGGTCGCGGTGGGCGCCGCGGCCAACAAGAAGGCGCGCGAGATCGTGGTACTCGACGTCTCCGAGCAACTGGTCATCACGGACTGCTTCGTGATCGCCTCGGCGCCCAACGAGCGCCAGGTACAGGCCATCGTGGACGAGGTCGAGGAGCGGTTGCGGCTGGCCGGCAGCAAGCCGATCCGCCGCGAGGGCGCCCGCGAGGGGCGCTGGGTACTGCTCGACTTCGTGGACATCGTGGTGCACATCCAGCACTCCGACGAACGCGGCTTCTACGGGCTGGACCGGCTGTGGAAGGACTGCCCCCGGGTCGAGTTCCCGGAGGCCAGGGTCGACCCGTTGGCCGACGAGGACGACGACGAAGACGGGTACTCGGGGTGACGCTGCGCCGGCTCGTGCTGGTGCGGCACGGGCAGACGGACTACAACGCCGAGGGCCGGATGCAGGGCCATCTGGACTCCGAGCTCACCGCACGTGGCGTGGCCCAGGTGCGCCAGGCAGCACCCGCGCTGGCCGGCTTCGACCCGGTGCGGCTGATCAGCTCCGATCTGTCGCGGGCGGCCCGCTCGGCCGAGGAGATCGGGCTGGTCTGCGGCCTGCCGGTCAAGCTGGACGCCCGGCTGCGGGAGACGCACCTCGGCGAGTGGCAGGGCCTTACCCCCGAGCAGGTCGAGCAGGGCTGGCCCGGAGCGCTGGCCACCTGGCGGGCCGACCCGAGCTGGGCGCCGCCCGGTGGTGAGTCCCGGGTCCAGGTGGCGGCGCGCGCCCGGCCACTGGTCGAGGAGCTGGACCGGGAGTTCGCCGACGACCCGCCCAGCACCGTGCTGCTCTGCGCGCACGGCGGCCTGATCACCGCGCTCAGCTGCGCCCTGCTCAACCTGGAGCTGCCCAGCTGGACCGCGCTGGGCGGCATGGGCAACGCCTGCTGGGTGACCCTGCGGCGGCGCTCCGAGTCGGGCACCCGATGGCGGCTGACCGGGTTCAACGTCGGTGTTCTCTAGCTTGCTGGCGGCACCGGGGTATTCGGGATGAGTGGTCCGGTGCTGCTGGTGCTGGCCGACTCGCTGTCTTTCCACGGGCCGACCAGGGCCGAACCGGCCGACGACCCCCGGCTGTGGCACAACGTGGCCGCCGCCGCGCTGGGCGGCCGCGCGGAGCTGCTCGCCGGCTACGGCTGGACGGCCCGGCACGCCTGGCGGGCCCTCACCCGCGACCCCCGGATCTGGCCGGTGATGCCGACCGTCGACGCGCTCGTGCTCGGCGTCGGCGGGATGGACACGCTGCCGTCGCCGCTGCCCACCGCGTTGCGTGAGCTGATCCCGTCGCTGCGACCGCCGGGCCTGCGCCGGGTCGTCAAGGACGGCTACCTGGCCGCCCAGCCGAACCTGTCCAGGGCGTTCGCCCTGCTGCCCGGCGGCGGGCCGGTCGGACTGCCGCCCAAGCTCACCGTGCAGTACCTGGAGTCGTGCCGCCGCGCGGTGACCACGATCCGGCCCGGCATTCCCGTGGTGGCCATGCTGCCCGGGGTGCACCGCGCGCCCGCGTACGGCTACGTGCACCGGGGCCGGCTGCCCGCTGAGCGGGCGACCCGTGCCTGGGCGGCGGAGGTGGGCGCCGCGACCCTGGACGTCTCGGCGCTGATCGGCGCCCACATCCGGGCCGGCGAGGGCAACCCGGACGGCATCCACTACGGCTGGGCCGGGCACCAGCGGCTGGGGGAGGGCCTGGCCACCGCGCTCGCCCCGGCCCTGCGGTCGCGATGACCGTCGCGGTCGTGACCGACTCCACCGGCTACCTGCCGCCCGGGCTGGCCGCCGAGCACGGCATCCATGTGGTGTCGCTGCAGGTCAGCCTGGGCCAACGGCTGGGCAGGGACACCATCGACGTCGGCCCGGCCGAGATCACCACGGCCCTGGCCGACCCGGCCACTCCGGTCGGCACGTCCCGGCCGGCGCCCGCCGAGTTCGCCGCCCGCTACCGCGAGCTGCTGGACGGTGGGGCGAGCGAGGTCGTCTCGGTGCACCTGTCCCGGCGACTGTCCGGTACTTGGGAGGCGGCCCGGATCGCGGCCGACGAGGTCGACCCGAGCGTGGTCCGGGTCGTCGACTCGCGCTCGACCGGGATGGGCCTCGGCTTCGCGGTGCTCGCGGCGGCACGGGCGGCGGCGGCCGGTCAGGCGGGCACGGCGGTGGAGGTGGCGGCCGCCGAGGTGGCGGCGCGCAGCCGGGTGTTCTTCTGCGTGGACTCCCTGGAACACCTGCGCCGGGGTGGCCGGATCGGCGCGGCTGCCGCCTGGCTGGGCAGCGCGCTCGCCGTCAAACCCGTGCTGCACGTGACCGACGGCCTGATCGAACCGCTGGAGAAGGTACGCACCGCCGCCCGCGCGATGACCCGGCTGGTGGAGCTCGCGGTGCGGGCCGCCGGTCCGGGGGCCGCCGAGCTGGCCGTGCACCACCTCGGTGCCGCCGACCGCGCCGAGGAGCTGGCGCGGCGGCTCGGCGAGGAGCTGCCGGCCGCCCGACCGTGCCTGCTGTCCGAGGTCGGCGCTGTCCTCGGGGCGCATGCCGGGCCCGGTCTGCTCGGCGTTGTGGTGGTGCCGCCGACTCCGCCGGCGTCGGAGTGAGCCGGGGTCGGGTGGCTCAGTCGCGGTTTGTGCTGGCCGGCGTTTGTGCTGATCAGCGTTTGCGCTGACCGGCGTCGGGGGCGCCCGGGCCCGGCCGGGGTGGTCTGACCGGGCCGGGGTGGTCTGACCGGGCGGGCATTGTGCCCGACCGGCCGACAGTTTCTGGTCCCGTCCGCCTGATCCGGGCAGGTTGTGCACATCGGGCGAGGTTGTCCACAGCTGGCCGGTGACCGCCTTCCTCGGACCCCGATTCCTCCTACGGTCGAACTCGTGGCGACGGCACAGGTGGGGGCCTCCGGGGCGGCGGAGCGGTCGGCGAGTGATCGGCTGACCGGGCTGCGGGTGCCCCGTCGCGCCGCCGGCCCGGCGCCGTCCGATGGGGTGCGGGATCAGTCCGTCGGCCCGTCGGTCGACCCATCGCCAGGGCGTTCTTCGCCGGTGCGGCCCGAGGTCGGGTCGGGCTCCTGGCCGGTCGGGGGCGGCGTGCCGAGGCCGAGGTCGGCGGGGGAGGTGGTGCCACCGGGTGGGGTCCCGCCGCGTGGAGTCCCGCCGGGTGCGGCTCCCGGTGGAGCGTCGGGCGTGAGGTGGGAGCCGGCTCCGGGCCTGGGCGGGCCCCGGCGGCTGGTGGAGCCGTGGCAGGTCGAACCCGGTCCGAGCCGGCCGGGGGCGGTCGAGATCGAGTTCGGCCGCCCCGGTTCGGCCATCCCGGGGCGTACCGAGCGCTCACGGGCGCGGGACGGGGCGATCGGGGACGCGTGGGCCGGCGATGGGGCGGCTGAGGGCGCGCGGGCCGGCGATGGAGGGTCCGGAGACGGAGCGACCGGGCACGGGCCGTCCGGGCGAACGCGGGCGGGGGACTGGTCGGCCGAGGGCGAGCCCGGGGTGCCGGCGGCGGCGACCACGGCGCCGTTGCCGCTGCTCACGGCCGCTTCGGACCGGTTGGCCCGGCTCGGTGAGCGGTGGGTACCGGAGCGCTGGCGGGGACTGCGGCTGGACCCCGGGCGCCCCGGTGCGCTGGCGCTGGCCGCGGTGGCGGCCGTCGCGGCGGTGCTCGCGGCGGTCGGGGTCTGGCGGGACCGGCCGGTCGCGGAGCAGCCGCCCTCCTTCACCGTGGCGGGCGCGACCGGGCAGCCGAGCCCCGCGTCGGCGGGTCCGGCTCCCGGCCGACCGCCGGGCACAGGTGCGCCGCTGGTGGTCAGCGTGGCCGGCAAGGTGCACCGGCCGGGCCTGGTGCAGGTGCCCGAGGGCGCCCGGGTGGCCGACGCGATCGCACAGGCCGGCGGCCCGCTGCGGGGCACCGATCTGACGCCGCTGAACCTGGCCAGGCGGGTGGCCGACGGGGAGCAGATCCTGGTCGGCCTGCCACAGCCGACCGCCGGGCCGGACCCCGGGCCCGGCGGGCCGCTCGCCGCGGGGGCGGGCGGTGGTGGGCCGCCGGCGGCCGGCGGCAAGATCGACCTGAACCGGGCGACCGCCGAGCAGCTGGACACGCTGCCCGGCGTCGGTCCGGTCACCGCGCAGCGCATCCTGGACTGGCGGGCGCGGCACGGTCGGTTCAGCTCGGTCGAACAACTGCGCGAGATCGAGGGGATCGGCGAGCGGCGGTTCGGCCAGCTGCGGGATCAGGTGACGATATGACGGCCGGCGGTCCGGAGCCCGGGCAGCGGGTCGGCCACCGTCCGGGCGGCCGCGCGGCCGAGGGTGTGCCGGCCGGCCGGCCGGCGCTCGACTCGCGGTTGCTGCCGGCGGCGCTGCTCAGCTGGCTGACCGTGATCCTCGGGCTCACCGCCGGCTGGGTCGCCGCCGCCGTGGTCACGCTGGTCGCGGCGGTGGCGGCACTGCTGGCCTGGTCGCGGCTGCGCCGGGAGCACGACTCCCGCCCGGTCGGCGCGGTGCTGGCGCCCGGGGTGCTGGCCGCGGCGGGCTGCGTCACCGCCGCCGGCCTGGTGATCACCTCGGCCGCCTACCAGCTCGCGCACCACCCGCTGCGTCCGGCGGCCGAGCGGTCCAGCGCGGCCACCGTCCGGGTCGAGCTCACCGGTGACCCCGCGCCGATCTTCGACGGTGGCTCGGCCGGCTACGGCGGACGCCCCGGCGGCGCGGCCCAGTTCGCCATCCCGGCCGAGCTGGTCGGTGCCCGCGCGGACGGGGGCAGCTGGAGCGTGGGCGGCCGGGTGCTGCTGATCGCGCCGAGGGAGGGCTGGGCGGAGCTGCTGCCCGGTGTGGAGCTGACCGCGTCCGGCCTGCTCGCGCCGGCGACCAGGGCGGACCTCACGGTCGCGGTGCTGCGGGTGCGCGGTCCGCCGGCCGACGTCACACCGCCGCCGTGGTGGCAGCGGGCCGCCGACACCCTGCGCGACGGGCTGCGGGCCGCGGCCGGCTCGGTGCTGCCCGAGCGGTCCGCCCAGCTGCTGCCCAGCCTGGCCATCGGTGATACGAGCGCGATGTCCTGGACGCTGCGCGAGGAGTTCCGTACCACCGGGCTGCTGCACCTGACGGCGGTCAGCGGGGCGAACGTGGCGATGGTGTGCGGCGCGGTGTTCGGGCTGCTCGCGCTGCTGCACGCCGGCCCGCGCACGCGGGTGCTGCTGGCGCTGCTCGCGCTGGTCGGCTTCGTCGTGCTGGCCCGGCCGTCGCCGAGTGTGCTGCGGGCGGCGGTGATGGGGGCGGTGGCCCTGCTGGCGGTGCTGGTGGGCCGGCGCCGGTCGGTGCTGCCGGCCCTGGCGGCGGCGATCCTGGGCCTGCTCCTGGTCGACCCCGCGCTGGGTACCGATCCGGGGTTCGCGCTGTCGGTGCTGGCCACGGCGGCGCTGGTGCTGCTGGCGCCCCGGTGGTCGGCCTGGCTGCGCCGGCTCGGGGTGCCGCCGGGGGTGGCCGAGGCGGTGGCGGTGCCGGCGGCGGCGCACCTGGTCACCGCGCCGCTGGTGGCCGGACTGTCCGGGCAGGTCAGCCTGGTCGCGGTGGTGGCGAACCTGTTGGCCGCGCCGGCGGTCGCCCCGGTCACCGTGCTCGGGGTGCTGGCCGCCGTGGTCTCGCCGGCCAGCCCGATGCTCGCCGAGCTGTGCGCCTGGCTGGCGCGGCCGGCCGTCGGCTGGCTGGTCTGGGTCGCGCACTGGGGTGCCACGGTGCCGGGTGCTGCGCTGGCCTGGCCCGCCGGCGTCACCGGTGCGCTGCTACTGCTCGGGGTGGTGCTCGGCGGCGCACTGCTGCTGCGGCACCGGCGGCTGCGGGCGGTGCTGCTGGCGGCGGTGATCGGGGTGCTGGTGATCGTCATCCCGACCCGGTTCGTGACGCCGGGGTGGCCGGCGGCCGGGTGGGCGGCGGTGGCCTGCGACGTCGGCCAGGGGGATGCGATCGTGTTGGCCACCGGGCAGGCCGGGCGCGCGGTGCTGGTCGACACCGGTACCGAGGCGGGCGCGGTGGACGGCTGCCTGAGCCGGCTCGGGGTGACCGCGCTGTCCCTGGTGGTGATCACCCACCTGCACGCCGACCACCTCGGTGGGCTGGCCGCGGCGCTGGCCGGCCGCTCGGTCGCCGCGGTCGCGGTCGGCCCCGTGCACCAGCCGGCCTGGGCCGACCAGCGGGTGGGGCGGCTCGCCGCCGAGCGGGCCATCCCCGTGCTGGAGCTGCGCGCCGGTCAGCAGCTGGACTGGCCGGCGCTGAGCCTGCGCGTACTCGGCCCGGTGGACCCCGGCCGCTCCATCGACCCCACCGATGGCACCGACGTGAACAACGGCTCGCTCGTGCTCAGGGCGAGCACGCCGACCGGCACACTGCTGCTCACCGGGGACGTCGAGCTGCTCGCGCAGGCCAGCCTGCTGACCTCGGGAGTGGACCTGCGCGCGGACGTCCTGAAGATTCCGCACCACGGCTCCAGGTACAGCTCACCGGCGTTCCTGGAGGCGGTGCGGCCACGGTTGGTGCTGGTCAGCGTGGGTGCGGGCAACCGGTACGGGCACCCGAACGCCACGGTGCTCGACCTGCTGCGCCGGGCCGGGGCGCTGGTCCGGCGGACCGACGAGTCGGGCGATGTTGCCGTGGTCAATTCGCGGGACGGCCCGGCGGCGGTGGCCAGGGGGCATCCTCTGCCCGCGCCCCGCCGGGGTTGACCGGGTCCGGATCGGGTCGTCCCGGGGGCTGACGCCCGCTCCCCGGCCCGCGCAAACGGCGCGAGCCGGGGAGCCGGCCTAGGTCAGCCGGGTCAGCCCCGCGGAGCCGGCAGCAGGGTCAGCCCTGCAGCGCGCGCCGGACCTCGGCGGTGGAGGTCGACACGGTGGCGGTCGGCCCCACGTGGCCGGCCACCGCGTCGAGCGTCTTGAGCCCGTCGCCGGTGATCAGCAGCACGGTGTCGGCGTCCGGGTCCAGCTGGCCGGACTCGATCAGCTTGCGCGTGCAGGCCAGGGTCACGCCGCCGGCGGTCTCGGCGAAGATGCCCTCGGTGCGGGCCAGCAGCCGGATCGCGTCGACCACCTCGGCGTCCGACACGTCGGTCACCGCGCCACCGGTGCGGCGGACCGTGTCCAGCACGTACGGGCCGTCCGCCGGGTTGCCGATGGCCAGCGAGCGGGCGATCGTGTCCGGCCGGACCGGCCGGACCACGTCGGTGCCCTCGGCGAATGCTGTGGACACCGGCGAGCAGCCGGTCGCCTGTGCGCCGAACACCTTGTACGGCGTCGGCTCCACCAGCCCGAGCGAGCCCAGCTCGCGGAACGCCTTGTCCACCTTGGTCAGCTGCGAACCGGAGGCCACCGGCACCACGATCTGCTCGGGCAGCCGCCAGCCCAGCTGCTCGGCCACCTCGTAGCCCAGCGTCTTCGAGCCCTCCGCGTAGTAGGGACGGACGTTCACGTTGACGAACGCCCAGTCCTCCTCCTCGGCGGCGAGCTCGGTGGCGAGCCGGTTGACGTCGTCGTAGTTGCCGTCCACCGCGATCAGCGTGCCGCCGTACACCGCGGTCATCTGGATCTTCGCCTGCTCGAGCGACTTCGGGATCAGCACCACCGAGCGCCAGCCGGCACGGGCCGCCGCCGCCGCGACGGCGTTCGCGAGGTTGCCGGTGGACGGGCAGGCCAACACGCTGAAGCCAAGCTCACGGGCCGCCGCCAGGGCCACCGCGACCACGCGGTCCTTGAACGAGTGGGTGGGGTTGCCGGTGTCGTCCTTCAGCCACAGGTTCTTGAGGCCGATCTCCTTGCCGAGCCGATCGGCGCGCACCAGGCGGGTCAGGCCGGGCTCGGTGTTGGGGTGGCGGGTCACGTCCGAGGGCACCGGCAGCAGCGACGCGTAGCGCCAGATCGACTTGGGGCCGGCCTCGATGCGCTCCCGGGTGACGTCGACGAAGTTGTAGGCGACCTCGAGCGGGCCGAAGCACTCCGGACAGGCGAACTCGGGGGCGAGCGGAATCTCGTGGCCACACTCGCGACAGGACAGGGCACGTGCCGGCCCAAGGTCGAGCGAGGTGGAAGTGGATAGCGTGGTGCTCACGGACATCGCGAGGTCTCCTCATCTGTCCCGCAACATGCGGGTCGGAATTGGCACCGTGATCATCGAACGACCTCGCCCATGACGGGCGTGCTGCGCAACGGCGATGCGCAGATCGGTCAATGCCGGTTGCCGGGGCTTCGCAGGGCCGTTCCCTCTGCCCCTCTGGATGAGCCTTATGCAGTTGTGGCCCGCGCACGGACCGCTCTCCTTCGGAGGTGAGCTGGAGCCCACGTTACGTCACTGTTGCCGGTTCCGCCCAGCCCGTCTCGTGATCTGGGAGCAGGCTCACCCATCCGACTGGGCTCGCGACGGCGTCGTGAACAACCACTCAGGCCGCTCTCGGGGTCCGGCTCGGGGTCGTCCCGGGGTGGCCGCTCACGGTGCTCCGGCGGGACTGGGACGATGGGCCCATGAGCAGCCCGTCCGCGAACGAGGCCACGTCCGGCGCCGCGATCAGCGTGACGTCGCCGGCACTGCGGTTGATCGTCGGCGACGAGGAGTTCCTGGTGGAGCGGGCGGTGGTCGACGCGCTCGCCTCGGCCCGCGCCGCCGACCCGACCGCCGAGCTGCGCCGGGTCGCCGCCGCCTCGCTGACCAGGGCGGACCTCGCCGAACTGATCAGCCCGTCGCTGTTCGCCGAGGGCCGCGTGGTTGTGCTGGAGGCGGCGCACGAGGCCGGCAAGGAGGTCGCGGCGGCGATCACCGACTACGTCGCCGCTCCGGCCGACGGGGTGAGCCTGGTCGTGCTGCACGCCGGCGGAGCCCGGGGCAAGGCGCTGGCCGATGCGCTGCGCGCCGCCCGCGCCGAGGTCACCGAATGCCCCCGGGTGACGAAGTTCGAGGAGCGGGTGGACTTCGTCCGAGGTGAGATCAAGCGGGCCGGCGGGCGGATCACCCCCGACGGCGTCCGGGTGCTCATCGACGCCGTCGGCAACGACCTGCGGGAGCTGGCCGCCGCCGCGACGCAGCTGGTCGCGGACACCGACGGCGGCGTCGACGAGAACGCGGTCCGCCGCTACCACCGGGGCCGCGCCGAGGTGACCGGTTTTGCGGTGGCCGAGAAGGCGATCACCGGCGACCGCTCCGGCGCGCTGGAGGCCCTGCGCTGGGCGACCGTGCTGGGCGTGCCCGCGGTGCTGGTGGCGGACGCGCTGGCCGATGCGGTCCGCACGGTGGCGAAGGTCGGCGCCGCCGGCCGGGGCGACCCCTTCCGGATGGCCGGCCAGCTGGGCATGCCGCCGTGGAAGGTCCGCAAGGCACAGGCGCAGGCCCGGGGGTGGCGCCCGGCCGGGATCGCGGTGGCGATGGCCGTGGTCGCTGACGTGAACGCCGACGTCAAGGGCGTCGCCGCCGACGCGAACTACGCCCTCGAGCGGGCCGTGCTGCGCGTCGTGGCGGCCCGCGACGTGAGCTGACCGCCGCCCGGCGAGGCTGACCGCCGCCCGGCGGGCGGCGTCCCGTCGGAATGCGCAGCCGACCCCGGCCACAGTGACCAGATCGGTCCGGTACCGGTCCTGAACGAGCCTGTCCGGCCGGGCCGCCCACCGGTTAGCGTGCCGGCATGACCACAGCGCTGATCGTCATCGATGTCCAGGAGTCGTTCCGCCAGCGGGAGAGCTGGGCGGCCAACTCCAACCCCGCGATCGTGGACCGGGTGTCCGACCTGGTGGCGTGGTCGCGGGCCGAGGGCAACCCGGTGTACTGGGTGCTGCACGCCGAACCGGGCACCGGCACCGTGTTCGACCCGGCCAGCGGGTTCGTCCGGCTGATGGACGGGCTGGTGCCCGCCGAGCCGGAGCCGGTGCTCTTCAAGACCGCGCACAACGCGTTCACCACGACGAACCTGCAGCGGCTGCTCACCGAGCGCGGGGTCTCCGAGCTCGTCATCGCGGGGATCAGGACCGAGCAGTGCTGCGAGACGACCGCGCGGATCGGGTCCGACCTCGGCTATCGCGTCACCTTCGTCACCGACGCCACCGCCACCACGCCGCTGCCGCACTGGGACGCCCCGGAGGCCGCGAGCCTGGCCGAGGTGCTCGCCGACCCCCGCACGCTCAGTGCCCAGGACGTCACCGTGCGCACCGAGTACGTGCTCGCCGGCCGGTTCGCCCGGATCGCCAGCACGGCCGAGGTGACCGGCGCCGCCCACGCGCTAGCCTGACCAGATCGTGTACCGCGTCGTCTTCCTGCTGGCCCCCGGGCTGCACCTGCTGGACCTGGCCGGCCCGGCGCAGGTGTTCAGCGAGCTGGCCGAGCTCGGCCACGCCTGCGCGGTGCACTACGTCGCCGACCAGCCGGAGATCAAGACCGCGCAGGGCCTCGCGGTGCGCGCGGACACCGACTGGCCCGAGCTCGACGCCGACGACCTGGTGTTCGTGCCGGGGTGGCGCTCCTCGGGGCCGGGTGCCGGGGGCCGGCTGTCGGCGGAGAGCCTGCGGCGGCTGCGCGTACACCACGCCGGCGGGGGGACGGTGGCCAGCGTCTGCTCGGGCGCCGACGCGCTGGGCCGGGCCGGGCTGCTGGACGGGCGGCGGTTCACCACGCACCACGCGCTGCAGGACGAGCTGGGGCGGCGGTACCCGAGGGCGACCGTGGTGCGGGACGTGCTGTTCGTCGAGGACACCCGCGTGGTGACCTCGGCCGGCATCGCCAGCGGGATCGACCTCGCGCTGCACCTGGTCGCCGCCCGGCACGGACCCGGCGCGGCGGCGCGGGTGGCCCGCTCGATGGTCGTCTACGCGCGGCGCAACGGGGAGTCGCCGCAGGCCAGTGCCATGCTCGCGTACCGCTCGCACCTCAGCGACGCCGTGCACCGCATCCAGGACGTGATCGAGTCACGCCTGGCCGACCGCCTGCGGCTGACGGAGCTCGCCTCGCTGGCCGGCTGCAGCGAGCGCACGGTCACCCGTGAGTTCGCCCGCGCCACCGGCCTCACGCCGCTGCGTTACCAGCACGCGCTGCGCCTGGAGCGCGCCGAGCAGCTGATCGGCCAGGGTGAGACGGTCGAGCTCGCGGCGCGCACGGTCGGCTTCGACGACGCCCGCATGCTCCGCCGCCTCCGCTCCCGCGCCCGCACGCCCTAACCCAGGCACTCCGGCGCTGGCCCTCCGGCACTGGCCCTCCGGCGCACGGGTCCGCGCCTGGCTCGCCCCGTCCGACTTGTCGCGTCTTTTAGGCACGACAAGTCGGACTTGTCGTGCCTAATTCCCGCGACAAGAGGACGGAGTGCGCGTGCCGGTCACCGAGCGGCACGCGCCCGGTCAGCCGCCGCGCGCCCGGTCAGCCGCGAAGGGCCGGAAATGCCAATCGGCGGCGCTGCCCCACGGGAGTGAACAGCGCCGCCGATAGCCGCAGCGGGAGTTCTGCTGAGTACATCGCGCCCGGCCCGCCGGGCGTTACACCTGGGGCCGAAGAAAGTTCTGAGGCGATGTACGGGCTCGTCAGCGGCCCCGTCGGACCGCGGCCGGCCCGGTTGGGACGGTCAGCCTGGAACGCTCAGATCGCGTTGACCCGGCGGGCCATGGCGGCCTTCTTGTTGGCGGCCTGGTTCTGGTGGATGACGCCCTTGCTGGCCGCCTTGTCCAGCGCGCGGCTGGCGTAGCGGTGGCGCTCGGCGATCACCGCGGCGTCCCCGGCCTCGACGGCCTCGCGGAAACGGCGGACCGCGGTCCGGACGGCGGACTTGACCGACTTGTTGCGCTGGCGGCGCTTCTCGTTGGTCTTGACCCGCTTGATCTGCGACTTGATGTTGGCCACGCGACTGCCTCTGGTCCTTCTGTTCGTCGTTGTTCGCCGCGCGCCGCTTTCTGGCGACCGGCCGCTGCAACCCACGGGAGGATCACGCGGGCATTCGACTTACCAGGGTAACAGCGCCGTCCGGGCTCAGGGTTCCCGGGGCGAATCTCGGTAACATCCCTGATGTCCGGGCCCCCTCGGCCGACAACCATCATGGTCATGAGGGGAACACCGAACCTGCAGGTCCACCGAGGCCAGGATCTACACGTCACCACCCGCACCCCGTGCGCCAACGCGGACCCGGAGCTGTGGTTCGCCGAGCGCCCGTCCGAGCTGAACCTCGCCAAGTCGCTCTGCGCGCACTGCCCGATCAAGGCCGCCTGCCTGGCCGGCGCGCTGGACCGGGTCGAGCCCTGGGGCGTCTGGGGCGGCGAGATCGTGCAGCAGGGCGTCGTGCTGGAGTACAAGCGGGGCCGGGGTCGGCCGAGCAACGCCGATCGGCGGCTCGGCCTGCTGACCAAGGTGGCCAGCGACCCCGACCCCGAGCTCACCACACCCGGTACGACAGGAACTTTCCATTCAAGGTCAGCTTGACCCGGTCGCCCTTCGGGTCAGGCACCCGTTCGAAGTCGAGCTCGAAGTCGATCGCGCTCATGATGCCGTCGCCGAACTCCTCGCGGATCAGCTCGCTGATCGTGCTGCCGTAGACCTGGAGGGCCTCGTGCAGCCGGTAGACGATCGGCTCGCTGGTGTCCACCGCGTCGGCCCCGCGCAGCGGCGGCAGCTGCAGCGCGTCGACCAGTGACGGGTCCAGGTCCAGCAGGTTGGCGGCGGCGGTCGCCTGCTTCTCGCTCAGCGGCTGCTGGCCGAGCAGCGCCGAGGTGGTCCACTCGGTCGACTGGCCGACCGTCTCGGCGATGCTCGCCCAGCTCAGTCCGAGCCGTTTCTTCGCCGCCAGCACCGCGGTGGCGGCGTCCTTGCGGTTCGGCACGGGCAGGGGGGTAAAGGTCATCTCATGCTCCCGGTAGTCGACGATCGCGTTTGATCGTTGCCTGCCGTCGGCTCGCACGGCAAGCAGCTCGCAGTGAACAATTCGGCCCATGGCTGCTGATCGTGGTGCCGAGGCGCCCGTTTCGCCGTGGGCACCACTGGGTTCTGCCGTGTTCCGGGCACTGTGGATCGCGGTGCTGCTGAGCAACATCGGCACCTGGATGCAGACCGTCGGCGCGCAGTGGCTGCTGGTGTCGGGGCCGCACGCCTCGGTCCTGGTCGCCCTGGTGCAGACGGCGAGCAGCCTGCCGGTGCTGTTGTTCGCGCTGCCGTCCGGTGTGCTCGCGGAGTTCCTGGACAAGCGTCGGCTGCTGCTGGCCACGCAGCTGTTCCAGACGGTGGTGGGCGCGGTGCTGGCACTGCTCACCGCGTTCGGTTCGGTCGGTCCCACGCTGCTGCTGGTGCTGACCTTCCTGCTGGGCGCGGGCGCCGCCGTGCAGCTGCCGGCCTACCAGGCGCTGATCCCCGAGCTGGTGCCGCGCGCCCAGCTCACCGGGGCCGCCGCGCTCGGTTCGATCAGCGTGAACCTGGCCAGGGCGGTCGGCCCCGCGATCGCCGGCCTGGTGATCTCCTGGATCGGGGTCGCCGCCGTGTTCGCGATCAACGCGGTGACCTTTCTCGCCTTCGCGGCGGTGCTGCTCTGGTGGCGCCCGGAACCGGCGGACCGGCCGCATCCGGAGGCGTTCCTCGGCGCGCTGCGGGCCGGCGGGCGCTACGTGCGGCACTCCCCGGTGGTGCGCCGGCTGATGCTGCGGCTGGTGCTGTTCATCGTGCCGGCGTCGGCGCTGTGGGCGCTGCTGCCCCTGGTCGCGAGCGAGCGCCTCGACATCGGCTCCGGCGGCTACGGGCTGCTGCTGGGGGCGCTCGGGGTCGGCTCGCTGCTGGGCGCGGTGGTGCTGCCGCGGCTGCGCCGGCTGTGGAGCCCGACGATGCTGGTCACCCTGGCCAGCCTCGGCTTCGGGGTGGCGCTGCTGGTGGTGGGTCTGGTCCGGATCCCGTGGCTGGTCGTGCTGGTGCTGGTGCCCACCGGGGTGGCCTGGATCATGGTGTTGTCCAGCCTGAACGCCACGGTGCAGGGCTTCCTGCCGCGCTGGGTGCGGGCCCGGGGCCTGTCGATCTACCAGGTGGTGCTGTTCGGGGCGACGGCCGGCGGGTCGGCGCTGTGGGGGCTGGTCGCCGCCCCGGTGGGGCTGCCCGTCACGTTCGGCATCGGCGCCGCGCTGCTGATGGCCGGCGCCGCCTCGTCCCGGCTGCTGCCGCTGCACGACGTGGCCGGCGCGGACCGCTCCGAGGCACCGGCCTGGCTGGACCCGCAGCTGGTGCTCGACCCGTCGGACAACCCCGGTCCGGTGCTCGTCACGGTGGAGTACCGCGTGGCCGACGAGCGGGTGGACGAGCTGCTGGCCGGCCTGGTCGCGGTCCGCCGCACCCGGCTGCGCACCGGCGCCACGAGCTGGCGCGCCTACCGGGACGCCGAGCAGCCGGACCGGATCCTCGAGGAGTTCGTCGTGCCCTCCTGGGAGGAGCACCTTCGCCAGCACGACGGTCGGGTCACCGGCAGGGACCAGGAGGGACTCGACCTGGTGCGGGGTCTGTCCGACCCACCACCCACGGTGCGCCACCTGTTCTCGGTCTGACGGGTCGTCAGGCGGGCGGCGGGGGCCGCTGAGCACGGCCTGCCTACCGAGTCCGGCACACCCGTCGTCCGGGCCAGCTAGCCCCGTTCCGGCTCGTTCCGGCCCGCTGACGCCCGTCGGGGTGGAGAGATCGGCCACCTCGGCGGGCATGCGCGCGGGCCCAGGTCATCCGGCGTGCGACCATGGAGTAGGCCCCCGCACGCAAAGGAACCGAGTGAGCACGTTCGCCGACCGCACCTTCACCGCGCCGGAGCGCATCCGCAACTTCTGCATCATCGCGCACATCGACCACGGCAAGTCCACGCTGGCCGACCGCATGCTGCAGTTCACCGGCGTGGTCGACGAGCGCAACTACCGCGCCCAGTACCTGGACCGGATGGACATCGAGCGCGAGCGCGGCATCACCATCAAGGCACAGAACGTCCGGCTGCCCTGGAAGGTGGGCGAGACGGAGCACGTGCTGCACCTGATCGACACCCCCGGGCACGTCGACTTCACCTACGAGGTGAGCCGGGCGCTGGAGGCATGCGAGGGCGCGATCCTGCTGGTCGACGCCGCGCAGGGCATCGAGGCACAGACGCTGGCGAACCTGTACCTGGCGCTGGAGAAGGATCTCACGATCATCCCGGTGCTGAACAAGATCGACCTGCCGGCCGCCGACCCGGACCGCTACGCCGCCGAGCTGGCGCACATCGTCGGCTGCGAGCCGGACGACGTGCTGCGGGTCAGCGCGAAGACCGGGTCCGGGGTGCGCGAGCTGCTCAACGAGGTGGTCCGGCTGGTGCCGGCCCCGGTCGGCGACGCGGACGCGCCGGCGCGCGCGATGATCTTCGACTCGGTCTACGACACCTACCGGGGCGTGATCACCTACATCCGGGTGGTGGACGGCCGGATCACGCCGCGCGAGCGGATCAAGATGATGTCCACCGGCGCCGTGCACGAGCTGCTCGAGGTCGGCATCGTCTCGCCCGACCCGAAGCCGTCCGAGGGCCTCGGTGTCGGCGAGGTCGGCTACTTGATCACCGGGGTGAAGGACGTTCGGCAGTCCAAGGTCGGCGACACCGTCACCTCCCAGCACCACGGCGCCACGGAGGCCCTCACCGGCTACCGCGAGCCGCGCCCGATGGTCTACTCCGGGCTCTACCCGGTGGAGGGCTCGGACTACCCGGAGCTGCGCGAGGCGCTGGACAAGCTGCAGCTCAACGACGCCGCGCTGACCTACGAGCCGGAGACCTCCACCGCCCTGGGCTTCGGCTTCCGGTGCGGCTTCCTCGGCCTGCTGCACCTGGAGATCACCCGCGACCGGCTGGAGCGCGAGGCCGGCCTGGACCTGATCTCCACCGCGCCGAACGTGGTCTACCGGGTCGTGCTGGACGGTCCTGATAAAAACGGGGCCACCGAGATGACCGTGACCAACCCGTCGGACTGGCCGACCGGCAGGGTCGTCGAGATCCACGAGCCGATCGTCAAGACCACGATCCTGGCGCCGTCCGAGTTCATCGGCGCGATCATGGAGCTGTGCCAGGCCCGGCGCGGTGTGCTGGGCGGCATGGACTACCTGTCCGAGACCCGCGTCGAGCTGCGCTACACGATGCCGCTCGCCGAGATCATTTTCGACTTCTTCGACGCACTCAAGTCTCGTACCAGGGGATATGCCTCGCTGGACTATGAGGAGGCGGGGGAGCAGGCCGCCGACCTCGTCAAGATCGACATCCTGTTGCAGGGCGAGCCGGTGGACGCCTTCTCCGCGATCCGGCACCGCGACTCGGCCTACGCCTACGGCACCACGATGGCGTCGAAGCTGC
This sequence comes from Pseudonocardia sp., assembly GCA_036272155.1. Lineage (GTDB taxonomy): Bacteria > Actinomycetota > Actinomycetes > Mycobacteriales > Pseudonocardiaceae > Pseudonocardia. The sequence continues at coordinate 71,304 of DATAZG010000052.1, forward strand.
GCGAGCTGATCCCGCGCCAGCAGTTCGAGGTGCCGATCCAGGCGGCCATCGGCTCGCGGGTGATCGCGCGGGAGAACATCCGCGCCATGCGCA
>DATAZG010000053.1:0-151928 GCA_036272155.1 Pseudonocardia sp.
CCGGTCCGCCTCGAGGCGACCAGCCGGCCGCCGAACAACTCCCCCGGCGGCCGCCCCGGCGCGCTGGCCAGGAGCAAGAAGTGGATCTGGCTCGGCGCCGGGGCCGCCGGCCTGATCGGGCTCGCCGCGCTGGGCAGCGCGAAGCTGATCGCCACCTCGGAGTCCGGCGGGCCGGCCGCGGTCAACCCCGCCCCGGCGGCGGTGGACTCCGCGGTCGGGCCCACGGTGACCATCACCAAGGTCGTCGACGGCGACACCGTGGAGGTGTCCGGCGCGGTCAACGGTGTTGTGGAGATCCTCGGCATCGTGGCGCCCCGGCTGGACAAGGAACAGTGCGGCGCGACCACGTCGAAGGCCTACGCGGTCAAGACGCTGAACAACACCACGGTCACGCTCGTCACCGACCCGACCCAGCCGGCCACCGACCGCGCCGGCAACAAGCTGGCGTTCCTGCGGCTGCCCAACGGGGCCGACTACTCGGTGATGGCCGTCGAGGCCGGCATGGCCCGGTACTACGAGAGCCCGCAGCCGGTCGGCAACGCCGCCGAGATCAAGGCGGCCGAGGCGCAGGCGGAGAAGAAGCACACCGGGCTGTGGGGCGCGCCCTGCTACGGCTCGGTCACCGGCACCACCGGTTCTGCCAGCTCGGCCAGTTCGACCAGCTCGACCTCGGGCACGGCCGGCACGTCGCACTCGGCCACGAACGCGGTCAAGCCCAACTCGACCCACACCAGCACCGAGAGCGCCTCGGACACGGGCAACGGCTGAGCGGAACGTCCCCCAGGACGCCGTGCCGGACCACCCAGCCGGCGCGTCCGCTCGCCCCCACTGCCGCCCAGGCACGGCCAGGCCCCGGCCGTGCCTGGGCGGCCCCATATTGTGATGCCCCGTGAGCACTGAGACTTCGGTGTCGGAGACCTTCGACCCAGCCGCCTGGCGGCAGATCGACGGCTTCGACTTCGCCGACATCACCTACCACCGCCACGTCGAGTACGGCATCGTGCGGATCGCGTTCAACCGGCCCGAGGTGCGCAACGCGTTCCGCCCCGGCAGCGTCGACGAGCTCTACCGGGCGCTGGACCACGCCAGGATGAGCTCCGACGTGGGGTGTGTGCTGCTCACCGGCAACGGCCCGGCGCCCAAGGACGGGGTGTGGGCCTTCTGCTCCGGCGGTGACCAGCGGATCCGGGGGCGCACCGGCTACCAGTACGCCAGCGGCGAGACGGCCGACACGGTCGACCCCGCGCGCGCCGGCCGGCTGCACATCCTGGAGTGCCAGCGGCTGATCCGGTTCATGCCGAAGGTCGTCATCGCCGTGGTCAACGGCTGGGCGGCCGGCGGCGGACACAGCCTGCACGCGGTCTGCGACCTGACCCTGGCCTCCGCCGAGCACGCCCGGTTCAAGCAGACCGACTCCGACGTGGGCTCCTTCGACGGCGGCTACGGGTCGGCGTACCTGGCGCGGCAGGTCGGCCAGAAGTTCGCGCGCGAGATCTTCTTCCTCGGCCGGACCTACTCCGCCGAGCAGATGCAGCGGATGGGCGCGGTCAACGAGGTCGTGCCGCACGCCGAGCTCGAGGCCACCGCGATCCAGTGGGGCAAAGAGATCAACAGCAAGTCGCCGACCGCCCAGCGGATGCTCAAGTACTCGTTCAACCTGATCGACGACGGCCTGGTCGGCCAGCAGCTGTTCGCCGGCGAGACCACCCGGCTCGCCTACATGACCGACGAGGCCGTCGAGGGTCGGGACGCCTTCCTGCAGAAACGCGCGCCCGACTGGTCCGGCTACCCCTGGTACTACTGACCCAGTGGGCTCGCCCGTGAGTGGCGAGTGGTCCCATAGGACCACTCGCCACTCACGACCTATGAGGTGCACAGATGCGGATCGTCGCGTGTGACGGCTCGCCGGCGGCGGTCGCGGAGCTGACGGGCGCGCTGGCCGAGGCGCTGGCCGGCGGGCCGGCGGTGCTCCCGGTCGAGGCCGGCCCGCCCGCTGCCTCGCCCCCGGGCCCGGGGTTGCCCGAGCCGGGGGACGGCGCGGCGCTGGTCATCGAGACGTCCGGGACCACCGGCGGGCCGAAGCGGGTGGTGCTGTCCGCCGCCGCGCTGCGGGCCTCCGCGCGCGCCACCGACGAGCGCCTCGGCGGCCCCGGGCACTGGCTGCTCGCGCTGCCCGCGCACCACGTCGCCGGCGCCCAGGTGATCTCCCGGAGCCTGCTAGCCGGGCACAAGCCGGCCGTCCTGGACTGCCGGGGCGGGTTCCGCTCGGAGCGGTTCGCCGAGGTCGCGGAGGCCCTGCTGGCGGACACCCCCGGGCAGCGCCACTACACCTCGCTCGTGCCGACCCAGCTGCACCGGGTACTCACCTCGACCAGCGGGACCGGCGGCCCTGCAGGCACTGAAGGCTCTGCAACCGGCGGCACCGGCGACTCGGACGGCGGTGACCGGGCGCTGGCCGCGCTGTGCGAGTTCGACGCCGTGCTGGTCGGGGGCGCGGCGACGCCGGCCGCCCTGCTCACCGAGGCGCGCCGGGCCGGGGTCCGGGTCGTCACCACCTACGGCATGAGCGAGACGGCCGGCGGCTGCGTGTACGACGGGGTGCCGCTGGCCGGCGCGCAGGTGCGGCTGGACCCCGCCGACGGCCGCATCTCGCTGGCCGGCCCGATGCTGGCCAGCGGCTACCTCGGCGACCCCGAGCTCACCGGCGCCAGCTTCCACGACGGCTGGTTCCACACGTCCGACCTGGGATTCTGGACCTCCGAGGGGCGACTGCGGGTGCTCGGCCGCGCCGACGACGTGATCATCACCGGGGGCGAGAAGGTGCACCCGGCGGCGATCGAACGGGTGCTCACCGCACAGCCCGGGGTTCGCGCGGCCTGCGTCGTCGGGCTGACCGACCCGGAGTGGGGCCAGGTGGTGGCCGCCGCCGTGGTCTGCGCCGACTCGACCCGGCTGAACTCCGGCGGGCTGGGCAGCGCGGTGCGCGCCGAGCTGGGCGCCGCCTCGGTGCCGAGGCTGCTGCGGGAGCTGGCGGAGCTGCCCCTGCGCGGCATCGGCAAGCCGGACCGGGCCGAGGTGGTCCGGCTGCTCGGCGACGGCCGCTGACCAGCCCGTACGACCCGGCGAGCCCCACCGTCCGACGCGCACCATGGGCAGCACGGATCACACGGAGAGACACGTGCCACTCAATGCTTCATTCGTCAAATACGTCGCATTCACTCGTCAAGCCAATGTGACGTCGAGAACATTCGCTATGGGCGCCCGTTAGCTCCCCGAGTCGGGTCACCGACTCCTCCTTTCGGGTCCGCATTGTCCGAATCCGCCCGGCGGCCCGAACCCGACAGCATCACGGGTACCTGATTACTCAGACAACACATTTAGCTACGGAAGGTGTGCGCTTGCTTGGGCAAGCATGACGGTCGCGACGCCGCCCGGCCCTGGCGGCCGAGGGCCCGGCCTTCACCACGTGGGTGGTACACGTTCCGGGCACTCACCCAGGGTTTATTGACCATTACGGATCTTTCATATCTGCTCTCGCCGTGCTCGGCCGGCTGCCCACAGCGCTACTCACCGCGCTCTCCACGGTGCTGGTGAGCGCGCTCGGCGGCGCGCCACCGACCGGCCCGCCACCGACCGCCCCGCCGCGCACCCAGGCACCGGCCGACCTGGGCTGGGTCGCGAACCTGAACCAGGGCCACGCCGTCGACGTGGCCTACGCGAACGGAGCGCTGCGGCTGACCGGCCCGACCGGGCTGCTCACCCTGCCCGCGCACCCGCTGCCCCGCTCGGTCGGCCGGCTCAGCACCCAGGTCGACGCGTCGACCCCGCCCGGGGGCACCGTCGAGGTGGACGTGCGCGGCCGGCTGCCCGGCGGGCGCTGGACCGAGTGGCTGCCCACCAGCCCCGGCGCACCGACCGAGCTGCCCGGCCCGAGCAACCTGGTGCAGTTGCGCGTGCTGCTCACCGCCGACCCCGGGGCTGGCCCGAACCGCCCCGAGGTGCGGGCGCTGCGGGTGCACGCCGAGGAGGTGACCCGGCTGCAGGTCGCGGCACCGGCCGACCCGGTCGACTACCGGGTCTTCGCCACCCGCGAGGGCCTGGTGCACGGCCGCACCGCGAACGGTCACCGGATCAAGCCGCACGACCTGTTCGTCGCGCTCCCCTCGTGGCGCTCACTGGCCGACGAGGACGGCTCGGAGTACAGCGTCAAGGTGTGCGCGGCCGGCGGTCGCTGCGTCTGGGCGCCGGTCTGGGACGTCGGGCCCTGGAACACGAAGGACGACTACTGGAGCGCGCACCGGCAGGAGTGGCCCGACCTGCCCCAGGGTGTACCGGAGGCCGAGGCCGCCTACCGGGACGGGCACAACGACGGCAAGGACGGCGAAGGCCGCACCGTCGGCAACCCGGCCGGCATCGACCTGTCCGACGGTGTCTTCGACAAGGCACTGAAGCTGACCGACAACGGCGAGGTGACCGTCAGCTACCTGTGGACGGGCGGCCCGCCGCTGAGCACGGTCGACGCGGAGAACACGCAGACCGACACCGCCGACCCGCTCGCCGCCGCCCGCGCCCCCCAACCGGCCACCCAGCCGGCCAGCACCCAGCCGGCCACGCCCGCCACCGACTCCGACTCCGACCAAGCCGACAAGTCCGACTCCGACGACACGTCCGATTCCGATGACCACGGCGACGGCAGCGACGACGGGCTGAGCGCGGACCAGGCGGTCCCGGTACGCAGCGCCCCCGCGCCGGACGCGCCCCAGGTCGGGCTCGCCGCGAACAGCGCCGGCGTACCGGTCGAGTGCGCGGCGCCGAACGGCTGGCTGCGCATCGGCCCCGACGAGTACCTGCCGGCCGGCGCGGTCGAGCTGGCCGACGACACCAGCGTCGGGCCTTGCTGATCTCTGACCCCTGAGCCAGGTACGGTGATCGGGTGGCGACCGTCGCGCAGTGGGTGCAGGGCGCCCGGCCGAGAACCTTGCCGAACGCAGTGGCTCCGGTGCTGGTCGGCACCGGCGCGGCGATCGGCGCCGGCGCGATACGGCCGGGCTTCGCGCTGCTGGCGCTGCTGGTCGCGGTGGCCATGGTGATCGGCGTGAACTACGCCAACGACTACTCCGACGGCACCCGGGGCACCGACGACGTCCGGGTCGGGCCGCTGCGGCTGGTCGGCTCCGGGGTGGCCGCCCCGGGCGCGGTCCGCACGATGGCGTTCGGCTGGCTCGGGCTGGCGATGCTGGCCGGCGTGGTGCTGGTGGCGCTGAGCGGCAAGTGGTGGCTGCTGATCGTCGGCGCGGTCTGCGTGCTCGGCGCGTGGTTCTACACCGGCGGCAAGCACCCCTACGGCTACCTCGGCCTCGGCGAGGTCGCGGTGTTCCTGTTCTTCGGCCCGGTCGCCGTGCTGGGCACCACGTACGTGCAGAGCGGCGCACCGGGCGCGCTGAGCCTGATCGGGGCCATCGGGGTCGGCATGCTGTCCTGCGCGGTGCTGGTGGCGAACAACCTGCGTGACATCGAGTCGGATGCCGAGGTGGGCAAGCGGACCCTGGCGGTGCTGCTCGGTGACCGTGACACCCGCCGGCTGTACACCGCCCTGATCGTGCTGCCGCTGCTGCTCAGCCTCGTCGGCGCCGTGAAGGACCCGGCCGTGCTGCTCGGCCTCCTCGCCGCGCCGCTGGCCTACTCACCGGTTCGGCGGGTGCTGGGTGGAGTTCGGGGACGCGACCTCATCGCCGTGCTGGGCGAGACCGGCCTGGTCATGCTGGTCTGGTCCCTCGGCACCGCCATCGGCCTCGCGGTGGCCATCCTGGGCTGGTTCTGACCCCTCCCAGCCGGCCTGCTCGCCGCTGAGCTGCGCGCGCAGCCGGGCCTTCTGCTCCTTGCGCCGCGCCCCGGACTCGGCCAGCGCGGCGTCCAGCTCCCGGCGCAGCCGGGGGAACAACAGCAGGGACAGCGGCAGGGCCACCACCAACGCCACCATGATCGCCACCAGCAACGGCACCCCGACCAGCACGAGAATCACGGTCAGCACGGCCACCAGGCCGAGCCGCGCGGCGCCGTAGCGGGCAATCGCTACGCTCGGTGAGCGCCGCGACGGGTCAAGGGGCAGGTCTGGCGATTGAGGGGCATCGGATGTCACACACCGAGCCTACGGATAACCCACTCGGGAGCCGAGATGCCGGTCCGTCTGACCCGATCGGTGACGGTGTGGTGAACGAGAGGATGGCCTTCACCCCGGCAGTACCCCGGCTGAGTTAGCCTCTACGTAGGAGGTGGTCGACAATGCTGTTCCTCATCGCGCTGGCCGCCGCGGCAGTTGTTGGCTTTGTGCTGTGGAAGGCGATGACCGATCAGCCGTCTCGGAAGTCGGACCGCTCCGCCGCACCGCGCCGTTCCGCCGCGCCAGAGGATGACCCGGAGTTCCTGCGCCAGCTCGGCGAACGACTTCGCCGCGAGGGCGAAGACCCGCCGCGCCGGCGCTGAACCGAGGCGCTGACACCGGCGGCTCCCGACCGGGAGCCCGGCCGGCGTACTGAGCTGGGCACCGGGCGGAGACTGGCCCGGCTCAGGCCTTGGTCAAGCGAACCTCAAGTCTTCGTCAAGTCTGGCCAACGCGCGCCGGACCGGGCTTACTCTGCTCGCCAGCAAACGTTTTCCCGGCTCGGCTCAGCTTGGCCCCGAGCTCGGCCGACGTTCGCCGGCTCTGAAGGGGGGAGTCGGCGGACGTCGGTCCACCGGCCCTCCCCGCCCACTCGCGGCGCCCACTTCTGGCGCCCACCCCTGATGCCGCCGGGCTCAGACCCGCTGTTCGGCCTCCGAGTGCGGGAACGCGTCGGCGACCGAGGCGGCCAGCTCGAGCAGCGCGAGCCGGGTGGTCGGTGCCAGCCGGTCCAGGTCCAGCTCGGCACCTTCCTCGAGGTGGCTGTCGTACGGGATCCGGATCACCTTGCGGCAGCGCGCCGCGAAGTGCTCGGCCACCCGGTCCAGGTCGACCTGGCCGGAAGAGCGCCGCACCGAGTTGATCACCGCGACCGAGTTGGCGACCAGGTCACCGTGGCCGTGCGCGTCCAGCCAGTCCATCGTCGCCGAGGCGCTGCGGGCCCCGTCGATGGAGCCGGACGACACGATGACCAGCGCGTCCGCCAGCCCGAGCACCCCGTACATCGCGGAGTGCATCAGGCCGGTGCCGCAGTCGGTCAGCACGATGTTGTAGAAGTGCTCGAGCAGGGTCACCGTGCGCCGGTAGTCCTGCTCGCTGAACGCCTCCGACACCGCGGGGTCCTGCTCGCTGGCCAGCACCTCCAGCCGGGACGGGCCCTGCGAGGTGTACGCCCGCACATCGGTGTAGCGGCGCACCCGCTGCGAGTCGCGCAGCAGGTGGCGGACCGTGGCGCTGGTCTCCAGCGGGATCTTCTGGCTAAGCGTGCCCCGGTCCGGGTTGGCGTCGACCGCGATCACCCGATCCCCGCGCAAGGAGGCGAACGTGGCCCCCAGGGTCGCCGTCACCGTGGTCTTGCCGACGCCGCCCTTGAGGCTCAGCATCGCGATCTTGTAGCAGCCGGTCAGCGGCTGGTTGATGCCGGTGGTCAGCTCGCGGCGGCGCACCTCGACGGCGCTCTCGCCCACGTTGATCAGGCCACCGGTCAGCCGGAAGAGGATCCGCCGCCAGCCCGTCCTCGGTGGCCGCCGGCCCGGCCGCAGCAGCCGCGCCGAGGCCAGGTCGCCGTCCCGGGCGATCTCCCCTGTGCGCTCCCGCTGCGCCTGCTGGGCGGCCAGCGCGCCGGGCTCGACCCAGCGGGCCGCCGGCCTCGGCTCCCGCGGCATCGGCCGGGGCGCCGGCTCGGTCGGGCGCGGCTGCTCCGGCTCCGGCCAGCTCGCGACGACCGGCTCGCGGTAGCCGGTGGGGGCCGGCTCGGCAGGTGCCGAGGGCTCGCCGGGCTCGGGCTCCGGGTAGTCGGCGAACCCACCGCCGTCCCAGCCGTCCGGCTCCGGCGTCCGGTAGCCCGGGTGCGCCGGCGCCGGCTCGAAGTCCTCGTCCTCGTCGGTGTGCACCTCGTAACCGGCACCCGGCCGGGCGGGGTACGGGCCGTCGGCCGGCGCGTCGGGTTCGTCCAGGTAGTCGGCCGGATGCGCGGGTGGCGCCGGCTGGTGGGCCGTGGGCCCCCGCGCCGGCTCGGTGTCCGGCTCCGGCCAGGACAGGTACCGCTCGTCCTGCTCCGTGCCCTGGTTCGTGCCCTGGTTCGTGCCCTGGTTCGAGGCCTGGTCAGGGGCCGGCTCGGGCCACGCCGGGTGGCGCTCGCGAGTGCCGTCCGCCGGGTCGGCGATCGGCTGGGCCACCTCGGCCCGCGCGTCGTTCGGCACGAACCAGGACGGGTGCCGCCCGTCCTCGGGCTCCGGCCAGGAGGGGTGCCGTTCGGCGCCCTCGGTGGCGGGGGCCGGCGACTCCACGGGGTGCGGCGGGGCGCCGGCGCCGTTGGCCGGCACCCGGATCGCCTCCAGCAGGCTCTCCAGCTCGTCGGTGTGCCGGACGACCGGTGGCGTCGGTTCGCGGCGCGACTGCTCCGGTACAGACACCGGCGCGCTCAGCGGGCGGCGGTCGACGCTGTCGAGGCCGCCGACCGGTGACTGCCGGATGGCGCCGTCCGCCGGGTGCGCGCCGCTCAGCGAGGGGCGCTGGATGCCCTCCGGCGGCGTCTCGGCGGCCGGGTCCACCTCGTCGAGCTCGGCCCAGCTGTCGTCATCGGCCCAGTCGTCGTCACCCCAGCGGTCCTCGGGCCGCTCGGCCGGGTCCTGCTGGGTGGGTTCCGTACCGGACTGCGCCGGGCCGGCTTCGGGTGTCGACTTGCCCCAACCGCGCCCCTGGGCCAGATGCCCCACCGTGCCGGGTGGGTAGTCCTGCTGGGCCTGATCCACCGTACTCCTCTACACCATCACCGTCGCTCGTGCTCGCGACCGCCCCCAGGGGAACGTTAGTCCGGAGCCAACTCGCACGCGAGTGTGCCCCGTTCACCCCAGTCCGGCGTAGGAGTGCAGCCCAGTGGTCACCAGATTGATGAAGAACAAGTTGAAGAGGACCGCCGCCAGGCCGCAGACGTTGATCCACGCCGCGCCCCCGGTCCGCCAGCCGGCCGTGGACCGGGCGTGCAGGTAGCAGGCGTAGACGACCCAGACCACGAAGGCCACCGTCTCCTTCGGGTCCCAGCCCCAGAAGCGGCCCCAGGCGGCCTCCGCCCAGATCGCCCCGCAGATGATGGCGAACGTGTACAGCGGGAAGGCGAAGATCGTGACCCGGTAGGCGACCCGGTCCAGCGCCTCCGCCCCCGGCAGCACGTCGAGCCAGCCGGCCCGGCCGTACCGGCGCAGCAGGTACAGCACGCTGGCCACGCCGGACACCATCAGCAGGCCGGACGCCAGGCTCACCGCCGTGACGTGGATGGTCAGCCAGTAGGACTGCAGCGCGGGTACGACCGGCCCGGGCCGCACGTAGAGCGCGCTGCCGGCCAGGAACAGCAGCACCTCGACCGGGAGCAGCACGAACGCGCCGAGCGGGCGGGTCGCCGGGTTGCGGCGCAACACGTAGAGCCAGGTCAGCACGGCCATCAGGCAGGCCGCCGAGATGAACTCGTACATGTTGCCCCACGGCCAGCGTCCGACCGCGAAGCCGCGGGTGGCCACCGAGCCGATCTGGACCAGCGCGCCGAGCACGGTCAGCGCCACGGCCATCCGGCCGAACCGCTCGCGCCACGGCCGCCCCGTCGGCACCCCGCCCGCCGGAGCCCCGCCGGCCGGAGCCGTGCCCACCGTCGCGGGTTCCGCCGTGTCGGTGGCCGAGGCGTCGGTCACCGCACTGGAAGAGGCGGTGGCCGCCACACTCGCCGGCACCGGGACCTCGGCCAGCGCGGCCGGCACCCGGGTCCGTGCGAACTCGCCGAGGTGCAGCAGCATGGCCAGTAGGTAGATCCCGACCGCGGAGTGGAAGGCGTAGTCGCTATAGGTCGCCAGCGTCGCGTTGACGGGCATCAGGCCGAGCCTCCCCGATCTCGCGGGCCGCCGTCCGGCCGCGATGTGTTCGTGTTCTCGCTCTCGTCGGCCCCGCTACCGGTACCGATCGCGGTGCCGCCAGCGGTGTCGGTGTCGGTGCCCAGCAGCGCGGCGCCCAGCAGGGCGGTGCGCAGCCGGCCGAACTCCTCGCCGTAGCCGGCCTGGTCGGTGCGGGCCAGGCCGCCGATCTCCATCACGGTACGTCCCCGGTCAGCCGGCGAGTCGGCCGGGCCGATCTTTGCCCAGAACCGGCGGCGCTTGATGGTCAGCGACGTGCCGAGGCCGAGCAGGATCAGCACCGCGAACAGCAGGACGAAGTCCTCCGCCGGGTCGTGCGAGATCTGCAGGTCGACCCACTGGGTGACGCTGTCGAAGCGCACGGTGGTGCCGTCGTCCAGCCGGATCTGCTGGCCGGGCAGCAGGTTCTGCCTGGCCACCCGCTTCAGCGCGCCGGACTCCAGCTGGGCCTGGGACACCTCGAAGATGGACTGGCCGCGCCCGTCGTCCAGCCCGAGGTCACCCCGCACCACGTCGACCGCGACCTCGGGGTGCAGCAGCGCCGGGAACACCGAGGTGATCACCTTGCCGCCGGCGGACGTCGGCGCGAGCAGCCCGGTCACCGCGAGCTGGTTCTTGCGCCGGCTCGCCTCGTCGGGCAGGCCGGGGCGGTCGAACTTGGTGGCGCCCTCGGAGAGCATGGTGGTCTGGTCGGCGGGCTTCCACTGGATGGTCTGGGTGCGGGCGGTGCCGTCCGGGAAGGTCACCGTGAACGTCGGCGCGTAGCCGTGGCCGAGCAGGTAGACCCGGTCCCCGGCGAGCCGCAGCGGCGAGTTCACCTTCAGGTCGTACGGCCGCCACGGGCCGCTCGAGCCGGCGGCCAGGTCGGCGCCGGACTGGTAGCCGACGGCCGCCTCGTAGTGCTCGGGTTGGCCGTTCGGCAGGTACTGGGCGGTGAAGTTGTCGACCTTGACGCAGAACGGGGTCAGCGAGGTGCCGTCCACCAGGTTGCCGGCGGTGAACGAGTCGTAGCCGAGGATGCCGCTGTTGCAGAACTGGTTGCCGCCGGTCAGCACGATGACCTGGCCCTGGTAGCCGAACAGCTTGCCCACCGCGAACCCGATCAGCAGGCCGACCAGCGCCAGGTGGAACACGAGGTTGCCGGCCTCGCGCAGGTAGCCCTTCTCGGCGGACACCGTGTAGCCGCCGGCGCCGTCCGGCTCCTCGCGCACCCGCCAGCCCCGCAGCCGGCCCCGCACCTGCTCCAGCGCCTGTTCGGGCGGCCCGTCGACCAGCCCGGACGCGTGGTGCGGCAGCCGGAACAGGTTGCGCGGGGTGGCCACCGGCCGGGCCCGGCAGGCGCGCGCGTAGTCCAGCGTGCGCGGCGTCAGGCAGCCGATCAGCGACACGAACAGCAGCAGGTAGATGGCCGCGAACCACGGGCTGGCGAACACGTCGAAGAAGCCGAGCCGGTCCAGCAGCGGGCCGAGCCACGGGTGCTGCTGGCGGTACTCGGTGATCTTCGCGGGGTTCAGCGAGCGCTGCGGGAGCAGGGCGCCGGGCAGCGCGGCCAGCGCAAGCAGGAACAGCAGCACCAGCGCCGTCCGCATGCTGACCAGCCCGCGCCAGGTGTTGCGCGCCCAGCTGACCAGCGTGCGCACGCCACCCGGCGGGGCGGGCGGAGGAGAGCCGTCGGCCGACAGCTCGGGCCCGGAGAGCTGGAGCGCCTCGGACGACTCGGCCGACCGGGGGCCGGGCTCCGGCGTCGGGGCGGGCGTGCCGGGGGCGTCCCGGGTGGACCTGGTCACCGGGCCACCGCCCGGGTCGGGGCGGGCATCAGCGTCGGGGCGCCCACCAGATCGGCCATCAGATCGGCCATCAGATCGGCCATCAGATCGGCGGCGTGTAGCCGGCGATCGAGGTCTGCAGGCCGGCCACCAGCTGCCCCCACACGCCGGTCACCAGCAGCACCCCGACCAGCACCAACAACACACCTCCGCTGACCTGCACCGCACGCACGTGCCGGCGCAGCCAGGCCAGCGCCCGGACCGCCCGCGCCGCGCCGACCGCGATCACCACGAACGGCATCCCGAGCCCGGCGCAGTAGGCCAGCGTGAGCGCGACCCCGCGCAGCGAGCCGCCACCCGTGCCGGCCGCAACCGCGACGACCCCGGCCAGCGTCGGCCCGATGCACGGCACCCAGCCCAGCCCGAACAGCGCGCCGAGCAGCGGGGCGCCCCACAGCCCGGCGCGGGGTACGAGGTGCACCCGGCGCTCCCGGGACAGCGCCGGCACGAGCCCGACGAACGCCAGCCCCATCACGATGGTGAGCGCGCCGCCGATGCGCTGCAGCAGGTCCTCGTTGCGGGTCAGCGCATCGGCCAGCCGGACGACTCCCACCATGATCACACCGAACACCACGGTGAAGCCGAGCACAAAAAGCGCGGCCGCGCCGGCCACCCGCCACCGCCCGGTCCGGGGTGCGGCCGCCTCCAGCTGGGTCACCGGCGGGGCGTCCGCCCCGACCAGTCCGGCCAGGTAGGCCAGGTAGCCCGGCACCAGCGGCACCACACACGGGGAGGCAAAACTGACCGCCCCGGCGGCGAGCGCCACCAGGACCGCGAGCAACGGCGGCCCTGAGATGGCGAGGCTGGTGGACGGGTCCATCGGATTGAGGGTAAGCAGCGCTCGCTGAGGAGCGCCGGGCGGGTTCGCCCCAGGAGAGCGGCACCGGTCAGTCGACCCGCTCGGCGGCCAGCTGCGACACGACCGGGGCGAGCTGACCGATCCGGACCGAGGTCAGGAATACGGCGGCCACGCGGTGCTCGCGGTCCAGCACGATCGTCGAGGGCACCGTGTTGCGCGGGTAGCCGTGCAGCGCGTCCAGGCTGCGGCCGGGGAAGTCGTAGATGGACGGGTAGGTGACCTTGCGATCGCGGATGAAGTCGGCCGCCGCCGCCCGGTCGTCGCGCACGTCGATGCCGAGCATGGCGACCCCGTTGGCCTGCGTACCCAGGTGCAGCTGCTGCAGGTCGTCCATCTCGGCGCGGCACGGGCCGCACCACGAGCCCCAGATGTTGAGCACCACGACCTGGCCGGGGAAGTCGCCGATGCCGATCTGTTTGCCCGGCTCGGTGACGCTCTCCCCGGACAGCGTGCCCAGCGTGCCGCGCGAGGCCGGCGGGTCGTACCGGATCACCGTCTGCCCGCCGGGCGCGACGAACTGGAAGTTGCCGCCGGTGGCCACCGCGTCCGACCCGGTGCTGCAGCCGGCCAGCAGGCCCGCGACCAGCGCCGCGGCCAGTCCGGCCACCAGCACCCGCGCCCGGCCGACGGTCAGTGCCCGCGCCCGGCCGGTTGCCGGTACCCGGGCCCGGACGGCGGCACTCATGCCCCGGTCACCTTCGGGTCGCTGGCGCCGGCCGGCTCCCGGTAGCGCAGCTCGACGAGCACGTCGCCGTCGAACACCAGGGTGGTCAGCGACGCGAGCCCGCACTGCCGCTGCCGGGGGTCGTGCCACATCCGCTTGCCCTCGAAGTTGCGCCGCGCGGTCCAGATCGGCAGCTGGTGCGACACGCAGACGGCGGTGTGCCCGGTGGCCAGCTCGCGCGCCCTGGCCACCGAGGCCCGCATCCGGGCGGCGATCTCCACGTACGGCTCGCCCCAGGACGGCTTGAACGGGTTGACCAGCTTCGGCCAGACCTCCGGGTGCCACAGCGCCCCGTCGCCCACCCCGAACCGGCGGCCCTCGAACTGGTTGGCCGCCTCGATCAGGCCCGGCTCGGTGAGCACCTCGAGGTCGTGTGACTTGGCGATGGGGGCGGCGGTCTGCTGGGCGCGCTCCATGGGGGAGGCCAGCAGGACCGTGATGTCCTCGTCGGCGAGTGCCTCGGCCACCGTGGCGGCCTGCTGCTCGCCGCGCACCGAGAGCCGGTACCCGGGCAGCCGCCCGTAGAGCACGCCCTCGGGGTTGTGCACCTCACCGTGGCGCATCAGGTGCACCGTGGTCAGTACGCCCGTGCGGGCGCCTGTGCTGCCGTGGGTGGGGTCGCTCACCGGTCGCCCCGAGCGGCCGGGTCGGTCGCCTCGGCGGCGGCCCGCGCGGCGGCCGGCAGCGCGGCGGCGATCACCTCGAACGCCTCGTCGTCCAGCGCGGCGGACACGAACCAGGCCTCGAACGCGCTCGGCGGGCCGTACACCCCGCGCTCCAGCAGCGCCTGGAAGAACGCCGGGAAGCGCCAGGTCTGGGCGGCGGTGGCGGTGGCGAAGTCGGTGACCGGCGTCTCGGTGAAGAACACCGAGAGCAGGTTGCCGGCGTACTGCACGCGGTGCGGCACGCCGGCGGCCGTCAGTGCCTCGCCGAACAGGCCGCCGAGGCGGGCCGCGTTGGCGTCCAGCGCGGCGTACACGGCGTCGTCGGCGGCCCGCAGGGTGGCCAGCCCCGCGGCCACCGCGATCGGGTTACCGGACAGCGTGCCGGCCTGGTAGACGGGGCCGGCCGGGGCCAGGTGGGCCATCAGGTCGGCGCGGCCGCCGAACGCCGCCGCCGGCAGCCCGCCGGACATCACCTTGCCGAAGGTGTACAGGTCCCCCGCGACGCCCTCGACGCCGTACCAACCCGCCCGGGACACCCGGAAGCCGGTCATCACCTCGTCGATCACGAGCAGCGCGCCGCGCGCGTGGGCGAGCGCCCGCAGGCCGGCGTTGAAGTCGGCGAGCGGGGCGACCGCGCCCATGTTGCCGGCGGCCGCCTCGGTGATCACGCAGGCGATCTCCTGGCCGCGCTCGGCGAACACGGCGGCCGCCGCGTCCAGGTCGTTGTAGGGCAGCACGATGGTGTCGGCCGCCTGGGCGCCGGTGACCCCGGGGCTGGTGGGCAGCCCGAACGTGGCCACCCCGGAGCCGGCCTGGGCCAGCAGCGCGTCCACGTGGCCGTGGTAGCAGCCGGCGAACTTGACGATCACCTGGCGCCCGGTGACGCCCCTGGCCAGCCGGACCGCGCTCATCGTGGCCTCGGTGCCGGAGTTGACCAGGCGTACCTGCTCCACCGGCTCGACCCGGTCGATGATCTCCTCGGCGAGCTCGATCTCACCCTCGGTGGGGGCCCCGAAGGACAGCCCGTGCCCGGCGGCGGCGCGCACCGCGTCCACCACGGCCGGGTGCGCGTGGCCCAGGATCATCGGCCCCCAGGAGCACACCAGGTCGACGTAGCGCACGCCGTCTACGTCGGTCAGCCACGGGCCCTGCCCGGAGGCCATGAACCGGGGCGTGCCGCCGACCGCCTGGAAGGCCCGGACCGGTGAGTTCACCCCACCCGGGATGACCCCGGTGGCGCGCTCGAACAGTTCGGCGGAACGGGTATGGACGCTGGGCGACGTGGTCTGCGGGCTCACGGCGGCCAGTCTCGCAGAGTCCTCAGCTCCGCGCGGCGATGAACTCCTGCGAGCGTGGCAGGAACATCAGCACGGCGCCGGCGACCGCGAGCAGCACGATGCCGAGGCTCACCGGGTCCACCTGGGAGATCGCCATCGCCACGACCAGCAGCACCACCTCGACCACGGCCAGCGCGGCGGCGAACGACCGGGCCCCGCGCTTCGGCTGCACAGCCAGCCACGCGAACAGCGCGAACAGCACCGCGAGCACCAGCACCACCGCACCGACCGCCCGGAACACGTTGAGCAGCAGGTCGGTGCGCACCGAGCTGTGCGCACCGTCGATGTTGGCGCGCAGGTTGACCCCGATGTTGCCCGGCTGCAGGCCGAGCAGGACGCCGAATACCGCCGCCGGCAGCGCGGCCAGGGTGAGGAAGATCGCACCGGCCCACAGCTCGGGCGGCCGGCGGACCAGGTCCGATGCTCTGCGCCGCTGCTGGGGTTCGGACGAAGTGGTCACGACCCGAATTTTAGTCGCCAACCGGGCGTTCGGACGCGTTCGAGACGATCTCGGACGGGTGGTCCGAGGACTCGCACACTCGCTCCCGCTACTTCCGCGCCCACCCGGAGCGCGGCCGGGGGTCAGCGGAAGAAGCCCCGGGTGCTCGGCCGGTACATCAGCACCGTGGCCGCCACGATCATCACCAGCTTCGCCGTCACGTAGACCAGGGTGAACATGACCAGCCCGTCCATGTGCCGGCCGAGCGACTCGTTGAGCCCGAACACCGCGAGCAGGCTCACCGCGATGAACACCCACGCCACGCTCATCAGCGTGACCCGTGCCCAGAGCCGCCCGTTGCGCATCTGGGTGCCGAGGAACACGAACAGCACGGTCTCGATCAGCGCGCCGACCAGCACGGTGGCCCCGCTGATCTTGAAGGCGATCTGGATCACCGCGTTGAGCAGGGACAAGACCACGACGCCGAGGAACAGCGCGAACGACGCCCGGACCGCGGTGGGTGGCAGGGGCCCGACGTCCATCATCACAGCCAGGCACCGTATCGGATCATCACCGGCGCCCGTCGCGCGGCACGCCCGTGATCATCGGGTCGCCCGCCGGCGGACTAGAACACCGGGGCGTCGTCGGCCAGGTACCGGTCCACCTCGGGCTGGTAGCCGCGCACGACGCCGGCCAGCGAGCAGCCGAGCACCACGGCGCCCAGGAGCAGCCAGCCGAGTCGGGGCCGGTCGGCGAGCAGCACCAGCGCCAGCGCCACGTCGCCGACCGCGATGAGCGCCGTGACCGAGGTGCGCGCCCAGCGCCGCCGCCGGTAGGCCAGCACCGCGAGCGCCAGGTAGCCGCCGGCCAGCAGCAGCGCGGCGGCGCCGAGCACCCGGTAGTCGGTCTGGCCGGTGTGCACCAGCGGCCAGGGCCCGGTGTAGGGCAGCCAGCGCGGCGCCGGCACGCTCAGCGCGACACCGCCGAGCACAACGAACGGCAGCCCCGCGACCAGCATCAGGAACAGCGCGCTGCGCAGCGCCGCCGGCCGGGCCGCTCGCTCGTACTGCCTCGACCTGGCGAGCGACTGGCCAGGTGGTTCGACCGGCACCGTGACCACGCCGGGCACGCTACGGCGCTTGATCCACCCCAGGGGTCGCGGCAATACGAACGGGTGGCCCGGATCGCCGCAAGATCACCCGTTACGGGTGGTGCCTCTGGGGTTTGTGGGTCAGGTGAGCCAGGTGGCTACTTCGGCGGCCCAGTAGGTGAGGACGATGTCGGCGCCGGCTCGGCGGATGCCGGTGAGGGTCTCCAGCACGATCCGGTCGCGGTCCACCCAGCCGTTCGCGGCGGCGGCCTCGATCATCGAGTACTCGCCGGAGACCTGGTAAGCCGCGACCGGGACGTCGGAGTTGTCGGCGACCGTGCGCAGGATGTCCAGGTAGGCCATGGCCGGCTTGACCATCACGACGTCGGCTCCCTCGACCAGGTCCAGGGAGAGCTCGCGCAGTGCCTCGCGGGCGTTCGCCGAGTCCTGCTGGTAGGTCTTCCGGTCACCCTGCAGCGAGGACTGCACGGCCTCCCGGAACGGCCCGTAGAACGCCGAGGCGTACTTGACGGTGTAGGCCAGGATGCCGGCGTCCGTGTGACCGGCGCCGTCCAGCGCCTCCCGGATCACGCCGACCTGGCCGTCCATCATGCCGCTCGGCCCGATCAGGTGCGCCCCGGCGGCGGCCTGCGCGACGGCCATGTCCGCGTACAGGCTGAGCGTGGCGTCGTTGTCCACCGCGCCGTCGGCGTCCAGCACGCCACAGTGCCCGTGGTCGGTGAACTCGTCGAGGCAGCAGTCGGACATGATCACAGTGGCGTCGCCGACCTCGGCATACAGGTCGGCGAGCCCCACGTTGAGCACACCCTTGGGGTCGACCGAGCCGGAGCCCGTGGCGTCCTTGTGCTCCGGGACGCCGTACAGCATGATCCCGCCGACCCCGGCCGCCACCGCCTCAACTGCGGACTTGCGCAGGGAGTCCCTGGTGTGCTGGACAACGCCGGGCATCGACACGATCGGCACCGGCTCGGTGGCATTTTCTCTAACGAACATGGGCAGCACGAGGTTGCGGGGACGGAGCTCGGTTTCGGCGACCAGCCGCCGCAGCGCGGGCGTGCCACGCAGCCGACGGGGACGTTGCGTCGGGAACATGCACCCGAGCCTACGACCGTCCCACGCCCCCGGCGCCGCGACTTCGCCCACTGCACCGAACCTCGTGCGGACACGGCAACGCACCCCGCCGTGAAGCCAACACGGGGCGGGGCGCGTCGAACGCCGCTACTAGCGAGCTAGCGAACCAACGAACTAGCGGCGGCGGGCCTTGGCCTTGCGCGGCGGCGGCAGGGCACCCTCGGCGCGCAGCCGCGCCGCGTGGCTGGCCAGCGCGTCGACCAGCGACGGCACCGAAGCCACCTCGGGCTGCACGTCGACCCGCAGGCCGAACTCCCGGGCGGTCTCGGCCGTCTTCGGGCCGATGCAGGCGACCAGGGTGCGGGCGTGCGGCTTGCCGGCGATGCCCACCAGGTTGCGCACCGTCGAGGACGAGGTGAAGCAGACCGCCTCGAAGCCACCGGTCTTGATCGCCTCGCGGATCGGGGCGGGCGGCGGGGCGGCGCGCACCGTGCGGTACGCGGTCACGTCGTCGATCTCCCAGCCGCGGTCACGCAGGCCGGCGGCGAGGGTCTCGGTGGCGATGTCGGCGCGCGGCAGCAGCACGCGGTCCACCGGGTCGAGGATGTCGTCGTGCGGCGGGAAGATCTCCAGCAGCCCCTCGGACGACATCTCGGTCGACTCGTCGGAGTTGGGCACGAGCTCGGGGTGGATACCGAACGAGCGCACCGCGGCCGCGGTGGCCGAGCCGACGCAGGCGATCTTGACGCCGGAGAAC
This sequence comes from Pseudonocardia sp., assembly GCA_036272155.1. Taxonomy (GTDB): domain Bacteria; phylum Actinomycetota; class Actinomycetes; order Mycobacteriales; family Pseudonocardiaceae; genus Pseudonocardia. The sequence goes on from DATAZG010000053.1 coordinate 18,849, forward strand.
GCGCGGGCGTCCAGGCCGAACTCCGCGAACTTCTCCCACACCGCGCGCACCGCGTTGGTGGAGGTGAACACCACCCACTGGTAGCGCCCGTCGACCAGGCCCTTGACCGCACGCTCCATCTGCGCCGGCGACCGGGGCGGCTCCACCGCGATCGTGGGCACCTCCTCCGGGATGGCGCCGTGGATCCGCAGCCGCTCGCTCATCGCGCCGGCCTGGTCCTTCGTCCTCGGCACCAGCACCCGCCAGCCGTACAGCGCGCGGGACTCCCACCAGGACATCAGGTCGCGGCGGTCGACGGTGTCACCGATGGTGACCACGAGGGAACCGCTGAGCCCACCGGCCTCGGCGGCCAGCGCGGACACGGTGGTGACCACGGTGCGCTGGGTGGAGCAGGTGCCCTCGGCGGTCACGGCGGCCGGGGTGTGGCCGGCCACGCCCTGCTCGGTCAGCCCGGCGGTGACCTCGTTGAGGTGGGCGGCGGTGGCGTGCAGGACCATCGGCTCGGGGCCGCTGGCCAGCCGGGCCCAGTCGACGCCGGACCGGACGTCGGCCACGGTGTGCGCGGAGCCGAGCGGCATGCCGGCGTAGGCGGGCACCGCGGTGGACGAGGCCACCCCGGGCACGACGTCGAAGGGCACCGGGCCCTGCGCGACCTCGATGGCCTCGGCGACAACGGCGTCGGCGGTCAGCGGGTCGCCGGAGACCAGCCGGACGACCGCGCGCCCCGCGCTGGCCTCGGCGATCAGCTCCTTGGCGACCTGGGCCGGCTCACCGACGGCGGGCCGGACCTCGGCCCCTTCGGCGGCCAGCGCCAGGACCTGCTCGGGTACGTCCGGGTCGGTGATGATCAGCGGTGCCGCACTGATCATGTCCCTAGCTCGTACCGTGAGCAGGCCCGGGTCGCCCGGGCCACTGCCCACAAAGGCGATCCGGCTGGTGGTGGACTGCATTCGGCTCATCAGGAACTCCCGATCCAACGGTGCGCGGGGCTGCCTGCCGCGGGGAGCGGGTCGGCGCCCAAGTCGAGCAATTCGGCCGCCAGGGCGTGCCCCAGCGACTCGGCTTCAGTGGTCTTTCCGGTGATCGAGGCGCGCACGAGCGCGCCATCGGATGTCGCCGCGACACCGCGCAGCGACAGACTTTCGATTAACTTGCCATCGTCGTCGAGATCCTCGACGACCTCGCCCAGCGCGCCGATCGGCGCGGAGCAGGGGCTGCCGAGCCCCGCCAGCATCGCCCGCTCGGCGGTGACCGCGATGCGGGTGGCCGGGTCGTTCAGGGCACCGAGGCGGTGCTCGGTGTCCAGATCGTCGGCCCGGCACTCGATGGCCAGCGCACCCTGGGCGGGCGCCGGCAGCATCTGCAGCGGGTCGAGCGTCTCGGTGATCTCGCCGGTACGACCGAGCCGGACGAGTCCGGCGCGGGCCACCACGACGGCATCCAGCTCACCGTCGCGGACCTTGTTGATCCGGGTCGGCACGTTGCCGCGCAGGTCGACGATCTCCAGGCCCAGCCCGAGCGCGCACAGCTGCGCCGCGCGCCGGGGCGAACCCGTACCCACCCGGGAGCCGGAGGGCAGCTCACCGAGCACCAGGCCGTCCCGGGCCACCAGTGCATCCCGGGGGTCTTCCCGGATCGGCACGGCGGCCAGCGTGAGCCGGGGGTCGGGCGCGGTGGGCAGATCCTTGTAGGAGTGCACCGCAAAGTCGACCTTGCCGGTGGCGAGCGCCTCGCGCAGTGCGGTGACGAACACACCGACACCGAGCTCGGACACGGGCGCCATCGACTCGTCGCCGGTGGTCTTGACCACGATCAGCTCGACGGGGCAGCCGGCGGCGCGGATCACGTCGGCGATATGGCCGGCCTGCGCGAGCGCCAGCTCACTGCCCCGCGTGCCGATCCGCAACACACGTTGGCTCATCGGACTCCGTCTCTCATCAGACACCGTCCTGTGGGATCTGGTCCAGCGCGAGCCCGTCGACCCGGGCGGCGGACTCGAAGCCGCCGTCCCGGCGTCCGGTGGGCTCCGCGCCGGTAGCCCGGGCGGCGGCGACCGCGGCGGGTGCCTGCGGGTCCAGCCCGAACAGTTCGCGCAGCGCCTCGGCGTAGGTATCGCCACCGGGGGCTTCGGCCAGTTGCTTCACCCGGACGGTCGGGGTGTGCAGCAGCTTGTCCACCACGCGGCGGACCGTGTGCGCGAGCTCCTCGCGCACGTCGGGGTCGAGGTCGGGCAGCCGCCCGGACATCCGCAGCAGCTCGGCGTCCACCACCTCGGCGGCGCGCCGGCGCAGCGCGGTGACCGTCGGGGTGACCTCGGCGGAGCGCTGTGCGGACAGGTAGTGGGCGACCTCGTCGGTGACGATCTCCCGGGCCGCGCGCACGGCGTCGCCCTCGGTCCGGTCACCGAGCCGCTCGTTCAGGGTGACCAGGTCGATCACGGTGACCCCGGGCAGCTCCGCGACGGCCGGATCCACATCCCGGGGCAGCCCGAGGTCGCAGATCACCAGCGGCCGCTCATCACGGTGTGCCAGCGCCCGCGCGACCATCTCCGCCGTCAGCACGGTGCCGACCGCGCCGGTGCAGCTGACGAGCACGTCGGCCAGTGCGAGCTCGGCCGGTACCTCGTCGAGGCCGACGGCCCTGGACGGCACGCCGTCCTCGGTGAGCGTGGCGGCAAGCCGCGCGGCGCGCTCCGGGGTGCGGTTGGCCAGCACGAGCGAGCCGATCTCGGCCCGGCGCAGCCGCGAGCCGGCCAGCGCACCCATCGAGCCGGCGCCGACCACCAGGGCCCGCTTGCCGCGCAGCCCGTCCAACCGGCCGGCGGCATCGGCCAGCGCCTCGGAGACCACGGAGGCCCCCGCCGCGTCGATGCCCGTCTCGGAGTGCGAGCGCTTGCCGACGCGCAGTGCCTGCTGCGCCAGCTCGTGCATCACGCGGCCGACCGTGCCGGCCTCGATCGCGGTGTTGTACGCGGCGCGCAGCTGGCCGAGGATCTGGGCCTCGCCGATCACCATCGAGTCGAGCCCGGCGGCGACCGAGAACAGGTGCTCCACGGCCGACCCGGCGTAGTGCACATAGAGATAGGAGCCCAGCGAGCGGACGTCGAGGCCCATGTGCCTGGCCAGCACGCCGGACACGTCCGCGAGGCCACCGTGGAACGCCTCGACCACCGCGTACACCTCGACGCGGTTGCAGGTGGAGAGCACCACGGCCTCGCCGACCCGACCGGCGCGGGTCAGCTCGTCGAGCAGCTTCGGCACGTCCTGGCTGGACACCGACGCCTTCTCGAGGAGCTCGACCGGGGCGCTGCGATGCGACAGCCCGACCACCAACACGCTCATTGCGGCAGCACCGCCCGCCCGTTCCCGCCGTCGGCGGACACCACTGGGTCACTCAGCCCGGAACCGTTCACACTTCCATTAACGGACCCGTTGGCCGTGCCGTTCACCGACGCGCCGACGACCTGAGAGCTGTGCGCCGAACCGTTGGCAACCGAGCCGTTCGCGGCCCCGTTCGAAGCGATCCCGTTCGAAGCGATCCCGTTCGAGCCGATGCCGTTCGAGCTGTTGAGTATCGCACCGTTCAGCGCCGGCTCGCCGTGGCGGCGGGCGACGTGGAAGGAGAGGATCTGCATCTCGACGGCGAGGTCGACCTTGCGCACCTCGACCTCCTCGGGCACCTGCAGCACCGCCGGGGCGAAGTTCAGGATGGAGCGCACGCCGGCGCCGACCAACTGGTTGCACACCGCCTGCGCGGCACTGCCCGGGGTGGCGATCACGCCGATGGTGACGCCGCGCTGCACGCAGACCTCGGCGATCCGGTCGATGTGCTCGACGAGGATGCCGGCGATGTGGATGCCGACCAGGTCGGGGTCGACGTCGAACAGCGCGCGCAGCGGGAAGCCCCGCCCGGCGAAGCCGCTGTAGCCGGCCAGCGCATGGCCGAGGTTGCCGACGCCGACCAGGGCGACCGCGTGCCGCTGGGTGAGCCCCAGGGTGTGCTCGATCTGGTGCACCAGCCGGGTGACCTCGTAGCCGACGCCCCGGGTGCCGTTCGAACCGATGTAGGAGAGGTCCTTGCGCAGCTTCGCCGAGTTGACCCCGGCGGCCGCCGCGAGATCCTCGCTGGACACGGTCTCACTGCCGGTGGTCGACCTATCGCCCAGCACGCGCAGATAGACCGCGAGCCGCGCGACGGTAGCCTCCGGGATCGCCCGTTCCAGCTTCGCGGCGAGCTCGCGGACCGGATCCTCGCCGGACGGATCGGCCTGCGGATGCAACGTCACGCTGGCGTCTCCTCGATCCCTGCGGCTAGTGAGTTACGCCGACACATCGAATGCGGCACCCGCAGAGAATTGTGCGTGGCCGCCACGCGTCATGGCGTCTGCGACTACGGTAGCCGCTTGTGAACGCAGGCACAAAGTAGCGATCTTGGTCGGCATCTGCATTGCCGAACACAAATCGCTGACCTGCACGGACGCCGACCCGACCGGAATCCGGGCGGACGCGCGTCACATTGTGGAGCGCATCACCCGGACCCCCATTCGGGGCCCTTCTCAGGACCGGTTCAGACCCCGCCGGGCACCCCCGCCGGTCGCCCGTGCCACCCCTGCCCGAAGCTCCGCCGGGCCCTGGGCCGCCGCGCCCGAGGGCCCGGACAACGCGATGGGGCGGCCCCGACGAACGGGACCGCCCCACGCGGAACTGGTGAAGCCGGCGCTCAGGGAGCCTTCGGCTGCAGCACGTTGTCGATCAGGAACAGGGTGGCGTTCGCGGTCGGGATGTTGCCGCAGAGCACGTGCGCGGTGGTGCCGGCGTTGTCGGTGATGTCCATCGTGTCTTGGTCGTCGCGAATCCGCAGGCTGCCGCCCTGCAGGGTGGTCACGGTGCCGGCGCCGACCAGGCCGGCGCGGTCGTAGCGCTTCACGATCACCTGGTACTTGAGCATGTCGGCCAGCGCGTTCTGGTCGCCGAGCAGCTGGTTGTACCGGTCCTGCCCGAGGTTCTGCTGGAAGTTGGTGAAGCCCCGGTCGTAGACCGCGAAGACCGTGATCTCCTTGCCCTGGTTCAGGGTGTCGACCAGGCCGGCCTTCTGCAGCGCCGTGGTCATCGTCTTCAGCAGCGGGTTGGCCGCGATCGCGGCGAACGCCGGCAGCGATGCCACCCGGGCCGCCGAACCGGGCTCGCCGCGCTGCGGCAGCTCGTTGCACGCCGGGCCGAACACATCAGTCGGTTGGGTGACACCGTCGGCCCGGGGACCGGGCGTCGGTGCCACGCTGGCGGGCGCGGCGGACGGGGCGCCGGCAATGGGGGCCGGGCTGCCGCACGCGGCCACCGCGACAGCGAGCGCCACCATGGCCCCGGCCGCCGCGAGACGCTGGATGTTCCTCACGAGTCTGTTCCTCCTTGAACGTCCGGTCCCCGCCGAACTCGAAGTCACGTCTTCCCCAGCCAGGACGCCGTCACCCGAATACTCTCGGTACCGACCCGAACACGGACCGATACCAGGTGAGGTTAGCGCTGGTGGTTCGCGCCGGACTCCCCGGGCCGCTGAAAGGACCCGTTGCGCGTGTCGCGCGACCGCGGTGAGGTGGCGCTAGCTCGCGGTGAGCTGGACGCTCGGCCAGCCAGTGGCTCCGTCGGGCACCGGGTCGGCGCGCGCGTCGGTCTGGGCCTGGCCGGTGCGGTCGGTGGCGCGGCACTCCAGGGTGTGGTCGCCGGGCGGCACGGTCAGCTCGATCCGCCACATCCGCCAGGTGTCGGAGCTGACCTCGGTGGACAGCTCGGCCGGCTGCCACGGGCCGCCGTCCACCCGGACCTGCACGCCGGCGATGCCCCGGTGCTGCGCCCAGGCGATGCCGGCGGCGGTGAACCGGCCGGCGGGCACCGAGCTGCCGGACCGCGGGCGGTCGATCCGGGACTGCGTCTTGATCGGCGCCTGCTGCGCCCAGCCGCGCTGCAGCCAGTACGACTGCTTGGCGTCGAACGTGGTCAGCTCCAGGTCGGCCAGCCACTTGGTGGCCGAGACGAACCCGTACAGCCCGGGGATCACCATCCGCACCGGGTAGCCGTGCTCCAGCGGCAGCGGCGCCGAGTTCATGCCCAGCGCCAGCATCGCCCCGCGGTCCGGCTCCAGCACCACGTCGACCGGCGTGCCCGCGGTGAACCCGTCCAGGCTGGTGCTGAACAGCTGGTCCGCGCCGGGCCGCACGCCGGCCTCCAGCAGCAGGTCGCGCAGCGAGACACCGAGGAAGTTGGCCGTCGAGATCAGGTTGCCGCCGACCTCGTTGGACACGCAGGTCAGGGTGACCGGCCGTTCGATCAGCGGGCGGTTGAGCAGGTCCTGGTAGGTGACCGTGAGCTCCCGCTCGACCAGCCCGTGCACCTTCATCGACCAGTCCGTGGCAGCCTTCGCCGGCAGCCGCAGCGCGGTGTCGATCCGGTAGAAGTCCCGGTTCGCGGTGAGGAACGTGGGCGTGCCCTGGGTGGCGAAATCCGCGCCGGCGGGCAGCGGCGGCGCCGGCTGGGCCGGGTGCAGCGCCGTGGCGACCTCGGACTGCGAGTCCGCGACATCCACCCCGGCGCCGAGAAGGTAACCACCGAGGCCGGCACCCGCCGCGCCGACGCCGACCGCCGCCGAGCCGACCAGCAGCTGGCGCCGGGACACCGCGTCCGACGGTCCCGCGTGCCGACCGCCCCGCCCCGGCCCCGGCAGCCGGGGGATCGGCACGGTGCTCGGCGGGTCGTTCGGGTCGGGTCCGGCGTCCGGGTCAGGGCCGGCGACCGGGCCGGGCCCGGGGTCGGCGCGCCGTTCGAGGGCCGCCACCGCGGCCCGGTCCTCGGCCAGCGCCATGGCCCGCTCGTGCAGCCACCGGAAGGTCCACAGCCCGGCGCCGAGCGAGGCCAGCGGCGCGACCAGGTCGGGCAGCGTGAACACCGGCGAGCTGACCACGGCGGCGAGCCCGACCACGCCGAGCAGCATGACCACCCGCCGCCCGGGCCGAACATCGCGCCGCGAGGCCAGTCCGGCCAGCACCGCGACCAGCACGAGCGCCACACCGACGCCGAGCAGCAGGCCGAACTTGTCCGCCTTGCCGACCGGCAGCCCGGGCAGCGACAGCGACTTGCCGAACTCGACCAGCCCCGCCGGGGCCAGCCGCACCGCCGCGTCGGCGACCGCCTGGTACGGCGAGGAGAGCGGCGACACCACCCCGGCGACCAGGTGGCCGACGCCGATCGCGGCCCCGAACGCGAGCACCGCGCAGACCGCCGCCTGCCCACGGGGGATCCGGGGCGGGGCAGGGGCCGGGGCGCGGTGCGGGACCGCGACGGTACTCATAACCGCCCTTGGTACCAGGACACCGACATCCTTGGCCGCCCTTCTGGCGCCACCGTCAGCGATCGGTAAGACGCCGGGCCAGTGCGGCCCGGAACCGGTCCTCCTCGACCGCGAAGTAGCCGTGCTCGCGCCCGTCGATCAAGATCACCGGAACCCGGTCGCCGTACTCCGCGCGGAGCTCACGATCGGCGTCCACGTCCGCCGAGTCCCACGATACGCCCAGCTCAGCGCATATCCGGCTGACCGCATCGGCAGCCTTGTCGCAGAGCGAGCAGTCCCGCCTCGTCATCACGGTGACCACGGCCCGGCCGGTCATGCCCGGTCCTCCGCACCCGACCGGTCCTCGGAACGCAGCGCCAGTCGGGTGATCTTCCCGGTGGCGGAGTGCGGCAGCTGGTCGGCGAACCGGACCACCGTCGGGATCTTGAACCGGGCCAGCCGGGTGGCGCAGTGCGCGCGCAGCTGCTCGACGGTCAGCTCGGTACCGGGGCGCAGCACCAGCACCGCCTTCACAGCCTCGCCGGTGCGCGGGTCGGGCACCCCGACCACCGCCGCCTCGGCCACCGAGGGGTGCTCGTTGAGCACCTGCTCGACCTCGTGCGGGTACACGTTGAAGCCGTTCACGATGACCAGGTCGTTGGCCCGGTCGACCAGGTGCAGGTCACCGTCGGAGTCCACGAAGCCGACGTCCGAGGTGCGGAACCAGCCGTCCGCGTCCGGCCCGCCCGCGCCGTCCGGCCAGTACCCGGAGAACAGGTTCGGGCCGCGCACCGAGACCAGGCCGGTGTCCGGCTGGTCGTCGTCCAGGTCGTCGGGGTCCTCACCGAAATCGTTCGGGTCGTCGTACTCGTACGCCGCCGGAGCGGGGGTCTCGTACGCCGCCGGAGCGGGCCCGTCGGTCCCCGGGTTCGCGCCGCCCGGGGCCGGGTCGTCGGCCGGCCGGTCGCCGGCGTCCACCAGCCGCAGCTCCACCCCGGCCACCCCGGGCCCACCCGGCAGCGGCCGTCCGACCGAGCCCGGCTTGGCCAGCCCGCTGACCAGCGTCGTTGTCAACACCGGCCCCGTCTCGGTGAGCCCGTAGCCCTCGAACAGGTCCAGCCCGGTGGTCTCCCGGAAGCCGTGCAGCAGCTCGGGCGCCAGCGGCGCGCCGCCCGCCGTGCACAGGCGCACCGAGACCAGCGCGTCGCGCAGCTGCTGGGCCGGCAGCTCGAGCATCGCCCGGTACATCGAGGGCACCCCGGCCAGCACGGTCACCCGCTGGGTCCGGATCACCTCGACCACCGCGGCCGGCTCCACCCGTTCCACCAGCACCCCGGTGGCGCCCGACCAGCAGACCTGCAGCAGGCCGGCGCCCAGCCCGTAGATGTGGAACAGCGGCAGGTGCAGCAGCACCCGGTCGGCCGGGCTGACCGGGACCGGCCGCAGCTGTGCGGTCTGCGCCCGGTTGGCCAGCAGCGCGCGGTGGGAAAGCCGCACACCGCGCGGGCTGCCGGTGGTGCCCGAGGTGTAGCCGAGCACCGCGATGTCCTCACCGCCGCCGACCGCCGTCCGCCGACCGGTCGTCACCCCGGCACCCGTCGATCCGGCACCGGCGCTGCCCGATCCGGCGCTGCCCGATCCGGCGGCCGCGGGATCCGGCGGGGCGAGCAGCCGGGCACCCTCGGCGGGGCCGCCGGCGGAGACCGCGGCGGCCACCGCGGTGTCGCCCGGCTCCGCGACCAGCACCGAAGGCTGACAGTCCACGACGATCGCGGCGAGCTCGCGCCCGGTGGAGTGTGTACCGACGGGGACCGCGATCGCACCGACCCGCAGCGCCCCGAACAGCGCGACACAGAACCGCGCGCCGTGCCCGAGCCGGACCAGCACCCGGTCGCCGACGCCCACCCCGGCGGCGGCCAGGCGGTCCGCCTCCGCGTCCGCGGCCGCGTCCAGGCCGGCCCAGCTGAGCACCAGTCCCCTGGTGGGCTCCAGCAGCGCGGGGTGGTCCGGGCCGCGCTCGGCGGCGGCTGCCACCAGGTCGGCCACATTGCCGGCGAGCACGTTCGACCCGCCCTCGGTGGCGACCTCAGCGGCGCCCTCGGTCCCATTCGACTGGCTGCCCACGGCGGAAGTCTGACACGGCCGGCCGCCTCCGGCCGCGTGGCGTGCCCGCCACCCCGGCCCGGCCCGGGGCCCCCACCCGCCGCCACATGGGCCCTACCCCTCCGCCACTTGTCGCACACCGAGCTCCCGGCGACCGACCGATCCCCGGTCGGGTGATCGGAGTGATCCCGTTCACCGGCAGAGGGCATCCGCTCGTCGGGACCGCGACACGCCCACCGACCGCCGAACTTCCCAAATCCCGCGCCGGCCGCCTGCTACAGGCCGTTCACCGGCTGCATTCCAAGAACGCGGGGCTGCGTGGAGGGCGCCAACTCGTTCGGCCCTATGCTCCCCAACACGGCCGGCTGGGCGCGCTGAGCGATGGCGACCCTGGCACCGTCGATTCCGAGGGAGCGCCACATGCTGAACGTCACCGGCACCGCGCCGGTCCCGTTGCGGGTCTTGGTCCTCTCGACCCGGGTCACGCCGAGCAGCTCACTCCAGGAATCGTGACCCGGCCGTTCAGACCAACGAGACTTCTGCGGTCCGAGCAACGCTCGGAGGCGGAAGTCACTGGTCAGCGAAACTCATCACGGGTGGACCCGACCACCCAACGGGTGGACCAGCGCACCGGTCAACCGATCGGTGGCCGGCCCGGCTACCCGGTTCCGGTACTGCCCCGGCCGCGCCCCGACGAGGTGCCCCCACAGCACCCCGAGGGCGTCGGCCCGGCCGCCGGTCCCACCCATCCCCGCTCGGCTCCCCGCCCGGACGGACCGCGAGTGACCGAACCGCGTGCCGCCCAGCCCGGCGTCGCCCACCCCGGTGTTGCCCACCCCAGCGCTCCCCAGCCGGCTCCCCAACCCAGCGCTCCCCAGCGCGGCGCCGCACAGCGCCCCCTCAGCAGCCCGCACGCGACGCCACCGCCCACCCCCGAGCTCCCCGTTGACCAGGAGGAGCTCGCCGGGCCCGGCGGCACCGCCCCCGAGACGTCGACAACCGACGCCAACGGACTCGCCGGTTGGGACCTGGTCCGCGCCACCCAGGCCGGCGATCAGGAAGCCTTCGGCCAGCTGTACGACCGGTACCACGAGATGGTGTTCCGGTACGTGCTCTTCCGGGTCGGTGACCGGCAGCTCGCCGAGGACCTGACCGCCGAGACGTTCCTGCGCGCGCTGCGCCGGATCGCCTCGGTGAGCTACCAGGGCCGTGACATCGGCGCCTGGTTCGTCACGATCGCGCGCAACCTGGTGCTCGACCACGTGAAGTCCAGCCGCTACCGGCTGGAGCAGACCACCTCCGAGATCGCCGACCTCTCGCCCAGCACCACCGGGCCGGAGCAGCAGGTCCTGGACGGCGCGACGCACGAGGAACTGCTGCGGTGCGTGGCCAAGCTGAACTCCGATCAGAAGGAGTGCATCGCGCTGCGTTTCCTGCAGGGGCTGTCGGTCGCCGAGACCGCGCGCCTGATGGGGCGCAACGAGGGTGCGGTGAAGGCACTGCAGCATCGAGCCGTCCGACGACTCGCCCAGCTACTGCCTGAAGGCCTACGATGAACGCGCTGGCCGTCACCAGGAGGCAACTGCGCGTGATCACGTCGCGCACTGTTCGCAACATTGGGTCACCCGATGCGGTGAACGCCGTCACCCCCGTAACCCTCCGTCCCCTGACTCGTTGTGCAGAGCAGGGTTGGGGAAGCACGGTGACGCAGTGAGGACGGGAGACATGCCCGCGGGAGCAGGTCGGGAGAGTGAGCGGTTCGCCGCCGCGGTGGAGTACGGCAGGGATGCCGTACCGCCGGGCGACGGCCAGCTCCACCGTGAGCTAGATGTAGTGGCGTTGCTCCGCGAGAGTCGGGCGGCAATGTCACCGGGAGCGGACGCCTCCGCTCGGATGCGCGCTCGGGTGATGGCAGCCGCCGCCACCATGTTGCCCGACCAGAATGCTGGTCAGGCCCCCACGAATGTCACGGCCATCGGTACGGCGCAGTCCTTCGAGGACGCCCCCACCATGGTCGACACCCCGGTCATCACGGCCGACATGGGTGTCACCGAGATCATTGCGGCGGACGGCATCACCAGCACGGACGAGGAGCCCACCGAGGGCACCGGGTCCAACGTGTTCGCCATCGGCAAGGCCAGGGGCCGGCACCGTTTCCCCACCAGCCAGGCACCGAGCCCGCAGCGGCGCGGCCTGCTGAGCATCAGTGCGGCCGCGGCCCTGATGGTGCTCGCCGTCACCGGTGGTGGCGCGCTGTTCAGCCAGGGCTCGCTGCCCGGCGACAGCCTCTACGGCGTCAAGCAGACCACCGAGTCGGCGCTGGTCGGGCTCACCCCCGGGCAGGGCAACAAGGCGCAGCGCCAGCTGGACTACGCGGCCACCCGGCTCGACGAGGTCCGCCAACTGAACTCCGAGCAGGCACCCGCGGGTGACCGTGGCGCGGACATCAGCCAGGCGCTGCAGGGCTTCAACGAGCAGACGGCGGCCGGGTCCCAGATGTGGCTCGCCTCCGGCTCGGGCAACAACGCCGAGCTGGGCTCGCTGGCGAACTGGGCGCAGACCCAGTCGCAGAAGCTGTCCACGCTGCGCAGCAGCATGCCGGCCAGCGCACAGCCCGACGCGGACCACTCGCTGCGGATGCTGGAGGACCTGCGCACCAGGGCCCAGTCGCTGAGCAACCGGCAGGGCTGCGACAAGGTCACCTCCGGCGACTCCGACCAGCTCGGTCCGCTGCCGGCCAAGGGCGCGTGCAGCACCAAGGAGTCGACCTCCGCACCGAGTATCCGCACGGTGGCACCGCCCAGCACGGACTCCGGCTCGGACCGTTCGAGCGATTCCGGCAGCTCCGACTCGTCGGACTCCAGCTCCTCTGACTCGTCCGGCTCGTCCGGCGGGTCCAGCAAGAGCACCAAGTCCAAGGACGACACGCCGGGCCTGCCCGGACTGTCGGACCTGACCGGCGGCAACTCGCACTCCGGCGTCGGCAAGCTGCCCAGCAAGGAGTCGACCAAGGGCGGCGACGTGGTGCCCAGCACCACGGAGCAGGCGCCGAAGCCGGGTCTGAACCTGCCGCTGCTCCTGCCGATCCTCTTCCAGCCGCTGAGCCACCCGGCGAACCCCGCCAAGGGATCCGGCGGCTGACACACCCCGATCCGCAACCGTGTCGGCGCAACCCCAGTAGTCTGGGTGGGTAAGGATGCACCCCGCTGATCGGAGGCGCTGGGTGGCTGTTCCACCTGATTCTGGACCGGCGACCGCACACCAGGGTCGTGACGTCGGTTCGGCCGAACACGCCAGCTCCGCGGTGAGCGTGCCCTCGGCCGGGGCGAGCCCAGCTGAGATCGCCGGCGAGGCAGCGGCGGCTGCTGCCGTAGCCAACCTGAACCCTCAGCTGGAGGTCAGGGACACCACTGGCGCGGTGGTTCCGCTGGACCTCACCGCCGCCGCGTTCTTCGACGTCGACAACACGATGATGATGGGCGCGTCGATCTTCCACTTCGCCCGTGGGCTGGCCTCGCGCAAGTTCTTCGACACCTCCGACCTGGCCGGCTTCGCCTGGCAGCAGCTGAAGTTCCGGATCGGTGGCCGGGAGAACCCGCAGACCGTGAAGGAGAGCCGGGAGAGCGCGCTGTCCTTCGTCGCCGGCCGCTCGGTCTCCGAGGTGGTCGCGCTCGGCGAGGAGATCTACGACGAGCTGATGGCCGACCGGATCTGGCCGGGCACCCGGGCGCTGGCCAACATGCACCTGGACGCCGGCCAGCGGGTCTGGCTGGTCACCGCAACACCCGTGGAACTCGCGCTGATCATCGCGCGCCGGCTCGGCCTCACCGGTGCACTGGGCACGGTCGCCGAGAACGAGGACGGCATCTACACGGGCCGGCTGGTCGGCGAGGTGCTGCACGGCCCGGCCAAGGCGCACGCGGTCCGCTCGCTGGCCGCCCGGGAGGGCCTCAACCTGCGGCGCTGCTCCGCGTACTCCGACTCGGTGAACGACGTACCGATGCTCTCCGTGGTCGGCACGGCGGTCGCCGTCAACCCCGACTCGGAGCTGCGCGACACCGCCCGGCAACGCGGCTGGGAAATCCGTGACTTCCGCACGGGGCGCAAGGCCGCCAAGATCGGCGTCCCGTCCGTACTCGGCGCCGGCGCGGTAGCCGGAGCCGTAGCCGCCGGCCTGGCCTACCGCCGCCGCTCCTAACCCGCCGCCGCGGCCGCGGTAGCCGCTGCGCCTAACCCCAGCCGCCGTCCCTCGGTCCCCACTTGTCGCGGCTAATAGGCCCGACAAGTGCCACTTGTCGCGTCTATTTCCCGCGACAAGTGGGGACGGGGCGAGCCTCGCTAACCACGTCGAACGGGCGCCGCCCCGGTCCCCTTGGCTGGGGATCGGGGCGGCGGCCTGTGCAGAGCGTGGACGGTGCTCAGCCGGTGAACGCGTTGCGGCGTTGGCTGAGCAGGCGGTACAGGGTCTGCTGGATGGTTTCCCGCACCTGGTCGGTGATGTTGAAGACGAGCATGGGGTCGTCCGCGTCGGCCGGGGTGTACCGGTCGGTGCGGATCGGCTCGCCGAACTCGATGTACCACTTGGACGGCAGCGGCACCGCGCCCAGTGGGCCGAGCAGCGGGAACGTCGGCGTGATCGGGAAGTACGGCAGCCCGAACAGCCTGGCCAGCGGCTTGAGGTCGCCGATCAGGGGGTAGATCTCCTCGGCGCCCACGATCGAGCACGGGATGATCGGCACGCCGCAGCGCATCGCCGCCGAGACGAAGCCGCCCCGGCCGAACCGCTGCAGCTTGTACCGGTCCTTGAACGGCTTGCCGACGCCCTTGTAGCCCTCCGGCCACACCCCGACCAGCTCGTTCGAGTTGAGCAGCCGCTCGGCGTCGGGGTTGCAGGCCAGCGTGTGGCCGGCCTTGCGGGAGATGGTGCCGAGCATCGGGGTGCGGAACAGCAGGTCGGCGCCGAGCATGCGCAGGTGCCGGCCGGAGGGGTGGTGGTCGCGCAGCGCCACCGTGGTCATCATCGCGTCGATCGGCAGCGTGCCGGAGTGGTTGGCCACCAGCAGCGCGCCCCCGGTGGCCGGCACGTTGGACATGCCGATCGTCTCCACCCGGAACCACCGCTCGTACAGCGGCCGCAGCACCGGCATCACGATGTGGTCGGCGAACTCGCGGTCGAAGCCGAACTCGTCGACGTGGTAGTCCCCGGACACCCGGCGACGCAGGAAACCGATCAGGTCGCCGAGCCGTTCCTCCAGCTCGGAGCCGTCGGCCGGGTCGGGCAGCGGCGCGGGCTGCTCCGGTGCCGCCGACGGCCGGCGCACCACGCGGACCGGCGAGAGGTCCTCGTCGCGGCCCGGCTCGACGATCGGGTCGGGCAGTGGGAGCGGCTGCCGGTTGACGGGCCGCACGGACGTGTCGGCGCGGCGCGGGGCCGACTCTTGGCGGACCACGCTGCGGGTCGGCTCACGGCGCGCCCTGCCTCGGGACGGTTCAGGACGCATGGGATCGGTTCTGGTTGGCTCGGTGTGTAATGGGATCACTCGTGCCTCGGTCACGGGGATCTCCTCAAGTTAGGGCTCGCGCGGCGGCCAGTACGCCCTTCTCGACCGCGTCGACCTGCGCGGTGGAGATCATCGGGCGGAGTTTGTGGCCGTGCACGAAGTCGTCGAAGGCCTGCATGGTGGTCCACCTCGGCGTGAACCCGAAGGTGTCACGCAACCGGTCGGTGTCCACCACTCGGCCGAAATTCAGGAATCGCATCTGGTCGGGCGTCATGTCGACGAGGCGAGCACCCCGGAACAACCGGCTCGCCGGCCCGACCACCATGCTGGGCAGGGATACCTGCACGCGTCCGGCCCGCCGGATCGCCTGCGACAGCAGGAGTACCCCGGGTGCACCGACGTTGAACACCCCTGGCAGATCCTGGCGGGACGCCTGCTCGAGCACCGCCAGCGCGTCCTCGGAGTGCAGCAGCTGCATCCGAGCGTCGTAACCGAGCACGGTCGGCACGACAGGGAGGGCGAAGTACCGCGTCAGCGCGGTATCGATGCGCGGGCCGATGAAGTTGGCGAAGCGCAGCACGGTCACCGAGACATCCGGCCGGCGCCGGCCGAAGCCCCGGACGTAGCCCTCGATCTCGACCGCGTCCTTCGCGTACCCCCCGGCCGGCAGTGCCTTGGGGGCCATCGTCTCGGTGAAGATCGCCGGGTCCCTCGGGCTGGACCCGTACACCGCGGTCGTGGACTTGAGCACCAGCCGACGCACCCTCGGCGAACGCTGACACGCCGCCAGCAGCTGCATCGTGCCGATGACGTTCATTTCCTTCATCGCCACCCGGCCGCCGGAGGCCGCCGGGCTGGAGGACAGCGAGGTGTGCACAACGGTGTCCACCTCGGCCGATGCAATCACTTTCGCGATCAGCGGGTTCCGGATGTCGGCCCGGATGAACTCGGCCCGGCCCATCCCCCGCAGCAGCTCCCTCGGCGGCGGAATCGTGTCTACCCCGAGTACCCGGTCAATGCTCGGGTCGGCGGCCAGCCGAGCCGCCAAGTGAGCACCGATGAACCGGCTGACGCCGGTGACCAGGACAACTGAAGGCGCCACCAAGATCTCCTGAACTGTCGCTCACCCGAACCGCGACGCCCGATGCTAGTACCCGGACCGGTGAGCTACGCGTGACAGCGGCGGAATTCACGCACCTATTACGTACCGCTACGCAACCGAGACTGCCCGGCCACCTAGCCGAACATCGGGGCCGGGGCCTGCGTAAGCGCGCACCGAAGAGCCCGGCCACACGTCCGAAGATCGTGCGCCGGGCCTTCCACCTGCGGGGCCGAGCTACCGGAGACCGGTCACTTGCCGAGCTTGCGCCGCTGCACGCGGGTCTTACGGAGCAGCTTGCGGTGCTTCTTCTTCGACATCCGCTTGCGACGCTTCTTGATGACCGAGCCCACTCAGCAGCACCCTTCCGATCCGATGAATTACGAGATGCCGCTCGACAGGCCCCTCGCCGAACACCGTCCGGCGGGTACCCAGGCAGGCACTGACGGGCCAGTCTACCTGGCCGGACAGTCGACCTGCGCACGCCCCGTGCCGAGCCACTCGCGGGCTCCGGCAGGTGCGCGGTCAGCGGCGGATTGTCCCTACCGCCCCGGCCGAGCCGGACGCCTCAGCCGGCGTCGTGGTACGCGTTGCGCAGGTAGTCCTGGACCGCCTCGCGGGGCACTCGGAACGAGCGTCCCACCCGGGCCGCCGGCAGCTCGCCGGAGTGCACCAACCGGTACACGGTCATCTTGGAGACCCGCATCATCGCGGCCACCTCGGCCACGGTCAGGAACTGCACCTGACCGAGGTCCGGCCGGTTGCCCTGCTCTGCAGCCATGAAGCCCCTCGCCTCACTCGCGTGGCTAGACCGTCGCACGTCCACGGCCGAGCCTGTTGTCTGCGTATGAGACTAGCGGGACTACGGTTACTCATGCGAACGTTATAACAATCCTATCGGGTGCAGACCACCCATTTGGAGTATGGGTATTCACGAACCTGCTACGGATTGTTGATGCTTCCTAGCTCGATCGACCGGTTTCTCGCGGCCTCAAGCGCGTCGAGGATCGCGGCGCGCGTCCGGTGCCGCTCCAGCTCGCGCAGCGCCATCGCCGTCGTGCCGGCCGGCGAGGTGACCGCCTCGCGGAGGACGGCCGGGTGCTCGCCGGTCTCGCTGAGCATCCGGGCGGCCCCCAGTGCGGACTGCACGATCAGCTCCGAAGCCAGCTGACGGTTCATGCCGAGCAGCACGCCGGCCTCGATCATCGCCTCGACGAGGTAGAAGAAGTAGGCCGGCCCGGAACCGGACAGCGCCGTGACGTTGTCCTGCTGCGACTCGGGCACCCGGACGACCCGGCCCACCGCGCCGAGCATCGCCGACACCTCGAGGAGCTGCTCCTCGGTGGCGTACCTCCCGGGTGAGATGGCACTCATCGCCTCGCCGATCAGCATCGGCGTGTTCGGCATCACCCGGATCACCGCGGTGTGCTCGGGCAGCCGCTGCTCGTACAGCGCGGTCGGCAACCCGGCGCAGATCGACACGACCAGGGTGCCCGGTCGCAGCGCCGACTTCAGCTCGGCCAGCAGCGGCTCGATGTCCTGCGGCTTGACCGCGACCACCAGCACCTCGGCCACCCCGGCCGCGCCCGCCACCTCGACCCGGCGTACCCCGAGCCGCTCGGTCACCTCGGCGGCCCGGTCCAGGTGCCGCTCGGTGAAGCACAGCAGGTCGGTCGGGTGGCCGGACTTGACCAGGCCGGCCAGCAACGCCTCACCCATCTTGCCGGCGCCAAGCACCGCGATGCTCTTCATGCCGGTCACGCTAGAGCGTGTCCCGGGGATCATCCAGCCGGCCCGTCCCGACCGGCGCCCAGCCGGTCCCGCCGGACCCTGCCCGGGACCCGGCTAGCTGAGCGGAGCCAGGGCCAGCTGGCGGGCCTGGCAGACCAGCTGGCCGGCCGCGTCGAGCACCGTGTAGTCCTCGTCGAACCAACCGCCCCGGATCACCCGCGAGACCGCCTCTATGCGCAGCCAGCCCGGCGCCGGGCGGCCCCGCAGCAGGGCGGTGAGCTGGACCGTCGGCGCCCAGCCGGGACGGCCCAGGTTGAACAACAGGGGCGGCAGCACGTCGCCGCACAGCAGGGCGAACAGCACGTCGGGCTCCTCGCCGATCGGGCGCGCCCAGCCGCGCATCAGCGGCTCGCCGCGCTCGCCCCTGGCGAAGCTCGCGGTCTCCTCGTCCAGCACCACGTCACAGGAGCGGGCCATCGGCGCCACCCGGTCCGACGTCTCGGAGGACAGCCGCGCGCCGGCCGGCGGTTCGGCTGGCACACCCGGCAGGTCGGACCACTCGGCCGGCCCCTCCGGCAGCGTGCCGGCGGTGACCGAGCCGGACAGCACCACGTGGCCGTGCTGGTGCAGGGTCACCCGCACCACCGACGCCGTCCTGCCGACCTTGACCACCTCGGTGGCCAGCGCCGCGGGGCCGGTGTCCGGGGCGCGCAGGAAGTCGGCGCTGACCGAGAGTGGCTCTGCGCTACCCGCCGGGGCTCCGGTGTGCGCCTCCAGCCCCGTCAGGGCACCCTTGGCCAGCAGCGCCAGCATGAAGCCGCCGTGCACCTTGCCGCCGCCGACCGTCCAGGCGCGCTGCAGCTCGGCCCGGTACACCCCGTGCTCCGCCGGGGTGAGCGCGAGGGCGGCGCTGAACGGCGCGACCACCTGAGCCGACTCCCGCGCCGATTTCTGGGCGGATTCCTGAGTCGACTCCGGAGTCGACACCGGTGCGGCCGGTGAGCGAGTTTCCATGCAGTAGCTCTATCACCCCGTACCGACGGCAGCGGCCGGCCGGGCCGGTTCTGTGCCCGGCATCACGGCGTTACGGGTGCCGCCACGGTCGCCCGGGCGGCCGAGCCGTCAGGGCCGGCTGGAGGCGCCGAGCGGGCCGGGTGCGGGGGCCTGGGCCGGCACCGGGGTCAGCGTCGCGTCGCCGTCATAGGCCGGCCTGGCGGCCACGTCCCGGCCGTTCGGCCGGCTCTGCGGGCCCGTGAGCGGCGTGGAGGGCTGCAGGTTCAGCCGGGCGAACAGCAGCGACTCGGCGAGCAGCGCGGCCCGGTCGTGCCGGGTACGGGCCCGGCGGGTGCTCACCTCGAGCACGACCAGCCCGGTGAAGTGGTTGTTCACCAGCCGCTCGCACACCTCGAGGCACGGCTGGTTGCCCCGCCCGGGGACCAGGTGCTCGTCGCGCGTGGCGCCGCTGCCGTCGGTGAGGTGGATGTGGGCGAGGCCGTCGCCCATCCGGTCCATCATGGCCAGCGCGTCCACGCCGGCGGCCGCGGTGTGCGACAGGTCCAACGTGTAGTAGCGGTGGCCGACGTCGGTCGGGTCCTCACTCGGGGCGTACGGCACCGCGCGCAGACCGGCCCGGCGCACCGGGAACATGTTCTCCACCGCGAGTGCCACCCCGTACAGCTGGGCGACCTCCTCCACGGTGTCCGCGAACGCCGTGGCGTAGCCGCGCTGCCAGCGGAACGGCGGGTGCACCACCACGGTGCTGGCGCCCAGGTAGTTGGCCGCGTCGCCACTGCGGCGCAG
This sequence comes from Pseudonocardia sp., assembly GCA_036272155.1. Lineage (GTDB taxonomy): Bacteria > Actinomycetota > Actinomycetes > Mycobacteriales > Pseudonocardiaceae > Pseudonocardia. The sequence goes on from DATAZG010000053.1 coordinate 38,400, forward strand.
CCGCTCCAGCGGGTCGGTGCCCCAGACCCGCTGCGTGACCGCCAGGCAGGGCGCGTGCACCGCGAGCACCGGCACCCGGTACCGCGCGGAGAGCCGCTCGATCGCCTGGATGTCCTGGGAGACCGGGTCGGTCCACACCATCAGCTCGACGCCGTCGTACCCCAGTTCCGCGGCCAGCAGGAAGCCGACCTCGGTGGACTCGGGGTACACCGAGGCAGTGGACAGCGCGACCAGCGGGGCAGGTGGGTGCACAGGCGCTACCTCAGCGAACGGCGAGCAGGAGAACAGCGGGCGAGATCGTCACGATGAGTCCGACCAGAACCGCGAGCATAGTCGTCTGTAGGTCTTCACTGCCACGAATTGTGCGCACGACGAACACCAGTCCCACCGTGGCGACGACCGCGGCGGCCAGCGCGACCACCGGCAGGTTCAGCCAGAGGTAGCGGAAACCGACCCACAGCACCGCGCCGCCGATCGCGCCGCCGAGGCCCTGCCCGATCAGGATCGCCCACGCCTTCAGGCCGGAGCGATCGTCGAGGTCGTCCTCCTCGTCCAGCCCGGCCGGGATGTCGGGGATGGCCCGGCCACCGGCCCGACCGGTCTGCGCCGCCGCACCGCGCGGTGCCCCGCCGCGGGGGGACCGGGCACCGGTCGGGCGCGCGCCGGCCGGCTCGAAGTCGTCGTCCAGCTCCTCGTCCTCTTCGAACGGGTCGATGGGCGGGGTGACCTGCGTGTTCGGCCCACTGCTCCCGACCGCCCTGGTCGCGCCGGTCCGCCCACCGCCGGCCGGGAACGCGCCCGTGCCGGTCGCGGCACCGGTGGGGAAAGCACCGGTCGCGGACTTGCGGGCGGCCCCGGGCGGGGTCAGCGGCATGGGGTCGGTGATCGGACCGGTGACCGGGCCGGGGCGCTGGCCGAGGCCGGGGCGCTCCGGGTACTTCGGCATCTGCTCGGTGGGCTCCTCCGGCGGCTTGGTCAGCGCCGATGGGGAGGCCGATGGGGAGGCCGATGGGGAGGCCGACGGGGCCGAGGAGGAGTACGAGTCCAGCGAGTACGAGTCGACCGGGTAGGAGTCGGCGAGGTACGAGTCGCCGAGAGGGGTGGCCGCGCGGGCGTCCGGGTCGGCCAGGTACGAGTCGATCGAGTAACCGCCGGTGGCGGACGGCCCGGTCGCGGCGGGCGCGATGCCGGAGGTCGAGGACAGCGGGTCGGCGGACCGGGGCCACTCGGAGCCGGGGCGCGCCCACTCCGAGCTGAGCGCGTCGTCGCCACTGTCGAACGTGCCGGCACCGCCCGAGTGCCCGTAGCCGGACAGGCCGGCGCCGCCGTAGCCGCGCCACGGCGAGTCGTCGGAGTCCGGGGCCGGTCGGTGCTGCTCCTCGGCGGACACGGCCGACAGCGAGGACCAGGTGCGCTCGGCACTGTCGGCCGCTGAGTCGGCGGCCGACCGGTCCGGGGTGGGCAGCTCGCCGGCTCGGGTGGCGGGCTCGGCGTCGGCCCCCCGGCCGGAGCGCCTGCGCCGCCGACCGCCGCCGCCACCGTCGGCGCCGTACTGCTCGAGCAGTTCAGCGACGGTCCGCTGGCGCCCCGAATCGGAGCTGTGGTCCGCTGTCATCCCGTATACCGTGCCTCCTGACGTCCCACCAGTCCAGTCGCGGTCGTGTCGTGCGACGAGTGGTCATTTCGGGACGCCCCGTCGAGCCAGTCCAGGCGACGAAGGATAACGCCCTCCCGCAGCGCCCATGGACAGATCTCCAGCCGACTGAGATCGAGAGCACGCATGGCGGCCTCGGCGACGACCGCGCCGGCCACCAGCTGGTGGGCCCGGCTGGCGCTGACACCCTCGAGTTCGGCCAGGTCAGCGGCCGACATCCGGCTGATGAAGGCGCCGACCTGGCGCAGCCCGGTGTCGGTCAGCACGCGGCGGGCCCTCGGGCCCTCGCTGGACGGCGCCGCGCCAGTCAGCCGAGCGAGTGAACGGAACGTCTTGGAGGTGCCGACCGCGCGGTCCGGCGCGCCCTCGGCCATGAGCCGCGCCGCGACCGGTTCGATGAGCTCCTCGACGTGCTCGCGCAGCGCGTCGATCTCGCGGCGCGACGGCGGGTCGGTGCTGAACCACTCCCGGGTCAGCCGGCCGGCGCCGAGCGGCAGCGAGGCCGCCACCGTGGGCACCTCGTCCAGCCCGGCCGCGAGCTCCAGCGAGCCACCGCCGATGTCCAGCACCAGCAGCTGGCCGGCGGACCAGCCGAACCACCGGCGCACCGCCAGGAAGGTGTACCTGGCCTCGTCGTCGCCGGGTAGCACCTGCAGCGCCACCCCGGTCTCGGCGAGCACCCTGGCCAGCACGGCGGCCGAGTTCGGTGCGTCCCGCAGGGCGGAGGTGGCGAAGGCCAGCAGGTCGCGGCAGCCGGCGGCGGCGGCCGAGGCGCGGGCGTTCTGCACCGCTCTGACCAGCGCATCCGACCCGGCGCGGCTGAGCCGCCCGGAGCCGTCGAGTGACTCGGCGAGCCGCAGCGCGGTCTTCTCCGACGTCATCGGGGTGGGGTGGCCGCCGCGGTGTGCGTCGACGATGAGCAGATGGACGGTGTTCGATCCGACGTCTAACACTCCAAGGCGCACAGGTAACTACCGTACCTCGGCCGAGGGGACCCGAACCTCTCGCGGCCGGGTCATCCTGGCGGCCACTCAGGTCTCGAACTTGTAGCCGAGGCCACGCACGGTAACCAGGTGCCTGGGCGCCGAGGGGTCGGCCTCGATCTTCGACCGCAGCCGCTTGACGTGCACGTCCAGCGTCTTGGTGTCGCCGACGTAGTCCGCGCCCCACACGCGGTCGATCAGCTGGCCCCGGGTGAGCACCCGCCCGACATTGCGCAGCAGGTACTCCAGCAGGTCGAACTCCTTGAGCGGCAGCGGCACCTCGGTGCCGGACACGGTGACCACGTGGCGCTCCACGTCCATCCGGACCGGGCCGGCCTCCAGCACCGGCGGTGAGTTGTCCTCCGACTCGCCGCCCCGGCGCAGCACCGCGCGCACCCGGGCGATCAGCTCGCGCGCCGAGTAGGGCTTGGTCACGTAGTCGTCGGCGCCCAGCTCGAGGCCGACCACCTTGTCGATCTCGCTGTCCCGCGCGGTGACCATGATCACCGGGACGGCGGAGCGCTGGCGCAGCGCCTTGCACACGTCGGTGCCGCTCATCCCGGGGAGCATCAGGTCGAGCAGCACGATGTCGGCGCCGTTGCGGTCGAACTCCTCCAGCGCGTCCTGGCCGGTGCCCGCCACGGCGGCGGTGAAGCCCTCCTTACGCAGCAGGAACGCCAATGGGTCAGCGAAGGACTCCTCGTCCTCGACGATCAGCACCCTGGTCACAGCACTCCTCCTGGTTCGGTGATGCGCTCGCGGTCGGGGACGCGGCCGGCGGCCAGGTCGGCGGCGAGATGCCGGGAGGCACCGTGTCCGCCCAGCTGGGTGCCGTTGTTCGCACCGTTGGGAACACCACTGGGGACGGCGCTCGCCGCCCCGCTGCCGGGGAGCTGGTCGGCTCCGTGCGCGGGCAGTCGCAACGTGAAGGTGGACCCGGTGCCCGGGTGGCTCCACAGCTTCACCTCACCGCCGTGGTTGGCGGCGACATGTTTGACGATGGCCAGGCCGAGCCCGGTACCACCGGTGGCGCGGGAGCGCGCCGGGTCGACCCGGAAGAACCGCTCGAACACCCGCACCTGGTGCTCCGGCGCGATGCCGATGCCCCGGTCGGTGACGGCGACCTCGACCACGTCGTCCACCCGGCGGCGGCTGATCGAGACCGAGGTGTTCGGCGGTGAGTAGGCGATCGCGTTGTCCAGCAGGTTGGACAGGGCGGTGACCAGCAGCGTCCGGTCGCCGTCGACCAGCAGCCCGCTCGGCTCGTCCACGCTGATCCCGATGCCGGTGGACTCGGAGACCAGCCGGCAGCGCGACAGCGCCTCGTCGATCACGTCGTCCACCTCGACCACGGCCAGCTCGGGCAGCCGCTCCGCGCCGGTCAGCCGGGACAGCGCGATCAGCTCGGTGACCAGCGCGCCCAGCCGGGTGGACTCCTTGAGGATCTTGGTGCCGAACCGGCGTACCTCTTCGGGGTCGTCCGCGGCGTCCAGCACCGCCTCGGCGAGCAATCCGACGGCGCCTACCGGTGTTTTCAGCTCATGGCTCACGTTGGCCACGAAGTCCCGCCGGGTGGCCTCCAGGCGGACCATGTCGGAGGTGTCCTCGGCGTCCACCACGGCGAACCCGTCGCCGAGCGGCCGCACGTGGCCGAGCACCGCCTCCGGCTGGCGGCCCCGGTGCTCCAGCGGCGACAGGTCGACCTCCAGCGCGGTGCCGGTGGCGATGGCCTGCTCGGCGGCCTTCAGCGCCCTGGGGTCGGCCCTGGCCACGCGGACCAGCCCCATCTCGGTGGCCCTCGGGTTGTGCAGCACGACGTCGCCGTACCGGTTGAGCACGGCGAGGCCACTGCGTGAGGACTGCACGACCCGGTGCAGCAGGTCGGCGAAGGTCGGGCCCACCGGGCGGGTCGAACGGGACCCGCGCCGCCGAGCCCACAGCGCCCCGACGGTCAGCCCCACCAACAGGGTGCCGACGGCCAGGGCGATGCTCGCCAGGGCGCTCACAGCTGCATCGTAGGCAGTAGCGGGGGGCCGTTGACCAGCCCGAACCCCTGAGAGGTGACATGCATGACCCACCTCGGACGCAGATTTCCCGGCCCGTTCACATCCCGTTCACCCTGCCGAGTGAAACACGCCGCGGCCGGCCGCGTCGACCAGATCGACCGGTCCGGCCGGCCGGACCGAGAACCGGCGTTCACCGCCCCTGGTTGGCGACCGCCTTGGCCGCGATCGCGGCCGCCTCCGGGTCGAGGTACTCGCCGCCCCGCTTGACCGGGCGCAGCTGGGCGTCGAGCTCGTAGCGCAGCGGAATACCGGTCGGGATGTCGAGGCCGGCGATCTCGCTGTCGGAGATCACGTCCAGGTGCTTGACCAGTGCCCGCAGCGAGTTGCCGTGCGCGGCGACCAGCACCGTCTTGCCGGACCGCAGCTCGGGCACGATCTCGGCGTCCCAGTACGGCAGCAGCCGGGTGACAACGTCCTTGAGACACTCGGTCAACGGCGCGGCGGGCTGGAGGTCCGCGTAGCGCGGGTCGGCGTCCTGGGAGAACTCGGTGCCCGGCTCGATGGGCGGCGGCGGCGTGTCGTAGGACCGGCGCCAGAGCATGAACTGCTCGTCGCCGTAGGTCTCGCGGGTCTGCTTCTTGTCCTTGCCCTGCAGTGCGCCGTAGTGCCGCTCGTTGAGCCGCCAGTCCCGGCGGACCGGGATCCAGTGCCGGTCACAGGCGTCCAGGGCCAGGTTCGCGGTGGAGATCGCCCGGCGCAGCAGCGAGGTGTGCACCACGTCGGGCAGCACCCCCGCCTCGGCGAGCAGCTCGCCGCCTCGGCGGGCCTCCCCCTCGCCCTTCGCCGACAGGGCCACGTCCACCCACCCGGTGAACAGGCCCTTCGCGTTCCATTCGCTCTCGCCGTGTCGCAACAACACCAACTGGTACGGGGCGCTCATGCCGCCCAGCTTGCCAGAGCACCCCTCAGGGCGCGCCCCAAACGCGGGGCCGCGCTGGGGCGGGGCTCAGCCCCGGCGCGGGGTCAGCCGGCTCTTCAACCGACGCCGGCTCTTCAACCGACCGCGGTCGCCTCCGGCCGGGTCACCGCCGCGCGCTGGCGATCCCTGGTCACCGAGGCCCGGCCGCGCTCGCAGCCGCAGCTGTCCCGGTGCTCGATGGACGCCGGGATCCGCACCGTCTGGGCCGGCAGCTCCGGGCTGCCCAGCCGGCGCAGCAGCAGCTGCACGGCGCGCGCGCCCATCGCGTGGCAGGGCTGCGCGGCGGCGGTCAGCCGGGGGCGGACCAGCGGGGAGAACTCGAAGTCGTCGAAGGCCACCACCGCGATGTCCGCCGGCACCGAGACCTCGCGGCCCTCCAGCGCGGTCAGCGCGCCGACGGTCATCGCGTTGTTGCCGCTGAACAGGGCCGTCGGCGGGTCGGGCCGGTCCAGCAGGCGCAGCGCGGCGCGCCGGCCGCCGTCCAGGCTGGACTCGCCGCAGACGATCAGTGAGGGGTCCACCTCGACCCGGCGCCGCTGGTGGGCCCGCCGGTAGCCGATCTCCCGCTCCACCGTGGTGGACAGCCCGGGCAGCCCGGCGATCATGCCGACCCGGCGGTGGCCGAGGCTGAGCAGGTGCTCGACGAGCACGCAAGCGCCGGGCTCGTTCTCCACCCCGACCTGGTCCACGTCGGCGTCCACGATCCGGTCGACCAGCACGAACGGCACCCGGCGCTCACGCAGCAGCGGCCACGTCCGGCGGACCCAGCCCGCGGTCGGCGCCATCACGAGCGCCTCGATCCGGTGCTTGAGCAGGCTGGCCACCGCGCGCCGCTCGGTCTCCGAGTCGTCGTGGGTGTCGGCGAGCACGAGCACCCGGCCGGCCCTGGCCAGCTCGCGCTCCACGCCCTGCACCAGGTCGGAGAAGTACGGGTTGGACAGGCCGGACAGGGTCAACCCGACGGCGGTCAGGTTGCGCGGCGCGTGCCCAGGTCGGGTGATTCGGCGGTGGTAGTCGAGATCGGCCACCGCCTGCTCCACCCGCCGCCTGGTCTCAGCTCCCACCGTTCGGGTGCCGTTGAGTACATGGGACACCGTGGTCGTCGAGCAGCCCGCCGCCTCGGCAACATCGCTCATGGTGGCCATGTCCCTGCACCTCCCCGCTCCCGGGCACGTGACCCTGGCGGCGTAACCCTACTGAGATATTCGTCCGTTCGGGAGCCTTCCGTGCAACCAATGACGGCTAGCGCGTTCTTGGGCCCGCGCGGGTCACGCGATGATGACCCGGCCCTCGGCGCCTCGGACCTCGATCCGGTCCCCGTCCTTGATCAGGTGAGTCGCGTTCGGCACGCCGACGACGGCCGGGATGCCGTACTCCCGCGCGACCACCGCGCCGTGCGAGTTGGACCCACCCATCTCCATCACCAGCCCGCCGGCGGTGAGGAACAGCGGCGTCCAGCCGGGGTCGGTGGACGGGGCGACGAGGATCTCGCCGGGCTCCAGGTGCGCGCCGACCGGTTCCAGCACCACCCTGGCGATGCCGGTGACCGTGCCGGAGGAGGCCGGCGTGCCGGCCAGCTGGCCGTCCACCGCGTCCCCCGCGGTCCGCGCGGTCGCCACCGCCTCGGGCTCGGTGCCGTCGGAGAGCAGCACCCTGGGCAGCTGCCGGCGGCGCAGCTCGCGGTCGTAGTCCACCCGGCGGGCGGCCACCAGCTCGCGCGGGTCGGCGCCGCGCAGTGCCCGCCGCGCCTCGGCCAGGTCCAGGAAGAAGACGTCCTCGGCGGCGTCCAGCCGGCCGGCGGTGGCGAGCTCGGCGCCGACCTGCAGCAGCTGGGTGCGCGCCGCGGCGAGGCCGACGACCAGGTAGTACTTCGGCGCCTCGCGCATCCCGGCGAGCAGCCTGGTCCGGCGCAGCGCGATCCTGACCACCAGTGCGCGCAGCCGGCCGCGGCGGCGGGCCTTCGCCACCAGCGTCGCCACGGCCTGCTCGGCGCCACGCACCGCCTTGGCGAACTGCACGTCCGGCGCCAGGTCGGGGTTGTCCAGCCGCAGGTAGTTGGTGAGCACGCCGAACAGGTGGGCAGGGTCCTCCGACCAGCGGGGCAGCCCGAGGTCGATCTCGGCCACCGCCCGGTGCCCGTACTCGGCCAGGAAGCCGGCCATGCCGTCGCGCAGCACCGGGGGCAGCTCGCCGCTCCGGTAGGCCGTCGCCAGCTGCTCGGCCGTCCGGCCGGCCAGCGCCTCGGCCGACGGGGCGTCCGCCCTGGCCCGGCCGACCAGCGCCCACAGCGCCAGGTCCATCTCCGTGGTCACGTTGTGCGGCAGGCCGCGCAGCACGGCCTCCACCTCACCCGGCTCCAGCGCGCCGCGAAGCAGGCGGCCGGCCAGCGCCAACATCAGGAAGCCGGCGGCGGGAGCGGGCGCGAAGCCCGGCATCACCGTCGTGACGTTGCGGCTCAGCACCCCCTGCACGTGGTCCAGCCGCTGCTCGGCGGAGATCCCGGCCGGCGCCGCGAGGTCGTCGCGCCACCGTCGGGCCGCCCGGTCCGCCGCACGCAGCGCGCGCTCCGGCGAGAGCACGCCCACCAGCACCCTCGGTGGCACGCGCAGCCGCAGCGCCGCCTTCGCCACCGTGGTCACCAGCCGCCGCGCGGAGATCTTGCGGACGGCGAACCGGGGGTCCTCGCCGAGCTCGCGCACGACAGCCGCCGCGCGCGCCTCCATCACGCCGAACATGGTGACCAGGACCCGCCGGCCCAGCGGGTGGGTGATCGCGCCGGTGATGTCGAAGAAGGCGCGCTGGCCGGCGGTCACGACCACCCTCGGCCCGGCCAGCAGGTCGGGCACCTGGGCGCCGATGAACCGGGCCAGCCCGCCGCTGAGTACCCGGAACGCGGACAGGCCCATCGGCGTGATCGGGCGCATCAGGCCCTGCGCCAGGGTGAAGTTGAAGTACGCCGCCGAGCCGTCCCCGGCCGGACCGGGGTCGGTGGGCAGCGGGAACAGCGTGGTGATCGGGCGGGCCTGGGTCAGCCAGAGGGTGGCGGAGGAGTCGAGCGCCCACTCGCAGTCCCGCGGCGCGCCGTAGTGGTCCTCCACCTGGCGCCCCAGTGCGGCCAGCTCGACGAGCTGGGCGTCGGTCAGGCAGGCCACGGGCTCGGCTTCGGCCGGGCGCTCGCGCGTCACCGTGCCACCGCCGGCCACCGACAGGATCTCGATCCGCTTGTCCCCGAGGCGGCGCTCGCGGACCGGGCCGCCGTCCAGCCCGAGCACGAAGTGGTCCGGGTTGACCGCGCCCGACACCACCGCCTCGCCGAGCCCGGGGCTGGCGTCGACGACGGCCTCGCGGCGCCGCCCGGTGACCGGGTTCGCGGTGAACAGCACGCCGCTGACCTGCGAGTTGACCATGCGCTGCACCACGACGGCGAGCGCCACCTCGCGGTGCACGATGTTGTTGGTGACCCGGTACGACACCGCCCGGTCGGTCCACAGCGAGGCCCAGCAGCGCCGCACGGCGTCCAGCACCGCCGGCACCCCGACGACGTTCAGGTACGTGTCCTGCTGGCCGGCGAAGCTGGCGAACGGCAGGTCCTCGGCGGTGGCCGAGGAGCGCACCGCCACCGGTACGTCGGTGCCGAGCGCGGTGTAGGACCGGACCACCTCGGCCTCGATGTCCGCCGGCACTGGCGCGCCGACCACCGCCTCACGCGCCTTGCCGGCGAGGGTGGCCAGCTCACCCGGGTCGGCCTGTCCGGGGCCCTCGAGCTGGTCGAGCACCGAGCCCAGGGCGGCCACGTCCGCGACGACCCGTCGGTAGGCCCCGACGGTGAGACAGAACCCGCCGGGCACCGGCAGCCCGGCCTGGGTCAGCTCCCCGAGGTTCGCCGCCTTGCCACCGACCAGCGGCACCATCGAGGCGTCGATGGAGCTGAAGTCGAGTACCAGGGCAGCCATGACGTGACCTCCGAGTGAATGCGCGTGGACCAGAATTCAACAGATAGTGAAAAATATCAGACGATCTCCGCGGCTCCACTCGTTTATTCGGCCCCAGCCCGTCACCCGTCCGGCGGAAACAGCCCCGGTCACACCTCCCGTGGCCGGCCCGGTCGGGATCCGGGGAGACTGGCTGGTGCGGGTGGCCAGCGGGGTCGCCGGCGAAAGGAGACGGCGGGCATGGTCTGGGTGTATCTGGGCGGCGCGATCCTCAGCGAGGTGATCGCGACGATCTCGCTGCGGCTCTCCGAGGGGATGTCGAAGTGGACGCCGGGCGTAGTCGTCGTGATCGGCTACCTGCTGTCGTTCGTGCTGCTCGCCCAGGTGCTCAAGCTCGGGCTCTCGGTCGGTGTCGCCTACGGCATCTGGTCCGCGGTCGGGGTGTCGCTGGTGGCGCTGATCGGGGCCGCGTTCCTCGGTGAGTCGCTGTCCTGGGTGCAGGTCGGCGGCCTCCTGCTGGTGATCGCCGGTGTGGTCGCGCTGCAGTCCGGCGCCGCCCCGGAATGAGCTGCTCTGCCGTGAGCTGTTCCGGAGTGCTCGGTCTGCTCGGCCGAACGGGGCCGGAGACTGGTGCGCCCCGGGCCGTTTGTCATCGGCCCGGGGCACCCTGGGGAGCGGACTAAACCCGCGAGGGCGCGCGCGATGCGCAAGCGCCCACAGCCATACAACGAACACACCGTCAATGGGTAACGGGCCGTAACCGGGTGAACACGGATTTCCCGCACGGCGGCGCGGTTCGGTCCCCCACGCGGAGCAGTGGGCGCTCGCACCGAGTGCTCAAATCGGGCACTGACCAGCACTTGTGTCAAATCCCGAGGAGACCACCTGAATAGTGCAACGGTCAACTCTTGCCCGGGCCGACCCGCCGCTGCCAGGGTTACTCACCTCCCGACACGGAGCGTGAGCACCGCGCCGGGAGAGTTCGCGGTCTGCTCCCCGTCGGCCGCGAACCCGTCCCGTGCCTCGTCTCCCCCAACTCACGAGGCCCAGGGCGGTCGGTGTAAAGCGGAGTGACCCAGGTATGTGACTCCCCCTCATAGGCTTGGGTCACTCCGCCCTCGGCCGGACCGGCGCTCTCGGGCGCCCGCCGAGCACGCCCGCTCAGCACGCCGAGCTCAACCACAGCGGGGTCTCTCGGGCCGGACGAGCCCGCCGCGGTTGAAGTCGGCGTCCTACCGGCCGCCGGGTCAGGCGCCGTCCGGGGTGGCGGCGGTGCGCTGCCGGCGCCGGGCCAGCAGCCGGCGGCCCGCCAGCCCCAGGCCGGCGAGCAGGGCGAGCAGCACCAGGAAGGGCAGCACCGCGCCGAGCACCGTCCCCGCCGCTCCGACCGCGGCCAGCAGGGCCCGCCAGCCGGCGGCCAACCCGGCGAGGAAGCCGTCGCGGGCCGGCTGGACGTCCGGGGCCGGCGTCGGGGCCAGCGCGACGCTGAGCGTGGACATCGCGACCCGGCCGCTGACCGAGGCCAGCCGCCGCTGCAGCGACTCCAGGTCGGCCTCGCGCTGGGTCAGCTCGGACTCGATCATCACCACGTCACCGATCGAGGTGGCCTTGTCCAGCAGCGCCCGGATCCGGGCCACGCCGGCCCGCTGGCTGGCGAGCCGGCCGTCCAGGTCGGTCACCTGATCGGTCACGTCGTCGGCCTGCTCGGAGCGCACGGTGACCCGGCCCGCGCCGGCCAGCTGGCCGATCACCTCGTCCAGCCGGGGCGCCGGGATGCGCAGTGTGAAGTTCGCGGACCGGTCCACCGACTGCTCGCCGGCCACGAACCCACCCACGCCGGCGACCAGCGACCGCAGCCGGCCCGACACGGCGGCCACGTCGCCGACGGTCAACTCCAGCCGCGCGGTGCGCACGATCGCGCGGTCCGGGGCGGCGCCCGACACGTCCACCGGTTGGGTCGGGTCACCGGGGCTCGGAGCGGGCTGGCCGGGGTCGGCGGGGCCCGGGGTCGGCGACGCGACCCGCTTGCTCAGCTCCGGCGCGGGAGCCGCCAGCTCGGTGCGCTCCGGCGCGGCGCCCGAGGAGGCGGAGCTGTCCGCGCCCGCTGTGTCCGCGTCCGAGGAGGCGCCCGAACCCGGGTCCGCCGCGACCACCCCGTCCGAGGCCGCCGCCGCTCCCGACGGCCCGAACAGGGCCGGGCCGACCGCCTCGCCGGCCGAACCGGACACCGAGGCGACCGCGACCACCCAGGTCAGGACGAGCACCAGCAGGCCCGCCACGCCGGCCAGCGCCAGCCGCACCGGCCGCCGCCGGACCACCCCGCCGAGCCCCGAACCGGCGCGTCCCCAACCGCCGCGTCCCGAACCGCCGAGCCCCGAACCGCCCAGCCCCAAACCGGCCCGTCCCGAACCCGCCCGTCGCCACCTGCTCATGTCCGCCCCTCTCGTCGCCGCGCGCTCTCTCGAGGAGCTGGACGGGACGATGGGCGTTCCGGGTTGGCCGGCGGCCGGTCACAAATCGGACACGGTCCGCCGGCGAGGGCCGATTAGGTCACCGAGCGGAGGGCGAAAGGGCAGGTCAGAAAGTGACGCAGCGCGGTTCCGGGTCGTCGGCCCTCAGCACCGACTCCTGGTTGAACTTCTGCTCGTAGAGGTGCCGGATCTCCTCGATCTTGGTGCCGCTGGCCGCCGCCGACGGCTTCGGGTACAGCAGGATCACCACCGCGCTGCGCTCCTTGGCGAGCTTGCCGTCCGAGCCGCGCCACTGGCCGAGGCCGGTCAGCATGGTCAGCCCGTCCGGGAACCGGGGGGTGATCTCGGCGTCCAGGAACGCGTCGAACTCCTGGTCGCTGATCGGCGCCTTGCCGGCCCGGCCGGTGCCGAAGAACAGCTCGGTCCGCTCGTAGGGCTGGCAGTCGGCGGGCAGCCCGACGGCGGGCGCGGCCGACGGGGCCGCGGCGGCCGGCGCGGCGGCGGGCGCGGCGCCCGGCGCGGGGTTCGCGCAGGCGGCCAGCAACACCGCTGAGGCGGCCAGCAGCGCGCCCCTACTCAGCACGGCGACACGGTTACTCGTCATCGATCAGTCCTTCGAAAGCACGCAGGTTGGCCAGTGACTCACCCCGATCCACCCGCCAGGCCCACTCGCGCCGGATCGAGCTGGCGAAACCGAGCTTGAGCAGGGTGTTGAAGTCACCGTCGGCGGCCTCCAGGATCTGGCCGAGCACCCGGTCGATCTCGTCGGCGGTGACCGCGTGCAGCCCGATCCGGCCGACCAGGTGGATGTCCCCGACCGCGTCCAGCGCGTAGTGCACTCCGTAAAGCTTGGCGTTACGGCGCAACAGAAATTTGTAGACGTCGCGCTCGCCCTCGTCCGGACGGCGGCAGACGAACGCGCCGACCAGCAGCGCGTGCGTGCTGACCAGCAGCCACGTCGGCGTCTGCAGCCGGGCGGTACCGGGCAGCGTGACCAGCAGGCGGCCGGAGCCGTGCCGTGTGTAGGTGAGCTCGCTGTCGTCCAGCGCGGCGGCGATCAGAGCCTCCAGCCGCTCGCGCTCGTCCTTCGGCTCGCTCGGGTCCGGCTCGCTCGGGTCCGGCTCGGAGCCGGCCGGCGGCGTGCTCACCCGGCCAAGCCCTTACGCAGCCCGACGGTGGCCCGGTACTGGGCGGCCGCATCGGCGTAGGTGGCCAGCAGGGCGTCGGTGCTGCGGTCCCAGGAGAACCGCTCGGCGTGCTGCACGGCGCCGGCGGCCAGTTTCTCCCGGTAGCCGGGGTGCAGCGCCACCGAGGCCAGCGCGTCGGCCCAGGCGGCCGGGGCATGGCCGGGGACCAGCACGCCGGACAGCCCGTCCGCGACGGCCACCGGCAGCCCGCCGACTCGGGCGGCCACCACCGGAGTGCCGCAGGCCTGCGCCTCCAGCGCGACCAGCCCGAAGGACTCGTTGTGGCTGGGCACCGCGACCACGTCGGCGGCCCGGTACACGTGCACCAGCTCGGCGCGCGGCTGCGGCGGCAGGAAGCGCACCACGTCGGCGATGCCCAGGGCGACGGCCAGCTCCTGCAGCGCGGTCGGCTCGTCCAGCCCGGAGCCCGAGGGCCCGCCGACGACCAGCACGACCAGCCGGCGGCGCAGCGCACGCTCGGCGGCGGCGCCCTCCGCCCTGGCCTTGGCGAGCAGCTCGGCGGCCGCGTACAGCAGCACGTCCGGGGCCTTCAGCGGCTGGATCCGGCCGACGAACGCGAGCACCACCGCGTCGGCCGGCAGGTGCAGCGCGGCGCGCGCGGCCCACCGGTCGCCGGGCACGAAGCGGCACAGGTCGACGCCGGGGGGAATGGTCACCGTGCGCGCGGGGTCGGCCCCGTACAGCTCCACGAGCTGGGCGGACTCCGCCTCGGTGTTGCCGATCAGGCGGTCGGCCTCGGCGACCACCTGCTCCTCGCCGATCACGCGCGACCTCGGCTCCGGGGTGTCACCGTCGGCCAGCGCGGCGTTCTTGACCTTGGCCAGGGTGTGCGCGCTGTGCACCAGCGGCACCCGCCAGCGGTCGCGCGCCAGCCAGCCGGCCTGCCCGGACAGCCAGTAGTGCGAGTGCACCACGTCGTAGTGGCCCGGCTCGTAGAACGCCTCGGTGCGCAGCACGCCGGCGGTGAACGCGCAGAGCTGACTGGGCAGCTCGTGCTTGGACAGCCCCTCGAACGGCCCGGCGGCCACGTGGCGCACCAGCACCCCGGGGGCGAGCTCGACGATCGGCGGCTGCTCGGACGACGTGGCCCTGGTGAAGATCTCCACCGCCACGCCGCGCTGCGCCATCCGCACCGCTGTCTGCTCGATGTAGACGTTCATGCCGCCGGCGTCGCCGATCCCGGGCTGCTCCAGCGGCGACGTGTGCAGCGACAGCACACACACCCGCCTCGGCGTGGCCGAGGCACCGACGATCCGCTGTCCCCTCACGGGCCCCTTCCTAGCACGACGGCGCCCGATACACCCACCCGGTGGACACGGCCCAGGCCGTATCCGGCAAGCCCTGGCCGCGGTCGTCGCGCCCAGATCGTCCCTGGCGGCGTTGTCGGCCCGACCGGGTACGTCCAGTACAACGGCTCGGGCCTCCGCCTTGCCAGGAACAATCTGGATCACGAAGCCCATCGCCCAGGACTTACCGGACACGGCCTAAACTGGCACCCCGTGACCAGCACATCGACCACCAGCACCGATCGGCCCGTCGCGGTAGTCACCGGCGCAAGCTCCGGCATCGGCGCGGCCACCGCCCGTGAGCTGGCCGGACAGGGCTTCCAGGTGGTGCTCGGCGCCCGCCGCCTCGAGCTCACCGAGAAGATCGCCGCCGAGATCGACGGCATCGCGCTGCCCCTGGATGTGACCGACGCCGAGTCGGTCGCGGCGTTCGCGGCGGCCATCCCGGCGGCCCGCGTCCTGGTGAACAACGCCGGCGGCGCCAAGGGCATGGCCTCGGTGCGCGACGCCGTCGAGGACGACTGGCGCTGGATGTGGGAGACCAACGTGATCGGCACGCTGCGGATCACCCGCGCGCTGCTGCCCGCGCTGGTCGCCTCCGGGGACGGGCACATCATCACGATCACCTCGGTGGCCGCGATCGAGACCTACGACAACGGCTCCGGCTACACCTCGGCCAAGCACGCCCAGGCCGCGCTGCACCGGACCCTGCGCGGTGAGCTGCTCGGTGAGCCCGTCCGGCTGACCGAGGTCGCCCCCGGCCTGGTCGAGACGGAGTTCTCGCTGGTCCGCTTCGAGGGGGACGCCGACAAGGCCGACAAGGTCTACGCCGGCCTGACGCCGCTGACCGCCGGCGACGTCGCCGAGGTGATCGGCTTCGCGGTCAGCCGCCCTTCGCACGTGAACCTCGACACCATCGTGCTCAAGCCCCGCGACCAGGCCTCCGCCACCCGCGCCTTCCGCCGCACCTGACCCGCCGGCACGAGCCCGCACGGGGTGGCCGCACGGGCGAGTTGCACGGGGTGGGCCGCCGCCGGTCCCTGGACCGCACGAGTGGGCAAGGCCGACCTCCGTCCGACCTGTCGTGGCTAATTGACGCGACAAGACCCACCTGTCATGCCTATTTGCCGCGACAAGTCGAGCGAACGGTCCCCAGGACGACGGGCCACCACCAGCGCCCGGCCAGCCCTCTCACCGCCCCCGAACGGAACGGCCACCCCGCGGACGGCCACCCGCGCGCGCCGGCCAGCCCGCGGACGGCCACCCGCGCGCCCCGGCCACCCCGCGGACGGCCACACCTGCGGGCCGGCCACCCGCGCGCGCCGGCCAGCCCCGAGGGCGGGGGTCAGCTGGCCAGGGCGGAGAGGCGTTGCCAGGCCGACCAGTCGAGCGTCCAGACCCAGATGTCGCCGTCCCTGGCGGACAGTTTCACGCCGGAGCCGGTGACCTCCACTGGGTCGCCGTACATGGCCGAGTCGTAGTACGCCTTGGCGTCCTTGGTCGACAGGTTGACGCAGCCGTGGCTGACGTTCGACGAGCCCTGCACGCCGGTGGTGGCGGGGTTGGCGTGGATGAACTCGCCGTTGTTGCTCATCCGCACGGCCCACTTCTCCATCACGTCGTAGCCGTACTGCTCGCTGCGCATGCGCTTGTCGGTGAACTTCTCGGTGATCACGTGCACGCCGGAGCGGGTGTTCCGGTTCGGGTCGGAGTCGAGGCCGTAGCTGGCCGGGTAGCTGGCGACCTGCGCGCCGTCGCGCAGCACGACGAGCTGATGGCTGGTCACGTCGGCCTTGGTGACCTGCGCGCGACCGATCGTGAACGCGGTGCTGACGTCGGCCGCCCCGTAACCACCACCGCCGTAGGCGACCCCGAACAGCTTGGCGGACACGGTGACCTCGGTGCCCGGTTTCCAGTAGGCCTTGGTGCGATAGTGCACCCTCGAGCCGCCGCCCTCGTCCTGCAGCCAGCCCCAGCTGCCCTCCGCGGCCATCGAGGTTGTCACGCTCAGCGCGCGCTCGACGGCGGCCCGGTCGACGACCTTCCCGCTGAACTGGATCTGGACGGGCGTGGCGATCCCGACCGTGCGCCCGTCACCGATGTTGATGGTGGCCCTGACCTGCCGCGACGGGGTGACCGTGGTCAGGTTGCCGGCGAGCGGCACGATCTTGCCCTCGACGTCGGCGGCGGACCCGCTCCAGGCGTACGTGGTGCCGTAGCGCAGCGGCTCGGCGGGGGCCCAGCTGCGCCGGTCGGGGGCCAGGGTGCCCTTCACCGGGGTCCCGCCCGCCGGGGTGAGCGCGACCTGGCGCAGCTCGCCGTTGGTCACGGTGACCCGGATCGCCGAGGTCGGGCTGACCGGCGGGCCACCCTGCGCCGGCTGGTAGCTCACCGATACGCGGGCCGGGCGCGGTGCCGCGAAGCTCGGTCCGCCGTCCCCGTCACCGTCCTCCACGCTGACCCCGGTGACCACTCCCGCCCCACCGACCAGCGCGACAGTGACCGCCAACAACAGTCTGCGCACGTCCATCCCCATACCTACCGTCCTACAGGCGGCAGCCGACCAGTACCGGCTCCGGGGTCAGCACCACGCCGAACCTCGCCCGCACCCCGTCGCGCACCTCCCTGGCCAACGCCAACAGATCCTCGGTGGTTCCGCCGCCCCGGTTGGTCAACGCCAGCGAGTGACGACCGGACAGCCCGACCCGCCCGCCGGGCCCCGGCCGGCCCCGCTCGAAGCCGGACCGCGAGATCAGCCAGGCCGCCGACAGCTTGACCTGCCCGTCCGGCGCCGGATAGCGCGGCATGCCGGCCCCAGCCGCCCCGTCGGCGGCACCAGCCGCGGCCGCGACCTCGTCCGCCACCTCGGCCGGCACGACCGGGTTCGTGAAGAACGAGCCGGCGCTCCAGGTGTCGTGGTCGGCCGGGTCGAGCACCATGCCCTTGGACCGGCGCAGCGCCAGCACCGCCTCGCGCACGTCGGTGGCCGGCACCCGGGCGCCCGGCGGCACGCCCAGTGCGGTGGCCAGCTCGGCGTAGCGGATCGGGCCGCTCAGGGGCCCCGCCGGCAGGGCCAGCCGGATCCGC
The DNA here is from genome assembly GCA_036272155.1 of Pseudonocardia sp. GTDB lineage: Bacteria > Actinomycetota > Actinomycetes > Mycobacteriales > Pseudonocardiaceae > Pseudonocardia. Next base: position 56,006 of record DATAZG010000053.1, read on the forward strand.
AGCACAACCGCGTCGTCGCGGCCCTTCAGCGCGCTGCCCCGGTAGACCAGCCGCAGCTCGCTGGCCGGCACGTGTTCCCGGACGCGGCCGGCGCGGCGGTCGTAGAGGTCCACGTCGACCAGCAGCTCGGCGATCTCCACGCCGTACGCGCCCACGTTCTGCACGGGTACCGCGCCAGCCCGGCCCGGGATGCCGGACAGGCACTCCAGCCCGGCGAAACCGTCGGCCAGTGCGCCGGCGACCACACCATCCCAGTCCTCGCCGGCGGCCACGGTGAGCAGGCCACCACCATCCGGGGTGCGCTGTACGGAGCGCCCGGAACTGGCCACCCACACCGTGGTGCCCGGCACCGCGGCGTCGGCCACCACCAGGTTGGAACCGCCGCCGAGCACCAGCAGCGGCTCCCCGTCGGCGTCGGCGGCGCGGACCGCGTCCACGACCGCCTCGGTGCTCTCGGCACGGACCAACCGCTGCGCCGGACCGCCGAGGCGCAGCGTGGTCAACTCCGCCAAGGGGACGGCTAACCGGATCGGGGCATAGGTGGTCACATCAGGTAACGGTAGCCAACGGTAATGTCTCCGCATGCCTCGGCCGATTCGGTATCAGTCGCGCTACTCCTGTCCAGCGGTGCACCTGTTCGCCACGCTGGTCGGCCGCGAGTACCTGGAAGCCAGGTTGGCCCGCATCGGCGGCAACAACGCCGCCCTGCTGGAGCTGGCCTCGGACGCCGAGACAGCCAAGTACACGCTGCGTCAGGGCGTCAACCGCGAGTACCTGCCGAGCCCGATCCAGAAGATCCTGCGCGGGGACCTGGTCATCGAGCGAGCCGAGACCTGGCGACTGGTCGCCACCGGCCGCTACGAGGGCACCGTCAGCGCCCGGGTGAAGGACGCGCCGGGCACGATCGGCGGCGCCCTGCGGCTCACCGAGGCGGGCGGCGGCGGCAGCCAGCTGAGCATCGACGGCCAGGCCAAGGTGGACGTGCCGCTGATCGGCGGCAAGATCGAGACGGCGATCGCGGAGCAGGTGGTCAAGCTGATGGAGCGCGAGGCCCGGTTCACCGCCGAGTGGCTGGCCCGGTAGCCGACGCCCGCACCCGGCCATGACGGGACCCGAGCCCCTGACCAGCGCCAACCGCGACTACGTGATCACGTTCAGCTGCCCGGACCGGACCGGCGTCGTGGCCCGCATCGCCGGCTTCCTGACCGACTCGGGCGGCTGGATCACCGAGGCGGCCTATCACACCGATCCCACCACGGGATGGTTCTTCACCCGCCAAGTGGTGCGCGCCGACTCGATCCCGTTCGCCGTCGATGAGCTGCGGCAGCGGTTCGCCGGCGTCGCCGACGGGCTGTCCGAGCAGGCCGGCTGGCGGGTCACCGACACCGGTGAGACGAAGCGCGTCGTGCTGCTGGTGACCACCGAGGGGCACTGCCTGCACGACCTGCTCGGGCGCGCGACCAGCGGCGAGCTGCCCGGCCGGATCAGCGCGGTGATCGGCAACAGCCCGGTGCTACGCGGGATGGTGGAGGCGCACGGCCTGCCGTTCTCGTACGTGCCGTTCCCGGAGCCGGGGGTCGGCGGCGCGGCCAGAGCGGCCGCCTTCGACGAACTGGCCGCCCAGGTCGACGTGCACGACCCGCACGCGATCGTGCTGGCCAGGTTCATGCAGATCGTGCCGCCGAAGCTGTGCGCGGCGTGGGCGGGGCGGGCGATCAACATCCAGCACAGCTTCCTGCCCTCGTTCGTCGGCGCCCGCCCCTACCACCAGGCCCACGCCCGCGGGGTCAAGCTGATCGGCGCGACCTGCCACTACGTGATCCCCGACCAGGACGGCGGCCCGATCATCGAGCAGGACGTGATCCGGATCGACCACGGCGACACCGTGGCCGACATGGTCCGGCTCGGCCGTGACGCGGAGAAGCTGGTGCTGGCCCGCGGCCTGCGCTGGCACCTGGAGGACCGGGTGCTCGTACAGGGCAACAAGACGATGGTGTTCGCCTAACCCGGTCCCGGCCCACAGCAGAAGACGCCGTGCGCGGAGTTCACGCACGGCGTCTTTCAGGTGACAGGGGTCAGGCGGCGACGGCGGCCGCCACCGGGGCCGGCTCCAGGGCCAGCTCCAGCACCTCGGCCACGTCGGCCACCGGGTGGATCCTCAGCTGCGAGCGGACCGACTCGGGCAGATCGTCCAGGTCGGGCTCGTTGCGCTTCGGGATGATCACATCGGTCAGGCCGGCCCGGTGCGCGGCAAGCAGCTTCTGCTTCACCCCGCCGATGGGCAGTACGCGGCCCTGCAGGGTGACCTCGCCGGTCATCCCCACACTCGACTTCACCGGACGCCCGGTGGCCAGCGACGCGAGCGCCGTGGTCATCGTGACGCCGGCCGAAGGGCCGTCCTTCGGGACCGCGCCCGCCGGCACGTGCACGTGCAGCTTCTTCGAAGCCAGATCACCGGACAGCCCCTTCGACCGCAGGTAGCTCAGCGCGATCGAAACGGACTCCTTCATGACGTCGCCCAGCTGGCCGGTCAGGGTCAGCCCCGGCTCGCCGTCCATGGCGGTGGCCTCGATGAACAGCACGTCGCCACCGGCACCGGTGACCGCGAGCCCCGTGGCCACACCCGGCACCGAGGTGCGCTCGGCGGACTCCGGCGTGAACCGGGGCCGGCCCAGGAAGGTGACCAGCGCGTCGGCGTCGATGTGCACCGGCCGCTCGACCGCCTCTCCCGAAGAGCCGGCAGCGTCGAGCTTCACGGCCACCTTGCGCAGGGTCTTGGCCAGACCCCGCTCCAGCTGCCGCACACCGGCCTCGCGGGTGTACTCGGCGGCGATCATGCCGAGGGCCACCTCGCTGAACTCGACGTCGGACGGCTCCAGCCCGGCCTTCTCGATCTGCCGGGGCAGCAGGTGGTCGCGCGCGATGGCGACCTTCTCCGCCTCCGTGTAGCCGTCCAGCGTCACGATCTCCATCCGGTCCAGCAACGGGCCGGGGATGGTGTCGTAGACGTTGGCGGTGGCCAGGAACAGGACGTTGGACAGGTCGAGGTCCACTTCGAGGTAGTGGTCGCGGAACGTGTGGTTCTGCGCCGGGTCGAGCACCTCGAGCAGGGCGGCGGTCGGGTCGCCCCGGTAGTCGCTGCCGACCTTGTCGATCTCGTCCAGCAGCACGACCGGGTTCATCGAACCGGCCTCCCGGATGGCCCGGACGATCCGGCCGGGCAGGGCGCCGACGTAGGTGCGCCGGTGGCCCCTGATCTCGGCCTCGTCCCGGACACCACCGAGCGCGACCCGGACGAACTTGCGGCCCATCGCCCTCGCAACCGACTCACCCAGTGACGTCTTGCCCACACCAGGCGGCCCGACCAGGGACAACACGGCGCCCGAACCGCGGCCCCCGACAGTGCCCAGGCCGCGACGGTTGCGCCGCGCCCGGACGGCCAGGAACTCGATCAGCCGCTCCTTGACGTCGTCCAGCCCGGCGTGGTCGGCGTCCAGGATCGCCCGGGCGGCGACCAGGTCGTCGTTGTCCGTGGTGCTCTCGCTCCACGGGATGTCCAGCACGGTGTCCAGCCAGGTGCGGATCCAGCCCGACTCGGGGCTCTGGTCCGACGCCCGCTCCAGCTTGCCCACCTCGGTGAGCGCGGCCTTGCGGACGTGCTCCGGCAGGTCGGCCGACTCCACGCGGGTGCGGTAGTCGTCGGCGCCCTCGGGCTCGTCCTCCCCCAGCTCCTTGCGGATCGCGGCCAGCTGCTGGCGCAGCAGGAACTCGCGCTGGGTCTTCTCCATGCCCTCACGGACGTCGTCCGCGATCTTCTCGGTGACCTCCTGCTCGGCGACGTGCTCGCGCGTCCAGCCGATCAGCAGCTCGAGGCGCTTGGTCACGTCGGTCTCGTTGAGCAGTTGCAGCTTGCGCTCGGTGTCCAGCCAGCTGTTCCAGCCGGCCGTGTCGGCGAGCTGACCGGGCTCGGTGATCTGCTGCACCGAGTCGATCACCTGCCAGGCGTTGCGCCGCTGCAGCAGCGACACCACGAGCGCCTTGTACTCCTTGGCCAGTTCATCGGTGCGGCCGGTCACCGGGTTGTCGGGGATGGGGGTGGCCTCGACCCACAGCGCGGCACCCGGCCCGGTCACTCCGGAGCCGATGCGGGCGCGCTGTTCACCTCGGACCACGGCGGCGGGCTCACCGGTCGGCATCCGGCCGACCTGCTCGAGCACCGCGATCGTGCCGACGGATGCGTAGTGGCCATCTGGGCGGGGCACCAGGAGAATCCGGCGCTCCCCTTCGGAACCGTTCTGCGCGGCGTCCACCGCGGCCCGAGGTTCGGGCTGGTCCAGGCGGATGGGGACAACCATGCCGGGCAGCACGACCGAATCGGTCAGTGGCAGGACCGGAAGCTTCAGCGTGTCTGTCATGCCCGTTGCAACACTTACACCGTTGCGTGCATTCCAGGCCGCGCAGAGAAGTTGAGCCCAGTCCGCTCAGGGCGAAATCGCCTGGTGACCGGGGTCGCTCCGTCTGCTCCGGCTACCGACGAGAGGTGCAGTTACCGCCGGCCGCCCTGCACCTCGATGAGGCTGGGCCGCACGTCGACCAGGTAGACCAGCACCGCGATCAGCCCGACCAGCCAGAACAGCGTGATCGGCCCGTCCTTGCAGATCAGCAGGAGCGCCAACCCACCGCCGGTGATACCCAGCCAGGCGGGCTTGGTCAGCTTGTCGGCGGCCGTGAAGGCGTCCGGGCGAGACCGGGCGGCGTGAATGAACGCGTAGGCGCCTACCGGGATGCCGGCGATCCAGCAGGCCAGCATGATGTAGCCGTCCAGGTTGTAGAGCAGGTCCACCTGGTCAGCCTACGTGCGCCCCGTGGCACCGCGCACTCCCGTCCCGCAAACCCGGGCGCGCCCCACCTCAGGGAACCGTCCGGAGCCCTCGGTGATCGGCCGGCCACCTGGGCAGAGCACCCCGGAACGGGGTCGAACCCCGGCGCGGGAGGCTCCGGGGTTCGACCGATACTGCGAACTACTGTTTTTTCACTCGGTTCACTTGGCGGTGCTGGAACCGTTCGTACGCCGGGTGGTGCTGGCGGCCGGCTTGCGCGGCGCGGTCTTGTTGGCGGCCTTGCGGGTGACGCTGCGGGTGGTGTGCGCGGCCTCGTCACCGGCCTCGGTGATCTCCTCGACAACCTCGGCACTGACCTTGGTCACGGTCTCGGCGGCCTCGCTGGAGAAGCGCTTGGTGGCGCGGGCGGCCCGCTCACCCACCGAGCGGGTCTCGGTGCTGACGCGACCGAGGACCTCCTCGCCGGCGTCGTGCACGTCGTCGACGACCTTCTCGACGTTCTTGTCGAAGCGCTCGGTGGCGTCCTCGACGGCGCTGATCACCTTGGCGACGCGCGGCTGCTTGCGGATCCGCTCGACGGTCTCCTCGCCGCGGTCGGCCAGCTCGGTGTAGGTCTTGCGAGCCTGGTCGGTGACCTCTTCGTAGCGCTTGCGCAGCTCCTCGGCGGTCAGCTTCTCGCGCAGCTCGGCGGGCAGGTCGGTAGCCTGCTTCTGCAGCTTCTCGGCCTGAGCCTGCGCCTGCTTCTGCAGCTTCTCCGCGCGGGCCTGGGCCTGCTCGCGGCGCTCGGCGGCGCGGGTGCGGGCCTTGGCGACCGCGTCGTTGACCTTGTTGACAGCCAGGTCACCGGCACCGATCCAGGCGAGCAGCGGGGTGCGCACGTAGTCGAGCTGGGTGTTGACGACCTTGTTGGCCTGCGAACGGACCTTGCGGACGTCCGCGGAGGTCGGCAGCGAAACGGCCATGATAATCACCTCTCCGGGTTCTGCGATGGGTCCGCGACCGGCCCGGTGGGCGTGGCGGACGGGGTGTGTGGCGATGTGGACGGGCTGGGCTTCGAGTCGTCCGGCTGGACGACCGCCGCCCAGTCGGCGGGCTTGTTGCGCTCGTTCTCCGAACGGAAGGACTGGTAGATCTCGAGCAGCACCTGCTTCTGCCGCTCGGTCAGCTCCAGGTCCGCGAGCACCGAGTCGGTGACCGCGTTGGCCTCTCGCTGCTCCAGAATTCCGGCTCGGACGTAGAGCGCTTCGGCCGAGATCCGCAGCCCCTTGGCGATCTGCTGCAGGATCTCCGCGGACGGCTTGCGCAGCCCCCGCTCGACCTGGCTGAGATAGGGGTTGCTGACGCCGGCCACCTTGGCGAGCTGGCGCAGTGACACCTGCGCGCCCTCCCGCTGCTGGCGGATGTAGGCGCCAATGTCCTCGACGGCCTGACCCACCTTGTGACCGACCTGCTCGACCGGGTTCTGCTCGGCCTTGCTCATGTCGACCACCTTCCCGACCCTCGTCGGCCGGTACGTCCTGTCCTGACGAGAACGACATTACGCGGCAGTGCTAGCTATTGCAAGCGCTCTGCTTGCGCAGGTCGAGTGGCCTTCGCCACGCTCGTTCGTGTTAGCGTGCGGCATGCCCGGTGATCACCCAGAGGACGGCGGCCGGCCAGGTCCGGACAGTGACCCGGAGCGCGCCCGCGCACCCGGCCCGCTCGCCGGACAGGGGCCGGCGTTCGGGGCGGTCGCCGTCGGCGGCGCCCTCGGCGCACTGGCCCGCTACGCCCTCGCGCTGGCGTTGCCCCCGGTGCCCGGGCAGTTCCCACTGGCCACGTTCCTGACCAACGTGGCTGGCGGCCTGCTGATCGGTGTGCTCGTCGTGCTGCTCACCGAGGTCACCACCGCGCACCCGCTGGCCCGGCCGTTCCTGGTCACCGGGATCCTCGGCGGCTTCACCACGTTCTCCACCTACGCGGTCGACCTGGAGCACCTGCTCGCCCGGCACGCCGTGGGGCTCGCGCTCGGCTACCTGGTCGGCACGCTGGCCGCCGCGCTGCTGGCCACCTGGGGCGGCATGGCGGCCACCAGGGCGCTCGCCGGAGGTGCCCGGTGACCGTGCTGCCCGTGCTGCTCGTGCTGGTCGGCGGGGCGATCGGGGCGCCGACGCGCTACCTGACCGACCGGGTGGTGCAGTCCCGGCACACCACCGGCTTCCCGTGGGGCACGTTCGTGGTGAACACGGTCGGCTCGCTGATCCTCGGCACGGTGCTCGGCTCGACCGCGTCCCCCGAGCTGACCGCGCTGATCGGCACCGGCTTCTGCGGTGCGCTCACCACGTACTCCACGTTCGGCTACGAGACCGTCGCGCTCGCCTCCCGCCGCGCCTGGCTGTTCGCCACGCTCAACGCCTTCGGCTCGATCGCCGCCGGCCTCGGCGCCGCCGGCCTCGGCCTCGCCCTCGGCGCCGCCCTCTGACCCGCCGCCCTCTTTCCGCGAGTCGGGGATTTTGTCAGGGTGAGTCGCGGATTTTGTCAGGTGATGAACTGGGAGATCGTGTAGATCACCAGGCCGGCGAGGGAGCCGACGACGGTGCCGTTGATCCGGATGAACTGCAGGTCACGGCCGACTTGGAGCTCGATCTTGCGGGAGGTCTGCTCGGCGTCCCAGCGCGACACGGTGTCGGTGATCAGCGTGGTGATCTCGGCGCGGTAGTGCCGCACGACGTAGCCGGCCGCGTCCTCCACCCAGCCGTCCATCTTGGCGCGGAACTCGTCGTCGTTGGTCAGCCGCCGGCCGACCGCCGCCAGCCCGTCCGCGATCCGCCGGCGCAGCGCGCTGGACGGGTCGCCGGCGGCGTCCAGGATCATCGTCTTGACCGTGGTCCACGCCTTGCCGATGAACTTCTGCACGTCGGGGTGCTCGACGATCTGGTACTTGATCTGCTCGGCCCGCTCGATCGTGGCGGCGTCGGTCTGCAGGTCCTGGGCGAACTCGATCAGGAACTTGTCGACGGCCTTGCGCATCGGGTGCTCCGGGTCCACCTTGACCGCCCAGGAGAACGCCAGCACCTCGCTGAACAGCTTGTCCGCGATCAGCTCGTCGACGAACTTCGGCGACCAGGTGGGCGCGTGGTCGGACACCACCCGCATGACCAGGTCGTGGTTGGCGCGCACCCAGTCGAACGCGCGGTCGCAGAACAGGTCGACCATCCGGTGGTGCGCGCCGTCGGCCAGCACCCCGCCGAGCACCCGGCCCAGCGGCGGCCCCCACTGCTGGCTCATCAGCTGGCGCACGAGCACCTGCTCCAGCACTTCCTGCACGTCCTCGTCGCGCAGCACGGTGACCACGCCCCTGGCGGCGGTGGCCGCCTCGGCGGTGACCCGCTCGGCGTTCACCGGCTCGGCCAGCCAACTGCCCAGCCGGCGGGCCAGCTCGGTGCGGCGCAGCTTGTCCCGCACCACCTCCTCGGCGAGGAAGTTGGTGCCGATGAAGTCGCCGAGGCTGTCCCCGATCATGTCCTTCTTGGTCGGGATGATCGCGGTGTGCGGGATCGGCAGGCCGAGCGGGCGGCGGAACAGGGCGGTGACCGCGAACCAGTCGGCCAGCGCGCCGACCATGCCGGCCTCGGCGGCGGCCCGGACGTAGCCCAGCCAGTCGGGTCCGCCCCGGGACAGCCACAGCTGGGCGGCCACGAATACCACCGTGGCGGCGACCAGGAACCCGGTGGCGATCAGCTTCATCCGCCGCAGGTCACGGCTCTTGGCCGCACTGTCCAGGGTGTCCAGGCCGATCGGCACCAGCGGCCCGCGACCGGGCGGGGGCGGCGGCGAGGAGGGCGGAGGAGGAGGGCCGGGAGGGGGCCCGCCGGCTAACGGCGCGGCGGGCCCGGGCACGCCGGGGTCACCGCCCGCCGAGGGCGATCCGGTGCTCCGTGCGGCGATGTGCACATTTACATAGTGCCCGCCAACGGGGCACGTCACACGGCCGGCACCGCGAACAGTGGGGAGCGGGCGCGGCCGTGTGGGGGTGCCGGCCGGGGTTGGTGGCGGGCGGACCACCAACCCCGGCCCGTTCGCACGGGCTGCTCCGGTGCGCCCCGACGGACCGCCGCAGCGGAGCAAAGAGCCCTTGCGATATGGCTGACGGTCGCTAGGACCGCATACCCGAGGCGACGCCGGCCGGCCGCTGGGCCACCGACCAGTCGTCGCCTTCGGACGCACGCCACCGGGCGGCCTCGGCGGCTGCGCTCTGCACCAGTTCGGACGCGGGCAGCCGCCAGCCGCAGGCCGACGGGTGGACCCGCCAGTGCACCAGGCCGTCCGCGCACTCCGACGGCGGCGCGGTGACCCAGGAGCCCTCGGCGTGCAGCACCACGTCGGCGCGGCCGAGCAGCTCGGGCAGCGCCCGCGTCCCGATCCGCACCGGGAACCACCACTGGCCGGCCGGCGTCGCCGCGATGGGCGCGACCAGGCCGACGCCGCGCAGCGTGGCCGCCATCCGCCGCCCCATCCAGGCCGGCACCTCGACCACGTCCAGCGCCGTGCCGGTGACCAGCAGCACGGAGTGCGGCGCGTCGGCCCACCAGCTGGTCACCTGGGCGGGATCGCAGCTGGCCGAGGCCACGCCGCCGGGCACGGTGGGCACCGAGTCCCATCCCGGGCAGTCGGGCAGACCGCGCCAACCACCGCCCTGCCACCAGGTTCCCGGTACCACCGGCCACCCGTGATCGACCAGGCAGAGTGCTCCGGCTCGCAGCTCAGCGCCGTAGACGGCTCGAGAACTGTTCCACCAAGACGACATCTGCCGGCCTCACAATCTGTTCGTTTCTGGCTCGCGCCGCCTGGGCCTAAACCCGGGAGTGCGCGCTATCTCATGTGAAGCACAACACATGACACGCGCTGAAGGTGTGGCAAAACAGGGAGGCAGCGCTCACTGGGCGTGACCCGGAGTTGAGTGGAGACGGGCCCGACCGCCGGCGGGGGTCACCCGAGTGACTGCCGGATGACCGGCCGCTGACCGGGGGTCGGCGGCTACTCCATTCGATGTGACCGACGGGGCCGACCGCCGGTCGCTGTGCGGGCCACGGCGCACCCGGACAGGATGACCTGATGCTGCTCGTCACCGGCAAGCTCGGCCCGGTCCGCGTGTGACCGACCCGCCGCCGGCCGATGGCGCCCGTGCCCGGCGCCGGGCGCTGGCCGCGCTGTGCGTCACCGAGGTGACCAGCTGGGGCGTCCTCTACTACGCCTTCCCCGTGCTGCTGGCCGCGCTGTCCCGGGACACCGGCTGGTCCACCGCGCAGGCCATCGGCGCGTTCTCGGTCGGCGCTCTGGTGGCCGCGGTGGCCGCCGTGCCGGTCGGCCGGCTGCTCGACAGCCTGGGGCCGAGGCCGGTGATGACGACCGGTTCGGTGCTCGGTGTGCTGGCCGTCGTGGCGATCGCCGCCGCACCGGGGCTCGGCTGGTTCTACCTGGCCTGGGCGGTGGCCGGGCTGGCCCAGGCGACGACGCTCTACCCGCCGGCGTTCGCCGCGCTGACCGGCTGGTACCCGCCGGCCGAGCGGATCAGGGCGCTGACCACGCTGACACTGGTCGCCGGGCTGGCCAGCACGGTGTTCGCCCCGCTGACCGCCGCGCTGCTGACCGCGCTGAGCTGGCGCCAGACGTTCCTCGTGCTGGCCGCCGTGCTGGGCCTGGTGACCATCCCGCTGCACGCCGGCCTGCTCACCCCGACGTGGCCGGGCCGCCGGCGTGAGCGAGACCCGGCCGTGCGGGCCGGCGCCGAGGCCGACGACCTCGCGCACAGTGCCTCGGTGCTGCGCAGCCGGCCGTTCGCCGTGCTGGTCGCGGTGATGACGCTGACCGGGTTCGGCAGCTACGCGGCGACCATCAACCTGGTGCCGCTGCTCACCGGGCGCGGCTACGGCACCGGGCTGGCCGCCTGGGCGCTCGGCTCGGTCGGCGTCGGCCAGCTGCTCGGCCGGGTCGGCTACGGCACGCTGGCCCGCCGCTCGTCCCCCCGGGTGCGGACCGCGCTGATCCCGGCCATGGCCGCCGTCTGGGTCGCCGCGCTCGGCCTGCTCCCCGGGCCGGCGGCCGCCCTGATCGCGCTCGCCGTACTGGCCGGCGCGGCGCGCGGCGCGCACACCCTCCTGCAGGCCTCGGCGGTGGCCGACCGCTGGGGTACGCGGGCGTTCGGGCGGGTCAACGGCGTGTTCTCGGCGCCGGTCACCGCGGCGATCGCGCTCGCCCCGGCCGGAGGCACGCTCGTCGCCGACCTGGTCGGCGGCTACCCGGCCGGCTTCGTGGCACTGGCCGCGCTGACCGCGCTCGCCTCGGTCGCCGCGCTGGCCACCGACCCCGGCCGCTGAGCCCTCGCGGCGACCCCGGCCGCGCGTATATCGCCAGCCGGCGGCGGGACCGGCGCGCGCCCTCAGCTCGCGGCGGTGGCGGCGATGTTGCGCAGCTGGGCCGCCGTGAGCCCGGGGGCCATCGTCGCCGCCTCGGCGCTGACCACCGCGAGGTCCTGCTGGTTGGACGCGTAGTAGATGCCGTTGAACACGACCGAGCGGTACCGGCTGTCGCCGCGCGCGAGCGGGATGATGTTGCCGGAGCCGGGCCGGTCCAGCTGCGTCCTCAACTGGGCCGCGCCGGACTGGTCGGGCATGCCGACCCAGGAGATCGCGACCAGCGCCGACCCGCTCTGCTGCCCGTACACCTCGAGCAGCGCCCGGCGCAGCCCGACACAGCGGTGCTGGGCGAGAAAGACCTGCGTGCCGCCGTACGCGTTGTCCGCGCAGTCCGAGGAGTTCGTGCTGCCCACCTGGTTGACCCGGTAGCCGCGGCCGCGCAGCAGGTCGGTCACCTGGGCGAGCCGGGGGTCGGGAGCAGCCGTGCCGGTGGCCGACCCGGCCGACGCATCCGCCGGCCCGTTGTTCGGCGTCGCCCCGGCGGTGGGCAGGCTCGGCGCGGCGGCCGATCCGCGGCCGTACGGCGAGGAGACCAGCAGGTAACCGAGCACCCCGGTACCCATCAGGAACACCAGGGCCACCGCCGCGACCAGCCAGCCCTCCGGGCGGCCTCGCGACTCGCGCGGTGTGGCCACGTCGTCGCCCCCTCCCGTACGCACGGTCGCCGGCCAGTAACCCGGCCGTGGCGTCCGGACGGGCTCGGCGAACCACCCACCCTAACGGCGCACTGGATGATCTACCCAGGGTCCGTAGCCCGACCCGGTCAGCGCGGTACGCCTCCGGGTGTCAGGGTTGGGCCAACAGTGTTTGCCGGTGGGCCGCCGCGCCGCCGTGCCACGATGACGGACAGACGAGGGACAGGAGCCCGATGAGCACCACGAATCACCAGGTCCGACTGGCCGCACGGCCCACCGGCGAGCCGGCCGCCGGCGACTGGGCGCACACCGAGGAGCCCGTCCCCAGCCCGGCGGACGGCCAGCTGCTCGTGCGGGTGACCCACATCTCGCTGGACCCCGCCATGCGCGCCTGGCTCGACGACCGGCCCTCCTACATCCCGCCGGTCGGGCTGAACGAGGTGATGCGCGCGCTGGCCGGCGGTGAGGTCGTGGAGTCGAACCACCCGGGCTTCGCGGTCGGCGAGCACGTGACCGGTGTGTTCGGCGTGCAGGAGTACGCGATCTCGGACGGGCGCGGGCTGCAGAAGGTCGACCCGGCCGCCGTCCCCATGACGACCTACCTCAGCGCGCTCGGCATGACCGGGATGACCGCGTACTTCGGCCTCTTCGACGTCGGCGCGCTCAAGGACGGCGACACCGTGCTGATCTCCGGGGCGGCCGGCGCGGTGGGCAGCATGGTCGGCCAGCTGGCCAAGATCAAGGGCTGCACCGTGATCGGCATCGCCGGCGGCCCGGACAAGGTCGCCCTGCTGACCGACGAGCTCGGCTTCGACGCCGCCGTGGACTACAAGGCCGAGGGCCTGGGCAAGCGGCTGCGCGAGGCGGCGCCGGACGGCGTCGACGTGTTCTTCGACAACGTCGGCGGCGACGTGCTGGACGCCGGGCTCGGCCGGCTGCGCCGGGGCGCGCGGGTGGTCATCTGCGGCGCGATCAGCCAGTACAACAGCGGGCTGGCCAGCGGTCCGAAGAACTACCTCAGCCTGCTGGTGAACCGGGCCCGGATGGAGGGGTTCGTGGTCTTCGACTACGCCGACCGGTACGCCCAGGCCGGCGCGGAGATCGCCGGCTGGCTGCGCGCGGGCCAGCTGCAGTCCAAGGAGCACGTGGTCACCGGCTCGGTCGGCGACTTCCCCGCCACCCTGCTCAAGCTCTTCCACGGCGAGAACCTCGGCAAGCTGGTCCTCCAGATCGGCAAGGACTGACCCACCGCCGCGACGCCGGGCCCTACCGCCCGGCGTCGGGGACGGCCGTTCCCGTCCCCTCAGTCGCGGCCCCGGTCAGCTCGCCGGGCCCGACCAACCTGGCCCGGGAGCGCCCCGCCGCGTCGCGGTACCCGGGCGCGGTGAGCCCCTCGTTGACCATCCGCCGCCCGAGCCGCAGGCAGGCGGCGATCTCCTCGTCGGTCAGCGCCATCCGGTCGTTGCGCAGGCTGAACGAGACCACCCCGTTCCACGCCCCCCACAGGAACCGGGCCGCCTCCTTGGCGGTGAAGCTCGGGTCGGCCTCACCGTTCGCGATGGCCATCTCGATGTGGGCCTGGAACACGCCGAGGATCTCGTCCAGCCGCTCCCCGACCCGCTGCCGCAGCTCCTCGTCGACCTGGTCCAGCTCGGTGCCGAAGCCGTCGAAGGCCAGGAAGCGGAACGAGTTCGGGTGCTCCAGGTGGAACCGCAGGTACAGCTCGCCGCAGGCCATGACCTTCTCCAGCGCCGTGTAGTCCGACTGCCAGGCCCGGTTCAGGTAGGCGGCGAACTGGTCGGCCGCGCGCTCGGCGAGCGCCAGGTAGAGGCCCGCCTTGTTGCCGAAGTGCACGTAGATCGAGCCGACCGAGACGTCGGCGGCCTCGGCCAGCTCCTCCATCCTGGCCGCCTGGTAGCCCGCCCCGAAGATCTGTTCCGCCACGTCCAGGATGCGCTCCCTGGTCCGCGCCCGGCGCCGGCTGACCCGGGGACTGTGCCTCGGCACGGTCCCCGCCTCCAGTTCCGCCACGCCTGCCCCCTCTCGCCCCGCACATTGTCGCGTGTGCCCGCCGGTGTCGGCCAGTCACAGATTACAAGTTAATTCAAAAATGAACCCTCTTGCATTACTGGGCCGGATGGAGCATCCTCAGTGCCACAGATCACATCGAGGGGTGGCAGATGGCGGGGCAGATGGCGCAGCGTTGCGATGTCGTGATCGTCGGAGCTCGGCTGGCCGGGGCCTGCGCGGCGGCCCACCTGGCCAAGGCCGGGCTCGACGTGGTGGTGCTGGACCGGTCGCGGTTCCCGTCCGACCAGATGTCCACCCACCTGCTGTTCCCGGACGGGATCGACGAGCTGCGCCGGATGGGCGCGCTGGACGCGATCCTGGCCAGCAACCCGACGAAGTCCCCCTGGCTGCAGCTGAGCACCAACGGCGAGGCACAGTTGTTGGAGCGGTGGCGGCAGGTCGGTCCGATCGACTACTGCATGTGCGTGCCGCGCACCATCCAGGACATCGAGCTGGTCAACGCGGCCAGGGCGGCCGGCGCGGACGTGCGGGAGCGGCACCGGCTGGTCGACGTGCTCTGGCGCGGCGGGCGGGCCAGCGGGGTCCGGTTCGCCGACAGCGACGGCAACCAGACCGATCTCGAGGCCAAGCTGGTGATCGGGGCCGACGGCCGGCGGTCGTCGGTGGCCGCCGCGGTCGGGTCGTTCCGGCCGTACCGAGGCTCGCGCAACGGCCGCGGCCTGGTGTTCCGCTACGCCGACGACCCGATGTACGGCACCCGCGAGGGCCAGACGATCTACCAGTGGCGCGACGGCGACTCGATCGGCTTCATGTTCCCGTCCGCGCCGGGCCCGAAGATGCTGATGCTGTTCATGGGCGCCGCGAGCGAGGCGACCGAGGCGATGGCCGACCAGGAGGGCTACTGGCAGCGCAAGCTCGCCCAGCACCCCGGTATGGCCGCCCGGGTCGAGGGCTGCACCGACCTCACCCGGCTGCGCGCCACCGGCGACACGTCGGCCTACTTCCGCGCGTCCAGCGGCCCGGGTTGGGCGCTGGCCGGGGACGCCGGCCACTTCAAGGACCCGGTGATCGGCCAGGGCCAGCGCGACGCGCTGTGGTCAGGGCGGGCGCTGGCCGAGTTCGCCATCCCGGTGCTGGACGACCCCGGCGCGCTGGACCTCGCGCTGCGCCGGTGGGAGCGCGAGCGCGACCTGGAGTGCGTGCACGCCTACCACTTCGGCAACATCGAGACCGAGGTCAAGCCGGTCTCCCCGGTACTGACCGAGATCGTCCGCCGGTCCGGCCGGTCGCGCGGCCAGGGTCCGGACATCGGCGACGTGTTCGGCCGGGGCCGCACCCTGCCCCAGGTGCTCACGGTGGCCCGGCTGGTCACCGGCCTCGCGGACGCGGTGCGCCGGGGCACCGGCGGCCAACCGGTGCCGACCACGGTCCGGGAGGCGGTCGCCGACCTGCGGACCCACCTGAACGTGCGGCAGGACCTGCTCGGCCGGCGGTTCCGGTCCACCCGCGTGGTGCCCGGCTCGGAACATCCCGACCCCCGGCCGCCGGCGCCGACGCGCCCGGTCGCGCGCACCGACGGTTCCGTCGCCGAGCTTCCTCCGACCAGCACGAACAGCACAACCGACATGACCAACCTGTCTCCGCGCCCGGTCGCGGAGCCGACGGACACGGTGGTAGCAGCGGGATGAACGAGTCGAACCGGCCCCGGACGGTGAAGATCGCCGCGATCCAGCCGGCCCTGCGCCTCGGCGAGGTGGAGTCGAACCTGGTCCGGCTCGAGGGCCTGATCAGGGATGCCGTGCGGGAGCACGCGCCGGCGATCGTGACGGTGCCCGAGGCCGCCTCGTCGCCGAACGTCTACGCCAAGGTGCTGCGCGGCGTGGCCCGGCCGGTCGACGGGGCGCCCATGCAGCTCTACCGGCGGCTGGCCCGCGAGCTGGACGTGGTGGTCGGCGGTGGTTTCCTGGCCCGCCGGGGCCGCGACGTCTACGGCACCTACGTGCTCGTCGAGCCGGACGGCCGGGCGCACCTGCACGACAAGGACATCCCGACGATGTGGGAGAACAACTACTACACCGGCGGCGACGACCCGGGGCGGACGACGCTGGCCGCGCTCGACGGGTCCCCGGTGGGCATGGCGTGCGGCTGGGAGTGGGCGCGGATGGGTACCGCGCGGCGGCTGCGCGGCCGGGTCCAGCTGCTGCTCGGGGGCATGTGCTGGCCGTCGTACCCGACGAACTGGCGCGGCCCGTTCGGGCTGTGGGCGGCGCGGGAGCACTCGCTGCAGCTCCAGCACGCCCGCGAGCTGCCCCGGCAGATGGCGCGACTGCTCGGCGCGCCGGTGGCCATGCCGTCGCACGTCGGCCCGATCGACTTCGACACGCCGCTGGCGCCCGGGGTGCCGTGGCGCACGGTGATGGTCGGCGAGACGCAGATCGTGGAGCGGGACGGCACTGTGCTGGCCCGGCTGACCGCCGAGGACGGCGAGGGGCACGTGGCGGCCACCGTGACGCTGGCCGCGCCGGAGCCGGTCGACCCGCTCGGCCCGATGTACTGGATCCCGCCGCTGAGCGTGTCCACCCGGGCGGCCTGGGCGGCGATGAACACGCACGGCTCGGTCAAGTACCGGGCGATGCGGACGCTGCGCCGCCACCCGTGGCAGACCTGGCCCGGCGGCGACCTGCCCGACGAGATCGGCCCCACCGACCGCGCCGAGGAGCCCCAGGCCACCACCGCCTGACCCCAATCCCCGCGAGTCGGGGATTCGGTCAGGGTGAGTCGGGGTTTTTATCAGCGCGCCTGCTGTCGCGGACCGGGCCGAGGGGCCGGCCCCTCGGCCCGCCGACGTGGTCCGTGCCGGCTCGGCCGAGGGCATCGCGATGAGTTCCGGCCTCGTCCCGAGTCTGTTCTGGTGTCGGGGGCGTCGTACGACGCTGCCCGGCACGAGACCCCACGGAGGACTCCATGACGACCACACCGACCGACTCGACCACCGCGGTGCCCGGCCGCCCGCCCGTCGTCGACCTCGCCACCTGGCAGGCCGTGCGCGACGAGCTCCTGGTCCGCGAGAAGGCACACACCCGCGCGGGCGACGCTCTCGCCGCGGACCGGCGCCGGCTGCCGATGGTGGAGCTCGACGGGACGGTCGAGGTCGTCGGACCCGACGGCCCGGTCCCGTTCCTCGACCTGTTCCAGGGCCGGGACGAGCTCGTGGTCTACAAGCACATGTGGCACGACGGCGCACCCCACCAGGGCCAGTGCGAGGGCTGCACCAACGCGGCCTGGCACCTGGGCGACGCCGTCTACCTGCGCGCCCGCGGCGTCTCGTTCGCCATCCTGACCACGGGCCGGTGGGACGAGGTGGCCTCCTTCGTCGAGTTCATGGGCTACACCCAGCCCTGGTACTCGGTGCGCGACGTCGCCGAGCCGGTCGGCGGGGAGATGGGCTACCTCACCTGCTTCCTGCGCGTCGCGGGTCCACAGGGCGACCGCGTGTTCCTCACCTACTCCACGACCGGGCGGGGCAACGAGCGGTTCAGCGGGTCCTTCGGCCTGCTCGACATGACGCCGTACGGCCGGGGCGAGGCGTGGGAGGACACCCCGGAAGGCTGGCCCGAGGGCAACCACGCGTGCTGGTACTGGCGCTCGGACGCGGAGGGGAACGCCACCTGGAGCCCGACCAGCCGCCCCGTGCCGCAGTGGACCCGCCCCGGCGCGACCCCGGAGGAGACCCTCGGCCGGCACGACGACCACGGCTGACGGGCCGTCGCCCACGGCACCCGGTCGCCTGACCGAATCCGCGACTCACCCTGACAAATTCCCCGACTCGCGGGAACGGGACCCGCGGGGGCGGGTCAGTCGAAGGGGAGGCCCACGTAGTTCTCGGCGAGGCTGGTGGCGGCGGCGGTCGAGCTGGCCACGTAGCGCAGCTGGGAGAGCTGGAGCCGGTCGGTGAACGGGTGGGCGCCCGGTGCGCGGTGCAGCATCGTCGTCATGAAGTAGGAGAAGTGCTCGGCGCGCCACACCCGTCGCAGGCACTGCTCGGCGTAGCTGTCGGCCGCCGCCGGGTCGTTCTTGCGCAGCAGCGCGACCAGTGCCGGGGCCAGCCGGCGCACGTCGGCCACGGCCAGGTTCATGCCCTTCGCGCCGGTGGGCGGCACGATGTGCGCTGCGTCCCCGGCCAGGAAAAGCCGGCCGTAACGCATCGTCTCGGTGACGAAGCTGCGCATCGGCGTGATGCCCTTCTCCAGCAGCGGGCCCTCGCGCAGCGTGAAGCCGGCGTCGTCCACCGCGAACCGGGCGGCCAGCTCGTCCCAGATCCGCGCGTCCGACCAGTCGGCCAGCCGCTCCGCCGGGTCCACCTGCAGGTACAGCCGCGTGATGCCGGGCGAGCGCATGCTGTGCAGTGCGAACCCGCGCTCGTGCCGCGCGTAGATCAGCTCCTCGCTGGACGGCGGCGTCCGGGCCAGCACACCCAGCCACGCGAACGGGTACGTGTAGTCGTAGCTGGTCAGCAGGGCCGCCGGGATGGCCGGGCGGCTGACGCCGTGGAACCCGTCGCAGCCGGCGATCACGTCGCAGCGCAGCTCGCGGGCGGCGCCGGTGTGGTCGGTCCAGGTGATCCTGGGTGCCTCCGACTCCAGGTCGTGCAGCGCCACGTCGGCCGCCTCGAACTCGATGCCGTGGCCGGTGGCCAGCCGCGCCTCGATGAGGTCCTTGACGATCTCCTGCTGGCCGTAGACGGTGATCGAGTGCCCGGTCAGCGCGGCCAGGTCGATGCGGTGGTCGGCGCCGTCGAAGCGCAGCGCGAAGCCCTCGTGCGGCAGCCCCTCCCGGTCCAGCCGGCCGGCCAGCCCGAGGTCGCGCAGCAGCGCCACGGTGGTGTGCTCGCACACGCCGGCCCGGACGCGCTGCTCCACGTACTCCCGCGAGCGCGCCTCCAGCACCACCGCGTCGATGCCTTCGGTGCGCAGCAGGTGGGCCAGCAACAGGCCGGCCGGCCCGGCGCCCACGATCCCGACCTGAGTGCGTTCCATGGCAGCAATCCTGACCGTTCGCGCGACGCCCGGGCCAGCCGTTCTTCCGACTGCCGGAAGACTCCGCCGCGCGCCTGCGTCACACGGGCACCCTGATCTCCTCACGCGCAGGCGGCCCACTACCGGCAGTACCGCGAACTCGCCCAGAGCGAGACCGAACCCTACGAACAGCTGCTCGCGCAGATCCCATCCCGGTCCGGCTGCTGTGGGGACGCGAAGACCGCATCCTGCCCCCGGGAGTACAGCACCTGGCTGCACGAACGTATCCCACACTCAGAACTGCACTGGATCGACGGCGCGGGCCACCTGCCGCGGGAAGACGCACCGGCCCGGTTACTCGCCCACCCGCTGAACAGACGCTCCACCGAACACCGACCAGACCGCTAGATCGGGCGGTCGGAGGCTGACAGAGTTGCCGGTGGGATCGCCGATCAGCCCAGCAGTGCTCTACTCAGGGCAGTGCTGGCGACCGCGCAGATCACAACGACCAGCAGTGGGGCCCTCAGTGTCAGCGCGATGGCGGCGACGCCGAGCCCGATCAATCGAACGTCTGGGTGGTAGTGCTGTCCTGTAGCAAGTACCCCGACTGCCACGAGTGCGGCGAGGACCACCGGCGAGACCAAGGCCAGAACTCGTCGTGCCCGTTGGGGTGGCTCCCAGCCGCCCAGGAGCACCGGGCCAGCTGCCTTGATCAGGATTGTGACGGCGCCGAGTGCGGCGACTACGACCCACAGGTTCATGCGACCAGTCCGATCAAGCAGGCCAGGCTCGCGGCGATGATCGGAACCCCGGGTGGGGCAACGGGAACGAGGGCAAGCGCGACGATGACGGCGCTTCCCGCGGCAACTTGCGCCCTCCGTGTGGCCAGCTGCCGCCACAGCAGCGTGAAAAACAGCGCCGGGCTGACCATGTCCAGGCCCCAGTCGGACAGGTTGCTCAACGAGCTCAGGACGATCGCGCCGAGCGCGGTGCCGGCCAGCCACACCACGTAGACCGCGGCGCCGGCCGTGAATAGCAGTCGCGGGTTGTGGCTGCCGTCGGCCCGCCGAGATACTGCCCAGGCTTCATCCCCGAGCAACTGGGCCTGTAAGGCTCGACGCCACCACGGTCCCCGGTAGGCCCGCGCCGCGGTGAGACCCATCGGCAGGTAACGAAGATTGAGCAGGGCTCCGGTCACCGCCGCGCCCGCCCCGCCGCCGCCGGCACCCAGGACGCTGGCGGTGCCGATCTGGGCCGCGCCGCCGAAGGTCGTCGCGGACATCACCAGCGCCGCCGAGGTGGAGAAGCCCGCGGCGACGGCGACAACGCCGAAGGAAATCCCGAAACCGAAACTCGCCACCGCCACGGGGGTGACCGCTTGCCATCCAGCGGGCATCTTGATCGATAAGTAACTAGTGTTCGACATGATGGGTACTTACCGTATGCTGGTTGCCGAAAGGAGTCAACTTGTACTTTGGTGATTACAAGGATCCTGTGGTGACCCTTGCCGAGGATCTCGTGAACAGCTACAGCTACAGCCAGGACCGCGACCTGCTCGACCCGGACACGCTCGCCGACCTGGCCGCCGCCCGAGGCTGGCGAGGTCCGGCCGCGACCCCGGCTGACGTGGACCGTGTCCGCGCTCTGCGGCCCTTGCTCCGCGGCGTGTTCGAAGCGACCGATGAACAAGACGCGGTTGAGAGAGCCAACGACATAGTCGAGCGATCGGGTCTCCTGTTACGACTGACCCGACACCACGGCGGCCCCTGGCATTTCCACGGCGTGACCCGGACAGCGAAGCTGCCCGACTGGCTCGCCGGCGTATCCAGTTTCGCGCTGCTCTCAGTGATCGAACGCGGCGACGGCGATCGCCTGCACCACTGCGCGGGCACCGACTGCCACGCCGTGTTCGTCGACGTCTCCCGCAACAAGTCGCGCCGGTACTGCGACCCGGCACTGTGCGGCAACCGCGCCCACGTCGCCGCACACCGCGCCCGGCAGCGCCGAACACAACTGAGACCTGGTCTCAACACCGGGCGTGCCGGTACGCGATCTTCGGGTACCGATACTTGATCGTCTTCGTCGTGGCGACGACCGCCGATCGGGGTAGGCGACCCCACCATCGCCCGCATCCGCACAGTGGTCTGATAGCGACCAATGCCACTCACAGGGTCGGTGGCGCCTCCGGTGGGCCGCCGCGCGCCGCGTCCGGCCCCTGCTGCTTGATCACGCGTACGAGGTGCTCGCCCATCACGTCGGCGACGTGGCGTTCCATGGCGTGCGCGAGCAGCCCCTGCACCGAGGACATGGCCAGCTGGCGCAGCCGCTGCAGCAGCTCGGTGACCTCGCCGACCTCCGTGGCACTCGGCAGCCACGCCTCGCCGTGCTGCTCGATCAGCCGGGCCGAGCCGGCCTCGACCATCCTGCGGGCCACGTCGTCGATGGCCGGCGAGATGGCCTCGTGCAGCGTGAGCAGGTCGGCCAGCGGGAACCCCCTACGGACCAGCTCGGCGACGGTGGAGATCATCTGCGGGCTGGGCACCAGGCACTGGTCGCCCTCCGGCCTGAGCAGGCCGAGGCGCACGATCCGGTCGAACAGGGTGGGGTCGGCGTTCAGGTCGGCGGCCAGGAACGCCCGGATCTGCTCTGTCGGCAGGTAGGTCGGGATCTCGTCGGTCCACGGGCTGTTGAGCGCCTCTTCGAGGCCGAGTACCTCGGCCAGGTTGCGGCCCTGCTCCCAGCCGGCGATCAGCTCGGTGATCTGCGCGGACGTGTAGCCGCGGTCGTGCAGCGAGGTGATCAGCCGCAGCCGGGCCAGGTGGGTCTCGGTGTAGATGCCGACGCGCCCGGACTTGCGCGGCGGCGGCAGCAGCCCGCGCTCCTGGTAGGCCCGCACGTTGCGGCTGGTCGTCCCGCCGAAGCGGGCCAGCTCATCGATCCGGTACTCGGCCATCGACTCCCTCGCGCTCGGGCCGCCGTGCTCGGGCAGGGTGACCTTAGGGCGTGTCCCCCGGATGCTTCCACTTCGCCATTGCCCAATGGTACATTCTGCTTGGCATGGCTCGGCAGTCCTGCTCAAGGTTCTGTTCACAGTGAGGTGATCAGTGTGGCGGTAGGTCAGTATCCGGAGCTGGTGGTGGTGACCGGCGCGGGCTCGGGGATCGGGCGGGCCACCGCCGAGGCGTTCGCCCGGCCCGGCCCGGTGTCAGGTGCCCCCGGGTCAGCTCCCGGCGGGGCGATGGTGATCTGCGCGGACCTCGATCCGGCGGCCGCCACCGAGACGGCGCTGCGGATCAGCCAGCTCGGCGGCCGGGCCGAGGCGCACACGATGGACGTGGCCGACCCGGACGCCTGGGAGCAGTTCGGCGCGGCGGTCCGGGACGGCCACGGTGTGCCGGACGTCGTGGTGAACAACGCCGGCATCGGCATGGGCGGGCCGTTCCTGGAGCACACCGCCGAGGACTGGCGCCGGATCGTCGACGTGAACCTGCTCGGCGTGGTGCACGGCTGCCGGGTATTCGGTCGCCAGCTCGCGCAGCGGCACCGGGAGGCGCCGGGTCGGCGCGGCCACCTGGTGAACATCGCCAGCGCGGCGGCATTCACCCCGAGCCCGCTGCTGCCGGCGTACGTGGCCACCAAGTCCGCCGTGCTGATGCTGTCCGAGGCGCTGCGCCCCGAGATGGCCACGCACAACGTCGGCGTGAGCGCGATCTGCCCCGGGTTCATCGCCACCAACATCTACGCCGCCACCCAGTTCGTCGGCATGAACCGGGCGGAGGGCGCGCGCCGGGGCGGCCTCGCGCAGGACGTGTTCGGCCGGTTCGCGCCGGGCCCGGAGCTGGTGGCCCGGCGGATCCAGTTCGCGGTGCGCCACGACGTGCCGGTGCTGCCGGTGACCGTCGGGGCGTGGGCGGCGTACGGGGCGTACCACTTCGCCACCCCGCTGCTGCGGCTGGCGGTGAAGGCCACCAACGAGCCGGCCCTGGCCGGCCTGGAGCGGCTCGGCCGGCGGCTGCTGGACGGTCAGCTGTTCGGCGGCACACTGTTCGGCGGCGGCGTCTCCGGCGGCGACTCACCGCGCGGCGGCACGGCCGATGCCGCCACCCGTTCGGCCCGCCGCGACTCCCGGGAATCGAGGACACGATGACCAGCTCGATCCGCGGGACCACCCCGGCCAGGACCCGCACCCGCCAGGTACCCGACCGCGAGGCCACCGCGGCCAAGCTGCTGGACGCCTCGGTCAAGCACAGCTTTGACCCGCGAGTGGACGTGGCCTGGGAGCAGCAGTGGCTGCCCGACACGTTCTTCCTGCCGGAGCGGCTGTCCACGCTGTACGGCACCGACCTGTGGCACCGGCTGAGCCGGTCGCACCGGATCGAGCTGACCCGTTGCGAGCTGGCCAACAACCTGGCATTCGGCATCTGGGTGGAGACCCTGTTCATGCAGATGCTGGCCCGGCACTCGCTGGGCTACGACCCCCGGTCCAACCACCTGCGCTACGCGCTCACCGAGCTCGGCGACGAGACCCGGCACTCCACGATGTTCTCGCTGATGCTGGACAAGCTGGACCGGGGCCCGTACGCGTTCAACCCGGTCGACCGGTTCGCCACCGACCTGCTGCGCGCGTTCTCCACCGAGCCGCTCGCGTATGTGGCGGTGCTGTTCGTGGAGGAGATGTTCGACGCGCTGCAGCGCTACGGGCTGCGCGACGAGACGGTGCAGCCGCTGTGCCGGCAGACCTTCCGGATCCACGTGGTCGAGGAGGCGCGGCACATGCGGTTCGCGCGGGACGAGCTGTTCCGGCTGATCCCCCGGCTGCCCCGGGTGCGGCGGGAGGCGCTGGCGGGGGCAGTGGCGGTCGGCGTCGGGCTGGTGTCCCGGTCCATGCGGACGCCCCAGATGTACGCCGACGCCGGGCTGGACGTGCGGGAGGCGATGCGCGCCGCGCGGACCAACCCGAACGGGCGGGCCGTGCTGCAGGAGTGCATCGACCGGTTCGTCCCCGTGTACGACGAGCTCGGGTTGGTCACGCCGGCGTCGCGGGTGCTGTGGCGGGCGCAGGGCTGGACGGTCTGATGCGGCGCGGCGTGCGACTGACCGGCGCGGTCCGATGACGCGCCAGGTACGGGTGCTCGTGATCGGCGCGGGGCCGTCCGGGGTGGCCACCGCGATCGCGCTGCGGGCGGCCGGCGTCACCGACTTCACCGTGCTGGAGCAGGGCGACGACGTCGGCGGCACGTGGCGGGAGAACACGTATCCCGGCTGCGGCTGCGACGTGCCGTCGGCGTGGTACTCGTACTCGTTCGACCCGAACCCGTTCTGGAGCCGGTTCTACGGCCGCCAGCCGGAGATCCAGCGCTACTTCCGGGGCAGCGCCCGGCGGGGCGGCGTGTACGACGACATCCGCTTCGGCGTGCGGGTGCTCGCGGCGCGCTGGGACGAGGCCGCCCAGCTGTGGCAGGTGACCACCACCGACGGCGAGTACACGGCGAGCGTGCTGGCCGCCGCGCCCGGACCGCTGCACGAGCCCGCGATGGCACCACTGCCCGGGCTGGACACGTTCACCGGCACGGCGTTCCACTCCGCCCGCTGGGACCACGGCCACGACCTGACCGGCCGGCGGGTCGCGGTGGTCGGCACCGGGGCGTCGGCGATCCAGTTCGTACCGGAGATCGCCGGGAGGGTGGCCGAGCTGCACGTGTTCCAGCGCACGCCGTCCTGGGTGCTGCCCAAGGTCGACTTCCCGATCCCGCGCCCGGTGCAGTACGCGTTCCGGGCCGCCCCGATCACCGAGCGCGCGGTCCGGTTCGGCATCTACGCGCTGCACGAGGCGGTCGGCGTGGCGTTCCGGCACGAGCCGCTGATGCGCCGGGTGCAGCAGGCCGCCCGACTGCATCTGCTGGCCCAGGTACGCGACGCCGAGCTGCGCGCCGCGCTGACGCCGAACTTCACCCTCGGCTGCAAGCGGATCCTGGTGTCCAACGCCTACTACCCGGCACTGACCAGGCCGAACGTGCACCTGCACCCAGCGGCCGCGACGGTCACCTCCGGCGCGGTGGTGGGCATCGACGGGGCGGCCGCCGAGGTGGACACGATCATCTTCGGTACCGGGTTCGAGATCACCCAGCCGCCCGTGGCGCGGTACGTGTTCGACGGCGCCGGGCGCAGCCTCGCCGAGCACTGGGCCGGCGGCGCCCCGGAGGCCTACCTCGGCACCACGATCGCCGGCTTCCCGAACCTGTTCGTCTTCCTCGGCCCGAACATCGCCCCCGGCCACGCCTCGGTGCTGGGCACGATCGAGGCGCAGGCGCGGTATGTGGCGGACGCGGTCACCACGATGGCCCGGCGCGGCTGGACCTCCCTGCACATTCGCCCGGACGTGCACCGGCGGTTCAACGACGAGCTGCAACGCGCGCTCGGGCCGACGGTGTACAACTCGGGCGGCTGCGCCAGCTACTACCTCGACGGCGCCGGGCACAACGTGGCGAACTGGCCGTGGTCGGTGGCCAGGCTGGCGGCCGACCTACGCTTCCGGGCGGGCGACTACGAACCCGTGAGTGGCGAATGGTCCCCCGGGACGACTCGCCGTTCACGACCTGAGGAGGTCAACGCGTGATCAAGGTCAACTTCGAGCGGCGCGGCTCGGGCACCCCACTGGTCCTGCTGCACGGCGTCGGACACCGCTGGCAGGCCTGGCGGCCCGTGCTGGACGAGCTCGCCGAGCGGCACGACGTGATCGCGCTGGACCTGCCCGGTTTCGGCCTGTCCCCCGGGCTGCCGGCCGGGCGCCGTTACGACCTGCCGTCCAGCATGGAGATGCTCGCCGAGGTGTTCGAGATGCTCGGTGTGGAGCGCCCGCACATCGCCGGCAACTCGCTCGGCGGCCTGCTCTCGGTCGAGGCGGCATCGCGCGGGCTGGTGCGCTCGGCGACGCTGCTGTCCCCGGCCGGTTTCTGGAACGACGCCGACCGCCGGCGCGCGCTGACCATGCTGCGGGTGATGCGGCTCGGCGCCCGGGGCCCGCGGTTCACCACCGACGCGATCGCCAACAACGCACGGCTCCGGGCCAGCAGCATGGCGGTGCTGTACGCGCACCCCGGCCGCATCGACCGGATCACCGCGATGGCCGACACCGCCGCGCTGCGCAACGCGCCCGCGTTCACCCCGACCCTGCGCGCCGGCCGAGGGCTGAGCTGGCACGGCATGCCGCCCGCCGTGCCGGTGACCGTCGCCTGGGGTGACAGGGACCGCATCCTGCCGCCCCGCCAGGCACTGCGCGCGGCCATGCTGCTGCCCGGCGCGAACCACGTGACTCTGCCCGACTGCGGGCACGTGCCGATGATCGACGCCCCGGCGCTGATCGCCCGCACGATCCTGGACACCTGCGTCGGCGTCGACAGCGCAGCCCGCGGTGTCGACGGGAATGGCTCGGTCGGCGGGAGGGGCGCGAACAAGCCGAAGGCCCGCCGTAAGGCGAAGGCCCCGACCAGCACGGAGCCGGCCGAGGGCGGCGCCGCCGCCAGCTGACCCGGCACACAGGTCGTCGCGCCGGCACACAGGTTGTGGCGCCGGCCCGCACATACGTTCTCGACGCGGCACACGAGTTAGAACTCGTGTGCCGCGTCGACACCCCGTGTGCGAGCGTCACGCCGCGCGGGCACGACACCCGCGCGAGCGCCGGCCTGTGTGCGGCCGTCAGCCGCTGAGTTGGGTTCGGTGTGCTTCGTCGACCAGGTCGAGGTAGTCGGGGTGGCGGCGGATGAAGTCGGCGACGTAGGGGCACCTCGGGGTGACCTCGAGGCCCTTGCGGCGGGAGGCGTCCAGCGCGGCCCGGATCAGCCGACCGGCCAGCCCACGCCCCTGGAAGGCCTCGCCGACCTCGGTATGGGTGAACACGATGCGGCCGGGCCGGGAGTGGTACTCGGAGAAACCGGCGACGGTGCCGTCCAGCACGATCTCGAAGCGGGACCGGTCCGGAGCGTCCCTGACCAGGATCTCCGGCGTCGCGTCAGGGCCCTGTGGCTCGTCCATGCCGAAGTTTCCCGCGCCGTGCCGGACCACGCACCGCCAGCCCCACCTCAGCACGTCCAGCGGTACCGTCGGACTGCCCAGCGGCCGCCCGCTCGCTCGACCGGGTGCACCCAGGGTCAGCGGGCCCGGCCGCGCGGGATCAACGGCGTGGCGGGCATGGTGGGCGCCGGCTGGGGCTCGCCGCCGGCGACCGCGCTGAACCGCCGCCCGGCCATCCAGTCGGCCCTGGCCTCGGTGATCTCGGCGCCACTGCGGGCCACGAAGTTCCACCACATGACCAGCTGCTCGGCGAACGGCTCGCCGCCGAGCAGCAGCAGCCGGCTCGCCCGCTCGGCGCGCAGCCGCAGCTCGGTCCGGCCGGTGCCGAGGTAGAGCAGCTCGCCGACGCCCACCGCCACGTCCGCCACCTCCGCGCCGCCCACCCCGCCGCCCACCGCGACGCCACCCGAAGGACTCCCACCCGAGGCACCGCCCGAGCCGATCCCCGGGTCGCCGGCGACCACCGTGCCGACCCCGGACGGCGCGAGCACCGCGTACTCGAAGTCGGGCTCCAGCGGCAGCCGGACGTCGGCGCCGGCGTCCAGCACCAGGTCGACCCCGACCAGCGGGGTGTGCACGGTGCCCGGTGAGGCGGCGCCGGCCAGCTCGCCGAGCAGCACGGTGGCCCGCAGACCCCGGTCTGTGAGCACCGGCAGGTCGGTGTGGTGCTCGAACGCGGCCGCCATGTGCCGGTCGGCGTCGGGCAGCGCCACCCACAGCTGGGCGCCGTGCAGCTGGCTGGGGTGCGGGGCCGGCGACTGCTCGGAGTGCGCGATCGCCCGGCCGGCGGTCATCAGGGCGAGCTGACCGGGCCGGATGGTGACGTCGCTACCGAGGCTGTCGCGGTGGTGCACCGAGCCGTCCAGCAGCCAGCTCACGGTCTGCAGGCCGATGTGCGGGTGCGGCGGGACCTGCATGCCCGGCTGGCCGGCGATGTCGTCCGGGCCGTAGTGGTCGACGAAGCACCAGGCCCCGACGAGGCGGCGGCCCAGGGTCGGCAGCAGCCGGCGCACCTTGGTGCTCTCGCCGAGCGTCACCTCCCGGCCGCGCAGCAGCTCGAGCACCGGTTCGCCGGGGGTCTCGGCGCGGCCGCCGCAGGTCACGACGGAGGGGCTGCGGTCCAGGTTGCTCACGCCCACATTCTCCCCCCAACTCCGCCGACCGCACCCGCCAGGAGTGCGCCGCGGCACACAACTGGACACTACGTCCATTTGTGTTTACTCTCGAGATATCCGGACAGTATGTCCGGTTGCTGGAGAAGGAGCACCGATGCCCACCTGCTGCACCTCGACGCGAGCGCGCGGCCCGCGTCGTTCTCCCGCTCGCTCGGCGCCCGGTTCGCCGAGCGCTGGCGGCGGCACAACCCGGCCGGCGAGTACCGGTACCGCGACCTGGCGGCTGACCCGGTGCCCCTGATCTCCCCGGGTCGGACGGACATCTGCGACGAGCTGCTGCGCCGGGGCATCACCGAGCCGGCCCGCTACGCCGAGGTCCTGGACACCGAAGCCGAGCGCGCGGCCTGGGCGGTGTGCGGGCCGCTGCTGGCCGAGCTGCTCGCCGCGGACCTGGTCCTGATCGGCACGCCGATGTACAACTTCGGCGTGCCGGCCGCGCTCAAGGCGTGGATCGACCAGGTCACCTTCCCGAAGATGACGCTGCCCGGCACACGGTTCGTGGTGCTCAGCGCGCGCGGCGGCAGCTACCGGCCGGGTACGCCGAGGGCACACGTCGACCACCAGGAGCGCTACCTGCGCGACTTCTTCGCCGGCCACTTCGGGGTCACCGACGCCACGTTCGTCGCGACGGAGCTGACGAACTCGATGGTCGACCCGAGGTTGGCCGAGCTGGCCGAGGCCCACCGCGAGTCGCACGCCGCCGCGCTCGCCGAGATCGACCGCCTCACCGCGCCGGAGAACTTCGCCCAGCTCGCGGGCACGACCGGCCCGGCGGCCGCGTCATGACCCCCGGCTGGGCGTTCCTGCTGGCCGCCGGCGTGGTGGAGATCGCCTGGGCGCAGAGCATCCCGCCGACCGAGGGCTTCACCCGGCTCTGGCCGAGCCTGGTCTGCCTGGTGCTCTGCGTCGGGGTGATCTACCTGCTCGCGCTCGCCTGCCGGACGGTCCCGGTGAGCACGGCGTACGTGGTGTTCACCGGGATCGGTGCGGCCGGCGCGGTGCTGCTCGGGCTGACGGTGCACAACGACCCGGTCACCCCGGCGCGGTTGGGTGCGGTGCTGCTCATCGTCGGCGGGGTGCTGCTCGCGCACACCGCCGCCACGGCCTGAACGACCAGGGCGATCACTACCATCACGCCGGTGACCCTGCCGATCGAGCCACCGCGCCCCCAGCGGGCGGAGCGGGCGGACGCGGCGCGCAACCGGGCGCGGGTGCTGGCGGCGGCGGCGGAGCTGTTCCGCGGCCGTGACCCGCGCTCGGTGACCATGGACGACGTGGCGAAGGCCGCCGGGGTCGGCCGGGCCACCCTGTACCGGCGCTACCCGGACGTCGGCTCGATCGCCGAGGCACTGCTCGGCGAGTACGAGTACCGGCTGCAGGAACAGCTGCTGCGCGGCGACCCGCCGCTGGGCCCCGGTCCGGCGCCCGGGCCGGACACTCCACCGGCCCCGAGCCCCGCCGACCGGCTCGCCGCGTTCTACGCCGCCATGGTCGACACGCTGGAGGAGCACCTGCCGCTGGTGCTCGGCGCGGACGCCGGCGCGACCCGGCTGGCCATCGGCACCTACCGGTTCTGGTGGGCGCACGTGCGCTCGCTCGTGGTCGCCGCCGGCGTCACGGCCGACCCCGACGCGCTGGTCGACGCGCTGCTCGCGCCGCTGGCCGCCGAGGTGTACCAGCACCAGCGCGAGCAGCTGGGCCTGAGCCCCGAGCGGATCACCGCCGGGCTGCGCCTGCTGGCCGAGCGCACGCTGGGCTGACCGGCCCGGCGGGTGAAGGCCTGGCGCCAGCGACCGGGTGCCGCCGGGGTCGCCGCACCGGCCGACCCCGCGCTGAGCGACCTGGGGCAAACCCCACCCGAAGAGTGGGGCGGACGCCACCGACCGGGGGGAAGGCTCCCTCGCCCGAGGACCCCGGGCAGGGG
Source organism: Pseudonocardia sp. (assembly GCA_036272155.1). Classification (GTDB taxonomy): domain Bacteria; phylum Actinomycetota; class Actinomycetes; order Mycobacteriales; family Pseudonocardiaceae; genus Pseudonocardia. The sequence goes on from DATAZG010000053.1 coordinate 86,152, forward strand.
CATTGTCGGCTCAACCAAGACCGGCCGCGACCGACCGGCAGCACGGCGACCTGGGAGGACAGCGATGGGCAGGAACGATGTCCCGGCCGACGGAGATCCGTTCACGACGGTCATCGGCAAGAACGACAGCTGGTACCCGTGCCCGGACACCGAGGCGGTGGACCGGCACATCGTCGAGCTGACCCGCCGGATCGGGCAGGCCAGGCGCAAGTACCCCGAGCTGGCCAAGGCCTACCGCGCCGACATCGACCTGCTGCTGGACCGCCGCAACTGGCTCGCCGCCACCACCCAGCAGACCACCGAGCAACCGGTCAACGAAGCCGCCTGAGCCACGTCCCCGCCCCGACCCCGAAGCCGCCTGAGCCGAGGACACTCAGTCCCGGTTCAGTGCCTCACTGGGCGAGCAACCGAACACCGACCGGTGCTCGGCGGAGAACCGGCTGAGGTTGTGAAACCCCCACCGACCGGCCACGGCGCCGACCGTCGTCCCGTACGGCGCGCGGGAGCGCAGCTCGGCATGCGCCCGGCGCAGCCTGGTGCGGCGCAGCTCGGCGAGCGGGGTCGCCCGGCCGGCCCGACGGAACGCCGCCTGCAGGCCGCGGACGCTGAGCCGCGCCGCCGCCGCGATGTCGGCCAGCCCGATGTCGTCCGCCGCGCGCAGCTCGATGTAGGCCAGCGCCCGCCGCACCGCCGCCGGTGAGGCCCAGCCCGGCTCGCTCGGGATCCCGTCGGCGAACGTGCTCGGGTACGCCTCCAGCAGCGCGGCGGCCGCGAGCCGGAACAGCTGCGTGCGCAGCAGCGGGCTGCCGGCGGCGCCGTCCGGGGTCCGGGTCTCGGCCAGCATGATCTGGCCGACGACGCCGATCGGCTCCCGCTTGGCAATCGCCCAGCCGCCGGCCACGGGGTGGTTCCAGCCGTCGTGGGTGATCGCGGCGGCGGCGAAGAACCGGTACTGGTTGACCGCGATGCGGTGGTCCAGCGGCGTCTCGAAGATCGTCCGTCCGATGTCCATCGTGTCGATGGTGGCCAGCCGCTCGAGATTGCCCTCGACCCAGTCGGCCAGCCGGTGCAGCAGCCGCGAGCGCTCCGCGATCCCGGTCGCCGACCAGGTGGGGAACGCCGCGCGCGCGGCCGCCACAGCGGCGTCGACCTCGGCGGCGCCGCCCCGGGTGATCGTCGCCAGCCGGCGGCCCGTGGCGGCGTCGACCGCGGGGAAGGACTCGCTGGTCAGCGAACGGAACTCCCCGTTGATCAGTGGCTCGTAGTGGGCGGCGAGCGCGGGCCCGGTCGGTTCGACGGTCACGGTTGTTCCCCTGTTCGGCACGGCGAGCCGCGGAAAGGCCGAACGCTATGACCGCGGCGCCCGGCCGACTAGGTAGCCAAACGCACCGCCACAGCCACAGAACGCACACTCCGTCCGCAACCCGCGAGCACCCCCGCGCCCCCGGGGTTACCGCGCACCTCCCGGGACCACGTCGCGCACCTTCCGAGGTTCCCGCGCATGGTGCGAGGTGCGCGGGAACCACCGAAGGTGCGCGACGCCGAAACGCCGACGCCGCAACGCCGTGCGCGACGCCCCGGGCGCCGCCGCGACGGCTCCGCTCAGCCGGCGGGCTGGCCGATGGCGGCGATCTGGTCGGTGGGGAAGGTGCTGACGTGGTCGGCCTTGGCCAGGATCTCCTCGGCGTCGTCGAGTGGCGGGTAGATCCACTCTGCGTTGATGGTGCGCTTCAGGTTCTTCGCGGCCTGCTCGACCATCTCGACGGTGCGCTCCCGCCCGGTGCTGTACACCGCGCCGGCCGAGCCGAGGTCCAGGCAGGTGACGTACGGGTTGGGGTCGAAGGGCGCCGCCGGGACGCCGAGCAGGTCGGCCGCGACGTTGTGCCCGGCGAACTTGCCGAGCGGCGTCGCGTGCTGGCAGCTCTGCATGACCGGGTAGCCGTCGGGCGCGATGGCCGCCGCCGTGTCGCCGGCCGCGTACACCCCGGGCACGCCGACCACCCGGAGGCAGTCGTCGACCTCGAGCCGGCCGAGCCGGTCGCGCCCGGCCGGAATCTGCGCGGTGAGTGGGCTGGCCAGCATGCCGGCCGTCCAGACCACGGTGTCGGCGGTCAGCTCGGTACCGTCGGACAGCCGCGCGCCGGTCTCGTCGACCTCCGCCAGGCTGACCCCGAGCCGCCGCTGCACCGACAGTGCATCGAGCGCCGCGAGGATGTGCGGGCGCGGGCCTTCCCCCAGCTCGGGGCCGACCACCGGCTCACGCTCCACCAGCACGACCTTGACCTGGTCCGAGGCGCCGACCTGGGCCGCCACCTCGCGCAGCCGGTCGACCAGCTCGGTGGCGATCTCCAGCCCGGTGAACCCGGCGCCGACCACCACGGCGGTGAACCGACCCGGGCCGGCCGGGCGCGCCGGCAGCCGGTGCAGGTGCGACTCCAGCTCGGCGGCGCCGGCCATCGTGTCCACGTCGAACAGCTGCTCGGCGCCCGGCACCGCCGGCCGGATCACCTGGCTGCCGGTGGCCAGCACGAGCCGGTCGTAGCTCAGCTCCACGGCCCGGCCGTCCCGCCCGACGGCGCGCACCTTCCTGGCGGCGATGTCGATGTCGGTCACCGTGGCGGTGACGCGTTTGACGCCGAGCGGGCCGAGCACCCGGTCCAGCGGGACACGTTTGGCCTCCGGTCGCGACTCGTACAGTCGCGGCCGGATCACCAGGTCGTCGCCGCCGGTGACCAGGGTGATCCGCAACGCCGACTCCGGCTCGCCCAGCGCGATGCGCAGCCGCACCGCCGCCGCCGCTGCCCACACACCGGCAAAGCCGCCGCCCAGTACCAGGACCTTTGACATCCAGATGCCCCTTCCGTGACTCCCGCCGGGAGACGTCATGATCGGTTGACGATGCGGCGGAGCACATCGCCCACGGGTCGCCGCTCTCGTGAACCTGGACGTTAATTATCTAGATTCGAAGGTGTCAAGGCCGCCGAGATTCCGCCCACAGTCCGGTGACGGCTCGCGGCGCGGAACGATTCTGGTTGTCTACTATCTAGGTTGTGCGGATGAGCCAAGGCGTCGAATGGGCGGTACACGTCCTGCTGTCGCTGTCCTGGTGGGACGGCGACGAGCCGGTGTCCACGTCGACACTGGCGAAGAGCTACGACCTGCCACCGGCCTACCTGAACAAGCAGCTCCAGGCGCTGACCAGGGCCGGACTGCTCGACTCACTGCCCGGCGCGCGCGGCGGCTTCCGGCTGGCCCGCCCGGCCGACAAGATCACCCTGATGGACGTGGTGACGGCCATCGAGGGCCCCGAGCACGCGTTCCGCTGCACCGAGATCCGCCAGCGCGGCACCGGCGCCAACGGGCCGGCCCGGTTCTTCGAGGAGTCGTGCGCGGTCACCACGTCGATGCGCCGCGCCGAGCTGGCCTGGCGCAAGGCACTCGCCGCCCAGACGATCGCCGACGTCGGCGCCGAGGCGGAAGCCCACGCCCCTGGCGTCACCGAGTACGCCCGCCGCTCCGCCCCCGCCCGATAGGCGCGAACACGTCAATCTGCCGTTCTATTGACGACGATGGAGATGACGCTATACGTTTTTGCGACTCCCGCACGACCCACCACGTGAAGGGGACGCCGTGTCGACGCCATCGGACATTCCGCAAACAGGTATTCCGCAAACCATGACGACCATGGAGGCGTGCATGACGCTCGCCGCCGGCACCGAGGCCGAGTTCTGGAAGGTGCAGGAACGCATGGGGCCGGTGGTCGCGGCCCAGCCGGGCTTCCAGGCGGTGACCGGCGGCCCGATCGCCAACTCGTCGTGGATGTACTTCTGCGGCAAGTTCGCCGCCCCCGCCGACATGGACGAGTGGTACCACAGCCGGCGCCACGAGCCGGTCATGCGCAAGGCCCACAAGACCTGGTTCGACAGCTTCTACATCCCCAAGTGGCGGCTGCCGGCCGACGGCGAGGAGCTCGCCGGCCCACTGTTCCACGAGACGGCGATCGTGCCGCCGGCCCCGCTGGAGCCCAACCGGGTGGCCGCCGTACTGGGCTCGCTCACCGAAGCGCTGCCCCAGCTCGGCACGCTGCCGTTCGAGACGCTCGAGGGCCAGTTCGAGCCGCAGCCGTTCCAGTTCGTGGGGCCGCTCGAGGAGTTCCCTCAGGTCGCGCCGGTCCGCTACCTGCTGATCACGCACTGGCCGGACGCCGCGCCGCCACCGTCTGAGGACGTGAGTGGCGAGTGCTCCCATAGGACCACTCGCCACTCACGACGTCCGTGCTGACCTGAGCCGCTCAGGCGCTCGCCGCCGGCAGCTCGCGCACCACCGGCGGCCAGGCCGACGCCCCGAGCTCCCGCGAGATCGACCGGGCCGCCGTGCGCACCGCTTCGGTGGCAGCGGCGTCCAGTGGCCAGCGACTGGCCGGCACCACCAGACCGAGCGCGCCGGGCACCTCGCCGGAGGCGTCGACCAGCGGCGCCGCGATGCCGCACTCCCCGATCACGGCCTCCTCGGCCTCGGTGGCGATGCCCGTGCGGCGGACCACGTCGAGCTCGGCGCGCAGCCGGGCCGGGTCGGTGACGGTGTCGGCGGTCATGCTGCGCAGCGGCCGCGCGCCCAGCTCTGGGCCGAGTTCTGTGCCGAGTTCTGCACCCCCGCCGGCCAGCAGCACCTTGCCCAGCGCGCACGCGTGCGCCGGGATCACGATGCCGACCTCGGGCATCTGCCGGCTCCCGTCCGGGCTCGGCTCGTGGTGCACGACCACGACGTCGCCCTGCAGCAGCACGCCGGCCCGCACCGCGCAGCCGGTGCGCCGGGCCAGGTCCTCCGCCCAGCCGACCACCCGCGAGCGCAGCTCCAGGGTGTGCAGGTAGACGTTGCCGAGCCGCAGCGTGGCCGGGCCCAGCCGGTAGCGCCCGGAGTCGCGCTCCTGGGCGACCATGCCGTGCCCGAGCAGCGTGCGGATGATGCCGTGCACCGTGGAGGGCGCCAGCCCCAGCTCGGCCGCGATCTCACCGAGGCTCATCCGGCGGGCGCCCTGCAGCACCATCAGGATGCGCACCGCGCGGTCCACCGCCTGGATCAAGACTGCCGCCTCCGTCTGGTCACTTGTGCGAGCTGTCACAGCAGCGTAGCGTCCGATACTCATTCGACATCATCGAATGCTCTTCGAGAATACAGCGATGTTTGACCGGAGACCAGCATGAAGAAACTGATCAACGACCCGGCCGACCTGGTGACCGACGCACTCCGTGGCATGGCCTCGGCGCACCCCGAGCTGCGCGTCGACCTGCAGAACAAGATCGTCTACCGGGCGGACGCCCCGGTACAGGGCAAGGTCGGGCTGGTGTCCGGCGGCGGCTCGGGCCACGAACCGCTGCACGGCGGCTTCGTCGGGCTCGGCATGCTGGACGCGGCCTGCGCCGGCGAGGTGTTCACCTCCCCGGTGCCCGACCAGGTCGTCGCGGCCACCCAGGGTGTCGACGGCGGCGCCGGCGTGCTGCACATCGTGAAGAACTACACCGGCGACGTGATGAACTTCGAGATGGCCGCCGAGCTGGCCGCCGCCGAGACCGACGTCGAGGTGGCCGTCGTGGTCACCAACGACGACGTCGCCGTGCAGGACAGCACATACACCGCCGGCCGGCGGGGCGTCGGCGGCACGGTGCTCGTGGAGAAGATCGCCGGCGCGGCCGCCGAGCAGGGCCGCAAGCTGGCCGAGGTCGCCGAGCTGGCCGAGCGGGTCAACGCGAACGCCCGGAGCATGGGCATGGCGCTGACCTCGTGCACCGTGCCCGCCGCCGGCAAGCCCACGTTCGATCTCCCGGACAACGAGATGGAGATCGGCATCGGCATCCACGGTGAGCCCGGCCGGCGCCGCGTACCGCTCGCCCCGGCCCGGGAGGTCGCCGCGCAGCTGGTCGAGCCGATCCTGGCCGACCTGGACTTCACCGGCGGCGCGGGTGTGCTGGCCTTCGTCAACGGCATGGGCGGCACGCCGCTACTCGAGCTGTACCTGATGTACCAGGAGGTCGCCACGCTGCTGGACAAGGCGGGTATCCGGGTGGCCCGGTCGCTGGTCGGCCCGTACATCACGAGCCTGGAGATGGCCGGCTGCTCGGTGACCCTGCTCAAGCTGGACGACGAGCTGGCCGCGCTCTGGGATGCGCCGGTGCGCACGCCCGGCCTGCGGTGGGGGGTCTGAACCGTGCCGGAGCTGGACGCTGGCAGGGAGATCGACTCAGTCGACTCCGCCGCGCTGGCCCGCTGGGTCACCGAGTTCGCCCGCGTGATCGCCGAGCAGCACGGGCGGCTCACCGAGCTGGACGCGGCCATCGGCGACGCCGACCACGGCAGCAACATGAACCGGGGCATGTCGGCGGTGCTCGCCGCGCTGCCGGACCCCGGGGAGACCCAGCCGGCCGCACTGCTCAAGAAGGTGGCCAGCACGTTGATCAGCTCGGTCGGTGGTGCGAGCGGGCCCCTGTACGGCACGTTCTTCCTGCGTATGGCCACCGCGACCGGGCTGGTCGACGCCCTGGACGGCCCGGCGTTCGGCAAGGCGCTGCGGGCCGGCGTGGACGGCATCGTGGCCAGGGGCAAGGCCGAGCTCGGCGACAAGACCATGTACGACGCGCTCGCCCCGGCGGTGGCCGCGCTGGACGAGTCGCTCGCCGCCGGTGCCCCGCTGGCCGACGCGCTGCGGGCCGCGGCCGATGCGGCGGCGAAGGGCCGGGACGCCACCACACCACTGGTCGCCCGCAAGGGCCGCGCCAGCTACCTGGGCGAACGCAGCGCCGGCCACCAGGACCCCGGCGCCACCTCGGCCGCGCTGCTGATCGCCGCGACGTCGGCGATCACCGACCCGGGGGCGGCGGCTTGAGCGACGCCGTGGTGGGGATCGTGGTCGTCTCGCACAGCCGCGCGCTGGCCGACGCCGCCGTGGCGCTGGCCGCCGAGATGCTGACCGGGCAACGGGTGCCGATAGAGGTGGCCGCCGGGCTGGACGAGCACACCTTCGGCACCGACGCCGGCCAGATCGTCACCGCGATCACCGACGCGGACGCCGGCGCGGGAGGCCCGGACGGCGGCGGTGTTGTGGTGCTGATGGACCTGGGCAGCGCGGTGCTGTCGGCCGAGCTCGCCCTCGAGCTGCTCGACGACGACCTGCGCGAGCGGGTGCTGCTCTGCCCGGCGCCGCTGGTGGAGGGGCTGGTCGTCGCCTCGGTCAGCGCGGCCGGCGGGGCCAGCCGGGCCGAGGTCGCGGCCGAGGCGTCGTCGGGGCTGGACGCCAAGACGGCGCAGCTGGGCGAGCCACCGACGGCTTCGGACTCGGGTTCGCTCGGGGTCGGGCCGGGCGCTACCGGGTCCGGCGAAACCGGCGTCCTCGGGGCCGGGGCCATCGGGGCCGGCACCGACGGGGGGCTGGTCGGCTCGTTCACCGTGACCAACCCGCACGGTCTGCACGCCCGCCCGGCCGCCACCCTGGCCGCGCGGGCCCGGTCCTTCGACGCCCGGATCGAGCTGCGCAACCACACCACCGGCACCGGCTGGGTACCCGCGACCAGCCTGTCCAAGCTCGGCACCCTGGGCGCGCTGGCCGGGCACCGGCTGGACATCCGCGCCGAGGGCAGCCAGGCACAGGACGCGCTGGACCAGCTGCTGGCGCTCGCCGGCCGCGCGTTCGACGAGCAACCCACGGCATCGGTCCGGGCCGCGACACCGCCACCCGGGGCCGCAACGCCGGCCGAGGTTCCCGCCGCCGCGTCGGAGCGGGCCCGGGCCGACACCGGCGCGCGAACACCGATCGGCGCGTCCCCCGGCCTCGGCATCGGCCCGGCCCAGCCGTGGCCTCCGACGCCCGCCGAGCCGCTGACCAGCACCGATAACACCGATCCAACCGCCGACCCGGCGACCGAGTGGCAGCGGCTGACCGAGGCGATCGACGCCGCGCAACACAACATCGAACGGGTCCGGGACCGCGCCGCCGAGCAGGTCGGCGAGCACGAGGCGGGCATCTTCGACGCGCACCTGGCACTGCTGGACGACCCCGAGCTGCGGGACGCTGCGAAGGCCCGGGTGGACGGCGGCGAGCCGGCCGGGGCCGCGTGGGCGGCCGTGGTGACCGACGCCCATGACACCATCGCCGCCCTACCTGACCCCTACCTGAGCGCCCGCGCGGCCGACGTCCGGGCGGTCGGCGACGAGGTGCTGCGCGCCCTGCGTGGCACGCCCGAGGCGCTGACCAGTCCGGACGGTGTGCTCGTGGCCGCCGACCTCACTCCCGCCGAGGCCGCCGGGCTGGACCGGGACCGGGTCGACGCGGTGCTGCTCGCCTACGGCAGCCCGACCGCGCACAGTGTGATCCTCCTCCGGGCGCTGGGCATCCCGGCGGTCGTCGGCGCGGGGCCGGCCGTGCTGGAGATCGCCGCCGGCACGCCGCTCGCGGTGGACGGCAGCCGGGGCGAGCTGGTCGTGAACCCCGACGCCGATGCGATGCGCGCCTTCGCCGACCGGGCCGGGGAGCTGGCCGACCGGCAGCGCGAGGCGTCGGCGCACGCGGGCGAAGCGGCGGCCACGCGGGACGGCACGCCGATCCCGGTCGCGGCCAACCTGGGCTCGGTCGCCGACGCGGTGACCGCCACCGAGGGCGGGGCCGACCTGGCCGGGCTGGTCCGCACGGAGTTTCTCTTCCTGGACCGCGACCGCGCGCCCGACGCCACCGAGCAGGAGACCACGTACCGGGCGATCGCGGCGGCCATGGGCGGGCGCCGGATCACCCTGCGGACCCTGGACGTGGGCGGCGACAAACCGCTGAGCTACGTGCCCATGCCCGCCGAGGCGAACCCGTTCCTCGGGGTGCGTGGCATCCGGCTCGCGCTGGCCCGCCCGGAGCTGCTGGCCGAGCAGCTTCTCGCCGTCGTCCGGGTCGCGCACGACACGCCGGTCGACCTGATGTTCCCGATGGTCGCCACGCTGGACGAGCTGCTGGCGGCGCGGCGGGCGCTGGACGGCGCGGTCGAGCGAGTCGGCCGGGGTGTGCCGCCGGGGCTGCGGGTCGGGATCATGGTCGAGGTACCGGCCGCCGCGCTCAAGGCGGCCGTGTTCGCCCCGCACGTGGACTTCTTCAGCATCGGCACCAACGACCTGACCCAGTACGCGCTGGCGGCCGAACGGGGCAACGACGCGGTCGCCGCGCTCGGGGACGCGCTGGATCCGGGGGTGCTGCGGCTGATCGAGGCGGTCTGCGCGGCCGCCGGCGACGACACGCTGGTGGCCGTCTGCGGTGAGGCGGCCGCCGACGAGCAGGCGACCGCCGTGCTGCTCGGGCTGGGCGTGCGCGAGCTCAGCGTCACGCCGCGCGCGGTGGCCCGGGTCAAGCAGGCGGTCCGCGCGGTGGATCTGCCGGCGGCCAGGGCACTGGCCACCGAGGCGCTCCGCGCCGAGAGCGCCGCCGCCGTCCGTGCCCTGCTCCCCTAGCCGCTGCGGTCGAGTCGGCCGGCGATGTCGGCGCGCAGGGCCTTCTTGTCGATCTTGCCGACCTTGGTCATCGGCAGCTCGGGAACGGTGACCAGCTCCTCCGGCAGTTTGAACCGGGCCACCTCGGCGAGCTCGAGGGCGGCCCGGATCTCGGCGAGGGTGACGCTCGCCCCCGGCCGCGGCACGACGTACACACAGACCCGCTCGCCCAGCTCCGGGTCCGGCATGGCCACCGCGGCGACCTGGCGGACCGCCGGCAGCTGGTACACCAGGTTCTCCACCTCCTCGGCGGACACGTTCTCGCCGCCCCGGTTGATCATGTCCTTGTCGCGGCCCTCGACGATCAGGTTGCCGTCCGGGGTCCACCGGCAGATGTCACCGCTGCGGTACCAGCCGTCCTCGGTGAACGCGCGCGCGTTCTGCTCGGCGGCCCGGTAGTAGCCGCGCGGCGTGTACGGCCCCCGGGTGAGCAGCAGTCCGGGGGCGCCGTCGAGCACGTCCCGGTCCTGCTCGTCGACCAGTCGCACCTCGTCGTCCGGGCACAGCGGCCGTCCCTGCGTGGCGCAGATGATCTCCTCGGGGTCGTCGAGGCGGGTGTAGTTGAGCAGCCCCTCCGCCATGCCGAACACCTGCTGCAGCGTCGCGCCGAGCACCGGCCGCACGCGCCGCGCCAGCGCGTCGGCGATCCGCGCGCCGCCCACCTGCAGCACCCTCAGCGTGCGCAACGGCTCGGCCCCGTGCTCCTCGGCGTACTCGAGCCAGCGGCTGGCGACCGCCGGCACCACCGCGGTGTGCGTGACCCCCTCGGCGGCGATGGTCCGGAACGCCCTGGCCGGCTCCGGGGAGGGCAGCAGCACCACCCGGCCGCCGGCCAGCAGCGTGCCGAGAATGCCCGGGCAGGCCAGCGGGAAGTTGTGCCCGGCGGGCAGGCTGACCAGGTACGCCGAGTCGGCGTCCACCGCGCAGAGCGTGGCGCTGGCGACGGCGTTGTACGCGTAGTCGTCGTGCGTGCGGGTGATCAGCTTCGGCAGCCCGGTCGTGCCGCCGGACAGCAGGAACACCGCGACGGCCCGGCCGCTCGGCGGGGCGGCGGCCGAGGCGAGCCGGTCGTCGTCGGGGTGGTCGCTCGGGGCGCACAGCGCGCGCAGGTCGACGCTGCCGGCGGCCAGCTCGTCGCCGGCCACGAGCACGAGTCGCGGCCGGGCTGGCCTGTCCGACTCCCCTCGGGAGGCCTCGGCCAGCTCGTGGGCCAGCTTCTGGTGGTCGAAGCCGCCGAGCCGGTCGGGCACCGCGATGGCCACCGCCCCGGAGTGGTTCGCCAGGTGGGTCAGCTCGGTGCGCCGGTGCGCGGGCAGCACCATCACCGGCACGATCCCGGCGCGCAGGCAGGCCAGGGTGAGGACGACGAACTCCCAGCCATTGCCCAGCTGCACGAGCATCCGGTCCCCGGCCCGAAGGCCGAGGTCCCGCAGCCGGGCGGCGGCCGCGTCGGCGCGCTCGGCCAGCTCGGCGTGGCTCAGCCGCACCTCGGCCGCCGGGTCGACGAGAGCGGGCGCGTCCGGGGTGCGGTCGGCGGCCTGGCGGAGCAGCTCACCGAGCGGTCGCCCGGCCCAGTAGCCGGCCCGGACGTAGCGGTCGGCGAACTCGGCCGGCCAGGGCACCACGCCGTCACTCAGCACGGCCACCATCGGGCTCCTCCGCTCCACTCGGGCGCTCGCTCGCCGGCTCACCCGGGCCGGGCCGCGCGGCCGCCGGGCCGTCCGGACCAGGGCGCTCGGCGGCGAGACACACGGCGTCCAACGCGACCAGTCCACCGGCGGTCAGTCGCAGCGGGTTGATCTCGATCTCGGCCAGTGCGGGCGTGGCGGCCAGGAACCCACCGAGCGTCACCACGAGCGACGCCAGGGCGGCGCGGTCCAGCCGGGGGCCGCCTCGCCAGCCGTCCAGCAGCCGGCGGCCGGCCAGCTCGTCAGGCATCGCGGCGGCGTCGGCGCTGGTCAGCGGGGCGAGCCGCAGTGCGACGTCGTCCAACACCTCGGCCGCCGTACCACCGAGCCCGAGCAGCACCATCGGCCCGAACACGGGGTCGCGCCGGACGCCCAGCACCAGGTCCGGCCCCGGCGGCGCCATCGACTCGACGAGGAACCGCCGCGCGCCGACGGCCGCCAGCGCATCCAGCGCATCGTCCAACTCCGCCGGGGTGGCCACGCCGAGCCGGACCCCGCCGAGCTCGGTCTTGTGCAGGACGTCGGCGGCCAGCAGCTTGACCGCCACCGGGCCATCCAGCTCGGTGAGCGCCCGGTGTGCCTCGGCGCGGTCCGCGCAGGCTCGGCCGGGCATGGTCGGCACGCCGAGCGCGCGCAGCAGTGCCTTGGCCCGGTGCTCGTCCCAGGGGCCGGGCCCCGGGTCCGGCCAGTCCCCGGCAGCCAGCACGACCGGGGTGCGAGCAGCTTCGAGGTGCCGGGCGCGCGCGTCGGCGAGCAGCGCGCCGGTCATCGCGGCCAGCCCGCGCGGGCCGTCGGCCACCGGCACGCCGAGGCGCAGCAGCGCGCGCCGGGCGGCGGCCACCTCGGCGCCCACTCCACCGACGCCGAGCACGAGCGGGGTGCCAGAGCCAGGGCCCGAGCCCGGCGAAGCGGCCCGGAACCGGGTGACGGCGGCCGGCAGGTCCAGGGCGTCGGGCTCGTGCAGCGCGTAGCCGGCGACCAGGTCGACCTCGGGATCACCGGCCAGCGCGCCGAGCACGGCGCCGAAACCGGGGCCGGGGCGGCCGGTGTCCACCGGGTTGGCCTGGTAGGTCAGCGGCGGCAGGTGTGCGGCCAGCTCGGCGCGGGTGGCGGCGGCCAGCTCGGGCACGCGGGCGCGGCGGCCGCGCAGGTCGTCGAGCAGCAGCAGCCCGGGGCCGGCCTGCGCGGTGAGCACGCCGACGCCGGGGTCGGCCGCCGGGCGCAGCCGGGTCAGCGAGAGCGCGCCGACGGCGTCCACCAGCTCGCGCTCGTCGTCGACCAGCACCGCGCCGGCCTGCGCCAGCGCCGCCCGGGTGGCCCGCCACGAGGTGGCCAGCGCGCCGGTGTGCGAGGCGGCGAAGGCCCCGACGTCGTGGCGGCCGACGACCAGGGCGACCACGGGACGGACCCGGGTCAGCCGGGTCACCGAGGCGGCCAGTGCCCGGCCGTCCGGCACCGACTCGACGTGCAGGGCGACCGCCGAGGTGGCCGGGTCGCCTGTGAGGTGGTCGAGGACGTCGGCGGCGGTCAGGTCGGCGCCGTTGCCCAGCCCGACGGCGATGCTGACCCCGTGGCCGGCCTCGGTGAGCAGGAACGCCAGCGCGTGGTTGACCCCGCCGCTGGCCGCGACCACCGCCACCCGCCCGGCCGGTACGTCGGCCACCCCGGGCACGAAGCTCGCGGTCAGCGCCCGGCCGGGGACCAGGAAGCCGGACGTGTTCGGGCCGAGCAGCCGGACGCCGCTCCGGGCCGCCACCTCGGCCAGCTCGGCCTGGTACCGCGCGCCGGCCGCCCCGGACTCGGCGAACCCGCCGGCGCAGACCACCGCGGCGCGCACCCCGCCCAGGGCCGCCTCGGCCACCGCGGCGGCGCAGGCCGGCGCCGGCACACACAGCAGCGCCAGGTCGACCGGCCCGTCGGCGGCGGCCGCGCGCACCGACGGGTACATCGTGTCGTCGCGCGGGTTGACCAGCGCCAGGTGCCCGCCGAAGCCCGCCAGCGAGCGCGCCATCACCGCCCCGAGCTTGCCCGCCGCCCGGGACGCGCCGACCACCGCGACCCCGCGCGGCGCGAACAACGCCGCCAGCGGCCCGTCGCCCGCGCCACCGGCAGAGTCGGTGCGCACCGCGGGCACGACCCGGGTCACGCCGGCACCGTCCAACCGGCCAGCGCCGGCGCGGACAGCCCGACCAGGTCGGCCCGCCCCGACAGCACCGAGGTGACCGCCCGGTCCCGGTCCAGCTCGTCGTCGACCAGCACGGCCGGCAGCCGGTGCCGCAGCCGGACCTCCTCGCAGAGCAGCGTGCGGGTCAGCGCGGTACCGCCGTGCACCGCGACCAGCGCGGGCCCGGCGGCGGCCAGCGCGGCCAACCGGTCGAGCGCGGCGGGCAGCTCGGACTCCTCCTCCGGAGCGCCCAGCCACCCTCCCCATCGCCCGTCACTGGCCGGAGCGTCCGAGTGCAGCGGGATCGCCAGCCCGCTGCCGGGCTCGGTGGCCACCCCGTCGGCGACGGTCAGCACCCGCCCCTTGAGCGTCGGCCCGCCGCCCGGCAGCTCCAGCTCGCTGTCCAGTGGCTCGGCGCCGTGGCGGCGCAGCCAGCCCCGGTGGGCGTCGGCGACGAACTCCGGGGCGCGGCGGGCCAGCCGGGCGTCGGTGATGCTGCGGGACAGGAAGTGGTAGCCGAACTGCCACGGTTCGAACGCGTCGTGGTAGCGGCCGAAGTGCTCCCACCAGCTCAGCGAGGGGCGGGCGGAATCCTGGATGGCGCGCACCGAGGGCTGCGCGGCGGCCTCGTAGGCGGCGAGCGCGGCGGCCAGGTCGCCGGGGTGCTTGACCAGTCCTGTGACCAACGCCGAGGCCAGCGCGACCGCGTCCTCCATGGCCATCTTCGTGCCGGAGCCGACGGAGAAGTGCGCGGTGTGCACCGCGTCGCCGAGCAGCGCCACCGGCCGGGGTGTGAGCGTGCTCCAGCGCTCGGTGCGCCGGGTGCGGAAGTTGCCCCAGCGGGAGTTGTTCACCAGCAGCCGGCCCCCGTCGAGCTGCTCGGCGAACAGCTCCTCCAGGTAGGCCTTGGACGCCAGGTCGCTGGGGCCGGGCGGCTGGCCGACGTCGAAGGCGTCCAGCCCGGCGGCGCGCCAGGACTTCTCGTCGGTCTCCACGATGAACGTGCTGGCCTCGTCGCTGATCGGGTAGCCGTGCACCGCGAACACGCCGTGCGGGCCGCGCTCGTGCACGAACGTGAGCCCGTCGAACAGGTGGTCGGTGCCGAACCAGATGAACTTCGCGGCCGCCGTCCGCACCGACTCACCGAGGTCCACCCCGGCCGTGTCCAGCAGCTGCCGACGGACCGTGGAGCCGGTGCCGTCGGCGGCCACGACCAGGTCGTAACCGGCCAGCTCGGGCAGCCCGACCTCGGTGCTGAACCGCAGCTCGGCGCCCACCCCGGCGGCGCGCTCCTGCATCAGCCGCAGCAGGGTGTGCCTGGAGATCGCGGCCATCCCGTTGCCGCCGCAGCTCAGGCGCTCGCCCTTGAGCCGCACCTCGATCCGGTCCCAGTGCCGGCCGCGCTCGGCCAGCGCCTCGCGCAGCACCGGGTCGGCGGCGTGGATGCCGGCCAGTGTCCGGTCGGAGAAGACCACACCGAAGCCGAACGTGTCGCCGGCGCGGTTCCGCTCGAACACGGTGACCTCGATGGTCGGGTCCGCCCGGCGGAGCAGCGTGGCCAGGAAGAGCCCGCCGGGGCCGCCCCCGACCACCGCGATGCGCAACGTCGTGCGTTCCATCGGCCGCCTCCCGGTCTGCGGGAGCCAGGCTCCCGCGCCGTGTCGAACACCGCCAATATACAACGAATTTCGCACGCATGACCATATTTTGAAACTATTTGACGGACGCAGCCCCGGACGCGGCCCCACCCGCTCGCGCCGCCGTCACCCCCGCGCCGCCGGCTTCGGCCGCGCCGCCGCCCCCGGCCCCGTTCGCGCCGGCCCCGGCCCCGCCCCCGCCGAGCAGCTCGTCCACCCAGGCCTCGGCCGGCGCCCGCAGCAGGCCGTGGGCCTGCAGGAACACCTCGTGCGCGGCGCGGCCGAGCCAGCCCTCGGGCAGCAGCTCTGGCGGCAGGTCGGGGTCGCGGAACGGGAAGCGCCGGTAGTCGTTGATCAGCTGCATGCGCTCCACCAGGGCCTCCCGGCCGGCCAGCGCGCCGGAGCGGTAGCCGTCCAACCTGGGCTGGTAGCGCTCGAGCAGCTCGGCGTAGCTGCGGTTCAGCTCGTCCAGGTCCCAGGCGCGGGCGGCCAGCTCGCGGTCCGAGGTGATGCCCTTGGACCGGGAGTGGAACAGGTCCAGCCGCATCGAGTCCTGCCCGACCAGGCCGTCCTCGACCTGGCCGAGCCGGTCGTGCGGGCTGAGCCACACCGCCGGCGAGAGCTGGCCGAAGCCGAGCCAGGCGAGCTTCTTGCGCAGCTGGTCACGCAGGGCGCGGTCGGCCTCCGGCACCGAGTAGATAATCATGTGCCACTGGCCGTCCCAGGGGCCGGCGGCACGGTCGAAGATCCGCGAGCGACCCTCGTTCAGCAGCCGCCAGGCCTCGTCGGTGAGCAGGTAGGTGGTCTCCCGGCCGTCCCGGCGGCTGTGCAGCCAGCCCTCCGCGCGCAGCCGGGTGACGACCACCCGCACCGACGTCTCGGCCACCTCGAAGCACCCCATCAGCGCGATCAGCCCGCGCAGCCGGACCTCGCCGCCGCGATAGCGCAGGTAGTCACCGAACAGGTCGAAGACAAGCGAACGCGCCTTCACCGCACCTCCCCCGCCAACACCCGCCCCGATGGTGCCACATCCCCCAAAAGCCCAGGTCAGATCCTGTGAGTGGCGAGTGGTCCTGTCGGAACACTCGCCAGTCACGGGTCTCTAGCTGGGGATATGCGCCGGGTCGACCTGGCCCATCCTTCAAGAACCGTGAAGTTACGAAACCGTGTGATGCGTGCCAAATACGGAACTATTGACCGAGAACCGGGTCGACCTGGGCCGATATAGTGACGGCGACCGTCTCGAATTGCCCCCGCCGACGCCCACCGTGGAGCACGCATGACGATCACCGGCCACGCCGCCGCCGGGCGACCGCGCGACCCGGAGGTCGACCGGCGGATCACCCACGCCGCGGTAGCCCTGTTCGGCGAGGCGGGCTGGGCCGGGTTCAGCCTCGAGGCGGTGGCACGGCGCGCCGGCGTCGGCAAGGCCTCGATCTACCTGCGCTGGCCGACCAAGGAGCGGCTGCTCTCCGACGCGCTGGCCGCCCAGGTGGCGAACGTGGCGGACGCGGACACCGGCACCCTGCGCGGCGACCTGGTGCACCTGGCCCGCCAGCTGCTGGAGCTCTACATCGGCGAGACCAACCCGGCCGTGCTGCGCCTCGGCGTGGAGGCCGCCAGCATCCCCGGGGTGGCCCAGCGCTGGACCGAGCTGCGCGAGTCGCAGGTGCTGGCCGCCCGCGCCATGGTGCGCCGGGGCATCCGCCGCGGCGACGTGCCCGCCGGCACCTCCGTGACCCTGCTACTGGACACGCTGTGCGGCGGCGTCCTGATGCACGTCATCAGCACCCCGGCCCAGCTGCGGGACCAGCTGGTCGCCGACGCCGACGGCTACGCCAACCGGATCGTCGACTTCCTGCTCCGCTCGGTACTGCCCACCGGCTGAGCGTCCGACAGAGCTGAGCACTCAACGGCGCCGACCACCGACCCGCACGTGACGCAGCTCCGGTTGCCACCCCCGGCCACGGCAGGCTAGCGTCCCGTCCAATTCCGGACGAGAAACGTCTAGTAAAGCGAGCGCGGCATGGTGCACGAGATCGACCCCCGGACCCCGGTGCTCGTCGGCGTCGGCCAGGCCTCCGAGCGCCTCGACGACCCCGACTACCGGCGGCGCTCCGCCGTCGAGCTGGCCGCCGACGCCGTGCGCGCCGCGCTGGCGGACTCCGGGGCCGACCCGGACGCGCTGGCTGCCGCCGTGGACACCGTCGCCGGGGTGCGCCAGTTCGAGATCTCCAGCCCGATGGCGCACGCCCCGCTGGGCCGCTCGAACAACTACCCGAGGTCGGTGGCCACCCGGGTGGGCGCCGACCCGCGCCGGGCCGTCCTGGAGGTCACCGGCGGCCAGGCGCCGCAGCACCTGGTGCACGAGCTCGGCGCGGCCATCGCCGCCGGCACCGCCGAGGTGGTGCTGATCTTCGGGTCGGAGGCCATCTCCACGGTGCGGCACCTCACCGAATCCAGCACCGACGCGCCCCCGGAGCAGCGGCCCGACTTCACCGAGCACGTGCCGGGCGACCTGGAGGACCGGGGCTTCGGCATCGGCAAGATGGTCAGCCGGCTGCAGGTGGCGCACGGACTGACCGATGCGACGACGCAGTACGCGCTCTGCGAGAACGCCCGCCGGGCCCGGCTCAAGCAGTCCCGCGAGGAGTACGCGGCCGGCATGGGCGAGCTGTTCGCGCCGTTCAGCCGGGTCGCCGCCGGCAACCCGCACGCGGCGGCGCCCACCGAGCGCGACGCCGCCGAGCTGGCCACGCCCAGCGAGCGGAACCGGCCCATCGCCGACCCGTACACCCGGTACCTGGTGGCCCGTGACCAGGTCAACCAGGGCGCCGCCACCGTGCTGATGTCGGTGGCCGCCGCCCGCCGCCTCGGGGTGCCGGCCGACCGCTGGGTGTTCCTGCACGGCTACGCCGACCTGCACGAACAGGCCCTGCTGGCGCGCGCCGACCTGGGCGCCGGCCCCGCCTCGGTGCTCGCCGCGCAGCACGCGCTGGACGTCGCCGGCATCGGTGTCGACCAGCTCGCCACTCTTGACCTGTACAGCTGCTTCCCGATCGCGGTCAGCAACGTCGCCGAGGGCCTCGGGCTGGCCGGCTCCGACGAGCGGCCGCTGACCCTGACCGGCGGGCTGCCGTTCTTCGGCGGCGCCGGCAACAACTACTCGATGCACGCCATCGCGGAGACCGTGCGGCGCTGCCGCGCCACGCCGGGCAGCTACGGGCTGGTCGGCGCCAACGGCGGCATCCTGAGCAAGTACTCCGCCGGCGTGTACAGCGCGGCGCCGACCGGGTGGCCGGCCAGCCGGGACGCCGCGCTGCAGGACGAGATCGACGCCTGGCCGACGGTGGAGGTGGCCCAGCACGCCGACGGCTGGGGCACCGTGGAGACCTACACCGTCAAGCACCGCCGCGACGGCCGCACCGGCATCGTGGTCGGCCGGCTGGAGCGCGACGGCCGGCGGTTCATCGCCACCACGGAGCCCGGCGACGACGAGATGCTCGCGCTGCTGAGCACCGGCGAACCCCTCGGCGAGCGGGTCTACCTGCGCTCGTTCGGCCGGGGCAACCGGGTCACCACCTCCGACGTGCGGATGGACGAGCTGTTCCCGCCGAGGCCGCCCGCGTTGCGCGAGGCGTACGAGCACGTACAGGTCCGCCGCGACGGCCACCTGCTCGAGGTGACCATCAACCGGCCGGCCGCCCGCAACGCGCTGCACCCGCCGGCCAACGACGAGCTGGACGAGATCTTCGACGCGTACTTCGCCGACCCCTCGCTCTGGGTGGCGATCCTCACCGGCGCCGGCGACCGCGCGTTCTCGGCCGGCAACGACCTCGCCTACACCGCCAGCGGCCGGCCGATGTGGGTACCCAGGAACGGCTTCGCCGGGCTCACCGGCCGGCGCGGGATGACCAAGCCGGTGATCGCGGCGGTCAACGGCTACGCGCTGGGTGGCGGCTTCGAGATCGCGCTGGCCTGCCACCTGGTCGTGGCCGACTCGACCGCCAGCTTCGGCCTCACCGAGGTCAAGGTCGGCCTGGTCGCGGCGGCCGGCGGGCTGGTCCGGCTACCCAGGGCGATCCCGCCGAAGCTGGCCACCGAGCTCATCCTCACCGGCCGCCGGCTCGACGCGGGCGAGGCGCGCGACCTCGGCCTGGTCAACCGGGTCACCGAGGCCGGCGGCGCACTGGCCGGTGCCCGCGCCCTCGCCGACGAGATCCTGGCCGGCTCGCCGACCTCCGTGCGCGCCTCACTCCAGATCATGGCCGAGACCGACGGCATCGCTGACACCGTCGACGCCGTGACCCACCCGTCCGGCGCCCTCGACGAGCTGATGGCCAGCGAAGACGTCATCGAGGGCGTCACGGCCTTCGCCCAGAAACGCCCCCCGACCTGGCGCAACCGCTAACCCAAACCGGCCCGCCCCCACACTCACCCGCCGCCCCACCCCCGGGAGCTCGGGCTCCGCCCTCCTCCCGCGAGTCGGGGATTTTGTCAGGGTGAGTCGCGGATTCCGTCAGTGCGAGTCGCTGGATTCCGCGGGCCGTGTCTCGGGATTCCGCGGACGGTCAGGTGCTGGGCAGAGGCGTGGCCGGGCAGGCGGCGAGCACGCGGTCCATGGCGTCGCGCTCGGCGGGGATCACCCAGAGCCGGTACTTGGTCTTCACCGCGACCTGCCGGGCGATGTAGTTGCACCGGTAGGACTTGTTCGCCGGCAGCCACGCGGCAGCGTCCCGGTCGCGCTTGGACTCGTTCGTCGGGCCGTCCACGGCGAGCAGCTCCAGCAGGTCACCCGCGAGCTGCGCCCGGGTCTGCTGGTCGAGCTGCTGGGCACCGGTGCGCCAGGCGTCGGCGAGCGCGACGACGTGGTCGATCTGCACGGCCGAGCTGGTGTTCTGGCCACGCACGAAGTTGATCTGCCTGCCGGTGTACGGATCCGTCAGCCGACCGCTGGTCACCACACACCGTGAGCCGGGCCGCAGCCGGACGTCGTTCATGTCCCTGGCGAGCACCTGGTTGCGCTGGTCGCAGCCGGTGCGGTCGACGTCCGCCCAGGCCGGCCCGAACTGCGCCCTCGAGTAGCCGGTCAGCGGCGCCGGGCCCTTCACCGGCAGCCGGTACAGCGCCGCGCGGGCATCCCCGGCCACCGGCAGCACCATGGCGCCGGAGTCGGGTCCCGGCCGGGTGCTCGGGTCGATCGTCACCGCCGGCGTGATCACCACGTGCCCGGGGGCCGGCGAGACGACCCACCTGGCGGCGAACGCACACCCGGTGGCCAGCGCCACGGCCAGCACTCCGGCGGCGCACCGGGACAACACGACCGAGCCACGGCCGCGGCGCGTGCCACGTCCCCTAGTTCCGCGCACCGTGTCAGACATGATCATCGACTCCAACAAGCATCGGTGCGGCCCGGAATCCGGCACAGGCACCGCCGACCAGCGGCCCGCGCAGCACGGTCCACCACAAGCCCTCCGATACTGCACCGGGCACGGCCCGCCGCCGCGCCAACACGCCGTGCGAGCGCCCGATCACTTCTGGTGAGCACATTCGGCTGGAACGATTCTCGATCTTGTACCGATCGGTATAGTTGTCGCCGACCGACAGCGCCGGAGGTGACCATGCGGACCGGACGTCCCCGCGAGTTCGACGTGGAGCGGACGCTCGACCGGGCGGTACGGGTGTTCTGGCGGCAGGGCTACGAGGGCACCGCGATCGCCGACCTGACCGAGGCGCTCGGTATCAACCGGCCGAGCCTGTACGCGGCGTTCGGCAACAAGGAGTCGCTGTTCGGCCAGGTGCTGGCGCGCTACGTCGAGCAGCGCGCCAACTACCTGCGGCTGGCGCTCGCGCAGCCGTCCGCGCGCGCCGTCGTCGAGCACCTGCTGCTCGGCGCGGCGGACGCGACGACCGGCCGCGGCCTGCCCAGGGGCTGCCTCGGCGTCCAGGGTGCGCTCGCCACCAGCCCGGACAGCGACCCGGTTCGCCGCAAGCTGACCGGTTGGCGCCGCTCCGGCGAGGCCGACATCCGGGCCCGTCTGGCCGGCGCCCGCGCGGAGGGCGACCTGCCACCGGAGGCCGACCCGGCGACGCTGGCCCGGTACGTCTGCGCGCTCATGTACGGCATGTCGGTGCAGGCCGCCGGTGGCGCGACGCGCACCCAGCTGCACCAGGTGGTCGAGGTGAGCATGGCCGGCTGGGACGCACTGCTCACCGGCGAACAGACCCCACAGACCTGACCCGGCGAGCCGGCCCGGCCCTGTCGCCAGCCCTCGATGACCTTGACTTCCCGGCTGACCCGCGCCTAAATTTATACTTAGCGGTACAGAATTCAACACATCGGGGGTTCGGCATGACCACGGCGGTTGGCTCACTGGCGGGCAAGGTCGCACTGGTCACCGGCGGTTCCCGGGGCATCGGCGCCGGCGTGGCGAAGCGGCTGGCGGCGGACGGCGCCTCGGTGGCCCTGACCTACGCGAACTCCAAGGACCAGGCCGACGGGGTCGTGGCCGGGATCGAGGCGGCCGGCGGCACGGCCTTCGCCATCCGGGCCGACAGCGCCATCGAGGCAGATGTCATCGCCTCGGTCACCGAGACCGTGCGGCGGTTCGGCCAGCTCGACATCCTCGTGAACAACGCGGGTGGCGGGACCTTCTCGATGCTCGCGGAGATGGCCACGGCGGACATCGACCGGACGCTGGCGGTGAACGTGCGCGCCGTCATCCTGGCGACCCGCGAGGCGCTCAAGCACCTCGGCCCGGGCGGCCGGATCATCAACATCGGCAGCATCAACGCCGAGCGCGTGCCGTTCGGCGGCCTCTCGGTGTACGCCGCGAGCAAGGGGGCCATCGCCGGCCTGACCAAGGGCCTGGCCCGCGAGCTGGCGCCGAAGGGGATCACCATCAACAACGTCCAGCCGGGCCCGGTGGACACCGACGGCAACCCGGCCGACGGCCCCGCCTCACCGCTGATGCTGAACGCGATGGCGCTGGACCGGTTCGGTGACGTCGGCGAGATCGGCGCGTTCGTCTCGCTGCTGGCCGGCCCGGAGGGCAGCTATTTCACCGGCGCCAACCTGAACATCGACGGCGGCTTCACCTCGTAGCCGCCGCCGCTCGCGCACGGCACACAGTCCCGTAGCGCCGCACACAGGTCAGGCACTGTGTGCGGCGCTACGGCGATGTGTGCCGTCGACCTGCCCGGGCCTCGGCTGTCCGGCCGGCCGCCTGCCCGTGCCGTCCGCCTGTCCGGCCGGCAGGGTCACTCCTCCGCCGGCAGCGCGGACTCGTGCCAGCGCCCCAGCAGTCGCCGCTCCACCAGCACTACGGCGCCGAACAGCAGCAGCGACACCGCACAGGCGCCGAGCACGGCGAGGAACAGCTCCGGGGTCCGCAGCCGCACCGCGCTCTCGGTGATCACGTAGCCGAGCCCGCCCTGGCCGCCGCCGACACCCGCCACGAACTCCCCGACGATCGCCCCGATCACCGCCGCCCCGGCCGCCACCCGCAGCCCGATCAGGATGGCCGGCAGAGCACCGGGCAGCCGCAGCGACAGCAGCCGGACCAGCGGTGAGGCGCCCGCCATCGTGTAGAGCTGCACGAGGTTGCGGTCGGTGGACTTGAGCCCGGCGAGCGTGTTCGCGGCCACCGGGAACAGCGCGATCATGGCCGCCACCGCCGTGTTCGTCACCGCGCCCGGCCCGAGCCAGACGACAAAAAGTGGCGCGATGGCCACGATCGGAATGGTCTGCAGGACGATCAGGTACGGGTAGAGCCCGCGTTCCAGCAGCCGCCAGCGCGACATCAGCAGGCCGACCAGCACCCCGCCGACGCCGGCCAGCAGGAAGCCGACGTAGGCCTCCCGCATGGTCACCCAGGTCGGCGTGCCGATCGTGCCGAGCTCGACGAGCGCGGTGTGCACCATGGTGGCCGGCGAGGGCAGCAGGTAGCCGGGGATGCCGAACAGCACGACCACCAGCTGCCAGCCGAGCAGGCCGGCCAACAGCGCCCCGACCGGCGGCAGCACCGTCCAGAGCAGCCGGGACCTGGTCATATCCGGGACCCGCCGAGCAGCTCGGAGATCTCGGTGCGCAGCGCCCGCAGCGCGGCGTCGTCCCGCGCGGGCGCCCCGTCCGCCGTCGCGTCCACCGCTGGTGGGCTCGGTGACCGGAACACCCGCACCAGGTGGCCGGGCCCACTGCCCAGCACCGCTATCCGGTGGCCCAGCCGGACCGCCTCGGAGATCGAGTGCGTGATGAACATGATCGTCAGCCCGCGCGCCCGCCACAGCCGCAGCAGCTCGGCGCCCATCTTGTCGCGGTTGAACTCGTCCAGCGCGGCGAACGGCTCGTCCATCAGCAGCAGCTCCGGGTCACTGGTCACCGAGCGGGCCAGCGACACCCGCATCCGCATCCCGCCGGACAGCTCGCGCGGGTAGGCCTTCTCGAACCCTGTCAGCCCGACCATCTCGATCGCCTGCCTGGCCCGTTCCCGCCGCTGCGCCTTCGGCACCCCTTGCAGCCGCGCGACCAGCTCGACGTTGGCCTGGATCGAACGCCAGGCGAGCAGCGTCGGGTCCTGGAACACGTAGGACATCCGCTCGGTGCGCCGGATCAGCCGGCCGCCGGTGGGCGCGGTCAGCCCGGCCGCCATCCGCAGCAGCGTCGTCTTGCCGCAGCCGGACGGCCCGACCAGCACGGTGATCTCCGCGCGGGCCAGCGCGAGGTCCACCGGGTCCAGCGCGCGGAACCCGTTGCCGAACACCTTCTCCGCCCCGACGAACTCCACCAGCGCCTCGGCCGGCTCGGTCGGTCGAGTCAGCCCGCTCGGCTGAGTCAGCCCGCTCGGCTGAGTCAGCCCGCTCGGCTGCGCGGCCTCCGGCCCGCGCACGTCCGCCCGCCCCATCAGATCCCCCGCCCCATCAGTACGACCCGGCCGGTGGGGGTGGCAGCTGGGCCGGGGCGCCGATCGCCGGCAGCAGCGAGCCGTCGAACAGCTCGGTCAGCGCCGGCCGCCGGTCGAGCTGGCCGAGCTGCTGCATCTGGTCCAGGAACGTGGTCCAGCGCTGCGCGGTCATCGCGCCGAGCTGGCGGGCGCCGTCACCGGCGATCACGTACGGCCGCTGCTTGTCCCAGGCGTACCAGACGCTCTGTGCGGTCTGCTGGTTGTTCGCCGCGAGCAGCGCCCGGTTCGCGGCTTCGGCGACCGGCACCTTGCCGAGGTAGTCCTGCCAGCCCTGCATGCTGGCGGCGAGGAACCGGCGCAGCTGGTCGCGGTGGCTGTTCAGGTACGACTCGGAGGTGAAGAACACGTCGTTGTACGGGTTGAACCCGGAGCTGGAGAACGGGATGAACGTGACCCCGACGCCGGCCTGTTTCGCCTGGTAGGCCTCGTTGGTCGGCCAGCCCTGCTGGACCAGCCGGTCGTCGTTGAGGAAGTTGGCGATGGACCCCTGGTACTGCTGGGTCTGAAAGGCCACGCCGGTGCTGCGGCGGACCCAGTCCGGCCCGAGCTGGCCGGCCTGCACCACCCAGGTCCGGCCCGCCATCTGCGCGAACGAGGTGATCCCCGTGTCCGAGTGCACCATCACACCGACCGGGTTGTCCTGGTACAGGGCGCCGATGGCCACCACCGGGATGCCCTGGGCCCGCGCCGAGACGATGCCGGCCGCGTCGGTGAACCCGATCTGGGCGCGGCCGGTGGCGACCAGCTGGGTGGCCGAGACCTGCGGCCCGCCCGGCTGCAGCGTCACGTCCAGCTTGTTGTCCCGGTACAGGCCCTCGGTCTGGGCGGCGAAGAACCCGCCGCCCTCCGGGTCCGGGTACCAGGGCAGCACGAGGGTGAGCTGGTCATGGCCGTCGGCGGACGCGGCGCCGCTGGGCGCGCCGCAGCCGGCCAGGACCGCGGCGGCCGCCAGGACAGCAGCCAACAGAACCGCCAACGGGCCGGCGCCCGATGTGGCGCCGCGGCCGGTACGTGGACGACGGGGCACGCGCGTCAACCTCCCGAACTTGGTCCGACCAACGGTCTAAACAGACCAACCGCAGCCTAAGAGCGCGCGAACGGGTCACCGGGAGCTTGGGAAACGATGTAAAGCGATGTTTACGGCCGACGCGTGCCCGCAACACGCTCGGTAATCCCCCTGCGGGTCACCGGATCGAGGGAACCCGGACGCCTTGTTGCCACCCCACCTCAGTGGTTACATAGTTAGCGTATGTAACTTTACGCAGCGCACACCGGGGGGTGTCGATGACCACCACAGACCCGTTCGTGGCCAGCCAGCAGCAGCGCGCCGAGCGTCCACCCGCATTCCCGATGCCCCGGGGCTGCCCGTTCGACCCACCCGCCGAGCTAGGCCGGCTCCGGGCCACCGCTCCCATCACCAGGGTCACGCTGTGGGACGGCAGCACGCCTTGGCTGATCACCCGGCACGAGCACGTGCGCGCGGTGCTCGCCGACCGACGGTTCAGCGCGGACCTCGACCGGGAGGGTTTCCCGTCCGTCTCCGCGTCGACCGTGGCCCGCCGCCGCACCGCGCCGTCGTTCATCTCGATGGACGACCCTGAGCACGCGCGCTACCGGCGGATGCTGATCGGCGAGTTCACCGTGCGCCGGATCGGCGCGCTGCGCCCGAGGGTGACGCGGGTCGTCGCGGACCTGCTGGACGCGATGGCCGCCGGCCCCAACCCGACCGACCTGGTCACGGCGTTCGCGCTGCCGGTGCCGTCCATGGTGATCTGCGAGCTCCTCGGCGTGCCGTACTCCGACCACGACTACTTCCAGGAGCACTCGAAGGCGCTACTGGACACCCGCACCGACCCGGCCGAGGCGGTCCGGCGCACCGAGGAGCTGCGCGACTACCTGGCCGGCCTGGTCGCCGCGCGGGAGGCCACGCCGGCCGACGACCTGCTCGGCCACCTCGCCGCCCGGCACGTGCTGACCGGCGAGCTGACCAGGGACGAAGCCGCCTCGATGGCCCTGTTGCTACTGGTCGCCGGGCACGAGACGACCGCGAACATGATCAGCCTCGGCACGCTCACGCTCCTGCACCACCCCGAGCAGCTGGCCCAGCTGCGCGACGGCGAGCCCTCGGTGGTCAACGCGGCCGTCGAGGAGCTGCTGCGGCTGCTCACCATCACCCACACCGGGCGGCGCCGGCTGGCCACCGAGGACGTCGAGCTGGCCGGCGTGACCATCCGCGCCGGCGAGGGCATCATCGCCGCCGGTGACGCGGCCAACCGGGACCCGGCCGAGTTCGGCAACCCGGACGAGCTCGACCTGCACCGCGAGAGCAACCACCACGTGGCGTTCGGTTTCGGGGTGCACCAGTGCCTCGGCCAGCCGCTGGCCCGGCTCGAGCTGCAGGTGGCCTACCCGGCCCTGCTGCGCCGGTTCCCCACGCTGCGGGTGGCCGCGCCGCTGGCGGAGATCCCGTTCCGCCACGAGATGTCCGTCTACGGCGTGCACGCGCTGCCGGTGGCCTGGTGAAGGGGGTGCTCGGCATGGAGATCTCGGTGGATCGGGAGGCCTGCGTCGGGGCCGGCCAGTGTGTGCTGTCCGCGCCGGCGGTGTTCGACCAGGACGAGGACGGCCTGGTCACGCTGACCGATCAGCACCCACCGGCCGAGCAGGACCGCGCGGTGCACAACGCCGCCCGGCTCTGTCCGGCGCGGGTGATCACGGTCGGCTGACCGGACGACTCAGCCGCCCGACTACCGGGCCAGGCCGTGCAGCAGCAGCTCGGCGAGGTGCCCGTAGGCGGCGGCGTCGGCCAGCCCGGTGGACGCGGCGACCTGCCGGCGCTGGATACGGACCATCACCGAGCTGATCACGTCGGCGGCGAAGGCCACGTGCACCTCGCGGAACGCGCCGGCGGCCACCCCCTCGCCGATCAGCTCCCGGACCCGGCTCGCGGCCGCCCTGGTGTTGCGCTCGTACACCTCGGCGGCCGGTTCGAACGCCGCCACGTCGTCGAAGAACTCGGCGGAGGCCGGGGCCAGCTCGGCGGACACCGCGCGCAGGTAGCCCGACAGCCGGCCGACCGGCCCGACCTCGGCGGCCAGCGCGGCCTCGACCCGGGCGGTCGCGTTGCGGAAGAAGTGCACCACGGCGGCCCGGACCAGCTGCTCCTTGCTGCTCGCCAGCCCGTACAGGGTTCGCTTCGAACAGTGCAGCCGCGCGGCCAGCTCGTCCAGGGTGAAATGCGCGAAGCCCTCCCGCAGCAGCAGCGCGACCAGCTCGTCGAACAGCTCGGATCGACGGGCGGCGCCGCGCCCCGAGAGCTTCGGAACGGCGGTGCGAGCGGCGGTGCGAGCGGCCATGCGAGCTCCCGTTCGGGCTTCGGTCACAACCCCTACTCTGGCAAACCCAGCACTGCTACTGTAGACGGTACTGAAGTACGATTTACAGTACCGTTTAATGGCCGGCGGGTCGACGCCGAAACCCACCGGCCGGGACGAGGGAGTCGCCGTGACCGTGGACCGCCTGCTGCCGACCACCGAGGCCGCCGACCTGCTCGAGCTGACCAGGGAGATCGCCGACAAGGAGCTGGCCACCCGGGTCGACCAGTGCGAGCGCCAGGAGTCCTATCCGGACGGGCTGTTCGACACCCTCGGCGCGGCCGGCCTGCTCGGCCTGCCGTACCCGGAGGAGTTCGGCGGCGGTGACCAGCCGTACGAGGTCTACCTGCAGGTGCTCGAGGAGCTCGCGGCCCGGTGGGCGGCGGTCGCGGTGGCCACCAGCGTGCACGGACTGTCCTGCTTCCCGTTGGCCACCTACGGCACCGACGACCAGAAGCAGCGCTGGCTGCCGGACATGCTGGCCGGCCGGATGGTCGGCGGCTACAGCCTGTCCGAGCCGCAGGCCGGCTCCGACGCCGCCGCGCTGACCTGCCGCGCCGAGCGCACCGACGACGGCTACCGGATCACCGGCACCAAGGCCTGGATCACCCACGGCGGCAAGGCCGACTACTACGCGCTGTTCGCCCGCACCGCGCCGGGCGGCCGGGGCATCTCCTGCTTCCTCGCGCCCGGGGCGGCCGACGGGCTCTCCTTCGGCAAGCCCGAGGAGAAGATGGGCCTGCACGCCATCCCGACCACCACCGCGAACTGGGACGGCGCCGTACTCGAGACCGAGCGGCTGCTCGGTAAGGAGGGCCAGGGCCTGCCCATCGCGTTCAGCGCGCTGGACTCCGGGCGCCTCGGCATCGCGGCGTGCGCCACCGGGTTGGCCCAGGCCGCGCTGGACACGGCGGTCGAGTACGCCAACGAGCGCACCACGTTCGGCAAAAAGATCGTGGACCACCAGGGCCTGGGCTTCCTGCTCGCCGACATGGCCGCCTCGGTCGACTCGGCCAGGGCCACCTACCTGGACGCGGCCCGCCGCCGCGACGCCGGCCGCCCCTACAGCCGCCAGGCCTCGGTGGCCAAGCTGGTGGCGACGGACGCCGCGATGCGGGTCACCACGGACGCCGTGCAGGTACTCGGCGGCTACGGCTACACCCGCGACTTCCCGGCCGAGCGGTACATGCGCGAGGCCAAGATCATGCAAATCTTCGAGGGCACCAACCAGATCCAGCGGCTCGTGATCAGCCGCACCCTGGTCAAGGGCTAGATCACCGGGGTCATCCGGCTGCTTTCATGATCGGGCCGCAGCCAGGCCGTCGGGCGTTGACGGCCACTGAAGGATGCCGTCAGCCCGTGCATCTCCATCCCTGATCGGGCGCACACAGTGTCGCCGTAGCCGAGCTGGCCATTGGCGAACTCCACAATCGGGGATCTTCCCGAGGTCCCGCTGTGGTGTGTCCCCCACCTCGACCGTGGGGGCGGCCCCATAGATCATCGCAGCGGCAACTGTGATCGTGTCATCAATGTGCCAGGAGGTTTAATTCGTATCCGAGATTCGCGGAAGAGGCGATCATCATGAGGAATCCAACCAATGCACCGAGAGTTGTTCGGGCAATTCTGTCGACGGCGGCCGTGGCGTTGCTGGCTGGGGCTTGTGGTCAGGTTGCGCCCTGCGCGCAGGGCTCGAACACCAGCGGCTCCGTCAGCTCTTCGAATGGTCAGGCTTCGACATCAAGCGGTGTAGCCGGCAGTGCAAGCGGCGCCGGCCAGAACGGGACATCGAGTGGTTCCGTCGAAGGCGTGCAGTCAACCTCTGGGAGTCAGGGCGGTTACGCCGCCGTCGGGGGCGTAACTTCGGATTCGAGTGCCGGACTGTTGCCGGATCAGGTCGCACAGTACTGCAAGAATTCTGACCTCTACGTTCCCGAGGACCCGTCCGGGCGTCCATCATGGGTCACGGATACTCCGAAACTGATTGAGTTGAGGAAATACACGCCAGTTCAGTTGCAGCCGGATGTCCAGCTTATGATTTCCGACTACCAGGCGCTCAACAGGCAAGATCGCGTACTTCCGCAGGTCAAGGATGAGCTCGATGCCTCCTACAAGCGGCTGATGGACTTCAGATCCCAGATCTGCGAAGTTCACTGACGCGCGACTCAGTTCGACGCTCGTGATCAGCCGCACCCCGGTCAGGAGCTAGCGCGGCGGGTGCCCAGGTCGACGAGGCTGCGATCGGGGTTCGCCGGGTCGACCAGGACCCGGACCTGTTGCCGTCCCAGCTCCGGGTCCGGTCGCTGCCAGAGGTAGTCGCTGACCGCTTCGTGGGTGCGGCCGGTCCGCTCGTCCCGCCAGCTGACGGTCACGACAAAGGGGCTACGGCCGTTCATCTCGACGCTGTAGTTCCTTCTGATCTCGTCGACTCGCCCCCACCGTTCCTGACCGTGCTTGCGCAGCCAGTTCCGGGCCGAGGTGATGCGCCGGGCCCAGTACAGAACACCGGCCGCGACCAAGGTGAATATCGCTCCGATACCGCCGAACAGCACAAAGAGGAAGGACCCGTCGGTGGACGAGCCGCTCCGCGCGTAGGAAACGCCCCCGCCCACCCCGATAGCCAGGAACAGCAACCCGACCACCCCGAAGATGGACCCGAAGATAACCAGGAAACGCGCCTTGTGACCCACGACATGGCAGTGTGCCAGCCGGTTACCGGCCACGTACCGGAAACGGCGAACACCGGGGCCTCGTGATCAGTCGCACCCTGGCCGGGGGCCGAGATTGTGCCACGATGAAGATCAGAGACTTCGGTCGCCGAGGACCGGGGCGCACGGGAGGTGCCGAGATGACCAGCGGCCGGATCGTGGTGGGTGTGGACGGGTCCAACTCGTCGGTGCGCGCGGTGGCGTGGGCGGCGCGGCAGGCGAAGCTGACCGGCGCCGAGCTGCACGCCGTGGCCGCCTGGAACTGGGCGGCCACCTACGGCTACGTGCCGGTCGGCGACTTCGACTGGGAGGCCGAGACCCTCACGATGCTGGACGGCGTGCTGGAGAAGGCCGTCGACGCCGGCCAGCTCGCCTCGGTGCACCGGCACGTCTCGGAGGGCCACCCGGCGCAGGTGCTGCTGGACGCCGCCGAGGGAGCCGAGCTGCTCGTGGTCGGCAGCCGGGGCCACGGCGGAGTCGCCGGCATGCTGCTCGGCTCGGTCAGCCAGCACCTCGCCGCCCACGCGCTCTGCCCGGTCGTCGTGGTGCACGACGACCAGCCCTGACAGACGTTCGCCCGATGCGTTGTGCGGACGGCGCTAGACCTGGGCCAGCGCGGCCGCCGGTTCGGTGTGCCGGCGGCGCAACCGCTTGCGCAGGTACCAGGCGTGGCCGTCCAGCCAGGTCGCCCAGATCGCCATCGGCAGGTAGTAGCCGAGCACGCCGTCCCAGGCGAAGGCGCCGGTCCTGGTGAACACGCAGCCGTTCGCGGTGACCAGCACGACCGCCCCGACCACCGACGCCCAGGCCAGCCACCGAGGCACCAGTGGCGTCACGCTCCGCTCCCGCAGCGTGACCGCCGCGGTCACCGCCATCTGCAGCGACAGCATCACCCAGCCGACCAGGAAACCGAACCAGGCCGCGTCGTTCAGCGCCACCGTGACGTCCGGGGCCGCGTCGCCCGCGCGGTACGCGGCACCGATCCACAGGCAGCACGAGATGAAGATCAGTAGCACCACGCCGAGCCCGCCGAGCAGTTGGCTGACCGCCATGATCGGCGCCCGCCCCTCGATCCGGGCCAGCGCCAGGCTCAGCGCGACGGTGAAGATGGCCAGGAACGCGGTGGCCACGCAGAAGATTGACAGGCCGAGCTCGATGCCGAACCGGTGCTCCGCGTACTGCCCGGCGAGCCGCGCGGGCGGCAGCCAGGCCGGCGCCGGCGCGTAGAAGCCGGCGAACCCGAGGAAGCCCACCACCGTGAGCACGCTGAAGATCGGGGCGCACCAGGCCCCGAACAGTTCGTGCCCGCTGTCCGCCGGCTCGCTCGACACGCGGTCCCTCCCGAGGTCAGGGTGCTTCCTTCCGAGGTCAGGCCCCGACCGTAGGCGCCCCGAGCCCCCGCCGCCGCCCACCCAGGAGGCATCTCGCACCCCCTTCCGGACTACCCGAGGTCGACTCGAGCGCTACTCGAGAGCTACCGAGGCGTGTAGCCGTCGGTCAGCGACGTGAAGCCGTACGGCGTGTACGGGCCGAAGACGAGCGACTCGAACAGGCCCGCCGCGTCCTCGCCGGGCCGGCCGTCCTGCTCGGCGCGCACGCGGCAGAGCGACTGCAGGTGCATCTGCGTCGGGTCGGCCGGGTCGGCCTCGGACACCACGAAGTCCTCCCGCTCGACGGCCAGCGGCGCCACGAACTTGCCGTGCCCCCACGTCGGGTGGTGGTAGCCGAGGCCGCGCATCTGGAACCGCAGCACCGGCTCGAACTTCAGCCGCAGCGTCGGCTCGCCGGGTGGGTCGATCTCGACGGCCCCGGCCGTGGGGTACCGCGTACCGGGCTGGAACTCCACACTGGCCCGCGCCGCCGACGTCTCCAACACCGCACCCTGGGCCGCGCCTTCCGCGCAGAGCGCCGCGCGCAGGTTCCACGGCACGCCCTCCGCGTCGTTGTTGACGTGGAAGAACACGCTGCGCTCGGCCAGGTTGGTCGGCGTCCACAGCCAGTAGAACTGGGCCCCGAGCCCGGGCGAGGAGGGCTGCGCGTCGGAGCTGCCGACCGGCCGGATGCCCCAGGACCGGTCCCGGGTGCCCACCGCGCCCGGCTCGAGCTGCTCGCGCTCGCCGTCCACGTCGATCCAGCCGGTCCAGCGCACGTTCTGCGTCAGGCGGGTGTAGTCGAACAGCAGGCGTGGCCCGTAGCGGCGGGTGAACCGGGGCTCCTCGATCGGGAAGGAGCGCCCGGTCAGCTCCAGCTCGGCGGAGATGCCCTCGGCGGCGCTGCCGTGCTCGCCCGCGACCCGCAGCCGGATCCGGTGCAACGGCTCGAGCACCTCGATCGAGATCGGCCCGACCTCCAGCCGCATCCGGTCGCCGTCCAGCAGCCGCGACGCGTGCAGGTTGTACTGCCGGTCGCCGCGCAGCACGCTGAAGTGCGCGTCGGCGATGTTCAGCGCCGGGTACATGCCGAAGGCGACCGCGAAGTAGCTGGACAGGTCCGGCTGGTAACCGCTGAAGAAGTAGCGGTCGTAGAAGTTGCGGTCGCTGCCGGCATAGGCAACGGGTTCCGGGGTCTGGTGGATCGGGAATTCGTCGGCCGGGGTGAGCATGCCCCGAGCATTCCAGGGAATGCCGGGGCCACCACCCGCGGATAGCTCACGAGCTCGCGCAAGTTGGCGCACTCCCCGTAGCCGGCAATGAAATCGGCGAGGTAGGCGCGAGTGCCACCGACAATCGCCGCTACGTCGTCATTGGCCAGCTCAGGGCGTTTGTGCCCGGCCACCACGACCCTCGGCCGCAGCGCGGCGATCTTGTCCAGGCTGGCGATCCCCAGCCGCCACTCGTCCGGCGTCGAGGCGGCCAGGAACGGGTTGATCCCGTGGTAGGCGACGTCGCCGCCGACCACCGCGGCCACCGCTGGCACGTGCAGCACGGTGCTCGGCGCGATGTCGCCCTGGCCGACCTCGATGGCCCGCGGCGGCTCGGCGTGCGCGTGGGTCCAGCGCGGCCATCCCGGTCACCGGCCCTTGAACTCGGCCTTACCGAGGAAGTTGCGGCCGCCGAGGGTGAGCAGGGTCTTGACGCCGGTCTGCATGTCCTCGGTGTCGAACAGCGGGGCGGCGCTCTCCAGGACGGCCCGGTCGGCGGCGCGCATGTCGCCGTCCAGGTAGCCGCGGATCAGCGCCTTGCCGGCGGCGAATGCGCGGGTCGGGCCGGCGGCGTAGCGACGGGCCAGCTTCTCGGCGAACTCGGCCACCTCGGCGTCCGGCACCACGTGGTTGATGATGTTCCAGTCGGCGAACTGCTGGGCGCTGTACTGGTCGCCGTCGAAGACGATCTGCCGGGCCCGCGCCGAGCCGGCCCGCTCGGCCAGCCGCTGCGCCCCGCCGAGCAGCGTGCTCGTCCCGATGTGCCGCTCCACCTGCGCAAACTTGGCGGACTCGCCGGCCACCACGATGTCGGCGGACAGCGCGACCTCCAGTCCGGCGGCCAGGCACAGCCCCTGCACCGCGACCACGGTCGGCAGCGGCAGCTCCTCCAGCCGGGCGAACACCGGCAGCGCCCTGGCGAACATCGACCTGGCCTGCGCACCGGTCTTGCCGTCGAAGATGTGCACGTCCGCGCCGCCCATGAAGTGCGGCCCCTCGGCCCGGATCAGCAGGGCGCGGATGTCGGCGACGCTGGCCTGGTTGACCGCCTCCTCGAACCCGTCGATCACACCCTGGGACATCAGGTTCAGCGGCGGGTTGTCCACCGTCAGCAGGCCGAGCTGACCGTCCACGTCGAACTTCACCAACGACATCGGGCTCTCCTTCGGGTACGGGTACGGGTTCCGGCGCCGGGCCCCCGGCGCCGTGCGGGTGGTCCTGTGGGCGGGTCAGCCGGTGGTGCTGATGCCGCCGTCGACCGGAATGACCGCGCCGGTGATGTACGTGCTGGCGCGGCTGGCCAGGAACACCGCGATGCCGGCCATGTCGTCCGGCCGGCCGATCCGGCGCAGGGGCGAGCGGTCCCGGATGGCGTCGCCGTGCTCGGCCAGCAGGCCGGCCGTCATCCGCGACTCGAACGGGCCGGGCGCGATCGCGTTGACCAGGATCTTCGGGGCCAGCTCGGCGGCGAGGTGTCGCGTGAGCATGTGCACGGCCGCCTTGCTGGCGCTGTAGGAGAAGTTCTGGAACTCCCGCTCGGGCACCCGGATGCCGTCGATGCTGCCGATGTTCACCACCCGCGCCGGGTCGTCCTCGGTGGCCGCCGCGCGCAGCTGGGGCAGCAGCGCAACGGTCAGGTGGAAGACGCCGCGCACGTTGACGTCCAGCACCCTGTCCCAACCCTTGTCCGGGAACTCCTCCAGCGGCGCTCCCCAGGCCGCGCCGGCGTTGTTGAACAGCGCGTGCACCTTCGGTTCGACCGCGGCAATGGCGCCGGCGAGCTCGGTCGCGCCCGCTTCCGTGCTGACGTCGGCCGGAACGGCCGTGACGTCGCCCCACTCGGCGAGCTGTTCGGCGGTGGCCTCCAGCTCGGCCGTTTTCCGGCTGCTCAGATAGACCTTCGCGCCGGCCCGCAGCAGGCCGGCGGCAATCATCCGACCGATGCCCCGGCTGCCCCCGGTGACCAGCGCGACCTTGCCGGTCAGATCAAAAAGGTCGGCATTTCCAGTCACCTATGACCTCCGCGGCATCAACCGGGTCCGGCACCATTCGGCCGGACCGCGCGGGCCCATTCGGAATGGGCCCGCGCACCACCAGTGCCGCGAAGCTTACCGCCTGGGTCTCACATTGCAACCCACGCGGAGAGGTGAGGTCCGCTGCCCTCTCAGCCGCCCTGTAGCTCGGTCGCGCCGGACCCGTCGGAACCGCCGCCCGGCCCGGCGAGCGCCTTGGCCATGCCACGGCGCACCGCGTCGACCAGGTACGGCCGCAGCTGGCGGGCCGGCACGATCCTGTCCACCGAGCCGACCCGCTGCGCCCGCTCGATGCTGTGCTGGGTGTCGAACTCGTCGGCCACCTCACCCAGCTTCTCCGACCGCACGGCGGACCGCACCGAGGCCAGCTCGGCGCGCAGGCGGGCGGCCTCGGCGTCGTCGCGCGAGCCGACCGCCTTGGCCAGGCGGGCCTCCACGTCGGCCACCCTCGGGTCGGCGGCGGTGCGCTTGTTCACCTCACCGGCGAACACCACCGCGGCGGCCGGCGCCCCACCGATCACCGAGGCGTACGAGCCCTCCACCGCGGCGATCTCCATGTTGTCGTTGAGCGTGCCGGAGAACACCACAAACGCGCCGCCGTGATACCGGCTGACCACGCAGAACACGATCGGGCCGGCGAAGTTGACCACTGCCCGGCCGATCTCGGCGCCGTACTCCAGCTGCAGCGCGCGCAGCGACTCGGGCGAGCCGTCGAAGCCGGACAGGTTGGCCAGCACCACCAGCGGCCGGTTGCCACTGGCCGCGTTGATCGCCCGCGCGGTCTTCTTCGACGAGCGGGGGAACAGCGTGCCCGCGGTCCACTGGGACGGCCCGTCCACCGGCGGCCGGCCGTGCCGGGGCAGCGGCCGCGACTCGATCCCGATCAGTGAGATCGGCTGGCCACCGAGGTGCGCGTCGAACACCACCACGGAGTCGGCGTCGTGCATGTCCGCCCAGCGCTCCAGCGGCGCGTGGTCGGCGTCGGCCACCCCGCGCAGCAGCGAGCGGATGTCGAACGGCTTCTTGCGGTCGGCGTTGCTGTCCGCCGCGAAGATCTGGCCGACCCGGGTGAAGTCGGTGCCTGGTCCGGCGTGCGGCGAGTCGCCGATGTCGCGGCTGACCGGGTCGGTGGTCAACGCCGGCCTCGGGAACTGCTCCCCCGGCGCCAGGTACGTGTGCTCGTAGTGCGCGAGCAGCACGTCCACCGCGCCGGACAGGTCGGGCGCCCAGTACTGCGCCTGCCCGTTCGGCCCCATGATCCGGTCGTAGCCGCCGATGCCGAAGTTGTCCTCGGCCGACACGCCGCCGGAGTAGTCCAGCGACTGCTTGCCGGTGAGCACCATGGCGCTGTCCGGGGTCATCACCAGGATGCCCTTGGTGTGCATCAGCATGGTGGCCTCGGCGTTCCAGTACGGCTGGGCCCCGACGTTGATGCCGGTGACCACGACGTTGATCTCGCCGCCATCCTGGGTGAACTCGATGATCCCGCGCAGTACCCGGGAGATCCAGTCCATGTTCTCGGTGCCGGACTCCATCGAGATCTTGGCACCGGCGGACACCGCGAACCACTCGATCGGCGCGTCCAGCTGCCTGGCCAGCTCGATCGCGGCCATGACCCGTGCGCACTCCGCCTCGGCCAGCGCGCCCAGTGCCTTCGTCGGGTCGCCCAGCAGCACGACCCTGGTCATGCCCTCCGGGTAGCGCTGGGTGGCCGTGCGGACCACGCCGAGCACCAGGTTGGCCGTGTTGCCACCCGGCGCCCGGTCCACCACCACCGGCTTGCCGGACTCGTCCAGGTCGTACTCGGTGAACCGGCCGGGGGCGCCGTCGACATCAGGCGAGCGGGTCAGCAGCGGCAGCAGCTCGAACGGGTAGACCGCGCCCCGGCGCCGCGCCCTGATCACCTTCTGCGCGTAGGAGTCCAGCTCGCGCAGCGGCGAGAACGGCGGGTCGGTGATCCGGATGGTCAGCCCGGCGCCCGGCGGCCGGGACATCCGCAGCATCAGCTCGCGCGGCTCCCCGTCCTGCTCGCCGATGCCCGCCGCCCTGAACTGCACCATCACCTGCTCGAGACCGAGCCCCTCCGAGCGCGGCGCCAGCGAGCGGACCACCGCGTCCAGCTCCGTCAGCGGCACGTCCACCACCGGCCACACGTAGAGCAGCACCCGGTTCCAGGCCAGCTTGGCCAGCGTCGGGTCGGACGAGCGGGCCGCGCGCAGGCTGTTCAGGCAGGCGTCCAGCACGTGCTCGAACTGCGGCACGCCGCGCACCCGGCCGTCCTCGTCCCGCACCATGGTCAGGTCGCGCACGTCGGCCATCGCGATCAGCCGCTGGTCCTCGGACACCTCCCGGCCCTGGGCGCGGAACAGGTGCACGTCCGGCGCGGCCGGCAGCCGGCTGAGCCGGAACCCCGTCAGCCGCCACAGCCCGAGCCGCTCGGCCACCATCGGGTGCAGGCCGCGCAGCGTGGGGTCCTCCACCGGCTCGCCGTCGGGCCCGCGCAGGAAGGTGAACCAGGTCGGCCCGGAGTACTCCCCGTCGGCCCGGCGGACCGCGACGGCGACCCGCCCGACCGCCTCCGGGATGGCGCCCAGCCGCTCGCGGATCCGGCCGGCCCTGGCATCGGGCTCGACGCCGGAGGAGTCGTCCGAGGTGACGTACAGGTCGATCAGCGCGGTGCGCCCCGACGGCAGCGCGGCGACCATCTGGTTCAGGTCGGTGGTCACGGCCGTCGGCGCCGCCGAGTCCTCCCCGGCCGCCTTGCTGTCCACCACCGTGGCCAGCACCGAGTACGCGTGCCCGTCGTGCTGGTAGCCGGCGGTGAGCAGCGGCCGGCTGCCGTGCTCGACGACGGCGAAGTGCTCGAGCGGCCGGATCCGGTAGTACCGCCGGGTCATCACCTCGAGCATCGCCGCGTGGTGCCGGTCGCCGAACGCGCTCAGGATCGGCTCGCCGGAGGCCACCAGCGCGTCGATCTGGGCGGCCCTGGCGGCCGGGTCGGAGGCCAGGTGGTCCAGCTCGTCACGCACCTCGCGCTGCACCCGGGCCCGGCCGGCGGCGATCAGCGGTGCCTCGAAGCACCGGTAGCGGACCTGGCGGGCCAGGTCACCGACCATCGGGTGGCGCAGCTGGGTCGCGGTCACCAGGTGGTCCAGCACCTGCCGGTAGCCCTCCCTGGCGGACTCGGGCAGCGACTCGGGGTGCCGCATCCGGTACTGCAGCAGCTCCGCGAGCACGGGCGCGTGCGCAACGGCCCTGCGGTGCGCCAGGAACATCCGGTACAGCGCGGGACCGAGGTCGGCCGACGGCTCCAGGTCGGCGACGCCGTAGTGGGCCAGTGCCCGCCGCAGCCGGATCCGGAACGACTCGGGCAGCCCCTCCGCCTCGGCGTCACGCGAGCGCAGATAGGCGTAGAGGTACTCCTGCGGGTTGCGCGCGGCCTCGGCGTCCACGGCGGAGTCGTCCGAGGCCAGGGCGCCGGTGCCGTTGGAGACGCGGCGGTTGCGCGACAGCGCGGACAGGTCGGCGAAGATCCGCAGCACGTCGGTCTCGCCGGCCAGCACCCTCGGGTCGTTGTGCGCCAGCTCGTCACGGGCGGCGGCCAGCCCGGCCAGCAGCGGGCGGGCCTCGCTCTCGTCGATGTCGAAGCCCAGCACCAGGGCGCGCAGTGCGGCCAGCGCATCGGCCGCCGCGCCGGCCGGGGCCAGCTCGGGCACCGCGCTGGCCAGCGCGCCCAGGTCCACCCGCTCCGACGTCTCCGTGGCGGCCGCGTCCCCCGCCTCCGGGTCCGGCTCCAGGCGCACCAGCTTGGTACCGCCCTCTACCTGCGTGTTCGCCGCCACGAGCACCTCGGCGACGGTGCCGGACACCGGGGCACGCAGCGCCGTCTCCAGCTTCATCGACTCGACCACGGCGATCACGTCACCCTCGGCGACGTGGTCACCGGCGGCCACGGGCACGGCCACCACCATCGCCGGCGCAGGCGCGCGGACCAGCCCGGCCTCGCCGCCGGAGATCCGGTGCACCGCGCCGTCCACCTCGACCAGGTAGTCCGAACCCTGCGTCACCGAGAGCACCGCGAAGCTCTGGCTGCCCACGGTGAGCCGCCGCTCGAACCGGCCGGACCGCTCCACGTCGACGTCCACCGCGGTCCCGCCGGCGCCGTGCACGTCGTCCAGCACCACGCGGTAGCGCGCCGCCCTGGTCCGGGCCACGCGCAGCCGGTACGCCTGGCCACCGGCACGCACGTCGACCTGGTGCCACGTCTCGTGGCCGACCTCAGGGCGGCCGCGCTCGGCGGAGTTGAACAGCCGGTCGCGCTGGCGGTCCACGTGCGCGTCGTGCGCCTCGACCGCCGTGGCCAGCAGCGCCACGTCGAGCCGGCGCGGCGGCGTGTAGCCGCCGGCCATCATCGTGTCCAGCCAGGTGGTGTCGAACTCGCCGTTGCGCACCTGCGGCCGGTTCAGCAGGTCGAGCAGGAACGCCTTGTTCGTGGTGCCGCCGTCGATCACCGCGGCAGTCTGCCTCAGCGCGCGGTAGAGCCGGGCCCGCGCCTCGCCCCGGTCCCGGCCCCATGCGA
This sequence comes from Pseudonocardia sp., assembly GCA_036272155.1. Classification (GTDB taxonomy): domain Bacteria; phylum Actinomycetota; class Actinomycetes; order Mycobacteriales; family Pseudonocardiaceae; genus Pseudonocardia. Next base: position 125,452 of record DATAZG010000053.1, read on the forward strand.
TCACCTTGGCGATCATCGAGTCGTACTGCGGCGGGATCACGTCGCCGGCCGCCACCCCGGTGTCGACCCGGATGCCGGGGCCGCTGGGCAGCGCCAGGTGCTCGATCAGCCCGGGCGCCGGCGCGAAGTCCCGCTCCGGGTCCTCGGCGGTCAGCCGCGCCTCGATGGCGTGCCCTCTGGACGGCGGCACCTCGGCGGCGACCTCGTCCAGCGTGCCGCCCGCCGCTACGTGCAGCTGCAGCTTCACGATGTCCACGCCGGTGGTGGCCTCGGTGACCGGGTGCTCCACCTGCAGCCGGGTGTTCACCTCGAGGAACGACAGCAGCCGCTCCTTCGGCTCGTACAGGAACTCCACGGTGCCCGCGTTCACGTAGCCGGCGGCGCGGACCAGCTCGGCGGCACTCGCGCGCAGCAGCTGCTCCTGCTCGGCGTCCAGCGCGGTCGACGCCGACTCCTCGAGCACCTTCTGGTTGCGCCGCTGCACGCTGCAGTCCCGGACACCCAAGGTCCATACGGAGCCGGCCGCATCCGCCACTATCTGTACCTCGACGTGCCGGCCGCCCTTGATCGCCTTCTCCAGGAACACCGTGGCGTCGCCGGCCGTCTTCGCCGCCTCCGAGCTCGCCCGCTCGAACGCCTCGGGCAGCTCCTCGGCGCTGTTCACCAGTCGGATGCCCCGGCCGCCGCCACCGGCGGTGGCCTTCACCATCAGCGGGTAACCGATCCGCCCGGCGTGCTCGCGCGCCTCGTCCAGCCCGGCGACCGGGCCGCCGCTCCAGGCCGCCAGCGGCACCCCGACGCGCTCGGCCAGCCGCTTCGACTCGATCTTGTCGCCGAGCATCCGCATGACCTCGGCGGTCGGCCCGACGAAGGTGATGCCCAGCCGGTCGCACAGCTCGACGAACTCGGCCTTCTCCGAGACGAAGCCCCAGCCCGGCCACACCGCGTCGGCGCGGCAGGCCAGCAGCGCCCGCTCCAGCTCCGCGTAGTCCAGATAGGGGTTGGCCCCGAAGCCGGACTCATCGTCAGGGCCGATCAGCACCGCCTCGTCCGCCTCCCGGACGAACATCGCCCTGCGGTCCACCGCCGTGTACACGGCGATCGTGCGCAGCGGTGGGGGTCCGGCCGCACCCGGCTCACTGGCCTGGGCGTTCCACTCCCGTACGGCGTTGATCAAGCGCATGGCCGGCTCGCCCCGATTGACAATGGCGAGACGCTGGAAAGCAGCAGGTCGGGTCGGCACCCGGTGCACGCTACTCGGACTGCTCCCCGACGGCACTCCAACTGGAGCCCGTTGCGCCGACCGCCCAGGGTCGTTGCGCAAGGGCGATCACCAGAGCGGCGGCGGTGGCCCCGGCGGCCGCCGCCGATGCACCGCCGGCCAGCCCGGTGGCGAGCGCGACACCGCCGAGCAGCGAGCCGAGCGCGATGCCCGCGGTGATCAAGGTGACCAGCCAGGCGAACGCCTCGGTGATGTTCTCCGGCCGCGACAGCGCACCCACCATGGAGAACGCCACGGCCAGCATCGGCGCAAAGCAGGCCCCGCCGGCGACGAGCAGCACGAGCAGCCAGCCCAGCCCCGGCGTGGCGACCAGACCCCAGAACGCCGCCGCCATGCCGACCGCCAGCCAGCACAGCCGCCGGGCCAGCGGCATCCGCCAGCTCACCGAGCCGTAGCCGACCGCGCCGAGCAGGGCACCCAGCGCGTTCAGCGACAGCAGCAGCCCCGCGCCACCCGGGATCGACTGCCCGGCCGCCGCCCGCCCGTCGGCGTACGCGACCGCGAACAGCGTCATCGCGCCGAGCGCCACCCCGCTGCCCACCAGCGCGACGAGCAACAGCGCCAGCCGCCCGCTGCGCAGCGGGCCCAGCCAGTGCGGCTCGCGGGGCACCGGCCGCCAGGCCCTCGGCGGCGGCGCGAGCAGGAACGCGCACGTGCCGACGACCCCGAGCGCGGCGGCCACCCAGAGCGAGGTGGCCGGCCCGCCGACCGCGTTGGCCCCGGCGACCAGCAGCGGGCCCACGATGAAGATCAGCTCCTGGCTGGCGGCGTCCAGGCCGAGCGCCGCGTCCAGCCGCCGCTCCCCGACCAGCGCCGGCCACAGCGCACGCAGGCACGGCTCCAGCGGCGGAGTGGCCAGGCCGGCCACGGCGGCGCAGACCACGGCCCCCGCCGTGCTCGCCGCGCCCACCGGCAGCAGCACGAACCCCAGGCTGGACAGCACCGCCGAGCTCGCCAGCACCGCCGGCTGGCCACGCCGGTCGACGAGCCGGGCCAGCGCCGGGCCGCCGAGCGCCTGGCCGACCGCGAACACCCCCACCGCCAGGCCGACCCGCCCGTACGCCCACCCCTCGGCGCGCAGCAGCAGGCTGATCGCCAGGGCGGCCACGGCCGCCGGGATCCGCCCGACCACGCTGGCCAGCAGCAGATGGCTGACGTGCGGCTGGCGCAACAGGGTCAGCGGCGAGCTCCTAGCGGATCCCCCCTCGGTCATGCCCCCAGTCTTGTCGAGGCAGGGCTACGGCCGGGACTATTTTCCGATCCCGGCCGCGCCGGGCACGTCGTCGAGCGGCCAAGGGTCCAGGTCAGCGTCCCGCCGCGGCACACTGATCTGGCCGTTCCGTTCGAGCACGACACAGCCGACCTCCTCCAGCCGGCTGATCCCGGCCAGCCGGGGCCGCTGCCTCAGCTCGTCCTCGGTCACCCGCGCCCGCCGCGGCTGGGCCGCGCGCAGCTCACCGCCGACCATCAGCAGCACCGGGGCGCGGTCGAACAGCGCGCGGTGCAGCGGATGCCGCTGCGCCAACCCCAGCAGCCGCTGCACCGCGAACAGCCCCGTAAGGCACGGCACGACTCAGCGCGAGCCTCCGTCGACAGGCAGGCCGAGCAGTGCGTCGCCGATCGCGTGCAGCGCCGGCAGTGCGTCGGGGTGCTGGCGCAGCCGCCGGTCACGGGCGAGCTGGTTCGCCGAGGTGAGCACGGCGTGCACCCTCACACGGGCCGCCACCGGGTCCAGCCCGGGGTGCACGGCCAGCCCCAGGTGCACCCATTCGTCCAGGTAGGCGCGCTGGGCGAGGTGGGCCTGGCGGCGGCGCGCCTCGGGCAGCTGGGGCGTCTCGGTGAGCAGCAGGTTGACCCAGTCCGGGCTGTGCACCGCGAACGAGTTGTAAGAGCGGACCAGCCTGCGCAGCGCGTCCGCCGGGTCCTCGGCGAGCCCGAGGGTCCGGGTGAAGTCGGCCCAGAGCCACTCGTTGCCCCGCTGGAAGGCGCTCTCCAGCATGGCCAGCTTGGTCGGGAAGTGGTGGTAGATGGCCGCGCCGGTCAAACCGAGCCGGGCGCCGACGTCGTCGATGCTCACCTCCGCGTAGCCCCGGTCGGCGAACATCCGCGTCGCCTCGACAAGCAACGCCTCCCGCCGCGACCTGGGCACCAACCGCCCGCCGCCGCGCGGAGCCGCGGCGGCCGGCTCCATGCCAGCGGGGAGGGTGACGTCCAGGACGGTGCCGGCCAACTCGGTGAGCAGCGGCTCGAAGTCCGCCCGGGGCAGGCTCAGCCGGTGGAACGAGGCACTCAGCAGCACGGCCGGCAGGAACCACGCGCGCAGCCCGGCGGCCTCGGCGCCGGAGTCCGGCCGCGCGGCCACCACCAGCGCCCGCAGCCGGCCCCGGATGGCGTCCAGCTCGCGGCGCATCCGCAGCCGGTCGGCCGCGTCCAGGTGGCGGGCCTCGCGGCGCCACAGCACCCCGATCCGCCGGTTGTCCAGCGCCATCGCGGCCATCGCGGGCAGCCACGTGGTCCGGTCGGCGCCGTCCAGGCTCGCCACCAGCTCGCGGATCTCGGCCAGGGTGCCCAGCACGACCTCGCCGAGCAGCCGCTGCTTGCCGCTGAAGTGCCGGTACAGCGCGGACGGACTGATCGCCACCGCCTCGGCGATGTCCGCCATCCCGACCCGCGAGTAACCCCGCTCGTAGAGCAGCTCGGTCGCGGCCGCCAGGATCAGCGCCCGCCGGTTGCGCGGCCGGGTGCCGCGCAGTGGGGGCGCCGGCCGGCTCGACATGCACTGAACTTATCTATGATTCACTTAGTCGGCCAAGCCCCTTGATCTTCACGGTTTGGGCATGCCATCGTCACTGACCGGTTCTCTTGTCCGTTCACATGATCCGCACTGCCCCAGGGAGTTCGCGATGGCCGAGCCCGCCCCCACGACGCTGTGCGAGTCGTTCCAGCGCCTGGTCGCCCGCATCCCGACCGCCACGGCGGTGGCCACCCCGGACGGCTCGGTCGGCTACACGTGGCGGGAGTACGGCGAGCGGGTCCGCGCGGCGGCCGCCGCACTGGCCGCGCTGGGCGTGCGGCGCGGGGACACGGTCGCGCTGATGCTGACCAACCGTCCCGAGTTCCACGTCGTGGACACCGCTGCCCTGCACCTCGGCGCCACCCCGTTCTCGATCTACAACACGCTCGCGCCCGAGCAGATCGCGCACCTGTTCGAGAACGCCGGCAACCGGGTCGTGGTCTGCGAGGAGCAGTTCGCGGCGCGGCTGCTGGCGGTGCGCGACGGCGGTGCCGGTGGCGCCCCTGAGCACGTGGTATGCCTCGACGGCACCCCCGACGGCACGCTGAGCTGGGACGACGCGCTCGCCGGCGGTGATCCCGGGTTCGACTTCGAGGGAAGCTGGCGCGCGGTCGAGCCGGGCGACGTGGCCACGATCATCTACACCTCGGGCACCACCGGGCCGTCCAAGGGCGTCGAGATCACCCACGCCAACGTGCTGGCCCAGCTGGCCAGCCTCGAGCCCCTGCTCAACACGGACGAGCACGACACCGTGCTGAGCTACCTGCCCGACGCGCACGCGGCGAACCGGGTCGGCTGCCAGTACATGAGCCTGGGCACGGGCCTGCAGGTCCGCACCGTGGCCGACCCCCGCACCCTGATCAGCGCGCTCGCCCAGGTCCGGCCGACGATCTTCGCCGGGGTACCGCAGATCTGGTACAAGATCAAGACGGCGATCGAGACCGGGGTGGCCGGCGAGCCGAGCCCGGTCAAGCGGCGGCTGGCCGAGTGGGCGCTGCGCACCGGTGGCCAGGTCGCCCAGCTCCGCTCGGACCGCAATCCCGTGCCGGCCATACTGCGCGCCCAGCACGCGCTCGCCGACCGGCTCGTGCTCGGCGCCGTGCGCGCCAAGCTGGGCATGGACCGTGTGCGCGGCTGTGTGTCCGGCGCCGCGCCGATCGCCCCGGAGGCGCTGAGGTTCATGCTCGGCCTCGGTATCCCGGTCAGCGAGGGCTGGGGCATGTCCGAGCTGACCGCGGTCGTCACGATCAACCCGGCCGACGACATCCGGATCGGCACCGTCGGCCCGGCCGTACCCGGCATGGAGGTGAAGATCGCCGACGACGGGGAGGTGCTGGCCAGGGGCCCGCAGGTGATGCGCGGCTACCGCAACGCCCCGGACAAGACCGCCGAGACGATCGACCCGGACGGCTGGCTGCACACCGGCGACATCGGCACCCTCGACGCCGACGGCTACCTGCGCATCGTCGACCGCAAGAAGGAACTGATCATCAACGCGGCCGGCAAGAACATGTCGCCGTCCAACATCGAGGGCACGGTCAAGGCCACCTGTCCGCTCGCCGGCTCGGTGGTGGCGATCGGGGACAACCGCAAGTACGTGGTCGCGCTGCTCACCCTCGACCCGGAGGCCGCCGCCGGCTACGCGGCCAAGCACGGGCTGCCGGACGGCTCACCGAAAGCGCTGCACGACAACGCGGCGGTGCTCGCCGAGGTGGCGGCCGGCATCGAGGCGGCCAACCAGCGGCTGTCCCGGGTGGAGCAGATCAAGAACTTCGCCGTGCTGCCCGCCGTGTGGGAGCCGGGCGGCGACGAGCTCACCCCCACGATGAAGCTCAAGCGCAAGCCGATCACCGAGAAGTACGGCACGGAGATCGACTCGCTCTACACCTGACCGCCGGCGGACGCCGCCGCACACCCTCTCTGGTTGCCACGCACCCGCCGCGGTGGGTGTGCGGCGCCCAAAGAGGGTGTGCGGCCGCCGGTGCGTGGCGAGCGCGCACCGGTCCACGGCGGCCGCCCGGCCCGACCTGCCGGTTCCTCAGCCCCGGCGAGTGATCGACGGCGGGCACTTGCCTACGGGGGTTCGACGCGCGGTAGGCTTCCCTCAACAACACATGCAGAAGTGTGCATCTATTGGGGAGCGGGAGTGGCGACGGACGCGAGCGAGGTCCACGAGCACAACGGCGGCTCGGAGCAGGACCACGAACCGGGGCACGACCACGCGCCGGAGCAGGGCCACGGACACGGCTCCGAGAACGGCCATGGGCACGGGCACGGGGTCGTCGCCGACGCGGACCAGCGCTGGCTGAGCATCGCGCTCGCGCTGATCTCGGCGTTCCTGGTCGGCGAGGTCGTGGTCGGGATCCTGGCGAACTCGCTGGCCCTGCTCTCCGACGCCGCCCACATGCTCACCGACGCCGCCTCGATCGTGCTGGCCCTGGTCGCGATGCGGCTGTCCGCGCGCCCGGCCCGGGGCATCTTCACGTACGGCCTGCGGCGCACGGAGATCCTGTCCGCGCAGGCCAACGGGCTGACGCTGCTGCTACTCTCGGTCTGGCTGACCTACGAGGCGATCAAGCGCCTGCTCGACCCCGGCCCGGTCGCCGGCGGCCTGGTGCTGACCACCGCGGTGGTGGGGGTCGTGGTCAACGTGCTCGCCGCGTGGGCGATCAGCAAGGCCAACCGGACCAGCCTGAACGTCGAGGGCGCCTTCCAGCACATCCTGACCGACCTGTACGGCTTCATCGCCACGGCGGTGGCCGGCCTCGTGGTGCTGCTCACGGGCTTCACCAGGGCGGACGCGATCGCCTCGCTGATCGTCGTCGTACTCATGGTGCGGGCCGGTACGGGGCTCGTCCGCGACGCCGGCCGGATCTTCCTGGAGGCCGCCCCGAGCGGGGTCGACCCGGACGCGCTCGGGGACCGGCTGGTCACGCTGCCGAGCGTCGACGAGGTGCACGACCTGCACGTCTGGCAGATCACATCCGGGCAGACCGCGCTGTCGGCGCACGTGCTGGTCGAGGCGGGCACCGACTGCCACGGGCTGCGTCGCGACCTCGAGCGACTGCTGGCCACCGACTACGCGATCACCCACACGACACTGCAGGTCGACCACGCGGTACGCCCATCCGAACCAACCCCGGCCGACGCACAGTTACTGCCGCTGGCCGAACAACACTGCGCCGATACCCACGGCCCGGTGCACCGAGAAGGCCCGCACGCCCACTGATCCACCCAGGCCGGCCGCTTCAGCGGATACCTGACCAAGGCCTCAGAATCACCGCTGCGACCTGCAGGTAAGCTCGCGCGCATTCCCCAAAGTTGAACCTTGGAGAGCCGCGTGCCGGATACGTTCGACTGGAATAACCAAACACTGGCCAGCCTCTGGTGGGTGGTCTGGGTATTCGCGGTCACCGTGGTGGCCTTCGCGGCAGTGGCCTGGCTCCTGATGCGGTTCACCCGGTGGGGTCGACAGTTTCACCGGCTGTCGTGGTTCTACTTTCGACCCGGCCGCACCTGGCTCAGCTGGCGCCCGATCCTGACATTCGCCCTGATGCTGCTGCTGGCCATCGCGGGTGTACGCCTGCAGGTGCTCTCCACCTATTCCAGCAATGGGATCTACACCGCGCTGCAGGAGCTCAAGAGCGACGAGTTCCTCAGGTACATCGGCATCTTCTCGATTATCGCGGTCGTCAATATCTTCGAGGTCATGCTCTCGTACTTCATCACGAGCATGTTCATCCTGCATTGGCGAACCGCGCTGACCGACCGCATTCTCAACGACTGGATCGACGGCAACGCCTACTACCGGGGCCAGTTCACCGAAGAGCCGGTGGACAACCCCGACCAGCGAATCCAGGAAGACATCACGTCCTTCGCCAACGACTCGCAGGATCTCGCGGTCGGCGCGGTGAACTCGCTGGTCTCGCTGGTGTCGTTCACGCTCATCCTGTGGGAGCTGTCCGGGCCCCTCACGTTGTTCGGGTTCGAGATCCCGCGCGCGATGACCTTCATCACCTACCTGTACGTCATCCTCGCCACGGTGATCGCGTTCAGGGTCGGCCGGCCTCTGGTGCGGCTGAACTTCCTGAACGAGCGGCTGACGGCCTCGTACCGGTACGCGCTGGTGCGGATGCGGGACAACGCCGAGAACATCGCCCTCTACCGCGGCGAAGAGGTCGAGCGGTCGAACCTGTTGTCCCGGTTCGGCGCCATCATGCAGAACTACTGGGCCCTGATCTTCCGGGGCGTCAAGTTCCAGGGCTGGAACTTCTCGATCACCCAGATCGCCAACATCTTCCCGTTCCTGGTGCTGGCCCCCCGGTACTTCGCCGGCCAGGTCAAGCTCGGGGACCTCACCCAGGCGGCCAGCGCGTTCAGCAATGTGCACGACTCACTGTCGTTCTTCCGGAACTCCTACGACGACTTCGCCAGCTACCGCGCCACCCTGGACCGGCTCACCGGGCTGCTGGACGTCAACAACGCGGCCCGGGACCTGCCGATCGTGCCAACCGACAACGGCATCGACGGCCTGCGGATCCGCGACCTGACGATCACCCGCCCGGACGGCGACGCGCTGATCTCGGACCTCAACCTGGACCTCGAAGCCGGCAACTCGCTGATCGTGCAGGGCCCGTCCGGCACCGGCAAGACCAGCCTGCTGCGCAGCCTCGCCGGCTTCTGGCCGTACGCAACCGGCACCGTGCGCCGCCCGACCGGGAACAAGGTGCTCTTCCTCTCCCAGCAGCCGTACCTGCCGTTCGGCACGCTGCGCAATGCGCTGACCTATCCGGAGCAGGCCGAGTTCGTCACGGCCGACCGCGCCCGCGAGGTTCTCCAGCAGGTCTTCCTCGGTCACCTGGCGGAGTCGCTGGACGAGGACGACGCATGGTGGCGCATCCTGTCGCCGGGTGAGCAGCAGCGCCTCGGCTTCGCCCGGGTCCTGGTCAACCGGCCGCAGGTCGCGTTCCTCGACGAGTCCACGTCCTCGATCGACGAGGGGCTGGAGCTCGCGCTGTACACGCTCATCCGCGAGCAGCTGCCCGACACGATCCTGGTCAGCGTCGGCCACCGCAGCACGCTCAACCAACTGCACTCGCACCACCTGGAACTACTCCCCGACGGCCGGTGGACCCTGGAAGCCCCGGTGCACTGACCCTTCCCACCGTCCGACTTGTCGCCCTCACCGCCGTCCCACTTGTCGCCTCCGCCCTCACCGCCGTCCCACTTGTCGCGGGAAATAGGCACGACAAGTCGAACTTGTCGTGTCTAAAAGACGCGACAAGTCGGACGGAGGGGTGGCTCTGGGACGGCGTGCGGCCGGCGGCGCGGTTAGAGGGCGGAGGGGTGTCGGGCCAGGGGGGTTACTTCTACGTGCATGTACTGGAAGAGCGGGAGGGTCCAGAGGATGTTGTGCAGCTCGTCGGGGCTGGCGACGTCGAACACGCTGATGTTGCTGTACCGGCCGACCACCCGCCAGAGGTGCACCCAGGTGCCACGGCGCTGTAGCTCCTGGGCGCGGGCCTTTTCCGTGGCGAGCAGCTTGTCGCGCTCGGCGGGGTCCAGGTCGTGCGGGACGGCGACGTCCATCCGGACGTGGAACAACATGGTCAGCTCCAGAGAAAGAGAAGGTCAGCGCCGGGTGAAGGCGCGCACGGCGGCGGGGTCCAGCTCGATACCGAGCCCGGGGCCCTCCGGCAGGTGCAGCGAGCCGTCGGCGTAGCGCAGCGGCGTGGTGAGCAGCTCCTCGCGCATCAGCAGCGGGCCGAACAGCTCGCTGCCCCACGTGACGGCAGGCGCCGCGCAGGCCAGGTGCAGCGACGCCACCGTGCCGACCGGGCCCTCGATCGCCGTGCCACCGTGGCACGGGATGCCGGCCGCGGCGGCCACCGACGCGATCGCCATAGTGGCCCGCAGCCCACCCGACTTCGTCGTCTTGAGCGAGTACACGTCGGCCGCGCCCAGAGCAGCCAGCCGCAGCGCATCGCGAGGCGTACGCAGGCTCTCGTCGGCCATCACCGGGATCGGCAGCGCTCGGTTGATCTCCGCCAACGCCTCGAACTCCGGGCCCGGCACCGGCTGCTCGACCAGCTCGACGCCCGCCTCGGCCAGCCGGGGCAGGTAGGTCAGCGAGGTGAGCCGGTCCCACCGGGCGTTGAGGTCCACCCGTACCCCGGCCGCCCCGCGCAGCTTCTCCGCCACGGTGCACACCCTGGCCACGTCGTCCGCCGGCTCGGCCGCCCCCATCTTGAGCTTGAAGCTGTGGTGCAGCCCGGCCTCCAGCTTCGCCAGCGCCTCCTCCACCACCGCCGCCGCCGGCTCGGTGCCCAGCGCCCAGGTGACCGGGACGGACGTCCGGGCCAGGCCACCGAGCAGCGTGTGCACGGGGACGCCGAGCGACCGGGCCCAGGCGTCGTGCAGCGCGACCTCGACGGCGGCCTTGGCGTAGAGGTTGGCCGCGACCACGTCGTTGATGTCGCGCAGGATGGCGAACAGATCGTCACAGCGGCGGCCCAGCAGCAGCGGCGCCACGTACCGCTCGATGATCACCTGCATGGTCTCGACCGACTCGCCGCCCCACCACGGCCCGCCCGGCACGGTGCCCTCGCCGACCCCGGTCACGCCGCCCTCGGTGCGCAGGAACACCAGCAGCACCGGCTGGGCCTCCATGCTCACCCTGGCGAACCGGTGCGGGCGGCGCAGCGGCACGTCCAGGATCACCGTCTCGACGGCGTCGATCCGAAGCTCGCTCATCTCACATCTCCCCTCGGGCGCCGACCCGGCCCGCGACCTGCGCGAACCGGGTCGGACATGATCAGTGCCGATGCAAAGGCCGCGACCGCCGACGCAAAGGCTCAGACCCGCTCGAGCACGAAGTCGTACTCGGAGTGCAGCGGCCCGTCCTCGCCCGACCGGGGGTCGAGCACGAGCTCGGGCTTGGTGGCCTCGGCGACGTCGCTGTCCAGCCAGTCACCGCCCTGGAAGTACAGCTGCGTGGTGATCTTGCGGTGGCCGGGCGCGGAGACGAACAGGTGCAGGTGCGCGGGCCGCCAGGCGTGCCAGTCGGCGGCCGCGATCAGCCGGCCGGTGGGCCCGTCGGTGGGGATCTGGTAAGGCGCCGGCCGAATGGTGGTGATCTCGAACCGGCCCGCCCCATCGGCCACCACCACGGCGCGCAGGTTGCCGTCCGGGATGTCGGGCGCGAACCCGGAGTAGTAGCCGGCCTCGTCCGCCTGCCAGATGTCCAGCTCGGCACCGGGCACCGGATTGCCGTCCAGGTCCAGCACCCGGCCGGAGAACAGCAGCGCCTCGCCCTTCTCGTCCGGGCGAACGGGCAACGTGGCCGGCGACAAGAGTCGCACCTGGTCAGGCACGTAGTAGGGGCCCTGGATGCTGCCCAGCGTGCCGTGCTGGGTGCGGGCGGCGACCTCCTCGACGACGTGCTCCACGAACACGTCGAGGAACAGCGGCCACTCGCCGGTCTCGCCGACGTCCATCAGCCACTGCTTGGCGGCCTGGAACTCCGGATAGGTCACGTCCTTCGCCCGCACGACGTCGTGCACAGCCTTCAGTACGGCCCTGGCGACCTCATCGACCCGGCTGGCGGACACCGCGCCGGCGGTCTCGGCCCCGGACCGGCTGGCCCGGAACACCTCGCTGGCGGAGGCGCCGGAGCCGGCCGCGCTCGGTGAGGGCGTGTGCTCGGTGGTGGTCATTGAAACTCCCTGTGGTGGTGGACGTCGGCGTCAGCTGGGGAAGATCGAGGAGTACTCGGCGTCGCGGAGGTCGGGCGTGGTCCAGCCGGCCAGGTCGTACTCCGCCATGCACTGCTCGGCGAAGCCCTTCATCGCGGCGGCGGAGCCGGACTGCTCGGCGGCGAACAGCAGCTCGGCCCGCACGCCCTCGTGGTTGCCGGAGTAGTTGCGCTCGTAGAGCTCGTGCCGACCGCCGAACTCGGAACCCACCGAGTCCCAGATCAGCTTCATCAGCTTGACCCGCTCGACCGAGTCGTAGCCGTTCGAGCCGCGCACGTACTTGTCCAGGTAGGGCCGCAGCTCCGGCGAGGAGAAGTCCTTGGCGTGCGACGGCAGGTAGATCAGCCCGCTGCCCAGGTCCTGCAGGATGATCTCCCGCACCCTCGGGTAGCCGATGGTCATGAACCAGCGGTAGGCCAGCCCGTAGTCCAGGTGCGGCAGCACCGCGCCATCGATCCACTGGTCCGGGTTGGCGGCCATCGCGTCGGACAGCGCCCAGAACATGTTGCGCCAGCCGATCACCTCGCCGACGCGGGTCTGGATGCCCCGGAAGTCCTTCGTGCCGGTGACCTCGACGCCCTTCATCAGCAGGCCGGCGATGAAGTCCAGCTTCACCGCGAGCCGGGTCACCCCGTGGAACGTGAAGCGGTGCAGGAAGCCCGAGCCGGGGAAGAACGTCGAGGCCTTCTCGGCGTCGCCGTAGATGAAGACGTTCTCCCAGGGGATCTTGACCTTGTCCAGGATGAAGATCGTGTCGTTCTCGTCGAACCGGGAGGAGAGCGGGTAGTCGAACGGTGTGGAGGTCGAGTTGGCCACCGCGGCGTAGGAGTTGCGGCAGATCAGCTTCATGCCCGGGGCGCCCATCGGCACCGTGCAGACCAGCGCGAACTCCCGCTTCTTGATCGGCAGCCCATAGTGCGCGATGAAGTTGTAGTGGGTGATCGCCGAGCCGGTGGCCACCACCTTGGCCCCGGACACGATCAGGCCGTCGTCGCGCTCCTCCTCGACGTGGATGAAGATGTCGCGCACCTCGTCGGGGTTGCGGTCCCGGTCCACCGGCGGGTTGATGATCGCGTGGTTCCAGTAGAGGACCTTCTCCTGCGACTCCGCGTACCAGCGGCGGGCGTTGTCGGCGAACGGCTCGTAGAAGTTCGAGTTCGCGCCGAGCGTGCCCAGGAAGGCGGCCTTGTAGTCGGGGCTGCGGCCCATCCAGCCGTACGTCATCCGGGCCCAGGCGGCGATCGCGTCGCGGTCGGCGACCAGGTCCTCCCGGCTGTGCGGGGTGCGGAAGAACGGGTGGGTGAACCCGTCGCTGCCCGTGTCGGTCGGGGTGGTGAGCACGCCCTGCTGGGCCGGGTCGTGCAGCGCGTCGTAGAGCCGGGCGGTGGTGCGCACCGAGTTGCGGAACGCCGGGTGCTCGGTGACGTCCTTGACCTTGTCGCCGTAGATGAACACCTCCCGCCCGTCGCGCAGGCTCTCGATGTACTCGGCGCCGGTGAACGGGCGGGTGGTCCGGGGCTGCTGGTCGGTCACTCCGTGCTCCTTTGCATCGGGGTCTGACGGCATTCGGGGTCCGGCTCAGGTGGCCGGGGCGAACCAGGAGATGCCCGGGCAGTCGCCGGACTCCAGCCAGGGCACGGTCTCGAACGCCCGGCCGAGGTGGCGGAACGAGCCCCGGTAGAACACCAGCGGGTCCTCGGTGCGGCAGGCGAACTCGCGCACCTCACCGAGGTAGAGCACGTGGTCGCCGCCGTCGTAGCTACGCCACGGGTCGCAGGCGAGCCAGGCCAGCGAGCCGCGCAGTCGGGGCGCCCGGCCGGCCGCGACCGGCTCCCAGTCGGGCTCACGGCTCATCGGCCGGCCGGCGAAGTGCAGGGCCACGTCGTCCTGCGGCTCGGTCAGCACGTTCACCGTGAAGGGCTTGCCGTCGAGGTAGCTACAGGCCCTGGACCTGCGGTCCAGCGAGACCAGGACCAGCGGCGGGTCCAGCGAGACGGCGCTGAACGCGTTCACGGTCGCCCCGTGGGGTGCGTCGTCGTTGTCAGCACCGCCCGCGCAGGTGATCACCGTGACGCCGGTGGCGAAGTGGCCGAGGCAGCTGCGCAGCTCTCGTGGATCGACCGTCATTGTCGTCCCCCAGCGCTTCGTGGAACTCGAGGCTTGAACTTCTTTGTACGCTATGCGTACACTTTGACCGCTCTGCGTGCAGATCTTAGAGTGCGACAGGTCACGTGTGGTGTCAAGAGGGGGTCGGCAACAATGCCGTCGATGACTACGGCGGGACACGACGACTCTGGCGACGGCCCGGGCCCGGCGGGAGACCACGGCACGGGCAACGGCACGGGCAACGGCACGGCCCCGGCCGGCGGTGACCGGGACTTCGTACAGAGCCTCGAGCGGGGCTTCGCCGTACTGCTGGCCTTCGACGAGGACCTGGCCAACCCGACGCTCGCCGAGCTGGCCGCCGCGACCAACCTGTCCCGCCCGGCCGTGCGCCGCCTGCTGCTCACCCTGCAGCGGCTGGGCTACGTGACCGGCGCGGACGGGCGATGGCGGCTGACGCCCCGGGTGCTCAGCATCGGGCAGCACTACTCGGCGTCCAACGCGATGATCGAGATCGCCCAGCCGCACCTGATGGCGCTGGCCGAACGCACGCACGAGTCCGCCTCGCTGGCCGCGCTGGACGACGCGGACGTCGTCTACATCGCCCGCGTGCCGGTGCGGCGGATCATGAGCATCAACGTGTCCATCGGCACCCGGGTGCCCGCGCACGCCACGTCGATGGGGCGCGCGCTACTGGCCTGGGCGCCCGCCGCGCGGGTCGAGCGGGTGATCGCCGACTCCGGCCTGCGCCGACTCACCGAGCGGACGGTCACCGACCCGGCGGCCTTCCGCGCCGCGCTGCGCGAGGTCCGCGAGCTGGGCTACGCGTTGGTCGCCGGCGAGCTGGAGGAGGGGCTGATCTCGGTGTCCGCCCCGGTCCGAGACCAGTCCGGCGAGGTCGTCGCCGCGCTCGCCTCGTCCACCTCCAGCGGCCGGACCGGCCTGGACGAGCTGCGCACCGAGGTCGTCCCGCTGCTGCTGCGCACCGCGGCCGACATCAGCACCGCCCTCGGCCACCGGGCCACCCGCACCGTGGCCGGGCGCGACGGCTTCTTCTGAGTCGGCCGGCGCACTACAGGTCCTTGAGCTGCGGCAACACCTCGGTGGCCAGCCGGTTCATCTGCTCCGACTCGTCGAACAGCGTGTTGAGCAGGATCAGCTCGGCGCCGCCGGCGGCCACCTCGCGCAGCCCCGCGATGCACTCGTCCGGCGAGCCCGACACGGCGACCTCGGCGATCTCCGGCCCGGCGTGCCGGTAGAGCTGGCGCAGCCCGGCCACCACCCTCGGCTTCACCGAGTCGTCGCCGACCCCGATGTAGACGCGCTTGGCGATCTGGAACGTGCCCGGGTCGCGCCCCTGCGCGGCCAGCTCCTGGTGCACGCGCTCGACCTGGCCGGCGAAGTTCGCCGTGGTCTGCGAGCCGGCGCCGAAGAACCCGTTGCCGTGCCGGACCGCGCGGCGCAGCGCCGCCGGCGCGCTGCCACCGAACCAGATCGGCGGGTACGGCTTCTGGAACGGCTTCGGCTCCATCGGCGCGTTGTCGAGCTGCCAGAACCGGCCGTCGAGGGTCACCGTCGGCTCGGTCCACAGGCTCTTCATCAGCGCCAGGCCCTCGTTGAACCTGGCCACCAGGCCCGTCGGGTCGACCCCGAACGCCCCGAACGGCCGGGCCAGCCCACCGGTGCCGACGCCGATCTCCAGCCGGCCCCGACTGAGCTGGTCCAGGCTGCTCAGCGCCTTCGCCAGGTGTACCGGGCTGTGCAGTGGCGTCACGAACACCACGCAGCCCAGCCGCAGCCGCTCCGTGCAGGCCGCCGCGTAGGTCATCGTCTCCAGCGGGCTCAGGCTGGGCACCGTGCCGAGCGTCTGCTCCTGGGTCCAGCCGCTCTCGAAGCCGAACTCCTCGGCCTGGCTGAGGTAGGTGCGCAGCGCGGCCGGGTCGAAGGTCCCGTCCTCGACGAACTGCGGGATCGAGATGGCGTATCGCATGAGTGCTACCCCCGGTGACTGGTGTCGGGCTCCCGATCGAGCCTATGCCGAACCGGTGGTCGCCGACCTGAGCGCGGGGTACCCTCGCTCAAAGTAGTTTAACGTTCATCTACTTCGGAGGATGCCTCATGCTTCGCCCCCTGACCGGTCATGCCCGCGACTCCGCCCTGGCCGTCGCCCGGATCCTGCTCGGCATCGTGCTCTGCGCGCACGGCGCCCAGAAGCTGTTCAGCTACGGCTTCGCCGGCACCACCGCCGCGTTCGCCAAGATCGGTGTGCCGCTGCCGGCGGTGTCCGCCGCGTACGCCTCGGTCGTCGAGCTGGTCGGCGGCGGGCTGCTCATCCTGGGCGTGGCGACCACGATCGTCTCGGCGCTCGTGGTGGTCGACATGATCGGCGCCTCGCTCACCACCGGCTCGTACGCCAGCGTGTTCGTGGAGAGCCACGGCTTCGAGCTGGAGGCCTCGCTCCTCGCGGGCGCCCTGCTGCTGCTCGTCGCGGGCGCCGGCCGGTACAGCGTCGACCACCTGCTGCTGGCCAGGCGCGAGGCCGCCGCCACCGCCCCCACCACCGCCTGACGCCGGCCGCCCGACTCGGGCCGCCCGACGTCGGTCGTCCCTCGCCGGTGGTGAGTGGCAGCGCCGCCACTCCCCTGGTCAGCCGCCGCCCCGGCCGCCTCCGCCACCTCCCCCGCCCCCGCCGGCGCCGCCGGTGGTCCCGGGCGCGACGCGGGCCTCGGGCAACAGGATCGGTTGCCCCTCGTTCAGACCCGACAGCACCTGGGTGTTGTCGTCGCCGGCCGCGCCGGCCTGGAACGGCACCCGCAGCGGCTTGCCGTCCGGCCCGGGGGTGTTCACGAAGGTCTGGCTGCCCTGCCGCAGCACCGCGTTGTTGGGTACGACCAGCACGTTGTTCAGCGCGTTGACCAGCACGCCGACCTCGGCGGTCAGCCCGTCGCGCAGCCGTGGGTCGGTCTGTGTGAGCAGGATCGTGGCGTAGAAGTTCGTCACGCCGGAGATGTCGATGCCGTTCGGCGCGACCGAGAGCACCGTGCCCGGCCTGGTCAGGTCCGGCACCGCGTCGAAGGTCACCTCCACCTGCTGGTTGGCCGCGATCTTCACCGCGTCCGACTCCTCGAACGGCACCACGATCTGGTACGTGTCGATGTTGTTCAGCACGAGGAACGCCGCCCCACCGGGCCGGGTGGCGGACGGCCCGTTGTTGCCGGCCTGGTCGCTGGTCGCGGCCGCGCCGACGCCGGGGATCGACGCGTTCGTCCCGGGGGCCAGCGCGGTGGTACCCGAGTCCGCCGTCCCCAGGTACTCGCCGACCGCCCCGTTGATCGCCGACACCGTGCCCCCGACCGGCGCATAGAGCACCGAGTTGTCCACGTCCCGCTGCGCCAGCGCCACCGCCGCCCGGGCGCTGGCCACGAGGGCGGCCTGCGCGTCGATGTCCGAGGGCCGGTCGCCGTTGGCCGAGTCCAGCGTGTTCTGCGCGGACACCACGCTCTGCTTGGCGTTCTCGACGGAGAGCTGGCCGGTGGTCTTGTCGACATCGCGGGCCCGCTTGGCGGTGTCCACCGCCGTCTGCGAGCTGATCACCTGACGCTGGGCCGCGGTCACGTTCTGGTTGTCGGTGGCGCAGCTCGTGTCGGTGGCGGCCGGGGTGGTGGTCGCGGTCGGGCTCGTGGTTGGGGTCGTGGCACCTGTCGTGCCCGTGCTCGTCGTCGGCAGCTGGGTCGACGAGTGGGTGGACCGCCAGCCGCGCACACTCAGCCCGGACCGCGGCGGCTCGGGCGCCTCGGAGTCGTCGTCATCGGGGTCGGTCGAGCCCGAGCCGGAGCCCGTCGTTGTGGAGCCCGTGGTGCCGGAACCAGTCGAGCCGGTGCCCGTCGGGTTGGTCGTGGTCGGGGCGGGCAGGGCCTGGGCCGCCCGGTCCGAGGTGACCTCGCCGGGCTCGCAGCCGTCCCGGTCCGCCTGCTGCCGGGCCAGGTCCAGCTGCGCCTGGTCGAAGGTGAGCTGGGTGCGGGCCCGGTCGATGGTGGTCCCGTTCGCCTTGTCCTGCGCGTCGACGTTGTCCTTGGTCGCGTCGAGGATGCGCTTCGCCTGGGCCAGCGTCGTCTGGCCGGCGTGCACCGAGTTGCCGTTCACGACCTTGTTCAGGCCGGCCTGCTGCTGATCCAGCTGCGCCTGCTGCTGCGCCAGGGCCTGGCGGAACGCGAAGTCGTCGATGCGCGCCAGCACCTGCCCGGGCCGCACCTGGTCACCGACCTTGACGTCCAGCTCCTTGAGCTGCGCCCCCTTCGCGAAGCCCAGGTTCTGCGAGGTCACCGCCGCGAGCGCGCCGGAGGCCTGCACCTTGTTGGCCACCGTGCCGCGTTCCACGCGGGCCACCGGGGCCGGTTTCGGCGCCTCCGAACACGCCATCGCCATCGCCGAGACCATCACCAACGACACCGCGAGCGCGATCCGCGCCCCGGTGCCGCCTCGGACCGTCGTCCGACTCATCAAGGCTGCCGCCCTCCCGATTTTCCGCGCCGAAATTTCGGCGCCGACGGAGCTGGGTTCGCACCTTCCGGAGCGGGCGTTACGGGTTTTTCCAGAGTGCGGCCCTGGGGCCTAGACACCGCGGCCGGATGGCCGCGGCCGGATGGCCGCGGCCGCCCTCCGCCAGATCGCGGCAGGACCACGGTCCGGGTTGGTGACCTGCTCGCTGTGCTCCGCGGCACGCGGGCGGCCGGTGTGCGGCCGCGTCACCCGGTCGGCCTGTTGAATAGCAGTATGTCTGTATAACAGACTGACTCCTGACGAAAGCCTAGAAAGTAACCGGCCAACATGGTTACGGTGAGGAGATGGATGCCATGAACCAGGTCCGCTGGGCCACGTTCGACTGTTTCGGCACGCTCGTCGACTGGCGGCACGGCATCGCCACCGGCGCCGAGCTGCTGTTCCCCGGGCAGGGCGGCCGGCTGCTGGAGCTCTACGCCCGGCACGAGCCCGAGGTACAGCGTGAGTCGCCCACGCTGCGCTACCGGCAGGTGTTGGCCGAGACTCTGCGGCGGGCCACGCGCGAGGCCGGCCTCGCGCTGGCCGAGGACGACGCCTCGGTGCTGGCCACGACCATCCCCTACTGGCCGGTGTTCCCCGAGGTGGCGCGGTCGCTCACCGAGCTGCGCGAATCGGGGTGGCGGCTGGCCCTGTTGACCAACTGCGACCGGGACATCATCGGGGAGACCCAGCGCCGGCTCGACGTGCCGATCGACGCGGTCGTCACCGCCGAGGCCGTCGGCGGCTACAAACCGGCGCCCGGGCACTTCACGCGGTTCGCTGAGTCGTTCGGCGCGACCAGGGACACCTGGGTGCACGTGGCGCAGAGCTATTTCTACGACATGGTGCCGGCGCACGAGCTGAACATCCCCCGCGTGTGGGTCAACCGGCAGGCGGAGACCAGCGACCCCTCGATCGTCGACGCGGTGCTGCCCGACCTGGCCGACCTGACCGCGACCGTGCACGCGGTCCACGAGGCAGTGTTGAAGTCTTAGCCGTGCTGGCAGTCCGTCATACCGCTATCCTGATTCGACCGCGCGGGAGGTCGGTCGGACGTGGCATTGCAGACGATGAGCACCCGGGACGCGCTGGTCGCCGAGGTGCGCCGGCAGATCCTCAGCGGCGAGCTGCGGCCCGGCACGCCGCTGACCGAGACGGCGCTCGCCGCCGCGTTCGGGGTGGCTCGGCCGACTGTGCGGTCCGCGCTGCAGGTACTGGAGAGCCTGCACCTGGCGCAGCAGTCCCCGGGGCGCTCGCTGGTGGTGCCGGTGCTGACCCCGGCCGACGTCCGTGACCTGTTCTTCGTCCGCACCCCGCTCGAGCTGGAGGCCGTGCGGGTGATCGTCGAGCAGGGCCGGGACCTGGGCCACGCCCGCGACCGGCTGCGCGAGATGACGGCGCTGCCGGCGCGCTCCGGCTGGGCCGAACGGGTCGAGGCGCACACCGCGTTCCACATGGCGCTGATCGAGGCGGCCGGCAGCCCCCGGCTGAACCTGATCTATCCGGCGCTGCAGGAGGAGATGCGCCTGTGCCTCGCGCAGCTGCACGGCTCCTACCCCGGGCCGAGGGACCTCGCCAGGGAACACCAGGCGCTGCTGGACGAGATCAGCTCCGGCGACCTCCGCCGCGCCCACCGCGAGATGCGCGCCCACCTGGACCGCGCCCTGCACACCCTGCTCTCCCCGCCGTAACCGGCAGCGCGCCCGGGCCGGCTCTCCGGGGCCGGCGCACGGCCTGGGACCACGCACACGCACTCCGGGCCCGGCGCATGCGCTCGGGGCCGGCGGCCGCGCTCGAGGCCGGCGCACGCGCTCGAGGCCGGCGGCCGCGCTCGAGGTCGGCGCATGCGCTCGGGGCCGGCGGCCGCACACAGGTCGCGGCGCCGGCACACGAGTCGTCGCCATGACACACGCACTCCGGACGCCACACACGAGTTCTAACTCAGGTGCGACGTCGTCAGCCGCTGTGCCAGCCCGACAACCCGTGTGCCAGCCCCATCCCCCGTGTGACGTCGCCAACCCGTGTGTCAACACCACTACCCGTGTGCCAGCCCCACGACCCGTGTGCCGGCCCGAGCGTCGTGCGGCTCGCTTACCTGGTTGCCAGGGCTCGGGCCATGCGGTCGACGATCTCGGTGAGGACGTCCGCGCTGGTGGCGAAGTTGAGCCGGGCGAACCCCGCGCCGCCGGGGCCGAAGCCGGGACCTGGGCTCAGCTCGACCCGCGCCCGGGTGCGGAAGAACTCGGCCGGGTCGACCGGCAGCCCGAGCTCCCGGCAGTCCAGCCAGGCCAGGTAGGTGGCGTCGGGCGGGTCGAACCGCACCCCGGGCAGGCGCTCGGCGACCAGGCCGGCGAGCAGGTCACGGTTGGCCACCAGGTGCGCGCGGACCGAGGCGAGCCAGTCGTCGCACTCGGTCCAGGCGGCCAGGGTCGCCTCCACACCGAGCACGCTGACCACGCCGAACAGGCTTCTCGGGTGGGCGGCCAGCGCCTCGCGCAGGGCGGCGGGCCCGAAATGGCCGACCGCGCAGCGCACCCCGGCCAGGTTGAACGCCTTGGTCGCCGAGGTGATCGTCACGGTGCGCTCGGCGACCTCGGGGCCGAGCGAGGCGAACGGGATGTGCCGATTGGGCGCGTGCACCAGGTCGGCGTGCACCTCGTCGACGATCACCAGCAGGTCGTGCTCGACAACCACCTCGGCGATGCCCGCCAGCTCGTCCCTGGCGAACGCCCGCCCGGTCGGGTTGTGGGGGTTGACCAGCAGCAACGTACGGCACCGCCGCGCCGAGGCCGCCTCGGCCAGCGCCCCGATGTCGAATCCCCAGCCCTCCGCCCCGCGCCGCACCGGGACCGGCACCGGTGGCCGGCGCATCCCGTCCAGCGCGGCCAGGAAGGGCGGGTAGTTCGGCACGTGCAGCGCGACGCCGTCGCCGGGCGCGGTGGTCAGGTGGAGCACCAGCTGCACGATCTGGATCAGGTCGTCGAAGGACTCGACCAGGCCCGGATCGGGCGCCCAGCCGTACCGCTGTTCCATCCGGCCGGCGAACACCCCGGCGAGCGGCGGGACACGGTCGAACCAGTCGGGATAGCCGAGATCGCCCCGGTCCAGCACGGCGTCCAGCGCGGCGCGCACCGGCGGCGGCACCGGGAAGTCCATGTCCGCGATCCACGCCGGCAGCACATCGCCCTCCGGGCGGTGCCACTTCGCGCCCGCCTTGGCGCGCAGCCAGTCCAACTTCAGGCTGTTGAAGCCGTACGGGTCGGGCGCATCGGACCGCAAGCCGCCTCCTGACGTCGGGTCGCCGGCCCGCACCGGGCCGACGATCACACCTCACCACACCGCGGGCGCCGCCGCGACGGAAGTCCAGCCGGCTCCGGGCGGCTCCGGCGGCGAGCCCGGCCATCCGAGGGCGAACCTCGGGCCGGTGCGGCACAATCCGCCCGTGACCCCGAACGCCCACCACGCGTCATGACCCAGCCCACCTACACCCCGCAGGCCGTGCTCGGCCCGCTCACCCGGTCCGCGATCTTCCTGGTCGTCAGCATCGCCGACGGCGCCGAGGAGGTGGCCCGCGACCTGCTGGCCGACCTCGCCGGGCTGTGCCGCTCGGTCGGCTTCCGCGCCCAGGACGGTGCGCTGGCCTGCGTCGCCGGCATCGGCTCGGACGCCTGGGACCGGCTCTTCGGCGGCCCCCGGCCGGCCGAGCTGCACCCGCTGCCGATCTTCGCCGGCGACCGGCACCGCTCGGTGACCACCCCGGGTGACCTGCTCTTCCACATCCGGGCCGAGCGGATGGACCTGTGCTTCGAGCTGGAGACGCAGATCATGTCCCGGCTGGCCGGGGCCGTCGGCGCGACGGACGAGGTCCAGGCCTTCCGCTACTTCGACGCCCGCGACGTGCTCGGCTTCGTCGACGGCACCGAGAACCCCACAGGCTGGGAGGCCAGCGACGCGGTCCTGGTCGAGGCCGGCGACGAGCCGGAGTTCGCCGGCGGCAGCTACGTCGTGGTGCAGAAGTACCTGCACGACATGTCGGCGTGGAACGCACTGACGACCGAGGAGCAGGAGCTGGTGATCGGCCGGCGCAAGCTGTCCGACATCGAGCTCGCCGACGACGTGAAGCCGGCCAACGCGCACACCGCGCTGAACGTGATCACCGACCCGGACGGCACCGAGCGCGCCATCCTGCGCGACAACATGCCCTTCGGCAGCCCGGCGCAGGGCGAGTTCGGCACCTACTTCATCGGCTACGCCAAGACGCCGTCGATCACCGAGCGGATGCTGCGCAACATGTTCGTCGGCGACCCGCCGGGCACCTACGACCGCATCCTGGACTACTCGAACCCGGTCACCGGCACGCTGTTCTTCGTGCCCACCGGAGACTTCCTGGAGGACCCGCCGGCGCCGAAGTAGCGCCGGCGGCCCGCGGAATCCAGCGACTCGCCCGGCAAGATCCAGCGACTCGGGCTGACGGAATCCGCGACTCACCCTGACGGAATCCCCGACTCGCCGACAGGCCTACTCGCCGGGTTGGGAGCGGGGGTTAGGGGACTACGGCGTACTCGGTGAAGCGGCCGCAGGACTGGAAACCGAGCTTGCGGTAGACCGGCTCGCCCTCCGGGGAGGCCTGCAGCACGGCGATCTCGGCGCCGGCGTCCCTGGCCGCGTGCAGCGCGGCCAGCGTGATCGCCCCGCCCAAGCCCTGCCGGCGGCTCGCCGCGCGCGTCGACACGTTGTACAGCCCGGCCACCCCGGCGTGCAGCACCACCTCGGAGGCGCACACCGGCTCCCGCCGGTGGTAGCCGACGAGGTACTGGCCGGGCGAGTCGGGATGCAGCGCGAGCTCGGCGGCGAGCCCGAAGTAGCGCAGCACCCCGGGGGCGGGCGGGGTCCAGTTCGCGGCCTGGATCGCGGCGAAGTCGGCGAGCTGCTCCGGCGTGTGGACCCGGCGGATGTCGAGGCCGTAGAGCGGTTCGGCGGTGGGGATGGCGGCCAGCGGGGCCCACATCGCCGTCTCGTACTCCGAGGCGGGCAGGCCGGCGGCGGCCAGCCGGGCCCCGAGGTTGCGCGGGGTCGACGCCGGCCCCACCCACCAGGAGAACCGCCGGCCGGTCGCCCGCAGGGCACGCACCGTCTCGGCGATCCGGGCGGTGGCCGTGTCCGGGGTGAACCGGGCGGCGGACACGATGTTGAACGTTTCGTCGTTGATGCCGCTGTCGGCGATGACCAGGTCGTCGGTGGTGGTGACGGTGGCATCGGGCAGCGCGGGATGCAGGTAGCTGACGTGGGCGGCCAGGTTGCGTTCCATCCGGTCGAGCAGGTCCGCCGGGGTGCGGGCGGCCGGTACGCCGGGAGAGATGGTGCCGGTGTCCATCTCTCTAGCTGACCACGTCCGGCGTCACGTTTCCCTCAGTTTTCGCCGACTGGATCGGTTAATTGCCGTCCTCGCGCGCCACGTGGTGTGCGTCACGCCCCTCGGGGTCGGCTGGCCTGTCGGCGTGCCGCTCACCGTGCCCGTGCTCCCCGTGGTCCTGCCCGTGATCACCGTGTCCGTGCGCCGCGTGGTCGGAGTGGTCGGAGTGGTCGTCCTCCCCGTGGTCGTGACCGCCGTGGTCGTGACCCCCGTGCACGTGGCCCTCACCGTCGGCGGGCGGGGCGCCGCCCATCATCCGCAGCATCGAGAGGCCGCCGGTGCGGACGAACCGGATCACCAGCGCGGCGGCCAGCAGCAGGAAGACGATGTTCAGCCACGTCGTGTAGTTCCAGCTGATGCCGTCGTCGGGCAGCCGCGCGGTCGACCGGTCGGGGATCCAGCCCAGCGCACCGAACACGACCTCGACGACGTAGCCGGCGATCGCCGAGGTCAGGTAGAACGTGCCGCCGAGCAGCAGCGCCATCCTGGTGCCGTAGTAGCGGCGGTAGATGTTCAGGATGGGCAGGATGATCAGGTCGGCGAAGATGAAAGCCACCGCGCCGCCGAAGCTGATCCCACCGGTCCACAGCACCACCGCGAGCGGCACGTTGCCGATCGAGCAGACGAAGCTGAGCACCGCGACCAGTGGCCCGATCAGCGGACCCCAGACCGCCGCCGCCGCCGGGTGCTGGCTGAGGAACACCTCCTGCCAGAAGCTGTTCGGCACCCAGGCGCTGATCGCGCCGGCCACCACCAGGCCGATCACCAGGTCGCGCCAGATCGCCGCCCACTCCATCACGAACACGTGCGACACCGAGGTGAAGCCCTCGGCCGAGAGCAGCCGCCGCCAGAACGACCCGGAGCCCTGCACGGACATGTCCATCGCCGCGTGGCCCTCCATCGAGCCGGCGAGCCCCCGGTCGGCCTGCTCCCGCGCCGCCTCGAGCAGCATGCGACCCCGCAGCCGCCGGCCGAGCAGCAGCCGGAACAGCACCGCGAGCGCCACGATCATCACCGGCCCGCCGACGAACTCCGCGACGGTGAACTGCCAGCCCATCAGCAGCGCCAGGATCACCCCGAGCTCGATCACGAGGTTGGTCGAGGCGATCTCGAAGGCCATCGCGGCGGTGAAGTTGGCGCCCTTGCGGAACAGCGAGCGGGCCAGCGCGACCGCCGCGTACGAGCAGGACGACGAGGCCGCGCCCAGCCCGGCGGCCAGCGCCAGCGTGCGCGGCCGGTCGTCGCCGAGCAGCCGCACGATGGTCGCCCGCCGGATCACCGCCTGGATCACCGCCGACAGCGCGAACCCCAGGATGAGCGCCCAGAGGATCTCCCAGGCCATCGAACCCGCCATGCCGAGCGCATGCCCGATCGCGGTCATCGCCGTCATCTCCTCAATACGACCTAGGGGTATCCCCAACCACTGGTACCCCTAGGTGGTATTGATGTCAACGCGATCTCCGCGACGTGCCCCGGTCCAGCGACCCCTGGGAGCACTGCCAGGTCACCGCGGGCCGAGCCGCCGCCAGATCACCGCCAGCGCGGCCAGGCTGACGACCGCCGCGAAGATCACCCAGAAGCTCGGCGCCACCGCCAGGCCCGTCGTCCTGATCAGCCAGGTCGCCACCAGCGGAGTGCAGCCGCCGAACAGGGCCACGCCGATGTTGTAGCCGACCGCCTGCCCGGTGGCGCGCGTCGCGGTCGGGAAGATCACCGCGATCAGCGCGGCCATCGGGCCGAAGTAGGCGCCCTTCAGCACGGCGAGCAGGAACACCACGAGCAGGAGCACCGGCATTGTCGGCACCCCGACCATCAGCGCGAACATCGGGTAGATCAACACCAGGATCAGCAGGCCGGCCGGGATCATCAGGCGCAGCTGGCCGTAGCGGTCCGACAGGTGCCCGGCGATGGGCGTGACGACCATCAGGATCAGCGCCGACACGATCAGCGAGGCGAACGAGCTCGACGCCGGCAGGTGCAGCTCCTTGATCGCGTACGTGGGGATGTAGGTGACCATGTAGTTCACGCACGTGGTCACCGCCAGCACCCCGATCGCCAGCACCACCAGCAGCTTCTGGCTGGACAGGATCGTCGACACCGGGGTGTGCCGCTCGCCGGAGGAGATCAGCGCGGCGGCCTCCTCGGACTCCGGCATGTGACGCCGGATGTACAGCCCGACGGGCCCGACGAGCAGGCCGAAGACGAACGGGATCCGGAAGCCCCAGGAGTCCAGCTGCGCCGGGCTGAGGGAGGCGGTCAGCACCGTGCCGATCACGCCGGCGAACAGCGTGCTCATCGACTGGCTGGTGAACTGCCAGCTCGCGGCGAAGCCCCGCCGGTCGGGCATGTGCTCCACCATCAGGGCCGTCGCACTGCCGTACTCCCCACCGGCGGCGAACCCCTGGATCAGCCGGGCGACCAGGATGCCGATCGGCGCCGCCACGCCGATCACCGAGTACGTCGGCAGCACGCAGATCAGCAGCGTGCCGACCATCATCAGGCCCAGCGACAGGGTCAGCGCGGGCTTGCGCCCGACCCGGTCGGCGTAGGAGCCGAGCACGAGCGCGCCGACCGGGCGGATCAGGAACGAGA
>DATAZG010000054.1:0-23745 GCA_036272155.1 Pseudonocardia sp.
CTAGTCGAGGCGGCCTATCAGGGGCAGGCCGCGGTGACCGACATCGACGCCACCGCCGCGGTGCCCGGGCCGGCGCCGAACACACCCGACTACCGCAGGGGCGACCCCGAGACCGCGCTGCGCGCCGCGCACACCACGGTGGACCTGAGCTTCGCCGTGGTCCGGCACAACCACAACCCGATGGAGCTGGCCGCGACCATCGCCAGCTGGGACGGCCCCCGCCTGACACTGTGGGACAAGACGCAGTGGGTGGCCGGCACGCAGCGCGCGGTGGCCGCCGCGATGGGTGTGCCGCCGACCGACGTGCGGGTGATCTCGCCGTTCGTGGGTGGCGCGTTCGGCAGCCAGGGCCGCACCTGGCAGCATCAGATGCTCGCCGCGTTCGCCGCCCGCGAGCTGCGCCGCCCGGTCAAGCTCATGCTCAGCCGCCGGCAGATGTACCACGGCACGGGCTACCGGCCGACCAGCCGGCAGCGGCTGGCGATCGGCAGCACCGCCGACGGCCGGATCACCGCACTGGTCCACGAGGCGCGCACCGAGACCTCGCGCTACGCCTCCTACGAGGACCGCGTGATGGACCTGCCCCGGTTCCTCTACCGGAGCCCGAACATGAACTCGAGGTACCGGCTGGTGCCGCTGGACGTGAACATGCCGACGTACATGCGCGGGCCGGGGGAGAGCACCGGTGCGTACGCGCTGGAGTGCGCGCTGGACGAGCTGGCGCACCGGCTGGACCTGGACCCGATCGACCTGCGGCTGCGCAACGAGCCGACCGTCGACGAGTCCAACAACCTGCCGTTCTCCTCCCGCCGGCTGGCCGACTGCTACCGCGCCGGGGCGGCCGGCTTCGACTGGTCGCGGCGCAGCCCGGTGCCGAGGGCGCGCCGGGAGGGCGACCTGCTGGTCGGGATGGGTATGGCCGCCGCCGCCTACCACGCCGTCCGGGGCGCCGCCGACGCGCTGGCCAGGATCAACGCCGACGGCAGCGCCGAGGTGATGAGCGCGACCAGCGACATGGGGCCGGGCACGTACACGTCGATGACGCAGGTCGCCTCGGACGCGTTGGGCCTGCCGATGAGCCGGATCCGGTTCACCCTCGGCGACACGACGATGCCGAGGGCGCCGATCCACGCCGGCGCGCAGACCATGGCCAGCGTCGGCTCCGCCGTGCTCACCGCCTGCACGGCGCTGCGCGACGCCTTCGTCAGGGACGCGGTGGTCGACCCGGCGTCGCCGCTGTCCGGGGCGCGGCCGGAGGACGTCTCGGTGGCCGGCGGCCGGCTGTTCGTCACCGCGGCACCCGGGCGGGGGGAGAGCTATCAGGAGATCCTGCGCCGGCGGGGCCGGCCCAGTATGGACAGCCGGCAGAGCTGGTCACCCGGCGACTCGAACACGCGGTTCAGCTCGTACTCCTACGGTGCGGTGTTCGCCGAGGTGACCGTGGACGAACTGCTCGGGCTGGTCCGGGTCCGGCGGATCTTCGCCGCCTACGACGGTGGCCGGGTCGTCAGCCCGAAGCTGGCGCACAGCCAGGCGATCGGCGGCATGGTCGCCGGCATCGGCTGGAGCCTGCTGGAGGGCACGGTGCTGGACCACCGCGACGGCCGCGTGGTCAACGCGAACATGGCGGACTACCTGGTCCCGGTCAACGCCGACGTACCCGAGCTGGACGCGGTCTTCGTCACCGGCGAGGACACGATCATCAACCCGATCGGGGTGAAGGGGCTCGGCGAGGTCGTCATCGTGGGTGTGCCGGCGGCCATCGCCAACGCCGTCTTCAACGCCACCGGCACCCGCGTCACCGACCTGCCCATCACGCTCGACAAGCTGCTCTGAGCCCCGCCCCCGACTTCGCGGCCCGCGCCGCGCACCTGCCCGAGTCGAAATACGTGCCGAAGGACTATGTGGCAGACCCGGCGCCGATCGCCCAGGCCGCGGTACCCGGCATGGGCCTGCACTGGTTCGATTCGACCGAGGGATTTGTGCCGGGCCGATACGTGTTCACCCAGACCTTCATCAATGGTTCCTGGGACGGTCGGTACACCTTCATGGAACCGATGCTGAGACGCGACCTGAGTGCCCTGGTCCGGACATGAGTCGGACGTCGCCCCGACAACCGCGGGGCGACGTCCGAAAGCACGAGTCACTGGTTACCAAGCGTGCGCACGCGTGCCGTGTGTGGTGGCCTCAGCGACGACGGACCTCGTTGTCCGGCGGCGCAGGCCCACGGCGCCGAGCCAGAGGCGGCGAGCTTCGCGTGGGTGCCCGTGTGTCGTGCTAGGGGCCCCGACCGGGAGGTCGGACCTTCTCTGCCGGTCCGGCCCTGGCCTGTCGATTCCCCGTGTCCCATTCGTACCGTGCCCGGGGTCACACAGCAAGACCACTCATCGTGGACACCCCGGATGGCGGCGGAGCGGTTCGCCGCGGCGGTGATCGGGTAAGCGGGCCCGTACAGCGAGCGGGAAGGGGGCGCCGTGACGTCGAGCGCGGAGGCCGCGGCCACCACCCCGATCACGGTGGACGGCACCCGGGTGACCGAGTTCCTGATGGGGCTGCCACCGGAGTCACTCGTGCCGCTGGGCGCGCCGGTGTGGTGGCTCAACCTCAACGTCGACCGCCCGGCCAACGCCTGCCTGGACAGCGCGCTCGTGCTGCGCGAGGCATATGCCCAGCTCGGAGTCGTCGCCGAGCCGAAGGTGGTCGTGCTGCACGCCAGGGACGGCACCACCGGGCGGGAGTACGAGTTCGGCACCGAGCGGCCCCGGTTCGAGGGGGAGGCGCTGGTCGGTCACCTGGGGCTGTGGCTGCCCGAGTCCGGCTGGTTCGTCGACCAGACGGCGCAGCAGTTCGAGGTGCTGGCCGGGCAGGGCTGGCTGCCCGTCATGGTGCGCCGGACGCCCGGGGTGCCGTGGGGACGGGGTGCGCTGGCCGCCCGCCGGGGCCGGCTGGACCTGAGCTACCGGACGGTACCGGAGGAGGCCGGCTCGGGGCTGCTGGCCCGGCCGGAGGTCCGGGCGGCGGTGCGGCGCCACCATCACCGGGCCGGGGTCAACCTGGCCGCCAGCCTCGTGGAGCTGTTCCGTGGCGAGGGCTATCGCGAGCGCGCGTTGGCCGCTCCGCAGGCGCGGCTGCGGCGGCTGATCGACCAGGTGGGTCGGTCACCCTCGGTAGTCGACAACGACCGGAACCTACGGTTCGAACTGCCCGGAGCCCCGGGTGTCCACCTGGACGAGATCGGTTGACCGAGGGCCGTCCGACGTCGGGGTGGACACCATTCGACCGGGACGGTTCGGTACCTCCCGGGCGCATACAAGAAGGGCGCCGGACCAGAGGCCCGACGCCCTTCTCGAGTGTTACAGCAGGTCAGTCGTCGCTGCCCGAGCTGTCCTTCGCGCTGTTCTTCTGGTGGCAATCACCATCGTGCGAGTCACTGTTCTTCTGGTGACCCGCCAGGATGCCCAGCGTGCCCTCGATGACCGAGTTGTTGCACGCCTGGACCGGGACCTGCACGGCGCTGTCCTGCACGTTCACCAGGCCGAGCTGTCCGTGCGCACCGCCGAGGAGTCCGTCGTCGGCGAACGCGAGCGGGCTCACGGCCAGCAGACCAGCAGCCGCGGCCGCCACAACGATTCCAGCCTTCTTCAGCACAGTTACTCTCCTGTTCAATCGGCGGCATCGCCGGACGACCGCCATGGTTGTCAACGATGATTGGGGAGCCCTCGCTGACGGTGACCAACCTAGCGGATCCCCTCCGCAATTGATACTCGACCTCGACAATTGAGCCCGGTGACCACTCCGGAAAGGATACGCTCTCTTTCGGGTGAATTGCTCGAGAGGTTTGGTTACAAAAGTTCCTCGACGGCCGCGATCCGGCGCACGACACTGTTCGGAGTCGCGCCGGCGGTGCCGACCCGCCTGGGCAGCATGGCGTTCGGGATCACCTGGTTCGGGATCTCTCGGCTCAGGCCGGGGACCCGGTCAGTCGCGGGGAGGGGTGGTCGTCGCGCGGCGACGACTCGGCCCGAGGGGTCGAACCAGCGGGACTCGAGGAGCTGCAGGCACAGCGGCATGGCGAGTACGACCAACGGCACGACGGCGACCGTCCACATGGCCCTGTATATCCACAATCGCGCCGGCTAATCCTCGACCTGGAGACCATCACCGGTGGTGGCCCGGTCGTCGACCGCGCCCGGGCTGAGCGGATCTCAAGCAATTGATGGCAATCCGCCAGGTCGGAGGGGTCGTCAATACGCCCCCAACGTCACATACATCAGGTGTCAATGGGTGCGAAGCAAGATGACCCTGTCGTGATGACGGCAGTCACCTCAGCAGCGTCGCTGACCTCCAGTGAACTCTCTCGAAGGGGATGTGCGGACATGATCAGGTCAGAGGGCGGAACCTCGTACGCCACGTTGAACGAGCTCGTGTTGCGGGGCGCGGGTCGGTCGAGGGCCGAGCTGGTGATCACCGACGAGCAGGCGACGGCGCTGTACCGCCGGTGGAACACGGCGCTGGCGGCGCGGCTGGACTACGCGCTGGAGTTCCAGGGCATGCGGTCGGGGCGGGACGCGGTGGCGGACGCCTGGCTGACGCTGGAGCACGACGAGCCGGCGCTGCGCGCCCTGCTGGACCGGTGCGCCGACCGTCCCGCGCTGCGCACCTCGGTCGACTACGAGGCGTACATCCTGTCGGCGGGCGCCGGCCTGATCGACATGGACGACACCTTCCAGCGCGGTGTCCGGGCGGGGCGGACCTACCTGGCCGAGGTCAGGACGCTCGCCGCCGTCGCTCCCGCCAAGATCGCCTAGGCGGGTCGTGCCCCGGTGGCGCTGGTCGGCCGGGCCGAGGCCGCGCTGACCCCGCCCGCCCGGGCGGGGTCCGGCACGGTGACGGTGACGGTGTGCACCTCGTTGCGGGCGCCGGCCAGCGGCTGGCTGTGGCCCCGGCTGTCGGTGGCCCGCGCGGTCACCGCGTGCGTCCCCGGGCCCAGCCGCAGCGTGCGGCTGAACCGCTGCCAGCCGAACGCGCCGGCCCGGCGCGGCTCCAGGGCGGCGTCCCGCCAGTCGCCGTCCACCCCGACCCGCACTCGGCTCACCGGCGTGGCGCCCCACGCCCAGCCCCGCACCGCGATGAGGCCGTCCCGGTCGGTGTGCGCGGTCAGCAGGCTGTTCACGTCCAGGTCGCGGACCGGCACGGGATGCCGCGCGCCGGGCTGGACGCGCTGGTAGAGCTCGGTGGTGAACAGGTGCTCCGGGCGGTGTGCCGCCACCGTCAGCGAGCGCAGCCACTTGACGTTGTTGGTGCCGAAGTAGCCGGGGATGAACAGCCGGGCCGGGAAGCCGTGCTCCTCGGTCAGCGGTTCCCCGTTCATCTCGTAGGCCACGATGCCCCGGTCGGTGGCCACGTCCAGCGGCACGTCCTTCAGGTAGTCCTGGCCGGTGCGCCCGTCGAACTCGCCCCGGTCGAGCCCTCCGACCCACAGACTGTCCGCTCCCGGCCGGCACCCGGCGCGCTCGAGCAGGGTGCGCACCGGCACGCCCCGCCAGCTCACGTTGGCCACCCGGCGCACCGGCTCGTCGGGCCGCAGCGGGTTGCCGAAGCACTCCAGGACCGCGGTCAGGGTGACCGCCGGCAGCGCCCGCAGCTCGTCCAGGTCGACGCGCAGCGGGGCGCCGACCAGCCCGTCGACCCGCAGCGACCATCCTCGCGCGGGCACCCGCGCGATGCCGAGGTGCCCGATCACGTACACGTTCTCGGTCTCGGTGACCGGCGAGTCCAGCGCGGGCGGCGGCGCGGTCCGCTTGATGGTGTGCGCGGGTGCCATACGCATTTCGCCGACCTGTGCCTCGCCGACCTGTGCCATGCCGATCACCTTCCCGGCGCGCCGTTCCCGGACCGTTGGCGGGCGATTGTCGAGCGATCTCCTGTCGTCCGTTCTCGACGACAGAACTGCCGGTGCAATAGCGCGCGCCGACCGTAGGCGCAGGTCAGTGGGGCGTCAACAACAGGCGGCTCAGGAATGGCGCGGATGCCCGAAATGTCGGTTCAGCTGGTCGCGCGACGCCGGCCGAGCAGCGTGAGCAGGGCCCAGGCGCCGAGCACGAGCGCGGTCTCCGGCAGCAGGTACCAGGGCCAGGGGCCGAGCAGGTCCAGCAGCGACTCGGTCGATGGCTTCGCGTTCAGGAACCCGTAGTTCGACCCGGCCAGCGCGTTGAACGCCAGCATCGCCGCCGCCCAGCACACGGTGACCAGCACGGTGAACCAGTAGCCGCGCCAGCTCGGCCGCAGCCCGACCCCCCAGGTCAGGAAGATCGCCGCCCAGATCACCAGCACGTGGATCGTGAAGAACGCGAGGAACGCCGCGCTCGGGAAGTCCGGCCCGGACAGCACCGGGGTCAGCAGGGCCTGGGTGCTCAGCGTCAGGCACCAGTAGAAAGTCAGCGCGAAGGCCCACGGCCGCCGTGTCCAGAGCGCATAGGCGCTGGCGTACGGCGCG
Source organism: Pseudonocardia sp. (assembly GCA_036272155.1). GTDB lineage: Bacteria > Actinomycetota > Actinomycetes > Mycobacteriales > Pseudonocardiaceae > Pseudonocardia. The sequence goes on from DATAZG010000054.1 coordinate 6,497, forward strand.
AGGTCGGACAGCTGCAGTGGCAGGGTGTGCAGCGGCTGGGCCGGATCGAACACGACGATCTCCATGCCGACGTTCAGCACCAGAATGACCACCGCGAGCACCTGGCGGCACCGCCGCACCAGCCGGGGGTCCGCGTACCGGCCGGTGAGCACCAGCGCGGCCGCGCCGAGCACGGTGAGTACCAGCACGGCCCAGTGCGACGGCCCGTACGCGGTGAACTGCCCGGCGGCGGGCGCCATCCGCTCCATGCCAGCCAGAATAAGATCATCACCGCTCGGCGGGCTCGGCTTGCGGATGGCGACCGGGTGAACTCACCCCCGGCGAGTCGCTGGATTGTGCAGACCGAGTCGCTACATTCCGCGGTGCGAGTCGTGCGCGACCGCCCCCGCCGCTGCTAACCTCATTGATGGTATTGACTGGTTAGGCCGGTTGAGGGAAGCGGTGGCGCCCGTGGTGTTCCATGTCGAGTACCCGAGGGTGCTGCCGGCCCGCCGGCCGCCGGGCTACACGCCGAGGGCACCTCGGTACTCGCTGCGCTGGCGGGAGCCGGTCGCCGAGGTCGTCGCGGACTACTTCGGCATCCAGCGCGCCGTGCTGCCGTGGCCGGAGCAGCGGGAGTTCCTCGATCGGATCGGCGCGGCCTTCGACCACCCGGACGGCCCGGCGGCCCACGAGTTCCTGCGCTGTACCGACGACGCCGGGTTCGTCAACGCCGCGCCCGGTCCGGTCGGCCGGCCGGCGGCTGCGCGCAGTGACGCCGCACAACATGGCCACCCTGCGCTCCGGCCAGTACTGGGCCGGGGCGGGGCCCGAGCAGCTGACCGACTACGTCGAGAACCTCGAACCCAAGCTGCTCGCCGGCATGTCGTACCTGGTGGAGAACAAGGAGAAGTCCGGCACGCTCGCGCTGCGCATCATGCGCAACATCGACGAGGCCGGTCGGGACCGGGCCGAGACGTCGGTCGCGGCGTACTTCCTCTCGCTGACGCACCTCGAGGGCTGGGCCGCCTCGCACCCCACGCACGAGGCCATCTACGAGCACGCGATCGAGATGGCCCTGAAGTACGGGGACCGGCGCGAGGTGGTCACCTGGCACGAGCTGATGGTGCTGCCCAGCTGCGCCGCCTTCGAGTACGTCAACTGCCACCCCGAGACCGGGCTGTTGCCCTACGCCGACCTGCTGTTCGAGGAGGCCGACCGCTAGGTCACCCGGTCCAGGGTTTGCTGATCCGCTGGTAGGTGCCGTCGCTCAGGGCCGTCTTGAGCCACTGGTTGACGTACTGCTGGAACGCGGTGTCGCCGTGCGGCAGCAGGTACGCCTTGGGGCTGGTGGTGAAGGGGTGGTCCGGGTTCACCGCGCACAGCTGTCCGGGGTGCTGGGTGGCCTGGTACCTGGTCTCGCTGGCGTCGGTGAGCATCAGGTCGGCGCGGTCGGCGAGCAGCTGGTTGAAGATCGTGTTGTTGTCCGGGTAGTCGACGATGATGGCCCGTTTCAGGGTGGCGTGGTCGTAGGACGCGTTGGTGCCGCCGGGGTTGACGATCACGCGCACGCCCGGCTGGTCGATCTGGGCCAGCGTCTGGAACCGGCTCGCGTCGGCGCAGCGGGTGATCGGGGCCTTGCCGTCGACCAGGTACGGGTCGCTGAAGTTGGCCTTGGCCGCCCGGTCCGCGGTGACCGAGATGCCGCCCATCGCCGCGTCGCAGTGACCGCCGGTCAGGTCGGCCAGCACCGTGCCCCACGTGGTGTGCACCAGGTCCAGGCGCACGCCGAGGTGTTGGGCCAGGTCGCGGGCCAGGTCGACGTCGATCCCGCTCCATTGGCCGGTCGCCGGGTCGAGGTAGGCGAACGGGCGGTAGTCGCCGGTGCTGCACACCCGCAGGGCGCCGGCCCGGTGGATCGACGCGAGCGTGTCCGGCGTCGCTGCCGAGGGCGCCGGGGTGGCCGGGACACTCCCGGAACATCCCGCCAGTAGCAGCAGGACGAAGGTGCAGATGCAGAGAAACCCGCGCCGGGCGATGGTGCGCACGGTGCATGATCCTCGCGGTTCGCCGGGAATACGGCCAGCGCCGCCGCTCGCCGTCACGGTCTGTGCGGTGTCCACCGTCGTCGGCTGCTGGCCATCCGAGCGGGTGCGCTACTGGGGCAGGTCCGTGCGCAGCGCGCCGGCACCGCGGAGGTACGCGTGCCGGATGTGTGTGCGGGACAGGTCCGTCTCCACGTGCGCCAGCAGCCGCAGCACCCTCAGCATCGCACCGGGCACGGCGATCTCCCGCGCGCACATCAGCGGCACGTCCGTCAGGCCCATCTTGCGGGCCGCGTAGGCGGGGAACACCGCCGTCAGGTCGGGGGTCATCGTGAACAGGATCGAGATGACCTTGTCGTTGGTCAGCTCGTTCCGGTCCAACACCTCGGCCACCAGTTCGGCCGAGGCGTCCAGGATCTCGTCGCGAGAGTCCGAATCGACCTGGGTCGCTCCCCGTATCGCACGTACCGCCATGCCAACGACGCTAGGTGAGGGCGATCGACAGATCGTTGACAGACGTTGGGTAGCCGATCAACCGGCCGATCAGTCGGCTGATCAGTCGGTGAAGCGCGGGGCCCGCTTCTCGAATCCCGCCGTAACGGCCTCCACCTGGTTGGGGCTGCCGATCAGCGCGCCGATCTCCTCCTGCTCGGCCGCGAAGCCGGCCGCCAGGTCCACCCGTCCGGCCAGGTCCAGCAGGCGCTTGGCCGCGCGGACCGCATGCGGGTTGCGCTGGGCGATCTGACCGGCCATGGCCAGGGCGGCCGCGAGCGGGTCGGCCTCGACACGGGTCGCCAGGCCGAGCGCGACGGCCTCCGTGCCCCGGACCCGGCGCCCGGTGAGTGTCAGCTCCTTGGCGACATCGCGCCCCACCAGCTCGGGCAGCAGCTGCGAGCCGGTCATGTCCGGGATCAGCCCCCACTGGATCTCCAGCACGGACAGGGTCGCGTCGGGGGCGACCAGTCGGATGTCGGCGCCGAGCGCGATCTGCAGCCCACCGCCGAGCGCGTTGCCACGCACCGCCGCGATCACCGGCACCGGCAGCTGGGCCCAGACGTGCGCGGCCCGCTGGCCGGTCGCGCGGGCCGGGCCGTCGGTCGGCGGCAGGGTGACCGTGGCGGACAGCCGCTGTCCGTTGGCCATCGCCTTGAACGCGGTGAAGTCCAGGCCGGCGCAGAAGTCCGGGCCCTCGCCGGACAGCACCACGGCGCGCACGGTCGGGTCGGTCCGCAGGCGTTCACCGGCGTCCACCAGCGCGGCGAACATCGCCGGGTCCAGCGCATTGCGCTTCTCCGGCCGGCTCAGCCGGACGTCGGCGACCCCGTCGGCCACCGTGACGGTGACCCGCCGCTCGCCGTCGGCCGGCGCCGGGGCACCACCGTTCACCTGCGTCATCAGGCACCTTCCGATCCGCCGTAGGCCGCTTCGAAGAAGGCTAGCTCCAGCTCCACGGCGCGGCCGAACGCGGCGGTGACCCGGTCCCGCGCGGCGGCGTCCAGCCCGGCGCCGACCCGGTCGAACTCGGCACGCAGGAATGCCACCCACGCCTCGAACGCCGGCCCCCGGTGCAGCTCGATCCACTCCCGGTGGATGGGGTCGGCCGGGGGTTCGGCGTCCGGGCGGTCGGCCCAGTCCAGGTAGAGCCACTCGGCGACGAGCAGCACGGCCAGGCAGGTCGGGTAGTCGGCGCCGACCCGGGCGGTGTCCATCAGCTCCAGGAAGTCCCGGGTCGGCGGGGCGAGCGCGGGCGCGGTGCGGTCGGCGGCCGGCACGTCGAGCGCGTCGAGGGCGCGGGCGAAGAAGTCGCTCTCCGGGCCGGCGATCAGCCCGAGCTGGCGGGCGTGCACCAGGCGGGGCTCAGCGCGGTCGGCGCTGGCCACCGCCGCGCCGAGCAGCGCGATGAAACTGTCCACGAACTGGTGGTCCTGCACCAGGTAGGTCCGCAGCGCCCGGGGCTCGACGCGGCCACCCCACAGCTCGTCGACGAACCGGTGCGCCACCGCGGCGTCCCACGTGCTGGCCGTGCGATCCCTGAGCTCCGCGCTGAACGACACGACCGCCGATCTTAGGGCTCGGAATCAGTCGGTGATCGGGTACGGGAGGTCGCCCGCCAGGAGCATCTGCGGGATCTGCGCGAAGGCCCAGCCGTCGGTGGTGCGGGCGAAGGTCCAGACGACGTCGTAGCGGTCGGCCGGCCAGTGCGCGGGCGGCGCCGGGGTGACCTCGCCCAGGTGTTCGATGATCTTGTGGATACCCTCGTGGCCCCAGCAGACGACGGCCGCGCCGGGGCGGGAGCTGAGCTCCTTGGCCAGGTGGCCCTCGTCGCCGGCGCCGTAGCGGCGGACCACCTCCCGGCCGAGCCGCGCGGCGAGCGGGGACACGGTCTGGACCGAGCGCTTGCTGTGGCCCTCCTCGAAAGCCGCGCCGTAGACGGTGTCCGGGCGGCGCAGGCCCCGCGTGGGCTCACCCCGGAACGGGGCGAACATGCCGACCAGCGCTCCGGCGCGGAGCCAGCCGTTGACGGTCAGGGAGTAGTGGTCGAACTCGCCCTCGGCGGTGACGCCGTGTGGGCTGGTGCCGGAGTGGTTGGGCTTCTCCGCGTTCCGGAACAGCATGATGAGCTGGGAGTCCTCGGCGGAGTGGTCCCAATGCTCCGACAGCTCCGCACTCGAGCTCATTCGCCGGTTCCCCCGATACCGCAACTGTCCACGAACACCGCACTACCCCGAATCATGTTCATACGACGCCCCTCATGGCCTAACCAGGTGTCCATAATTGCCGAAGGTGCTGGCCGCGGCCAGTCGGTCAACATCGGTCCGAGTTTCAATGCCCGACCGGATAATGGACAAACGCACACGGTACGGTGGCCCGAATTGGTGTCGATCTCGCTGTCACTCTCAGCATTGATTATCGTGCCGCTACTCGGAACGCGCGCCGGTTCGGCGCGGCACGGATGGGTGGATAGGGGAGCGATCGTGGGCTCGTCGTACTCCAACTCCGGGCCGGCGGTGCTGGACGACGGCGCGTTCACCCTCACCGACTGGTCCAGGGCGCAGCTGGCGCACGCGCTCGCCGCGTCGAGCTGAGCGGCGGCCATGGACACCATGCGGCTGGCGCGCGACGAGCGGGCGGACCTCGCGGACCTGCTGGCCACGCTGTCCCCCGAGGAGTGGGAAGCGCGGACGCTGTGCGACCGGTGGCGGGTCCACGAGGTCGTCGCGCACCTGGTCAGCTACGACGAGCTGGACACCACGGGGCTGCTGCGCCGCCTCGTCCTCGGGCGGTTCCACCCCGACCGGGCCAACGCCGTCGGAGTGGTCGAGTACGGCCCGCGCTCGCCGGCCGACCTGCTGGCGTTCCTGCGCGGCCACCTGGAGCCGCGCGGGCTGACCTCGGGCTTCGGCGGCCGGATCGGGCTGCTCGACGCATTGGTCCACCACCAGGACATCCGGCGCCCGCTCGGCCGGCCCCGCGAGATCCCGGCCGAGCGGCTGCGGCCGGCGCTGAGCTTCGCGCTGGTCGCGCCACCGATCCGTGGCTTCTGGCGGGCCCGAGGGCTGCGACTGGTGGCGACGGACCTGGACTGGGCCGGCGGCCGGGGCCGGCTCGTCGAGGGGTCCGGCGAGGCGCTCCTGCTGGCCATCGCCGGCCGCCGCGGCGTCGTGGCGGAGCTGTCCGGCCCGGGGCAGCCGGTCCTGGCCGCGCGGATCGGCGGCTGACCAAGCCGCCCGCGCCGAGCCGCGCGGGCGGGTGTTCGTTCCCGGCTGCCCCACTGGGCGTCACCTACCTGTCGACCGGCGTTCATCTCTATATGTAGGACTTCTACATAAGCGGGGCCGGTCGGCCCGGCGGTCCTGGCGACGGAGACGGGGGACCGGTGTCGATCTCGAGATTGCGGTGGCGGGCGCTGGCGATCGGCGCCGCGGGCCTGCTGGTCATCGCCGCGGTGGTCGCGGCCATCGGGGTGCATGGGTCGCGGCCGTCGCGTGGCGGAGCGGTCACCTCGGTGCTGCTGCTCTCCGTGGACGGGCTGCACCAGCGCGACCTGGCCTGGTACGTGGGCAACCACCCGGGCTCGGCACTGGCCGCGCTCGTACGGGGCGGCGTCGAGTACACCGCCGCGAGCACCCCGGTCCCGTCCGACTCCTTCCCCGGCACGGTTGGCCAGCTGACCGGCGGCGACCCTTCGGGCACCGGGATCTACTACGACGACACGTTCAACCACGACCTGCTACCGGCCGGCACAACGAGCTGCGCGGGCGTCAAGCCGGGCACGGAGGTCGACCTCACCGAGGACCTGGACCGGGACAAGAGCACGATCGACGCCGGTCAGGGCCTCGCCGGACTGCCCGACGGCGTGCTGGGCATGACCGCGACACCGGGCACGTTGATCAACCCGGCGGCCCTGCCGGTGGACCCGGCGACGTGCAAACCTGTGTACCCGCACGCCTACCTGCGGGTGAACACGGTGTTCGACGTGGCGAGCCAGGCCGGGCTGCGCACCGCATGGTCGGACAAGCACCCCGCCTACGACATCCTGAACGGGACCTCCGGCGACGCCGTGCGGGACCTGTTCACCCCGGAGATCAACAGTCGGGTGCCCGGCGGGCCCGCCGACGGCGACTGGACCACGGACAACGCCAGCACCGAGCGCTACGACTCGTACAAGGTGCACGCGGTGCTCAACGAGATCGACGGCTACGACCACGCCCGGGCCACCGAGGTGGGCGTCCCGGCGATCTTCGGCATGAACTTCCAGACCGTGTCCACGGCGCAGAAGCTGCCCGACTCGGACGGGCTGCCCGGCGGCTACCTCGCCGACGGCACCACCCCGGGGCCGCTGCTCGCCCGGGCGCTGGACTACGTGGATGCCCAGCTGGGCGCGCTCGTCGCCGAGCTGCGCAAGCACGACCTGGACCGGAGCACCGCGGTCATCCTGTCGGCCAAGCACGGCCAGTCACCGACCGAGCCGGCCGCGCTGACCAGGATCGACGACAAGCCGCTCGTGCGCGGGTTGAACGCGGGATGGGCAGCCACCCACCCCGGCGCCGCCCGGCTGGTCGCCCAGGCCACCGACGACGACGCGATCATGATGTGGCTGTCCGACCGCTCCGCCGAGGCGACCGGCTTCGCCAAGGCCTACCTGCTGGGCCAGCAGGGGACCGGCACCGACAGCAACGGCAAACCCAAGCCGTTCACCGCGTCCGGACTGCAGACCCTGTATGCGGGCGCCGAGGCCGCGCGGTACTTCAACGCGGCTCCGGACGACCCGGCCGTCCCCGACCTCTACGGCGTCGTGCGGCACGGGGTGGTCTACACCGGCGGCACCTCGAAGATTGCCGAGCACGGGGGAGCCGACGCCGAGGACCAGCGGGTGGCCCTGGTGCTGGACTCGCCGGCCGGTGGCCACGGGCAGACCGTTGACCAGCCGGTGCGGACCACACAGATCGCGCCGACCGTCCTGTGGCTGCTCGGCCTGGACCCCGGCGCACTCCAGGCGGTCCGGATCGAGCACACGGTGGAGCTGCCCCAGGGCACGCCGCAGTGACCGGGTTGCGTCCGGCCCGACGATAGGAAGGACCGGTCCTACCTCGCAGCTGGTCGGCCCGGGGTCGGTGCTGGCCGGCGCGGTGCGGAGAACCCCAGGTCCGGGGGACACCGGTGGCGGCGCGTAAGGTCGCGCTGGTTTCGGGTCGGCGAGCGGATCGAGTGGACTATGCACGGCTCGGCCGCGCCGGCGGTGATGTTCCTAGTCAGCCATCTCCCGCGTCCGGCGCACAGCAGCGCTGGCGTGGCAATCGGACTGGCGCTGCTCTCGACGGGTTGCTACGCCGTCTCCGCGGTGCTGCAGGAGCGCGAGGCCTCCCGGGCCGCGGTCGACGGCGCACTCTGGCAGCTGGCCCGCCGGCCCTGGTGGTGCCTCGCCGTGCTGGCCGCGGGTGTCGGGGCGCTGCTGCACATCGTGGCCCTGGCGTTCGGGCCGCTCAGTCTGGTGCAGCCGGTGGGTGTGATGACCCTCGTGCTCGCGCTGCCCCTCGGTGCCCGCGTGGCCGGGCGGTGGGTGACGCGGCGGGAGTGGCTGGCCGCGGCCGTGGTGACCGGCGGGTTGGCCACCGTGCTCGCGGTGCTGCCCCACAGCGCGCACCGCGCCCACCTGTCCTCGACCGTCCTCTGGGTGGGCACGGGCGCGGTGGGCGTACTGGTGCTCGCCCTGCTGGTGCTCGCGGTCTGCCTGTCCGGACGGGCGAAGCCGGTGCTGCGCGCGGCCGCCGCCGCCACGTGTTTCGGGTTCGCCTCCGGCATGGCGCGGGCGGCGGCGATCGGTTCAGCGTCTCTCACCATGAGCGTCGGGCTGGCGATCGTGGGTGCCGCGGCCGGCCTCGTGCTGGCCCAGCTCGCCTACCGCACCGGCGGACTCGGCGCGCCCCTGGCCACCCAGATCCTGATCGACCCGCTCGTCGCGGTGGCGGTCGGCATCGCGCTGCTGCACGAACCCGTGCTGCTCACGCCGGTCCGGATCGCGGTCGGCCTGATCGGGTTCGGTGCGACCGCCGGCGGTATCTGGGGGCTGACCCACCGGCCCCTGCGGGAACCGGTGACCCTCTAGCGCGGCTCCAACGCGGCCTCAACGCGGCTCTGACGCGGTTGACCCCGGCGGGGGCTTGCGCGGTTGACCCTGTGAACGGGCGGGTATGTACGCCGCGGTTGGTCGATCGTGAATGAGGAGACTGAATGATCCCGAGCACTCGCACGTCCCCGGGCCGGGCGGGCGCTGGCACCGCGGCGTTCCTGCGTCGCGTGGTCACCCAGCAGGCCTCCATCGGGGCCATCGCACCGACGCTGCCGATCCTGGCCAGGCGCCTCGCGCGGCTGGTGCCACCGGCGCCGGGGCTGCGCGTGCTCGAGCTCGGCGCGGGGACCGGCGCGATCAGTGTCGAGCTCGGGGCGCGGTTGGGGCCCGGTGCCAGGCACGTGGCGCTGGAGCGCGACGCCGAGCTGCTCGCCACCCTGCAACACCGGGCGCCCTGGGCGGAGCGGCTGGTCGGGGACGCGCGGGAGCTGGTCCCGCTGCTCGACTCGGTCGGGCTCGGTGAGGTCGACGTGGTGCTGAGCGCACTGCCGTGGAGCTACTTCGAGCCCGAGGTTCAGCGCGACACCCTGGCCGCGATCTGCTCGACGCTGGCCCCCGACGGGATGTTCGCCACGATCGCCTGCCGGACGGCCATGCTGAACCCGCGCTCCCGCGCGTTCCGGGTCGCCCTCGAGACCTCGTTCGACGAGATCGTCACCAGCCCCACCACCTGGGCCAACCTGCCGCCGGCGCGGCTGCTGGTGTGCCGGGGTCCCCGGGTCGTCACGAGCCGGTGAACGCGACCGAGCGGGCGAGCTCCCGCTGGGTCGCGAGGACGTCGAGCCGGTCGTGCAGGGCCTTGCTGATCATGTCGTAGGCGTCGCCGCCGAGGGTCAGCCGCAGGGGTGGGCGTGGCTCGCGCGTGGTGTCGAAGATGGCGCGGGCCAGCTTGCGCGGGTCTCCGGTGAAGACCTCCGGGCCCGCCGAGGTGATGAAGGCGCGGAACGTGCCGACGGCGCCCCGCTCGTAGGCCGGCGACGGCGCGGTGGTCTGGATGTTGGCGGCGAAGTTGGTCCGCATGCCGCCCGGCTCGACGATGGTCGGGTAGATGCCGAACTCGGCGACCTCCTTGGCGAGCGCCTCGGTGAACCCCTCGAGCCCCCACTTGCCGGCGTGGTACGCGCTGCTGGCCGGCGTCGTGATCTGGCCGCCGACGCTGGAGATCTGGATGATCCGGCCGCCGCCCTGCTCCCGCATCGGGGCGAGCACGGCCCTGGTGACCTGGATGGGGGCGCGCAGCAGGATGGCGAGCTGGTGCTCGACCTGGGCGTCCGTCATCTCCTCGGTGGCACCGACGATGGAGTAGCCGGCGTTGTTGACCACCACGTCGATCCGGCCGGCGGCCAGCGCGCGGGCGAGCGTCTCGGTGATCTCGTCGGGCACGGTGAGGTCGAGCGGCACGACGGTGAGCCGGTCGGGGTGGGCGTCGAGCAGGTCGCGCAGTCCCTCCGGGCGCCGGGCGGTGGCGACCACGCGGTCGCCGGCGTCGAGCGCCGTCCGGACGAGCTCCCGCCCGAGGCCGCCCGAGGCGCCGGTGACGAACCAGCGCAGCGGTGGGACAGGTGCGGGATGCGGGGGTGGCGTGCTGGTCATGGCGGGCTCCGGTCGAGTACCGTGGCTTATCCGGAATGTGTTCCGGTTGTCTCGAACTATAAACGGAACGTATTCCGGTAAGCAAGGGGGAGGGTGATGACGTCCGGAACCACCGGCCGCACGGCGCGCTCCGACGGGCGGCAGAACCGGCAGCGGCTGCTCGAGGTCGCGGTGCGCGCGTTCGCCGAGCACGGCACGGACGTCGCCCCGGCCACCGTCGCCAAGCTCGCCGGCGTCGGGGTCGGCACGCTGTACCGGCACTTCCCCACGCGGGCGGCCCTGGTCGAGGCGGCGTACCGCGGCGACCTGGCGGTGCTGTGTGACAGCGTGCCCGGGCTGCTCGCCGCCGAGCCGTCGGCCGCCTCGGCGCTGCGTACCTGGCTGGAGCGGTGCGTCGACCACGCCAGCACCAAGAACAGCATGGCCGGCGCGCTGAGCACGGCGGTGGCCTCGGAGGACGAGCTCTACTCGGAGAGCCGCGTGCTGCTCACCGACGCGATCGCGGCCCTGCTCGCCGCCGGTGCCGCCGACGCCAGCCTGCGCACCGATCTCAGCGCCGACGACGTGCTGCTCGCCGTCTCCGGGGTGGCACTGGCGACCAGTGCGTTCGGCAACCGGGCGCAGGCCTCGCGGCTGCTCGACCTGCTCCTGGACGGCCTCACGAAGGGCGTCCCGGGCTGACGTCGGCGGCGAGGGGGCGGGCGGCGGACATCTCGACGTCCACACCGGGGCTGTACAGCACGTGCGGCTCGCCGGCGGGGCGCGGCAGTCCGGCGGCGGCCACCACGGTCTCCCGCGGGTCGGTCAGCTCGGCGCGGTGCAGCGGGTACGCCCGGAACAGCAGCGTCCGCCGGCGCTGGAAACCGGCCGTCCGGTTCAGCAGGCCACCTCGATCAAACACGGGCCCTGGACGGCCAGGCCGGCCTCGAGGTGGCGGGCGAGCTCCCCGGCGGTCTCCGCGCGGAACGCCTCGATGCCGAAGGTGCGGGCCTGGCTGACCCAGTCGATCCGGGGGTTGTCGATGTTGAGCAGGGCGTCCGCGTTCGCGCCCTTGCGGGTGGCGCCGACGTTCGCCATCTCGCCCCGGAGAATCTGGTAGCGGTGGTTGGCGAACACCAGGGTCAGGATGTTCAGCCCCTCCCGGGCGTGCGTCCAGAGCGCCTGCGGCATGTACATCCCGCTCCCGTCGCTCTCCAGCGCGATCGTCTTCCGGTCGGGGCAGGCGATTGCGGCACCGGTGGCGCAGGGCAGCGCGTAGCCGATGGCGCCACCGGTGCCGAGGATCCAGTCGTGCGGCGGCGCGGTGCGGGTGTCGTCGAGGAACGTGCGCCCGGTGGTGATCGACTCGTCGACCACGATCGCCTGCTCGGGCAGCAGGGCGCCCAGCAGCGCGCCGATCTTCGCCGGGGTCAGCGTGCCGTCCGGCCGAGCGGGCGTCGCCAGCTCGATGCTGGGCGCGGCGGCGTGCGTCGCGTCCAGCGCGTCGACCAGGGCCCGCAGCGCGTAGCCGGTGTCCTCGTCCGGGCGGGCCAGCTCGTGCACGTGCGTGCCCGGCTGGACGAGCTGGCTCGGCTTGTCGGGGTAGGCGAAGAACGCCACCGGGGCCTTCGCACCGACCAGGATGAGGTTGTCGAGGTCGCGCAGCGTGTCCAGGGCCTGGTCGACGGGGTAGGGCAGCCGGTGCACCGGGACGCGGCCGGCGCCCCGGCTGATCCGGGCGATGTGGGTGGGCGCGAAGAGGCGGGCCCCGGTGGCGCCGGCGATCTTCCCGGCCAGCGCGAGCGGCCCCTCCCGGGTGGCGCTGGGGCCCAGCACGATGCCGGTGTTCTTGCTCGACCGCAGGATCTCGGCGACGGCCTCGATGGTCTCGTCGGCCGGTTTCCGGGTCGGTGGCACGATGGCGCGCACCGGAGCGGCGGACTCGCGGGAGACCGGGCTCCAGGCGGCGTCGGCGGGCAGGATCAGCGAGGCGATCCGGCCGGGCGCGGTGCGGGCGGCGGCCACGGCGGCGGCCGCGTCCCCGGCGACGGTGTCGGCGGTCGGCGAGGTGCGCACCCAGTGGCTGAACGGGCGGGCGGTGCCCTCGATGTCGGAGGTCAGGGGCGCGTCGTAGAGCCGGTGGTAGGTGGCGTGGTCGCCGATCACGTTGACGATCGGCGAGTGCGCCCGCATCGCGTTGTGCAGGTTGGACAGGCCGTTGGCCAGGCCGGGGCCCAGGTGCAGCAGCGTCGCCGCCGGCCGGTCCGCCATCCGCGCGTAGCCATCGGCGGCACCGGTGACCACACCCTCGAAGAGGCCCAGCACGCAGCGCATGCCGTCGACCTGGTCCAGGGCGGCCACGAAGTGCATCTCCGACGTGCCGGGGTTGGCGAAGCAGACGTCCACCCCGTTGGCCATCAGCGTGTCCAACAAACTGCGCGCACCGTTCACCCGGAGCCCCCTCAGCTCGACCTCGACCCAACCTAACGCCGCCGGTTCCAGCCGGCGATCGGACCGTGCCCAGTGCCGTGGCGGGGTAAGGTCCGGGCTACCGGTGGCATTTCGCGCGCAGATGGTCAAATCGGCGCCGTCCCCGGCTGCTCCACAATCGGTCGCCGAGCGACTGAGAATGGGGGAACCGGCATGACGTCGGCCCCGAACAGCACGATCCAGCGCACCGACACCGCGAGGGTGGCGCTCAAGCCCGATCTCGGGGCCCGGTCGCGGCCGACCGGTTTCGTCGACGGAGCCTGGTGGCCGGAGTCGCGGGACCTCGCCGCGCAGGTGCCGGCGCTCCTCGAGGCGCTGCCCGCCGGCCTCGGGCGCATCGAGCGGGTGAGCTACAACCTGGACAGCTGGGACACCACGACCCGGGGACTGCGGGTCGACGGCACCGTCGTTCACCTGGCCGGATACCGCACGCAGAACCGGGACACCGTGGATGTGATCGGCCGCGACGAGCTGATCACCCTGCTCGTCGTACCCCCGGACACCGCTGAGGACGCCGCCCACCGGGCAATGCAAGCTGCCTCCTCGGCGGGCAACAAGGACGGCATCAGCGCCCTGCTCGCGACCGCCGGCTGACGGCCGCACCCGCCCAGGGCCAGAGCTGCTCCGGGGCGTCCCACCCTCCGCAAGCGGACCGCTGGACCCTCCCTCGGCGCGCCGTGCGCCGCGTTCTCGATGACGCCCGCCATTCGGTGCGGCGGTCTTTCGACCCTCGGGTGATCGGGTTGCGCGGGCTCTTGCCGGAGTCGCCCGCACGCCCAACCCTGGAAATGAGCTGACTCCCCGGATGCGTATCGGACTGCTAGCCCCACCGTGGATTCCCACACCCCCGCCGGCCTATGGCGGCATCGAGCGGGTGGTTGCGCTGCAGGCGGCCGGGATGGCCGCCGCCGGCCATGACGTGACACTGGTGGCCGCGCCGGGCTCCGCCGTGCCCGGGGTGCGGGTGGTGTCCCCACTGGAGCGGCTACCCGCGCAGATCGGGATGGCCACCGACGAATGGCGTCACGTGCTCGGCGGGCTGGACGCGCTGTCCGGGGTCGACATGGTGTTCGACCATTCCGGGCCACTCGGCGCGCTGCTGTCCGCGCAGGCCAAGATCCCCGCGATGCACGTCGTGCACGGGTCGCTGGAGACCGAGCTGCTCGGCCTCTACGAGGGGTTGTTCGCCCGCGCGCCGGAGCTTCGGCTGGCCGCGATCAGCCGCTCGCAGCGGGGCGCGGCGCCGCACCTGCCCTTCGCCGGCGTCTGCTACAACGCACTCGACCTCACCGAGGCCCCGTTCCGCGCCGAGTCGGAGGGCTACCTGGCCTTTCTCGGCCGGATGGCACCGGAGAAGGGCGTCGCCGAGGCGATCACAGTGGCCCGCCGGGCGGGGCTGCCGCTGCGCATCGCCGCGAAGTGCCGGGAGCCGGCCGAGCAGGCGTACTACGAGAACGCGGTCGCGCCGCACCTCGGGCCCGACGTGGAGTACCTCGGTGAGCTGGGCCGGGCGGAGACCTACGACTTCCTGTCCCGCGCGTCGGCCCTGCTGTTCCCGATCTCCTGGCGGGAGCCGTTCGGCATGGTGCTGATCGAGGCGATGGCGTGCGGTACCCCGGTGCTGGCCACCAGGCGGGGCGCCGTTCCGGAGGTGGTGCTGGACGGGGTGACCGGTTTTGTGCGGGACACGCCCGCCGAGCTGGCCGCGGTGACCGGCCGGATCGGCGAGCTCGACCGCGCCGCCTGCCGCCGCCACGTCGCCGAGCACTTCTCCACCGAGGCGCTGGTGCGGGGCTACACCCGGCTGCTGGACCCGGTGCGTGAGTCGGGACCGCTGGCCGCGGCGCCGATGGTGTTCAGCGCGCCGGTGCCGGCGCCCCGGCCGATGCGGCTGCCGCACGAGCCTTCGTTGCCGCACCGCCCGGACCGGGCGCGACCGGCGGCTCCCAGGTTGGCCGGATGACGGCCGGCGCGGGGCCGGAACACGACGACCTGGCCCCACAGGGGGTGCTGGCCGGCCCGGGGTCGATCACGGTCATCGCCGGGCTGACCTTCGCCATCTCCGACGAGCGCGGTGACATGGGCCCCGGACCATTCGGCTTGATCACCGACGACACCCGGCACCTGTCCGGCCTGCGGGTGCTGGTGGACGACGAGCCGCTGCGGCACCTGGGCTCGGGCCTGGTGAGCCCGTCCGTGGCGCACTTCCGCGGCTACGCCACCCTGCGGGACCGCTTGCCCGACGCTCCGGTGGAGTGCGAGCGGTTGCGCGAGCTCACCCCCGCCGGCCTGGTGGAGACTCTCACGCTGCGCTCCTGGACGCCGGAGCCGCTGCTGTTGAGCGTGGACATCGAGCTGGACGCCGACTTCGCCGACATCTTCGAGGTCCGCCGGTTGGCCGGTGACCCGAGCGCGCAGTCCTCGAGCGCCCCGGTTGCGGAGTCGCCCGGCCAGCTGCGTTTCAAGGCACCCGGCACCGCCCGCACGACCACGGTGGCGCTGGACCCACCGCCGGACCTGGTCGAACAGCGCACCGCGCACTGGGCGGTGTGGCTGCGCCGGGACGAGCCGTGGGTGCTGCGGACCGAGATCCGGGCGCACCGGGGCTCCGGCGACGAGGTACGACCGGCGATCCGGCCGAGGACGGAACACGTCGGCCGGCCGGACGTCGTGCTGCGCAGCGAGCCGGAGCTGCTGGCCAGGGCCGGCCTGCGCTCGCTGGCTGATCTCGACGCGCTCAGCATCCCCGACGACCGGAACCCGGACCGGCGGCTGCTCGCGGCCGGCATCCCGTGGTTCGTCGCGCTGTTCGGCCGTGACGTGCTGATCTCCAGCTACCAGGCCCGGGCGTTCCGGCCGGAGCTGCTCACCGACGCCCTCGCCGCGCTGGCCGCCCGACAGGGCCAGGTCGACGACCCCGGCAACG
This sequence comes from Pseudonocardia sp., assembly GCA_036272155.1. Taxonomy (GTDB): domain Bacteria; phylum Actinomycetota; class Actinomycetes; order Mycobacteriales; family Pseudonocardiaceae; genus Pseudonocardia. The sequence continues at coordinate 22,140 of DATAZG010000054.1, forward strand.
GCGAGCAGCCCGGCAAGATCCTGCACGAGGTGCGGTTCGGGGACCTGCCCTGGCTGGGGGAGGGCACCAGCGGCGGCGCGCGCCCGTACTACGGCAGCGCCGACTCGACCCCCCTGTTCCTGATCATGCTGGGCGAGGCGATGCGCTGGGGTGCGTCCCGCGAGGTGCTCGAAGCGCTGCTGCCGGCGGCCCGGGCGGCGCTGCGCTGGCTGCGCGGCCCCGGGGACCCCGACCGGGACGGGCTGATCGAGTACGCCGCGCGCGGCCAGCGCTCGCTGGTCAACCAGGGCTGGAAGGACTCCGAGAACGCGGTGCAGTTCGCCGACGGCCGGCTGGCCAGCGCGCCGATAGCGGTGGTCGAGGTGCAGGGCTACGCCTACCGCGCCCGCCTCGAGCTGGCCGCCGTGTTCGAGCACCTGGGCCTGCACGCCGAGGCGGCCGACCTGTCGGCGGAGGCGGCGCAGCTGCGCAGCGTGATCCGCCACCGGTACTGGCGCGCGGGCACCGACGGCGCACCGGGTTACTTCGTGCTGGCGCTGGACGGCGACAAGCGGCAGGTCGACTCGATCGCCTCGAACATGGGCCACCTGCTCTGGTGCGGGGTGCCCACCCAGGCCGAGGCCGAGCAGGTCGCCGCGCACCTGGGGAGCCCGGCGATGGCCAGCGGCTGGGGGCTGCGCACCCTGTCCGACGAGATGGCCGGCTTCAACCCGATCTCCTACCACGTGGGATCGGTGTGGCCGCACGACACGGTGCTCGCCTGCGAGGGCCTGCGGCGCTACGGACTCGACGACGTGGCCATGCGGCTCGCCGGTGACCTGCTCGACGCGCTGGCGATCTTCGAGGACCGGCTCCCGGAGCTCTTCGGCGGACACCGCCGCGAGCCGGGGGACTTCCCGGTGCCCTATCCCACCGCGTGCCGCCCCCAGGCCTGGGCGGCCGGCGTGCCGCTGGCGATCGCCACCATGTGCCTCGGCCTGCAACCCGACGTCCCGGCCGGCACGATCACCGTCCACCCCGTGCTGCCCAGGAAGCTGCGCCGCATCGAGGCGCACGGCATCCCGTTCCCCGGCGGGGAGCTGTCGCTCACCTTCGGCGCCGACGGCATCCGGGCGCTCACCCTGCCCGAGGGACTCCGCCTGGTACCGGCGGACGGCTGACCAACCACGCTGGCCGGGTCAGGTGGGTACCTGGCCCGGCCAGCGAGGTCATGGGTCAGAAGTCCATGCCGCCCATTCCACCCATGTCGGGTCCGCCGCCGCCCGGGGCCGCGTTGCGCTCCGGCCTGTCCGCGATGACGACCTCGGTGGTGAGGAACAGTGCGGCGATGGACGCCGCGTTCTGCAGCGCGGACCGGGTGACCTTGGCCGGGTCGATGATGCCGGCCTTGATCAGGTCCTCGTACTGGCCGGTGGCCGCGTTGAGGCCCCAGCCCGGGTCCAGGTTGCGGACCTTGTCCGCGACGACGCCGCCTTCGAGGCCGGCGTTGACCGCGATCTGCTTGAGCGGAGCCTCGAGGGCGACGCGGACGATGTTCGCCCCGGTCGCCTCGTCGCCGTCCAGGCCGAGGCCGTCGAACAGCGAGCCCGCACCGGCCTGCAGCAGG
>DATAZG010000055.1:0-20513 GCA_036272155.1 Pseudonocardia sp.
CTTCCGCACCCAGCTCATCGGTACGCCGGAGCAGATCGCCGAGCGGATCGTGAAGTACAAGGCACTCGGTGTCGACCTGATCCTGGCCGGGTTCCTGCACTACCACGAGGAGGTCGAGTACTTCGGCCGCCGCGTGCTGCCCATCGTGCGCGAGCTGGAGGCCGAGCTGCCGGCGCGCGAACCCGTCACGGTCTGACCTTCCGGCCCCCCTGACAAGATCCCCGACTCGCGGAGAAGTTGAGAAATGAGCATTAGGGCGCACTGGTTCCTGCCTACCTATGGTGATGGGCGACAGCTGGTCGGCGGTGGGCACGGGGTGCCGGTGGGTTCCGCGGGTGGGGTGCGGCCGGCCACCCTGGGCTACCTGACGCAGGTGGCGCGGGCCGCCGAGCAGCTCGGTTTTGAGGCTGCCCTCACGCCGACCGGCATGTGGTGCGAGGACGCGTGGCTGACCACGGCGATGCTGTCCCAGCAGACGGAGCGGCTGAAGTTCCTGGTCGCGTTCCGGCCGGGCATGCTCACGCCGACCCTGGCCGCCCAGATGGCCGCCACCTACCAGCGGCACTCGCCGGGGCGGCTGCTGCTCAACATCGTCACCGGTGGTGAGCCGACCGAGCAGCGCGGCTACGGCGACTTCCTGTCCAAGGACGAGCGCTACGCCCGGGGTTCGGAGTTCCTGCACGTGGTGCGGGCGCTGTGGCGCGGCGAGCGGGTGGACTTCGCCGGCTCGCACATCCGGGTCGAGGGCGCCGAGCTGGAGCGGGTGCCGGACCCGGTGCCGCCGATCTACTTCGGCGGGTCGTCGCCGGCCGCCGGTGACGTGGCCGCCGAACACGCCGACGTCTACCTGACCTGGGGTGAGCCGCCCGAGCAGGTCGCCGAGAAGATCGCCTGGGTGCGCAAGCTGGCCGCCGACCGGGGTCGCGAGATGCGGTTCGGCATCCGGCTGCACGTGATCACCCGGGACACCTCGGAGGCGGCCTGGGCGGAGGCTCAGCGGCTGCTCGACGCGCTCGACCCGGCCGCGATCGCCGCCGTGCAGAACGGGTTGGCGCAGAGCGAGTCGGTCGGGCAGCGGCGGATGCGCGAGCTGCACGGTGGCTCGGTCGACCGGCTCGAGGTGTCGCCGAACCTGTGGGCGGGCATCGGCCTGGTCCGGGGCGGCGCCGGGACCGCGCTGGTCGGCAGCCACTCCGAGGTCGCCGACCGGATCGCCGAGTACCACGCACTGGGCATCGACGAGTTCATCCTGTCCGGCCACCCGCACCTGGAGGAGGCGTGGTGGGTCGGCGAGGGTGTGCTTCCGGTGCTGCGCTCGCGCGGGCTGTGGGAGCCGCCGGCCGGCTCGATCGCCCACGCCGGCGCGGAGACCGCGGCCGTCCCGTTCGCCAGGGCGCGGTGACCCGGTGACCACCACCGCCGAGGAGCGGTTATCACCCGGCCCGCCGGCGCCCGCCTCCAACCGCACGATCCTGCTGGCCAGCCTCGTCGGCACGACCGTCGAGTGGTACGACTTCTTTCTCTACGCCACCGCCGCCAGCCTCGTGTTCCCCCGGCTGTTCTTCCCGGCGCACGACGAGGTGGTCGGCACGCTGCTCGCGTTCGGCACGTTCGCGGTCGGCTTCGTGGCGCGCCCGATCGGCGGTGTGCTGTTCGGGCACATCGGTGATCGGCTCGGCCGCAAGCGCACGCTCGTCGCGACCATGGTGCTGATGGGCGCGGCGACCGCCCTGATCGGCCTGCTGCCCGGGGTCGCCACGATCGGCATCGCGGCACCGACCCTGCTGGTCCTGCTGCGGATCCTGCAGGGCCTCGCGGTCGGCGGTGAGTGGGGCGGCGCGGTGCTGCTCGCCACGGAGAACGCGCCGCCGGGTCGGACCGGCCGGTTCGGCAGCGTGCCCCAGATCGGGCTCGGCCTCGGCCTGGCGCTGGGTACCGGGGTGTTCGCGCTGCTCGGTGAGGTGATGGGCAAGGACGCGTTCCAGTCCTACGGCTGGCGGATCGCGTTCGTGGCCAGCGTGCTACTCGTCGCGGTCGGCCTGGTGATCCGGCTGCGGGTGCTGGAGACGCCCGAGTTCCGGCGGTTGGAGCAGCGTGGCGAGCTGGCAAAGGTGCCGATCGTCGAGGTGTTCCGCACCAGTCGGCACCGGCGCGGCCTCGGCCTCGGCATGCTCGCGCGGTGGGCCGAGGGTGCGTCGTTCAACACCTGGGGCGTGTTCGCGATCAGCTACGCCACGGCGACCGTGCACCTGAGCCGGGTGGCCGTGCTGCTGGCGGTGACCGCGGGGGCGCTGCTGATGGCGCTGCTGGTGCCGGTGGCCGGCTGGCTCGCCGACCGGTACGGCCGCCGGCTGGTGTTCGGCACCGGGGTGACGCTGTTCGGGGTGTCCGTGGTGCCGTCGTTCTTCGCGCTGCACTCCGGCTCGACGTGGCTGGCGGTGGTGGTGCTGATCGGCCAGCTCGGCATCTGCTACGCCCTGATGACCGGGGCCGAGGCCACCATGTTCGCCGAGCTGTTCGACACCGGCGTGCGCTACACCGGCATGTCGCTGGTGTTCCAGGGTTCCGGGGTGTGGGCGTCCGGCCTGACCCCGGTGTTCCTGACCGCGCTGCTGGCGGTCGGCGGCGGATCCCCGTGGGCCGCCGGCGGCTATCTCGCCGTGGTCGCGCTGATCAGCCTGCTCGCGGTGGTGGCGATGGGCCGGTGGATACCCGTCGAGGACACGGCGTCCGCTGAGCGCCGTGCGGTGGGCAGCGGCGGAGTGGCCAGCCGCGGCGCGGGCGGTGGCGGCGCGGGTGGTGGTGGCGCGGGCAGTGGTGGCGCGGGCGGTGGTGCGGCGGCGCCGGTCACCTGATCGGCATCGGTCGCCTGAGCTCGGAGCCGGCCGCCGCGTCGAGCGGCGAGGAGCTGTGGGGCCCGCGCGGGTCACCGGGCCCGCGCGGCCCCGTCCGTCAGCTTCGCTGGGACGCCGCCGCGACCGTGGCCTGGGCCTCGGCCTGCTTCGCCGCACGGAATGCCTCATCGTCGAAGCCACGCCGCCAGTAGCCCGAGATGGACAGCTGGTCGGTCGACAGCCCCCGCTCGTCCACGAGGTGCCGGCGCAGCTCCTTCACCGCGGCCGCCTCGCCGTGCACGAACGCGTGCACCCGGCCCTCGGGGAACTCCAGCGCGCGCACCGCCTCGACCAGGGTGCCATCACCGGACGAATCCCGGTGCACCCAGCGCAGGCTCAGCTCGCCGCAGGTGCTCAGCTTCTGTTCCTCGGCGGCATCGGACACCTCGACAAACACGTGCACCGGGGCGTCGGCGGGGATCTTGGCGAGGGCGGCGGCGATGGCCGGCAGCGCCGACTCGTCGCCGACCAGCAGGTGCCAGCCGGCCTCCGGGTCGGGCGTGTAGGCCCCACCGGGTCCGAGAACCAGCAGCTCGGTGCCCGCTTCGGCGCCGGCCGCCCAGGGGCCGGCCAACCCGACGTCGCCGTGGTAGACGAAGTCGATCACGATCTCGCCGGTGTCCCGGTCGACCTCGCGCAGGGTGTAGGTGCGCAGCGTCGGCCACTGCGCGCGCGGCAGCTCACGGGCGGTGGCCATGTCGAACGGCTCGGGATAGGCGACCGCCGGCTGCGGGAAGACGACCTTGACGTAGCCGTCGGTGTACGGGTGGTCCGCGAACCGGTCCAGGTCAGCGGGGTCGGCCGGGGCCGCAACCACACGAATCAGGTGCGGAGTGGGCCACTCGGTCCGCCGCACCACGAGCTTGGTGGTGCGCGGCGCCCTCCGCTCGGGGCGATCTGCCATGTGTGCTCCGATCCTTGAGACTTAGGTAAGCCTACCCTTATTGAAAAGGGTGCTCTGCTGCGCTCCGGGAGGCGAGGTGGCGCACCATGCGCGTGACCTGTTCCGCGTATGCCGCGCGGAACTCGTCGGAGTCCGGTTCTGCACCCAGTATGCGCCGCACGATCTGAGGCAGCACCGTCGGTGCGCTGGCCACGGCAAACAGGGCGAGCTACAGGTGGCCTGCGTCCAGGTCGGCGGGAGACTCGCCCTCAGCCGGCGGTCTGCAGCTCCCGCATGACCGGTTCCCAGAAACCCTCGGGCAGCGGGTACGGGCTGTAGAAGCCGGTCCGCGTGAAGATGTCGCCGTAGCGGGCCAGCAGCTGACCGGCCACCTTGTTCGGCGGTGCCACGATGGCGAACGCGTGCAGCACCTCGTCGGTGATCCGCCGGCCCATCTCGTCCCACTCGCCGCGCTTGGACAGGGTGTTCAGCTCCTGGCCCAGTTCGGCCCAGCCGTGCGCCTCGAACACGGGCCAGTACGCCGGCGTCGACCCGTAGAACGCGATCTGCTTGCGCACCGCAGCCTCCGCCGCCTCGACCTGCTCGTCGGTCTCCCCGGTCACGATGAACGGCAGGCCACTGACCTGGAACCCGTCCAGGTCGCTCTTGCCGGCCGCCGCCCGCCCCGCCCGCAGGGCCGGCAGCGTGGTCTCCCGCAGGTACTTCTCGGTGGTGAAACCGTGCACGAAGAAGCCGTCGGCGGCCTCGCCGGCCACCTTGGTCATCAGCGGTCCGACGCCGGCCAGGATGATCGGCGGGTTGCCGTGCGGGTTCGGGCCGGGGTTGAAGAACGGCGTCATCAGCGTGTGCGTGTAGTACTCGCCGAGGAAGCGCAGCGACTCGCCGGTGGCCCAGCTCTGCCAGATCGCCCGCACGGCGAGCAGGTACTCGCGCATCCGGTCGGCCGGCGCGGACCACGGCATCGAGAAGCGCTTGGTGATGTGGGGCTTGATCTGCGAGCCGACGCCGAGCAGGAACCGGCCGCCGGAGTAGAGCTGCAGGTCGTTGGCCAGCACCGCGAGCGACATCGGGTTGCGCGCGAACGCCAGCGCGATCGCGGTGCCGAGCTGCATCCGCTCCGTGCGCGTGGCGGCCACCGCGAGAGCGGGGAACGGATCGTGCTTGATCTCGCTGAGCCAGCCGCCGTCGTAGCCCCGCCGTTCGGCCTCGGCGGCGGCGTCCCAGTCGCCGGCCTTCCCCTCAAGGGTGAAATCGACCTTCATCGGTCCTCCGCTCGCCCGGTTCCGCCCGCCGTTCGTCGCACCATAACCGCTTAACGGACGATCGCTGACGACGGCCGAGTCATAAGCGACTCACAGCTCCCCAGTTGGCTAACGGCGGGGGCCATAGGGCAACCTGGTGCCGGAATCAAGAGCAATTGCGGACAGTGATACGTCATGCACAGCGCGTGACGTAGGGAGGAACTGGCAACCATGTCGGTCGGCTACCCCGAGCCCTCCGCCACGGTGCTCGAGGGAGCGTCGACGGCGAGCGGTTCGTCAGCTTCCCGCAACGCACGGTCGCCGGCTCCCGCCGCCGAGGCGGCCGGTGCGCCGGCCGGTGCCAGGCGGCCCGCGAAACAGAGCCGGGTCCGCCAGATCGACGCGCTGCGGGTGCTCAGCTGCTTCTCGGTGATCACGGTGCATGCGGTCGGCAGCCCGTTTCCGGTCGACAGCGTCGGGCTCGGCGAGGCCAGTTTCCTGCTGCACTACAGCCGCGAGGTCTTCTTCTTCGTCTCCGCGCTGGTGCTCGTGCGCACCTACTACCCCCGGCTCGGGCCGAACGGGCGCCTGCCGGACGAGACCGGTTTCCGGCTCCGCCGGCTGCGCATGATCGGCATCCCGTACCTGTGGTGGACCACGATCTACCTGGCTGTGTCGATCTTCCATACCTGGGGCTCCGAGCCGTTCTCCCAGACCTTGGACGACCTGCCGCTGCGCTGGCTGTACCTGGTGGCGACCGGCAACGGCAGCTACCACATGTACTTCCTGCTGGTCACGCTGCAGTATGCGATCGCCTTCCCGCTCGTGTTGCGGCTGCTGCGGCACACCCAGGGGCGGCACGGGCGGGTGCTCGCTGCCTCCGCGCTGCTGCAGGTGGCCACGCTGACCTGCTACCAGTGGGTGCTGCTGCCCGACGACGGCTGGCGCGGGCTGCTCGGCGACGCCAGCCTGCCCGCGTACCAGCTGTGGCTGGTCGGCGGCGCGATCGCCGGGCTGCACCTGGAGCAGTGGCACGGGTGGGTCGTCGAGCACCGTCGCTGGGTGATCGCCGCGCTGCCGGTCGCCGCCGCCGTGCTGTTGACGGTGTACTGGGTGCAGGTGCCCAGCCGGGGTGGCCTCGGGGCCAGCAGCCCGCTGCAGCCGATCATGGTGCTCTGGTCGGTCGCCGCGCTCGGGGTGCTGTACCTGCTCGCGGTGTGGATCATGGAGCGCGGCGCGCCCGGCCTGCGCAACGCGTTCAGCTACCTCGCGCAGCTCTCGTTCGGGGTGTATCTGGCTCACCCGATGGTGCTCGATTTTGTGCTCGCCCTGCTGCGCCGCACCGGGCTGATGGTGCCCTCGGTGTGGGTGTCGCTGATCGCCCTGCTGTGCACCGTCGTGCTCACCGTGGCGGTATGCAGTGCCCTGCACCGGACCCCGCTGAGCCTGGCGCTGATGGGCCGCGCGCGGCTGGCGCCGGTGGGGGTGCCGCAGCTCCGGTTGCGCCAGCTGCGGACCCGGCTGGTCAGTGTGCCGACGGCGGTGCTGGCCGTGAGTGTGCTGGCTGTGCTGCTGGTCAGCGGCGATCAGACGCCCCCGGCGGAGACCGGTACGCCGAGCTGGGAGGAGACCGTCGAGGCCAGCGACCCGGTGCCGCCGACCACCGATCCCGACTGCTCGACCGACCCCGGCACGGCCGCCGCGCTGGCCCTGCCGCTGGACTGTTCGGACGGCGTGCAGGGCACTCCGGAGGCGTCCTCGGCGGCGTCCGCATCGAGTGCGCCGGGTGTCACCGGCGGCTGAGTCCGGGCCGGTGTCGACGGTGCGGCCGACCGCACCGCGCGACGGTCTGTGCGACTACGTGTGCGGCGACACGGTGGCCAGCGCACCGGTCGGGCGCAATACCTGAGACAATGGTGACTGGGTGTGCCTGATGTGCGCCCTGACGCACTGAGGACAACCGTCCCAAGAGTGCTATCTCGAGAGAACTGACGAGACCCAACGCTGTGAGCATTGATGTATCCGAACAATCGCACGCTATTGCGCTGACCTTTGCCGACCTGCCGCTGGACCCCGCCCTCCTGGCGACGGTCGCGGAGCTCGGTTACGAGCAGCCCAGCCCGATCCAGGCTGAGGCGATCACCCCGCTGCTCGAGGGGCACGACCTGTTGGGGCAGGCCGCGACCGGCACCGGTAAGACCGCTGCCTTCATGCTGCCGATGTTGCAGCGCCTGATCGACCGCCGGCTCGAGCAGCCCGGTCGCAAGGGCATCTTCGGCCTGGTGCTCGCGCCGACGCGCGAACTGGCCATGCAGGTCAACACCGCCGCCGCACGGTACGGCGAGGGCATCGGCGTCCGCACCCTCGCGGTGTACGGCGGCGCGCCGATCGGCCCGCAGCTGGGCGCCCTGCGCAAGGGCGTCGACGTCGTCGTGGCCACCCCGGGGCGCGCCATCGACCTGATCAACCGCGGCGGCCTGAAGCTGGACGAGCTCGAGGTCGCCGTGCTCGACGAGGCCGACGAGATGCTCGACATGGGCTTCGTCGAGGACATCGAGACGATCCTGGACGCCACGCCGGACACCCGGCAGGTGGTGCTCTTCTCCGCGACCATGCCCCGGCGGATCGAGAAGCTGGCGCAGAACTACCTGCGCCAGCCGGTCACCGTCCGGATCAAGCGCGAAGAGGTCGCCGAGGGCGCCGCGCCGCAGGTCCGGCAGAACGCCTACCTGGTGCCGCGCTCGCACACCACCGCCGCGCTCGGCCGCGTGCTGGAGCTGGAGCGGCCCCGGTCGGCGATCGTGTTCTGCCGCACCAGGGCCGACGTGGACGCGGTCACCGAGGCGCTGACCGGCCGCGGCCTGCGCGCCGAGGCGCTGCACGGCGGCATGGACCAGGAGCACCGCGCCCGCGTGGTGGAGCGGCTGCGCAGCGGCCGCACCGAGCTGCTGGTGGCGACCGATGTCGCCGCGCGCGGCCTGGACATCGACCTGCTCACCCACGTGGTCAACCACGACGTGCCGCAGACCGCCGAGGCCTACGTGCACCGCATCGGCCGCGTCGGCCGGGCCGGCCGCGAAGGTGTGGCGATCACGCTGGTACCGCCGTCCAAGCGGTACATGCTCAGCGCCGTCGAGCGCCTCACCGGGCAGCGGATCACCGTCGCCTCGGTGCCGTCCCTCGCTAACCTGCGCTCCGCGCGGCTGGCCCGCACCAAGGCCGAGCTGGTCACGCTGCTGGACCAGGCCGAGAGCGAGCGCTCCTCGGTCGAGTCGATCGAGGACGCCCCCGTCGACGAGGTGCGGGCGATGATCTCCGAGCTCTCCGTCGAGTACGACCCGCTGGCCGTCGCGGCCGCCGCCGTCCGGCTGGCCCAGGACGCGGCCGGCACGGCGTCCGACGACGAGGAGATCCCGGTGATCAGCCCGAACCTGTCGTCCCGCGGCGGTGCGGTGCGTTCGCCGCGCGGCACCCGGCCGGAGCGTGGCCCCGGTCGCGAGCGCGGCGCGGGTGACCGTCCGCCGAAGGCCGGCACCGCGCGGCTGTTCGTCGCCGCCGGCCGGGCCGCCGGCATCCGCCCGCAGGACATCGTGGGCGCGCTGGCCAACGAGTCGCAGCTGTCCGGCCGCGACATCGGCACGATCCAGATCCACGAGCGCCACGCGCTGGTGGAGGTGCCCGAGGCGGCGGCCGACGACGTGCTGCGTGAGCTGCGCGGCTCGACCATGCTCAAGGGGCGGCGGGCCAACGTCCGCCGGGACCGCGCCCTCTGAGCCCCGATGGCGGCTGATCGACCCGAGCCGTCCGAGTCACCTGGCCTGCCGGCGGACTGGAGCCGCTGGCGGGACCAGGTGGACCTGGCCGGCTACGACGAGCGGTGGCGCCGGATGGCCGAGGCCGGCGAGAACCCGCACGGCGAAGCCGACCTCGTCAGCTCCTACCACCCGGCCTCGGTGCTGGATGCCGGCTGCGGCACCGGCCGGGTGGCCGTCGAGCTGGTCCGCCGGGGTGTCCGCGTGCTCGGGGTGGACGCCGACCCGGACATGATCACCGCTGCCCGCGCGAAGGCGCCCGAGCTGGCGTGGCTGCACGCCGACCTCGCCACGCTGGCGCTCGACGACCGGTTCGACGTCGTGGTGCTGGCCGGCAACGTGGTGCCGTACGTGTCGGCCGAGCACCGGCCGGCGGTTGTCGCGGCGTGCGCTCGGGTACTGGCGGACGGTGGCCGGCTGGTCGCCGGATTCACCCTGCGGCCGGGCTGGCCGACCCCGGCGGAGTACGCGAGCTGGTGCGCGGCCGCCGGGCTGGTCGCCGAGGCCAGCTACGCCACCTGGGACGGCGCGCCGTTCCAGGACGTCACCGATGGCGGCGACTACCTCGTCGCGGTACACCGTGCGCCGTGAGTGGCAAGTGGTCTCCCCGGACCACTCGGCACTCGCGAGGAGAAGGGGAGCGGCGTGGCTGACCTCGAACAGCTGATCAGGCCGGGTATGCGGATCGCCGTCGAGGACGGTACCGGCACCCCGCGCTCACTCTTCCCCGCGCTGAACCGGGCCGCCGAGCGCCACGGTGACCTGCGGCTGCTGCTGGGCTGGACGCCGGTCGCCGAGCCGACGCTGGACCTGCCGCTGTTCGCCGACGCGCGCACCGTGATGTCCGGCTGGGGGCTGCGCGGCGCGGTGGAGGCCGGCACGGTCACCCCGATCCCGACGCGGCTGTCCGCCGTGCCCGCCCTGCTGCACGGCCCGCTGAGGCCGGACCTGGTGCTGGCCACCGTGGTCCGCGCCGCCGACGGGCTGCGCTTCTCCGCCGAGGTGAGCTGGCTGCGGGCGGCGATGGGGGCGGGGGTGCCGGTGGCCGCGGTGGTCAGCCGCTCCGGTCCGCACGCCGACGCCGGGCCGGCGCTGCCGGAGGGCGCCGTCACCGTGCTCGGCGAGACCGACGACGGCCCGCGTGAGCTCAGCTTCGCCACGCCGAGCCCGGCGCAGGAGCAGATCTGCGCGCACGCCGCCGCGCTCGTGCCGGAGGGCGCCCGGGTGCAGGTCGGCCCCGGTCAGCTCGGTGCGGCGATGCTGCGCGCGCTGCGGGTGCCGGTGCGCATCGACTCCGGGCTGCTGCCCGAGCAGGTCGTCGACCTGGACGAGCGCGGCCTGCTGCTGGACGACCCGGTCGCCGCGTACCTGGTCGGCACCGAGCGGCTGTACCGCTGGGCGCACGGCCGGCCGCTGCTGCACCCGCTGGAGGTCACGCATGACCTCGGCCGGCTGTCCAACGGCGTGCCGTTCGTCGCGTTCAACACGGCGATCGAGCTGGACGTCGCCGGCCAGGTGAACGTGGAGGGCACCGAGTCCGCGATCGTCGGTGGCATCGGTGGGCACGCCGACTACGCGGCGGCCGGCGCCCGCTCGATCGGCGGGCTGAGCATCGTCGCGGTGAGCAGCACGCACAAGGGCCGTTCGACGCTGGTCCGGCGCCTGTCCCGGCCGGCGAGCACCCCGTCGCAGGACGTCGATGTGGTGGTCACCGAGCGCGGGGCGGCCGACCTGCGCGGCCTGAGCCGGGCCGAGCGGGCCGCCGCGCTGCTCGACCTCTGGGGCCCCGCCGGCGTCCGCGAACCCGCCCCGGCCTGAGCAAAGCTTCCGCGAGTCGGGGATTCCGTCAGGGTGAGTCGGGGATTTTGTCAGGCCGGTACCGGCTGACCGAATCCGCGACTCACCCTGACAAATTTCCCGACTCGCGGGCAAGTCGGGGCGGCTTGATCTCCAGGGCCCGGTCGCGCCGGCCTCGGTCGCGCCAGCCGCCACCGAGCATGATCGGGATCTGGCGGCCGGGCAAGGGCCCGACGTTGGCGTTGTCGATCAGGGTCCGGGCGCCCTTGACCGTCACCGGGTCGGGAGCCTGGCGACGGCCTGAGAGCGCGCAGAGGCAGCACGAGCGGGGACTTCAGCCACGCGACATCGTCGCGAGCGTGACAAAACTAGACGGTCCAGTCTTGCAGGGTGAGATTCGACCTGGTCAGAGGACCAGCGCGGGGTCCGTCAGGGCGGTCATCGCCATCCGGCGCAGCAGCCCGGCGGCGACCGGCGAGTCGCCCTTCGGCGTGCTGTGCGGGGTGGAGTTGAGCAGCCCGAACACGCCGTGCGCCGCGATCCTGGCGGCCTCGGCGGTCAGGCCCGGGGTGTACCGGCACAGTGCGTCGACCCAGATCTCCACATAGGCCCGCTGCAGCGCGCGCACCTGGCGGCGGTCCGGGGTGGGCAGGTTGGCCAGGTCCCGGTCGTGCACGGTGATCAGTTCGGGCTCGCGCAGAGAGAAGTCCAACTGGAAGTCGACCAGTGCGGCCAGCAGCTTGCCCGGCTCGGTGATCTCGCCGGCCAGTGCGGTACCGCCGGCCAGGAGTCGCTCGCTGACGCCGATCAGCATCCGCGCGAGCAGTGCCTCCTTGCTGGGGAAATGCCGGTACAGGGCGGGGCCGCTGATGCCGACGGCCGCGCCGAGCTCCACAATGCTGACCCCGTGGAAACCGTGCCGGGCGAACAGCTGGGCCGCTTCCCGCAGGATCTGTGCCTTGCGCGGCGAGCCGACCGGCGTCGGTGCCGGTGTCATCGGCGGTGTCGTCGGAGGTATCGGCACGGCGACCATCCGATCACCCTACCGGCACTGGCGCCGGATGTTAATGACCGCTAACCTAGTTAACGAACGCTAACTGTGCCACCTCAGGGAGTCCACTCACGATGGAAGCGCCCCCGTTGACCAGCGCCGTCGACCCGGCGAGCGCGGCGTTCGAGCGCAACACCGCGTCCCACGAGAAACTGGTGGCCGAGTTGCGGGACCGGCTGGCCGCCGCGCGCCTCGGCGGCCCCGAGCGCGCCCGCACCCGGCACACCGACCGGGGCAAGCTGCTGCCCCGCGACCGGGTGGACTCGCTGGTCGACCCGTCCAGCCCGTTCCTGGAGCTCTCCCCACTGGCCGCCGGCGGCATGTACCACGACGACGCGCCGGGCGCCGGGATCATCACCGGTGTCGGCCGGGTGGCCGGCCGGGAGTGCGTGATCGTGGCCAACGACGCCACCGTCAAGGGCGGCACCTACTACCCGATGACGGTGAAGAAGCACCTGCGCGCGCAGGAGGTGGCGCTGCACAACCACCTGCCCTGCATCTACCTGGTCGACTCCGGCGGCGCCTTCCTCCCCGAGCAGGACGACGTCTTCCCGGACCGGGAGCACTTCGGCCGGATCTTCTACAACCAGGCCACCATGTCGTCTCGCGGGATACCCCAGATCGCCGCCGTGCTCGGCAGCTGCACCGCCGGCGGGGCGTACGTGCCGGCGATGAGCGACCAGGCGGTGATCGTCCGCAACCAGGGCACCATCTTCCTGGGCGGCCCGCCGCTGGTGAAGGCGGCCACCGGCGAGGAGGTCACGGCCGAGGAGCTGGGCGGCGGCGACCTGCACTCCCGCATCTCCGGCGTCACCGACCACCTGGCCGAGGACGACGCGCACGCGCTGCAGATCGTGCGGTCCATCGTGTCCACGCTCGGGCCGCGCACCCCGGTGCCCTGGGAGCGGCAGCCCACGGTCGCACCCAAGGTCGATGAACGGCAGCTCTACGGCGCGGTGCCCGCCGACTCGCGGACCGGCTACGACGTGCACGAGGTGATCGCCCGGATCGTCGACGGCAGCCGGTTCGCCGAGTTCAAGGCCGAGTACGGGCCCACGCTGGTCACCGGGTTCGCGCACATCCACGGCCACCCGGTCGGCATCGTGGCGAACAACGGCGTGCTGTTCTCCGAGTCGGCGATGAAGGGCGCGCACTTCATCGAGCTGTGCGACCAGCGCTCGATCCCGCTCGTGTACCTGCAGAACATCACCGGCTTCATGGTCGGCCGGGAGTACGAGGCCGGCGGCATCGCCAAGCACGGCGCCAAGCTGGTCACCGCGACGGCGTGCGCCCGGGTGCCCAAGTTCACCGTGGTGATCGGCGGCTCGTTCGGCGCCGGCAACTACGCGATGTGCGGGCGCGCGTACTCACCCCGGTTCCTCTGGATGTGGCCGAACGCGCGCATCTCGGTGATGGGTGGGGAGCAGGCCGCCACCGTGCTGTCGATGGTGCGCCGCGCGGACGACCCCGTGCCGGAGGACGAGTTCAAGGCCGGCATCCGCGAGCAGTACGAGCAGCAGGGCAACCCGTACTACTCCACCGCCCGGCTCTGGGACGACGGCGTGATCGACCCGGCGGACACCCGGACGGTGCTCGGCCTCGCCCTCTCGGCGGCGGCCAACGCCCCGCTGGAACCGGTCCGCTACGGCGTCTTCCGGATGTGACCGCCATGCCCGCCGAACACCCTGTGAGTGGTAATCGTCGCTATGGCGACCATTACCACTCACAGATCCTGACCAGCGCAAACGGAGAGGCTAGCCGTGTTTGACACCGTGCTGATCGCCAACCGGGGCGAGATCGCCGTGCGGGTGATCCGTACGCTGCGCGCGCTCGGGGTGCGCTCGGTGGCCGTGTTCAGCGACGCGGACGCCGGCGCGCGGCACGTCGCGGAGGCCGACGTCGCCGTGCACATCGGCCCGACGCCGGCCAACCAGAGCTACCTCAACGTCCGCGCCGTGCTCGACGCCGCCGCGCGCACCCGCGCGCAGGCCGTGCACCCCGGCTACGGCTTCCTGTCCGAGAACGTGGAGTTCGCCCGGGCGTGCGAGGCGGCCGGACTGGTGTTCATCGGGCCGCCGGTGGCCGCCATCGAGGCGATGGGCGACAAGATCCGGGCCAAGGCGACCGTGTCGGCGGCCGGCGTGCCGGTGGTCCCGGGTGGCGGCGCGCCCGGCGACTCGGACGACGAGCTGGCCACGATCGCCCGGGAGATCGGCTTCCCGGTGCTGCTCAAGCCGTCCGCCGGGGGCGGTGGCAAGGGCATGCGGCTGGTCACCGCCGACGGCCAGCTGCACGACGCGATCGCCGGGGCGCGGCGGGAGGCGCGGGGCAGCTTCGGCGACGACACGCTGCTGGTGGAGCGGTTCGTCACCGACCCTCGGCACATCGAGATCCAGGTGCTGGCCGATCAGCACGGCACCGTGCTGCACCTCGGCGAGCGCGAGTGCAGCCTGCAGCGCCGGCACCAGAAGATCATCGAGGAGGCGCCGTCGCCGCTGCTCACCCCGGCGCAGCGGGCCACGATGGGCGCCGCCGCCGTGGAGGCCGCCCGCTCGGTCGGCTACACCGGGGCGGGGACGGTCGAGTTCATCGTCAACGGCAGCTCGAACAAGAGCACGGCGGACGACTCCGCTCTCGAGTATTTCTTCATGGAGATGAACACCCGGCTGCAGGTGGAGCACCCGGTCACCGAGCTGGTCACGGGGCTGGACCTCGTCGAGCTGCAGCTGCGGGTGGCGGCCGGCGAGCCGCTGGCGCTGACCCAGGACGACATCGTGCTGACCGGCCACGCGGTGGAGGCCCGCGTCTACGCCGAGGACCCCGCGCGCGGATTCCTGCCCACCGGCGGGCGGGTGCTGCATCTGCGCGAGCCGTCCGGGCCCGGCATCCGGGTGGACTCCGCGCTGCGGCCCGAGCTGGAGGTCGGCGGTGCCTACGACCCGATGCTGGCCAAGGTGATCGCCCACGGCCCGGACCGGGAGACCGCGCTGCGCCGGCTGGACGGCGCGCTGGTGGACACCTCCGTGCTCGGTGTACCGACCAACGTGGCGTTCCTGCGCGCGCTGCTGCGCCACCCGGCAGTCGCGGCCGGCGACCTGGACACCGGGCTGGTCGAGCGCGCGCTGGCCGACCTCGTCGACGACACGATCCCGGAGCCGGTGTACGCGGTCGCCGCGTTGCAGCGGGTGCTGGCGCTGGAGCCCACCGGGACGACGGCCGACCCGTGGGACATCCCCGGCGGCTGGCGCCTCGGCGAGCCGGCGTGGAGCACCTGGCGGTTCGAGCTGTCCGGCCACGACCCGGTGGACGTGCGGGTGCGCGGCCGGGCGAGCGCCGCCGAGGTCGCCGTCGGTGGCGGCGAGCCCGTGCCCTGCGCGCTGCGCCTGGACACCGGCCCCGCCGGACCCGAGCTCGTACTCAGCTACCAGGGCGCCACTCAGCGCTACCGGACCGCCGGCACCGACGGCCAACGCTGGCTGGGTCGACGCGGTCGTTCCTGGGCACTGGCCGAGACCGGCCGGCTCGCCGCCGCGCGCTCCGGGGCCGGCGGCGCGGTCGGCGGTGAGCTGCGCAGCCCGATGCCCGGCGCGGTGCTCGCCGTGTCGGTGGCCGAGGGCGACACCGTGGTCGCCGGCCAGCCGCTGCTGGTCATCGAGGCGATGAAGATGGAACACACGATTGCCGCGCCCACCGACGGAGTGGTCGCCGAGCTCGCCGTCCGCGAGGGCCAACAGGTCGCCGTCGACCAACCACTGGTCACCGTCACCCCAGTCCAGTCGAACGACACCGTGACCGAACCGGCGGGAGAGAAATCATGATCGATCACAGGCTGCCCGAGGAGTACCAGGACCTGCGCAAGACCGTCGAGGAGTTCGCCCGCGAGCAGGTGGCTCCGGTGATCGGCGAGTTCTACGAGCAGGAGGCGTTCCCGTACGAGCTGGTCGCGCAGATGGGCCGGATGGGGTTGTTCGGCCTGCCGTTCCCGGAGGAGTACGGCGGCATGGGCGGCGACTACTTCGCGCTGTGCCTCTCGCTGGAGGAGCTGGCCAGGGTCGACTCCTCGGTGGCGATCACGCTCGAGGCCGGCGTCTCGCTGGGCGCGATGCCGATCTTCCGATTCGGCACCGAGGAGCAGAAGCGGGAATGGCTGCCCGCGCTGTGTACCGGCGAGAAGCTGGCCGGGTTCGGGCTGACCGAGCCGGGAGGCGGCTCCGACGCGGGCGCCACCCGCACCACCGCGGTAGTGGACGGCGACGAGTGGGTGATCAACGGTTCCAAGTCGTTCATCACGAACTCCGGCACGGACATCACCTCGGCTGTCACTGTCACCGCGGTGACCGGGACCAGTGGCGGCCGCAAGGAGATCTCGTCGATCATCGTGCCGGCCGGTACGCCGGGCTTCACGGTGGCGCCGAAGTACTCCAAGGTCGGCTGGAACGCCTCGGACACGCACGAGCTGTCGTTCGACGACTGCCGGGTGCCGGTCGCCAACCTGCTCGGTGCCCGCGGCAAGGGCTACGCCCAGTTCCTGCGCATCCTGGACGAGGGGCGCATCGCGATCGCCGCGGTGTCGGTCGGGCTGGCGCAAGGCTGCGTCGACGAGTGCCTGCGCTACATCCGCGAGCGGGAGGCGTTCGGCCACACGATCGGCACGTACCAGTCGGTGCAGTTCAAGCTCGCCGACATGGAGACCCGCGTGCACACCGCCCGGCTCGCCTACTACCACGCGGCGAGCAAGATGCTGCGCGGTGAGCCGTTCAAGAAGGACGCCGCGATCGCCAAGCTCGTCGCCTCGAACGCCGCCATGGACAACTCCCGCGACGGCACCCAGATCTTCGGCGGCTACGGCTTCATGAACGAGTTCCCGGTCGGCCGGTTCTACCGGGACGCCAAGATCCTGGAGATCGGCGAGGGCACGTCCGAGGTCCAGCGCATGCTCATCGCCCGCGAGATCGGCGCCACGGGCTGACCCCGTGAGCTCGCGCGGCTGGCCGCCGTTCGAGCCAGTCCAGCCGTTCGACTTGTCGTGGTTCGACTTGTCGTGGGAAATAGGCGCGACAAGTCGCACTTGTCGTGCCTAATAGCCACGACAAGTGGGTGTGGCAGGTGGCTGGCACGCGGGTTGTAGCGATAATTTCACTCAGCTGTGGATGAGGGCTAGCAGTTCCGCAGTACAGTGAAAAAATGTCTCGGGCTATCGAGCGGTTCAGAGGTGTCGAGCCGTTCCGAGGGTCGGATGCGGTGGCTGGCGGGTTGCTGACGCCGGGCGAGCTGCGGGGACCCCGGTTCCGCAGGCTCTTCCCAGACGTCTACCTCTCGACCGACGTGCCGGCCGACCTGAACGCCAGGGCGCGCGCGGCCGCCCTGCTGGTCGGCTGGCGGGGCGGCGTGGTGGCCGGGTGGGCGGCCACCGAGCTACTGGTGGCGCACTGTGCGCCCAGGGAGGCGCCCGTCGATCTGTTGGTCGACTTCAACGTGCGCGCCCAGTCGGGGCTGCGGATCCGGCGCGGGGTCGCCCGGCCCGACGAGGTGCGCGAGCGGGACGGCTGCCGGGTCACGTCGTTCCTGCGCACTGCCTATGACCTGGGCAGATGGGTCGAGCTGGCCGACGCGGTGGTGGCGGTGGACGCGCTGGCCGCCCGCGCCGGGTTCACGCCCGCCGACGTACTGGGCCTGCGCGAGCGGTATCCGCGAGCTTGGGGGAGCAGCCGGCTCGACCGGGTCGTGGAGTTGGCCGACCCCGCTGCCGAGTCGGCGATGGAGACCCGGTTGCGGCTGGTCCTGGTGCTCGGTGGGCTGCCGGCGCCCAGGGTGCGGTACCCGGTCGTCGACGGCGGGCAGCCACTCGGGCGCGTCGACCTGGCCTACCCGGACGCCGCGGTGGGCATCGAGTACGACGGCGATGGCCACCGCGAGACCTTCCGGGCCGACCGCCAGCGGGACGTGGCGATGGCGGCGGCCGGCTGGACGGTCCTGCGGTTCACCTCGCCGGACGTGCTGACCACGCCCGACCGGACGCTCGCCCAGGTGCGCGCGGTCCTCGCTCACCGCGTCGCGGGGCCCACCTGAGCGAGGTTCGTCCGCTCGGGCCGACCGCCCGCCTCTCGCCGCTCGCCCTCCGTCCCACTTGTCGTTGGAAATAGGCACGACAAGTGGGTCTTGTCGTGCCCTTTAGCCACGACAAGTCGGACGGGGGCGAGCGGAGCCGCGGCGTGCGGGACGGGGCGAGCGGGGCTGCTCCGATCGGGTGAGTCTCGGGGGTTGACCGATGTGATGTCCGGTTCGGCGGAGTCGTAGCGACCAGTGGGTATCGCGAGCAGAGGAGAGCACCGATGAGCTTGCCCCAGGCCGTGTCCAGGGAAGAGTGGTTGGCCGCCCGCAAGGAGCTGCTGACCAGGGAGAAGGAGCTGACCCGTGCGCGGGATGCGCTGAGCGCCGACCGCCGCCGGCTGCCCATGGTCGAGGTTGAGAAGGACTACCTGTTCGAGGGTCCGGACGGCAAGGCGAGCCTGCTGGATCTGTTCGCCGGCCGCCGCCAGCTGATCGTCTACCACTTCATGTTCGACCCGGAGTGGACCGACGGCTGCCCGAGCTGCTCGGCCGGCGCCGAGGAGCGCGCACCCGGGCTGTTCCAGCACCTGGCCACCCGGGACACCACGCTGGCGCACGTCTCCCGCGCACCGCTGGCGAAGATCGAGGACTACCGGCGCCGCAAGGGCTGGAAATTCGACTGGTACTCCTCGTACGGCAGCGAGTTCAACTACGACTACGCGGTCACCATGGACGAGTCGGTGGCGCCGATCATCTACAACTACAAGTCCCTCGACGAGCACCGCGCGGCCGGCACCGACTACTACTTCAGCGGACCCCAGCCGTCCGAGCAGCCCGGTTTCAGCTGCTTCGTGCGCGACGGGGACACCGTGTTCCACACCTACTCGACGTACGGCCGGGGCGGCGAGCAGCTGGGCGGCTCGTACTACTACCTCGACCTGACGGCGCTGGGCCGCCAGGAGGAGTGGGAGGAGCCGAAGGGCCGGGCCGACCTCGAGCGCCCCGCCCAGCCGGACTTCGCCGGGTAGCACACGGGCGGCTCAGGGCAGCAGGTCGTCGATGGTGCGGTAGATGCGCTTCTCGGACACCGGGTACCTCGTACCCAGGGTCTGGGCGAAGAAACTGACGCGCAGCTCCTCGATCGTCCAGCGGATCTCGGTGACCGGGACGGGCACGGGGCGGCCGGGTGGCTGGGCGGCGAGCAGCTCGTCGTAGGCCACCTGGACCTCGTGCACGCGGGCCATCCAGTCGCGGTCGCGGCCCGGTTCGCGCGCCAGCGTCTCCAGCCGCCGGGACATCGCCCGCAGGTACCGGGTCACGTCGGCCAGCCGCCCCGCACCGGTGGCCGCGACGAACCCCGGGTACACCAGCGACCGGAGCTGGCCGCGCACGTCGGCCAGAGACGGCTCGACGCCGGGCGCGCGCACGTCGGCCAGCCGGGACTCCACCTCGGTGGCCGCCGCCAGCACGCCGACGACGCCGGTGACCACGGTGACCAGGGCGGCGGTCAGCCCGATGCGCAGCGCGTCGCCGAGCTTGGCGAAGCCGGCCGCCGTCCACGCCGGGCCGCCGGCCGCGGTGAGCACGGTGTCGGCGGCGGCGTCGAGGCAGTCGGCCAGCAGCGTGTCGAGCGAGCCGTGCGGGCCCCGGCTGAGCGCCAGGCTGCCGGTGTTGCTCAGCGTCCGCCGCACCTGGCGCACCGGGGACGGCACGGTGAGCAGCAGCAGCCGCCGGGTGCCCTGCCACATCGCCGCCCGCTGCTCCTCCGGCGAGCTCAGCACCCGGACGTCGACGCCGGCAGCCCCGCGGTCGATCAAAGCCGGGTAGCCGACCACCTCGTAGCCGTCCCGCTCGCGTCGCACCACGTCGGGCAGGTCACCCAGCGTCCACGAGGTCAGCCCGGTGCGCTCGATGTCCGAGCCGGCCGCCGAGGACAGCGCCGCCCTGGCCCGGGTGAGCAGGCGGGCGCGCAGCGCGGCGAGGTCCTTGCCGGTGGCCACCACGGCACCGTCGTCACCGATCACCCGGAACGAGACGCGCAGGTGCTCGGGCACGTTGTCCCAGCGCCAGGCGTCGCGGGGCACGGTGACCCCGGCCAGCTCGCGCAGCACCCGGGACAGCTCGTCGACCAGTGAGCCGCGCGCCGGGTCGACCCTGGCCAGCGTGGCCCGCACGGTGTCCGGCACGGGTACGAAGTTGCGCCGCAGGTCCTTGCGCAGCGACCGGATCAGCGCGGTGACCAGCTCCTCGCGGTGCCCGGGTACCTGCCAGCTGAAGGCGTCCTCGTCGACCTGGTTGAGCAGCGCCAGCGGCACGTCCACGCTGACGCCGTCGTCGGGCTTGCCGGGTTCGAACTCGTAGTTCAGCGCCAGCCGCTGGCCCGAACCGGTCGGCGAGCCGGGCGTCGAGGTCGTCCAGAAGGACGGGTAGTCCCGCTCGGAGACGCCGGTGGTGTCGTTGGTCAGCTCCTTCAACGACAGGGTGAGCAGCTCCGGGTTGTCCCGCCGCGCGATCTTCCACCAGCGGTCGAAGTGCCGGGCGGAGGCGACGTCGGCGGGCACCCGCTGGTCGTAGAAGTCGAACAGGGTCTGCTCATCGACGAGGATGTCGCGCCGGCGGGTGCGCTGCTCCCACTCGCCGACCTCGTCCAGCAGCGCGCGGTTGCGGTGGAAGAAGTCGTGCTGGGTGTGCCACTCGCCCTGCACCAGCGCGTGCCGGATGAACAGCTCGCGGCTCAGCTCCGGGTCCACCGAGGTGTACGTG
>DATAZG010000056.1:0-49922 GCA_036272155.1 Pseudonocardia sp.
TTCGGCGGCGCCGGCAGCGTCATCGGCGCACTGTTCGGCTCGCTGCTCATCGGCCTGATCAACAACGGGCTGATCCTGGCCGGTCTGGACAACAGCCAACAGCAGATCATCCGCGGCCTGATCATCATCGTCGCGGTCGCGCTGTCCAGGAAGAAGTGAGGTAGGGATGGCTGACCAGCCACGCGCCGGGATCATCGGCGCCGGGTTCATCGGCGGAGTGCATGCGCACGCTGTCCGTGCCGCCGGCGGCATCGTGAGTCGGGTCGCGGCGTCCAGCCCGGACCGAGCCGCGGCGGCGGCCCGGCAACTGGGTGCGCAGTCCTCAGCAGGCACCGCCGAGGAGCTCATCGACGCCGATGACGTCGACGTGGTGCACATCTGCACCCCGAACTCGCTGCACGTGCCGCTGGCCGACCGCGCGCTGGCCGCCGGCAAACCGGTGGTCTGCGAGAAACCACTGGCCACCAGCCTGGCCCAGGCCCGCGCATTGGCGGCCCACGCCACCGACGCCGGCGTGGTCGCCACCGTCCCTTTCGTGTACCGGTTCTACCCCTCGGTGCGGGAGGCCCGGGCCAGGGTGGCCGCCGGTGGGGCCGGCCCACTGCACCTGCTGCACGGCGACTACCTGCAGGACTGGCAGGCCGGTGGGAAGTCCGCCGGATGGCGCGGCGATCCGCGCGAGGGCGCCGCCTACCGGGCGTTCGCCGACATCGGGGTGCACTGGTGCGACCTGGTCGAGTTCACCAGCGGGCAGCGGATCACCCGCCTGCTGGCCCGCACCGGCGGCGGCGGCACCACGACCAGCGTGCTGTTCGAGACCGACGCCGGGGCGGGCGGGTCGATGCTGGTCAGCCAGACCGCCCTCGGGCGGCGCAACGCACTGCGGTTCTCCCTGGACGGGGAGCGCGCCGCGTACGGGTTCGACCAGGAGAACCCGGAGATGCTGCTGGTCGGCGGACCGGACGGGAACCTGGGCGTGTTCCGCGGCTCGCCGGCCACGTCGGCGGCGGCCGCCCGGTACTCCGTGCTGCCGCCCGGGCACCCGCAGGGCTACCAGGACTGCTTCAACGCCTTCGTCTCCGACAGCTACGCCGCGATCGCGGGCGAACCGCCGGACGGGCTGCCCACCTTCGCCGACGGCCTGCGCGCCGCCGCCCTCACCGACGCCGCCGTCACCTCGTCCGAATCCTCGACCTGGGTGGAGGTGACCGCCGTATGAAGCCGCGAAGCCTGCTCGCCAGGACGGCATCGTGAAACTCGGATTCCTCACCGCGTGCCTGCCCGACCGCACCCTGGCAGAGATCGCCCGCTGGGCCGCCGAGCACCACTACGAGGCGCTCGAGGTGGCCGCCTGGCCGGATCTGGGCGAGCGCCCGTTCACCGCCACCCACCTCGACGTCGACGGTTTCGACCAGCGTCGGGCGGACGAGACCCTCACGCTGTTCGACCAGCACGGGCTGACGCTGTCCTCGCTGGCCTTCTACGACAACAACCTGCACCCGGACCCGGCGGAGCGCACAGCGGTCAACGCGCACGTCGGCGCCTGCATCGACGCCGCCGCGCTGCTCGGCTGCCCAACCGTCGGCACGTTCGTCGGCCGCCACCCCGGGCGGTCGGTCGCGGAGAACCTGGCCGACGCCGAGAAGGTGTTCGCACCGCTGGTCGAGAGGGCAGGCGAGGCCGGCGTGAAGCTGATCATCGAGAACTGTGTGATGGAGGGCTGGCACCCGGACGGCTACCCGGGCAACCTGGCCTACTCCCCGGAGCTGTGGGAGTGGATGTTCTCCCTCGGCCTGTACCTGAACTACGACCCGTCGCACCTGCTCTGGATGGGCATCGACCCGGTCGCGGCGCTGCGCCCGTACGTGGACCGCATCCCGCACGCGCAGGCCAAGGACATCCAGCTCTTCCCCGAGCGGCGCAACCACTACGGCTGGCCGGGCAAGGCGGTGGTCCGGGACGACCCGTTCGACGTGGGCTGGTGGCGCTACCGGGTGCCGGGGCTCGGCGACGTGGACTGGCGCCGGGTGGTCGACACGCTGTACGAGGGCGGGTTCGACGGTGTGCTGTCCGTCGAGCACGAAGACCCGGTCTGGGGCGGCACGGAGGAGAAGGTGCACACCGGCCTGGAGGTCGCACACCGCACCCTGCGCCCGCTGATCGTGGCGTGATGACGAACTGGCCGCTGCTGGGCAGCCCCTTCCAGATCCGGTCGGTGCGGCTGCGCAACCGCTTCGTGTTCCAGCCGCACTTCACCGCGCTCGGCACCGACTCCGGCGAACCCACCGACGACCACGTGGCCTACCACGAGGAACGCGCCCGCGGCGGTGCTGGGCTGATCATCTTCGAGAGCCAGGCAGTGCACGAGACCGGGAAGATGTCACGCCGGTTCGTCGACGCCTGGCGCCCGGACAACATCCCCAGGCTGCGCGCGGTCACCGAGGCGGTGCACCGGCACGACACGAAGATCATCAGTCAGCTCACCCACGGCGGCCATACCTCCCTGGAGCACCCGCCGCCGCTGATGTGGGCGCCCAGCCAGCTGCCGGAGCCGTCCAGCAACTTCAGCACGAAGGCAATGGAGCGCGCCGACATCGACGAAGTGGTCGAGGCGTTCGGCACCTGCGCACGGATCGCGCGGGACAGTGGCTTCGACGGCATCGAGCTCAAGGTCGGCCACGACGGGCTCCTGCGCAGCTTCGCCTCGCCGTACTTCAACCGCCGCACCGACGACTACGGCGGCAGCTTCACCAACCGGATGCGCATCATCGACGAGGTGTGCGCGACGGTGGCCGAGCACACCGACGAGCGGTTCGTGCTCGGGGTGCGGCTGTGCGTCGACGAGTTCACGCCGTGGGGGTACGGGCCCGCCTACGGCGAGCGGATGGCCGTGCACCTGGAGCGCAGCGGGCACGTCGACTACCTCAACTGCGACGCCGGCTCGTTCTCCAGCTACTGGATGGAGATCCCACCATTCGCGATACCCGAGGGGCGGTTCAACCAGCTGGCGGCCGGTCTCAAGCGCGCGGTGTCGATCCCGGTGATCGCCTTCGGCCGGATCAAGCGCCCCGGGATGGCGGAGGCAATGCTGGCCGGTGGCGAGGCCGACCTGATCGGGATGGCCCGCCAGCTCATCGCCGACCCGGACACCCCGAACAAGGTGATCGACGGCCGGGACCGGGAGATCCGCTACTGCATCGGCAGCAACGACTCCTGCATCCGGCAGGTCGGCCAGCAGCAGCCCATCCGGTGCGACACCAACCCGGCGGCCGGCAGGGAACGGCGCTGGAGCACCCACCTGCTCGGCCGGGTCGAGCGGGCCAAGCGGGTCGTGGTCGTCGGCGGCGGCCCGGCCGGGTTGAAGGTGGCCGAGACCGCCGCCCGGCGCGGCCACCGGGTCGTGCTGCACGAAGCCACCGAACGCCTCGGCGGGCAGCTTGTGCTGGCGGCCCGGCAGCCGCTGCACGGCGAGGTATTCGAGGTGGCCGAGCATCTGATCCGAGAGGTCGAACGGCTCGGGGTGGAGGTGCGGCTGGGCAGCCCCTTCGACGGGTCCACGGCGCTGGACGGGGTGGACACCGTGGTGTTCGCGACCGGCTCGGTGCCCGCGCTGCCCGGCGCCGAGCGGCTCAACGCGGACAGCGGTCAGGAGCCGGGCGCCGGTCTGGGCATTCAGGCCGGGTGCGTACCGGGCGGTCTGGACCGGCCGGAGGTGATCTCGGCCGACCGCGCGTTGTGCCTGGAGAGCGTGCCCGGCAACGCCGTGGTGATCGACGGCAGCGGGCACTGGGAAGCGGCCGGCACCGCCGAGTACCTCGCCGGCCTCGGCGCCGCCGTCACGGTGGTGACCGCCGGGGCCGCCGTCGGCGCGGACCTGGAGGGCACCAGCCACGAGCTGTTCCACCAGCGCGCCAGGACCGCCGGCATCCGGCTGCACACCCGTTGCCGGGTGCTCGGCATCGGTGCGGGCGGCGTCGAGATCGAAGACCTGGACACCGGCGAGCGCTCCACTCTGACCGACGTGTCGTGGGTGGTCCCGGTACTCGGGCGGCGTTCGGTGGAGGACCACTACCTGCGACTACGCCGCGACGGGCACTTCGCCGGCGCGCTGTACCGGGTGGGCGACTGCGTCGCGCCCCGGCTGCTGCGCGCAGTCATCGCCGAGGCCTACGAGCTCGCCGCGACGATCTGAGATGGAAGGACCAGTCATGCTCAGTGCGGCAGGCACGCTACCGGTGCGGGTCGACGTCACCTGGCTCGACTACAGCATCATCGCCCTCTACTTCATTTTCGTGCTGGGCATCGGCGCGGTGCTGCGCAAGCGCATCAACACCTCCGAGGACTACCTGCTCAGCGCCCGCACAATGCCCAGCTGGGTCACGGGGCTGGCCTACGTCGGCGCGAACGTGGGAGCGCTGGAGGTACTCGGAGAAGCGGCCGGCGCCTCCCAGTACGGCTTCATGCAGGCCGTGTTCCTGTGGTTCGGCGGCGTCGGCGGCATGTTGTTCATGGGCCTGTTCATGATGCCCTTCTACTACCGCAACCGGATCCACTCGGTGCCCGGCTACTTCCGGGCCCGCTACAACGAGCCCACCCGCGGGTTCAACGCGGTCACCTTCGCACTGTTCGTGATCCTCAACAGCGGGATCAACATGTACGCGATGGCGCTGGTGTTCAACCTGCTGCTGGGCTGGACGTTCACCGAGGCGATCCTGCTCGCCGGTGTCATCGTGATCATCTACACCGCGCTCGGCGGGCTGTCCTCGTCGATCTACAACGAGGCACTGCAGTTCTTCCTGATGACCCTCGGACTCGTGCCGTTGCTGATCTTCGGGCTGATCCACGTCGGCGGCTGGGACGGGCTGCAGGCGAAACTCCACCGCCCGGACAACTTCTTCCACATCTGGGCCTACACCGGCACCACCGACAACCCCTACGGGGTGCAGTGGTTCGTCATCGGACTGGGCATTGGGTTCGCGATCAGCTTCAGCTACTACTGCACCGACTTCCTGGTGGTGCAGCGCGCACTCGCGGCGGAGAACGAGGCCGCGTCCAAGCGCACCCCGATCATCGGCGCCTACCCGAAGATCCTGCTCGGCGCTCTCGCTCTGTTCCCCGGGCTGCTGGCACTGGCCATCGTGCCGGGGCTCGGCCAGGGAGGCGGGATCGAGAACTCCTACAACATGGCCGTGCCGTACACGATGGCCTACTACTTCCCCACCGGGCTGCTCGGGCTCGGGTTGGTGGCACTGATGGCCTCGTTCATGAGCGGCATGGCCGGCGGGGTCACCGCGTTCAACACGATCTTCACCTACGACATCTACCGCACCTACCTCAAGCGGAACGCCTCCGACCGGCACTACCTGCTGGTCGGGCGGATCGCCACCGTGGTCGGCGTGACGCTGTCCGTCGGCGCGGCCTACATCGTGCTGAACTTCACCAACATCATCAACTACCTGCAGCTGCTCAACGGCCTGTTCCTGGTGCCGCCCTTCGCTATCTTCCTGCTCGGCGTGTTCTGGAAGGGCAGCACCCCGTGGGGCGGCTTCGCCGGGCTGGTCGGCGGACTGTTCGGCTACCTGGGCCTCTACGGCCTGTACAAGGCCGGCCGGCTCGACCTGGGCAGCGAGCTGGGGGCCGATCTGTGGCTGGCCTGGTGGGGGTTCGTGATCTCCACCGTGCTGACCGTGGTGGTGTCGCTGCTGACCCGCCGCGGCCGGCTACCCGACACCCAGCTACGGGGCCTGGTCTGGACGTTGCTGGACCGACGGCCGGGCTACGAGCCGAAGTGGTTCAAGCGGCCGTGGGTACTCAGTACCGGCGTGTTGGTGATCGTCGTCGGACTGAACGTCTACTTCTTCTGATCGGGGACAACCAGTGAGTACCGAGATCGAGAACGAGCCCGGCGTACCCGGCGGCGAGACCGCGCACGCCGGTGACCAGTCGTTGGCCATCGGCCTCTACATCGGTTCGATCGTGGTGATCATCGGCCTGATGCTGGCCGGCTACGGCGCGTTCGGCGGCTCCCAGCTGACCCAGGACGGCTCGACGACGAACAAGGACCTGTTGTGGGGCGTGGTGATGGTCGCGGTCGGTCTGGTGACCCTGGCGCTGGCCTGGTTCTCACCGCGCCGCCGCGCCGCCGCCGCCCGCCGTTCCGCTGACGACAGCGGGAGGTGACCGTGTTCCGGTACACCGCCGAGGTCTTGCCCTACCACGACTACCCGCTCGACACCGCGCTCGCGGAGCTCGCCGGCCTCGGCTTCTCCGAGGTCAACCTGTGGTCCTCGGCGCCGCCACTGGCCGCGCACGTGAACCCCGGCGACGACGTCGCCGCGGTCAACGCCGCGCTGGCCCGGCACGGGCTGCGCGGCTGCGGGCTCACCACCTACGGAATGAACGCCGACGAGGTCCGCGACCGGCTGCGGCTGGCGCACGACCTGGAGATCGACACCGTGGTCTTCGACTGCGAGGCGCACTACCTGGACTTCGTGGGCAAGTTCCTGCCGCCGCTGCTCGACGAGGCGCAGCGGCTCGGTGTGCGGATCGCGGTGGAGAACCACCTCACCGTGCCGTTCAGCGCGGACTTCGAGTCCGGGATCGGCGAGCAGCAGCGGTGGGACTCCGGCGTCGACACGCTCGCCCAGATCAAGCGCCTGGTCACCGAGCTCGACCACCCGAACCTGGGCATCTGCCTCGCCCCGCCGCACCTGTGGGTGATGGGCGAGAGCATCACCGAGGCGATCACCTTCCTCGCCGAACGCAAGAAGCTCTTCTACTACTACCTCTGGGACATCGACCGGACCTACCGACGCGGGGAGGACGGGCTGGACTTCGGCCCCGGCGAGCGCCAACTCCCCCGGGTCGACGGCGTACTCGACCACGCCGTTCCGCTCAAAGCGCTCGACCAGGTCGGCTACACCGGGCCGGCCAGCCTCAAGTGCCACGGCACCGGCGGGTGGTCGCTGCAACGGGTCACCGGCGAGCTGCGCCGCGCCGATGCGTACGTCCGGTCCTGCATCGACCGGATCCGCTGACCACCAATAGCCGCCATGAGGAGGTACCGACCATGGGACGACTGACCGGCAAGGTCGCCGTCGTGACCGGCGCGGCCCGAGGACAGGGCCGTTCGCACGCCGTCACGCTCGCGTCCGAGGGTGCCGACATCGTGGCCTGCGACGTGCCGGGCGACATCAAGACCATCGAGTACGCCATGGGCAGTGCCGACGAGCTCGCCGAGACCGTCCGGCTCGTCGCGGAACAGGGCCGGCGCTGCGTCGCGGTCGAGGCCGACCTGCGCGACACCGCCCGGGTGCGGACCGTGGCGGACCGCGCCATGGCCGAGTTCGGCCGGATCGACATCCTCGTCTGCAACGCCGGGGTGATGTCCGCCGCCGACAGCACCTGGCAGCTCACCGACGAACAGTGGGCGGACATGCTCGACGTCAACCTGACCGCCGTCTGGAAGGTGTGCCGGGCGGTGGTGCCGCACATCATCGCCGGCGGCCGCGGCGGCGCGATCACCATCACCGGGTCCACCGGCGGGCTGCGCGCCGTCGCCGGCTGCACCCACTACAACGCCGCGAAATACGGCTGCATCGCACTGATGAAGACGCTGGCCTGGGAGCTCGCACCGGAGAAGATCCGGGTCAACGTGGTGCACCCGACCGGGGTGGATACCGAGATGTCGAACAACGAGTGGTTCGGCAGGTGGTTGGACGAGCACGAGAAGCTCGCCGAACCGATGCGTGGCAACCGGATGCCGGTCGACGTCGTCCAGCCCGAGGACGTCTCGAAGATGGTCGCGTTCCTGGTCTCCGACGACGCCCGGTACGTCACCGGCACCGAGACCCGGGTCGACGCAGGATTCATGATCAAGTAGCTCGGCACACCACCGCCACCGCGCGGCAAGCGAAGGGACACCGTGAAATGGGACAGCTGGACGGCAAGGTCGCGGTCATCACCGGCGGCGGGCGTGGGCAGGGCCGCTCGCACGCGGTGCGACTGGCAGCCGAGGGCGCGGACATCGTGGTCTGCGACATCACCGAGCAGGTCGGGTCGGTGCCGTTCGCCACCGGGCGGGCGGGTGACCTGGACCAGACGGTCGCCGAGGTGGAGAAGCTGGACCGGCGGTGCGTAGCCGTCGAGGCCGACGTGCGCCGCACCGCCGACATGACCCGGCTGGCCGACGTCGCGATGGGCGAGTTCGGCCGGATCGACTTCCTGCTGGCCAACGCCGGCATCCTGTCCCTGTCCGACAACACCTGGGAGCTCACCGACGAGGCGTGGGACGACATGATCGACATCAACTTGACCGGCGTGTTCAAGGCCTGCCGCGCGGTGGTGCCGCACATCAGAGCCGGCGGCAACGGGGGCTCGATCGTCATCACGTCCTCGATCGCCGGGATCAAGGGCGTCGCCGGCTGCACCCACTACGCGGCGGCCAAGCACGGCATCGTCGGGCTGATGCGCACGCTGGCCCGGGAGCTCGCACCGGAGTCGATCCGGGTGAACACGATCCACCCGACCGGCGTGGACTCGCCGATGTCCAACAACGACTTCTTCCCGGCCTGGCTCGACGAGCACCGTGAACTCGGCGACGCGATGCGGTTCAACCTGATGCCGGTGGACGCCATGCCGATGGCCGACGTCTCAGACGTGGTGGCCTTCCTCTGCTCCGACTCCTCGAAGTGGATCACTGGCACGACGCTCCCGGTGGACGCCGGCTTCCTGCTCAAGTAGCCGGCCGCCGAAGGGGCCGGGCCGGAGTAGCCGGACGTCCGGCTACTCCGTTTACCAGCTCAGCGGTAGCAGTAGGAGTCCGAAGAGGCGTCCCCGCCCTGCAGCCGGACCTGGTGGGTACGCAGCCCGCGCCACACCTCGCCCTCGGGGAAGAACCGCTGGTCGACGCTGATCCCGCCGGCCGGGTCGACGTCCAGCTTCGCGGCCCACGCTCCCACGCCGTCCGGGTAGAACTGGTCGTCCCAGGAGCCGTACAGCGAGTTGGTGAGGTACACGCGCCGGCCGTCGCGGCTGACCTCGACCATCTGCGGCCCGCCGGCCAGCGGCAGGTCGGGCGCGGCCGGGTGGGCGGCCCGGCGCACGATGCCGCCCAGGTGTACCGAGCCGATCTCGCGCGGGTTGGCCGGGTCGCTCACGTCGTACTGCTTGAGCTCGCCGGTGCCCCAGCAGGACACGTAGAGCCGCTGGTCGTCCACCGACAGGTTGATGTCGGTGACCAGCGGCGGGACCGCCCCGAACGGCTTGAGCGCGGGCGGCAGGTCGTCCGGGTCGGCCGGCTCGGCGGGGATGGTGATCGCCTTCTCGGCCGCCCAGGAGCCGTCGTCGGCCCGGTACCAGCGCCACACCGAGGCGGACAGGTCGGCGGTGGAGATCACCACGCCGACGAAGCCCCAGCTGGCCTCGGGGTCGTGCGCCGGGCGAAGCTCGAGCACCATCTGGTGCTCCGCGCCGAAGTCGATCTCCTGCTCGTGCTTGCCGGCGGCCAGGTTCCAGAAGTGCAGCTTGTGGCCGTACTGGTTGGAGAGCAGCAGCTCGGGGTTGATCCCGTCCTCGATCATCGACGGGGTGCCCCACTCGCTGGTGACCAGCGTGTTCTGCTGCAGGTGCCACCAGGCGTCGTAGGCCAGGTACTGCGGGCCCCGGTCGGTCTCCCAGGCGCGCAGCACGTCGAACGTGTTGTGGTCGAGCAGCGCGATGCCGCCGGGCCCCTCGGCGCCGTTCGCGCCACCCAGGCAGGACAGGAAGATCCCGTCCGGGCCGCAGTGCAGGGTGTGCGGCCGGGAGTAGCCGGCCCTGCTGCCCAGCTCCTCGGCGGTGATCGTCTTGATCAGCTTGGGCTGAGTCGGGTCCGGCTGGGTGTCGTACACGTGGATCGTCGAGCTGCGCAGGCCGGGTAGCAGCAGGTAGCGGCGCTGCAGGCCGTCGTCACCGTGGTCGTGGCCCTCGTGCATGAGCGCGCTGGAGCAGGCGTTCCAACCGAAGTGGTGCAGCTCGTCGCCCTTGGTCGGCAGGTCGGTCCAGCCGACGATCTGGCCGTAGCGCGACGAGTCGGGGTCGACGTCCAGCACCGTCAGCGCGTCCGACTTCTCCCCGGCCCGGTCGAACGCGACGACGTAGGCGAGCTTCTCGGTGGGGGCGGCGGCCGCTTCGCTGGGGCTGCGGTAGAAGGTCGGATCGGTCTGCGTGGACATGCTGGGGCTCCTCGGACAGATGGGTGGTTCGGGGTTGCTCCGGCGCCGTGAACAGCGCAAACGGCGCGAGACGGCGCCGGCACAGCGGAGTCGGCGGACCGAGGGTCAGCGACAACCGGCGGAGCAGACACGGAGCAGATCCACGTGTAGCCGGTGCACGAGCCAGGAGCCGGAGTCCATGTCGTCAGCCAAGCAGCGGTGGTTCCCGGCGACCACGCAGACGTGATGCAGGTCACATTCGCGTCCCCCGGCTGCGCGCCCGGCCCCCCGAATGGCTGCCTCAGATGTCGGCGGTCTCCAGGTCCTCGCCGGCGCCTCGGATGGGCAGCGTGGCGAAGATGGCGGGCGGCTCGCGCCACGGGTCCGCCGGGGCGCCGGCGCCGGCCGCCGCGATGGCCCGCCACACCCGCTCCGGGGTGCACGGCATGTCGACGTGGCGCACCCCGAGGTGGCGCAGCGCGTCGACCACCGCGTTCTGCACCGCCGGTGTCGCCCCGATCGTGGCCGCCTCGCCGATGCCCTTGGCCCCGAGCGCGTTCAGCGGCGTCGGCGTCTCCGTGCTGGCCACCTCGTAGGGCGGCAGGTCGGCGGCGGTGGGCACGGTGTAGTCGGCCAGCGTGGCGGTGGTCGGGTTGCCGTCCGCGTCGAAGGTGACGTGCTCCCAGAGCGCCTGCGCGATGCCCTGCGCGATGCCGCCGTGCTGCTGGCCGCGCACGATCATCGGGTTCAGCACGCGGCCGCAGTCGTCCACCGCGAAGTGCCGCAGCGGCCGGACGAACCCGGTGTCCAGGTCGACCTCCATCACCGCGACGTGGCTGCCGAACGGGAACGTGGCGCCACCCTGGTCGATGTCCAGCTCGGCGGCCAGCACCTCGCCGCGCGCCGAGGCCGCCGTGGCGAGCTGGGACCAGCCGACCGTCCGGCCCGGCACCCCGGCCACCCCGAGCTCGCCGTCGTCGGTGACCTGGATGTCGTCGGCCGAGGCCTCCAGCAGCTCGGCGGCCAGCTCGCGGGCCTGCTCGAGCACCTTGCCGGCCGCCGCGTACACCGCACTGCCGCCCAGCTGCAGGGAACGCGAGCCGCCGGTGCCACCGCCCCGCGGCACGACCGCCGTGTCCGCCTGCACGAACTTGATCGACGCGATCGGGATGCCGAGCTGCTCGGAGACCAGCATGGCGAACGACGTGGCGTGCCCCTGGCCGTGCCCGGAGGTGCCCACCGCGGCGGTGGCCGTGCCGTCTTCGTGCACCGTCACCGATCCCCACTCCTGGGCGCCGCCGCCGGCGGTGATCTCCACGTAGCTGGCCAGCCCGATGCCGAGCACCCGGCGGTCACCGTCGGCGAGGCGGCGGGCCTGCTCGGCGCGCAGCCCCTCGTAGTCGGCGATCCGCAGCACCTCGTCCAGGGTCCGGGCGTAGTCGCCGCAGTCGTAGGTGGTGCCCACGACCGTCTCGTACGGGAACTCGTCGGGGCCGACGAAGTTGCGCCGGCGCAGCTCGGCCGGGTCGACGGCCAGCTCGACGGCGGCCAGGTCGACCATCCGCTCCAGCAGCGCGCTGGCCTCCGGGCGGCCGGCGCCCCGGAACGCCCCGACCGGCGTGGTGTTGGTCAGCGCCACCGCCGCGTCGTAGCCGAGCCTGGGAATCCGGTAGACGCCCTGCGCCATCGCGTAGCTCGGCCCCATGGCCAGCGCGCCGCCGAAGCCGGCGTAGGCGCCCGCGTCCCCGATCACCCGGATCCGCAGCCCGGTGATCGTGCCGTCCCGGCGCAGCCCCAGCTCGGCGTACTGCACCATGGCCCGGCCGTGCGGCATGCCGACCAGGTTCTCCGAGCGTGTCTCCGACCACTTGACCGGCCGGTTCAGTGCACGCGCCGCCGCCACCGCGATGCTGTGCTCGGCGACGAGGCCGGCCTTGCCGCCGAACCCGCCGCCGACGTGCGGCGCCACCACGCGGATCCGCTCCGGCTCGAGGCCGAACAGCTTCGCGGTCAGCCCGCGCCAGGCGTGCGGCATCTGCGTGGACACGTAGACGGTCAGCTCGAACCGGTCGTCCGGGCCGCCGGGCAGTACGGCGATCGCGTTGCCCTCCATGGGCACCACGGCGAGCCGCTGGTTCTCGATCCGGGCGCGCACCACAACCTCGGCGTCGGCCAGCGGGTCGTCGTCCGGTGCGGAGCGGACCCCGGCCGCGAGGTTGTTCCCCAGCTCCTCGAACTGGGCCGACGCGCCCTCGGCCAGCGCCTCCTCGGGGTCGACCACCGCCGGCAGCGGCTCGTAGTCGATCTCGACCAGCTCCAGCGCGTCGACGGCGGCCGTCTTCGACTCGGCCACCACGGCGGCCACGATGTCACCGACGAAGCGCACCTTGCCCCGCGCCAGCGGCGGCCGGGCGCACGCGTCGTTCACCGCCATGAACGAGTGGTGGGCGGCTATGCCCAGGTCGTCGGCGGTGAACACGGCGACGACACCCGGCGCGGAGCGGGCCGCCCCGGTGTCCACCGCAGTGATCGTGGCGTGCGCCAGCGGGGAGCGGACGAACGCCAGGTGCAGCAGCCCGGCCCCCAGGTCGAGGTTGTCGACGTAGGTGCCCTCACCGCGCATCAGCTCCGGATCCTCGACGCGACGCACTTCGGTACCGATGAGAGAACCAGGCATGGTTCGAGCCTAAACCGGTGCCGGGCGTCTCGCCGCGCGTTGCCGCCGGCCCCGCCCGGGTGGCTCAGCCGGTCGGGAACAGCCCGGCCTCGGCGATCTTCCTGGTCAGCTCGTGGTGCTCGGCGGCCCGGGTGAGCTGCAGCAGCTCCGTCTCGGCGAGCATGTACGGCCGATGCCCGGGCCGGACGTGGAACGCGTCGCCGGCGTTGAAGATCTCCTCGGTGCTGTCGGTGTACTCGACCCGGACCTGGCCCTTGAACAGGTATCCCCAGTGCTCCACGGGGCAGGCCCGGTCCGGGAAGATCGACACCAGGTCATCCATGTCGTAGCCGGCCGCGCACGTTTCGAACGCGTAGTGCAGGCCGCCCAGCTCGGCCCAGCGCCCGACGTAGCCCGGGGTCTCGGCGGTCACCGGCAGTTCGTCCTTCGAGATGCGCATGGTCGTCGGCCTTTCGTGCTGGATCGGTTCGGGACCGGGTCAGAGCAGCGCGGGAACGCCGCGCAGGGCTCGGGTGTAGCGGCGGTAGGTGGCCGGTCCGGCCAGCCGCCAGAGCAGCCCGGCCGGGCGGGGGAGCTGTGCCAGCAGCCAGGCCCGCTCCGGCTCGGTGGCGTCCTCGAGAAAGGTGCCGAGGATGCGCAGCCGCGCGACCGGACCGGCCGGCATCGCGTCCGCGCCGGCGTCCACCGCGCGCTGCCACTCGGCGGCGCTGAGCTGCTCGCGGATCAGCGGCAACACCTGGGTCTCCTCGACATCCAGGTGTTCGTCCAGGCTCGCCGACAGCGCGCGCAGGGCGTCGGCCAGCCGCTCGGCCTGGCCGGGGTGCCGTTCGGTGCCCCAGGACTCGGCGAGCTCGCCGGCGCGCAGGACCCCCTCAGCCACCTCGTCGTGCTGGCGCTGCATGGTCGCCACCAGGTCGCGGTTCGCCTCCGCGCGCTCGGCTAGCAGCGGCCAGAGCACGTCGTCCTCGCTGGTGTGGTGGTGGTGCAGCAGGGCGAGCAGGGTCCGCAGGTGGCCGGTGAGGACGGGGGCCCGACCGGGCTGGCCGGCGGCGGCGTCCACCAGCTCGGGCAGCAGCGCGAACTCCCGCCGGAACATCTTGTGGATCACCTTCATCGTCTCGGTGTCCGGCCTGGCGTCGTGCTGGCTCACCGCACTCACCTCGCATTCAATGGTGTTCACTTACTATGAAAGTACTGTAGCTCCAATCAATGTGATCGCGCTACGATGGTGGCCGTGGCCACCACTCGCCGGTACTCCTCGGTCGTCCGGGACAGGCAGGCGGAGAGCACCCGCCAGGAGGTCGTCGCGGCCGCCGCCCGGCTGTTCGCCAGCCAGGGCTACGCGCGGACCAGCGTCGCGGAGATCGCGGCCGCCGCGAAGGTCGCGGTGAACACCGTGTACACCAGCGTCGGCGGCAAGCCCGACCTGATCAGGGCCATTGTCGAGTCGTCCACCTCGGACGGGGAGATCACCGACAGCCTGGACCGGATCGGGCGGCACACCGACCCCCGTGAGGTACTCGCCGAGCTCGCCAGGAGCAGCGGTGAGGTCAGCCGCCGCCGCTGGGACGCGCTGAACATCCTGCTGGACAACCGGTTCGCCGACCCGGTGGTCGACCAGCTCGCCGAGCGGGGCATGCGGATCTATCGGGTACGCCTCGACCTCGTCCGCGACCACCTCGTCGAGCTGGGTGCGGTCAAGCCCGACCTGTCCCCGGAGGCCGTCTCGGACATCCTCGAGTTCTACTTCGGGGCGGCGGCCTGGCGCTCGGTGCGCGCGCTCGGCTGGAGCTGGCAACACGCCGCCGGTTGGCTCACCGAACAGGCCCGCGCCGCGCTGCTCCGCTGATCAACCGGGCTGATCAACCGGGCTGATCAACCGGGCTGGTCCGTCGGTCGCGGGTCGTCGCCCTCAGTCGAGGCAGAACTCGTTGCCCTCGGGGTCGGCCATCACGATGAAGCCGGCGCCGAGCGGCGGGTCGGGCTCGACGCGGTGCAGGCGCCGGGCGCCCAGTGACACCAGCCGGCCGCACTCCGTCTCCAGGGCCGCCATCCGCTCCTCGCCCGCGAGCCCCGGCGCGGCCCGGAGGTCCAGGTGCACCCGGTTCTTGGTCTCCTTGCCCTCGGGCACCCGCTGGAAGAACAGCCGTGGCCCCGCGCCGGCTGGGTCGACGACCGCCGACGCGTCGTTGCGGCGCTCCGGGGGCACGCCCATCGCCGCCAGCGCCTCGTCCCAGGAGCCGAAGTCGCCCGGCGGTTCCTGCAGCCGGTAGCCGAGCGTCGCCGCCCAGAAGGGAGCCAGGGCATCCGGGTCGACGCAGTCGATCGTCACCTGGATCTCGCGGGCCATCTCGTCGCTCCTCACTCGGGGGTCTGTTCGTGTCCTGGGCCAGCCTGGCCGAGCCAGCGGACAGTTCCTGTCCGCTGGTCTCCGAGCGGAGCAGGATTTCGCGAAACGCCCTGATGGGGGAGGCGGGGACGCTACCTTGCTGGTCATGTCCGTGCCTCGCCAGCCGTCGATCTCGCCGTCGATGTCGCCGATGGTGTCGCCGTCGGTGTCGCCGCGCCCGGGGGTGCCCGGGGCCGACCTGCAGGTGAGCCGGGAGAACGTGCTCGAGGTCCGGTCCGTGCTGCTCGGCGAGGCGGAGCGGCTGCTCGACTCGATCCGGTCGGCGAACTCCCGGCGCGGCTGGGTGGGGCCGTGCGGCGGTGACCCGGTGTCCGCCGAGGCCTCCGCCGCGTTCGACGCCCGGATCAGGATCGTCCTGCAGCGCTGCCAGCGGTACGCGCTGCAGCTCAGGGAGGCCGGCACCGCGCTGGAGGAGATCGCCCGCGACTACGGCTACACCGATGCGCAGCTGGCCGCCTCGCTGACCTCGCGGGATCCGGGGTCGGCCCGGTGAGGGCGGCCCGGTGAGGGCGGTGTGGTGAGCTCGGACGGTCTGCCCGGGATCGGCGGCCACCGCTACGAGGGCTACTCGCTGGAGACCAAGTACGGCTGGCTGCAGCGGGGGCAGGGGGCCGACGCGGTCACCGAGGGCGCCGACTTCCTGGCCAGGCTGGCCGGCGACTTCACCGAGTCCGAGCGGACCATCCGAACCGCGCTCGGCCGGCTCGGCGTGAGCTGGCACGGCGTCGCCGCCGAGCAGGCCGCCGCCGCGCTGGGTGCAGCCGCCGACTGGGCCAGGGGCGGGGCGGCGAGCAGCGCCGGCGGCAGCTCGTCGATCGGCGAGTACGGCGAGTCGTTCGCGCGGCTGCGGTCCAGGGTCGCCGAGCCGCCCGCGCCGGCCCGGAGCTCCCCGCCCGGCGCCGCGCTGGGCGGGCCGCCCGACGCGGTGGGCCCCGACTTCGGCGCGGTCAGCGGCCTGCAGTCCGACTACCGACGCCGCCTCGCGGAGTACCAGCGGCTGGACCGCGCGGCCAACGACGCGCTCTACGCGCACGAGGCGCAGGTCCGGGCGGCCGTGCGCGCATTCCCCATCCCGGACCTGCCGCCGGCGGTCGCGACGATCACCGTCGCCACCGCCACGCTGGCCGGCCACGGCCCGAGCCGGCACCACCCCGGCGAGCTCCCGTCCGGCGTGCCCGGCTCGACGGGCGTGCCCGGCTCGACGGGCGTGCCCGGCCAGCGCGGCCCCGGCCAGGGCACCGAACCCATCGTCGAGGTATCCGCGCCGACCCAGCCGGCGGGTGCTCAGCCGCTGGACGCTCAGCCGTCGAACGCTCTGTCGCCGGATGCTCAGTCGCCGGACAGCCAGTCGCCGGCGACCGTGCCGGCGGCCGGCGGGGTCGCGCGCGCCGGGGGTGCGGTGCCGGATCCGGGGGTGCTCGGGGGCGGCCAGGGTGTGCCGCCCGGCGTTGACCCCGGCGGGGTGCTGCCCGGAGGTGTGCTGCCGGGCGGGTTCGCCGGGGTGGCGGGTGAGTCGGGTGGCCGGCACCCCGATCGGTGGACCCGGCCGGGGGCGCCCGGTGGGCAGGGTGCCGGTGAGGCCGACGACTGGCCGGATCGGCGGCCCGGCGGCTACGGACCTGGGCAGGGTAGAGATTCGGGCGGCTACGGCCGGGACTACGGCGGCGGGTTGCGGCCGCGCGGGGTGCCGGGGTTCGCGGGTCCGAACGGTGAGCTGCCCGGGTCCGGCGCGGCGGCGGGGGTCGGCGGTGGGTCGGCTGGCGGTGGGTCGGCCGGTCCGGCGCGGCTCGGTCAGTTGGGAGCCGGCCAGGGCGGCATGGGACCCGGGAGTGTGGACTTCGACCTGCCGGACGGCGGTCGCGGCGCCGAGGCCACCCGGGGCGCCGGCCACCGCGGCCCCGCGGATCGACCCGGCCGGTACGGCCAACCTGGTCCGCACGACCAGCACGACCAGCACGACCGGGCGGCCGACTTCGGCCGGGACGAGCGGCGGACACGTCGGGGATCGGGCTTCCTGGCCAGCGACGAGCCGTTCGCGGTGCACTGTGACGACGTACCGCCCGTGCTGGGACTGCCCGACACCGACGAGCACCGGTGGTGAGCGCGCCGGCCGTGGCAAGCACGCCGAGCCAGCCCGCCGGGGAGCCGGTACTGCGGCTCTCGGCGGTGGAGTTCGACGCGTGCTGGGAGCTGCTCGGCCTCGGCGAGACCCCGCTCACCCTGGACCTGCCCAGCCCCGGCCGCACCTGGGCCGAGCGGCACCGGGTGCTCACCGGCGTGCTCGCCGCGCTGGCCCGCCGCGGCCTTGTACAGCGGTCCGCGCCGAGCGCCGAGGTGGCCGGCGCGCTGCGCCTGCTGGCCAGCCCGGACTACCAGCTCGACCTGCGCTTCGGCGGGCCGGACGGCCCCGTGACCGGCATCGGCGCGGTCGCCGGGGAGTACGGCGTGCGGCTGGTGCACGCCGCCGACCAGCTGCGCCTGGTACGGATCCGGCCGCCGCAACTGGTCCCCGCGATGGTCGAGCTGATCGGGCCGATGCGGGCCGGCCTCGGGCAGGCGGTGAACATCCCGGCCGGGGTGTTCGACGCGGCGCACCGGGCCACCACCGACGGCAAGCTGTGGACGATGGCCGACGAGCTGGTGGCCAGGGGGATCCCGAGGCTGGACGCGGCGTCCTGGGTGCGGATGTGCACCGGTATCCGGTCGGTCGGGCAGCTCGGCACCGTGTGCCGGACGGCCGGCGTACCCAGGTTCGGACCGTGGGCGATCGGCTTTCAGCGTACCGACGGCGGCGACTTCCTGCAGCTGCG
Source organism: Pseudonocardia sp. (assembly GCA_036272155.1). Lineage (GTDB taxonomy): Bacteria > Actinomycetota > Actinomycetes > Mycobacteriales > Pseudonocardiaceae > Pseudonocardia. The sequence continues at coordinate 18,091 of DATAZG010000056.1, forward strand.
CCGGCCGACCGTCCGGCCCGGTAGCGAAACCGGCCCGGACGCCGGCACGGTCACGGTCTGCCCACTGGACGCCCCGAGGCTGGCCCGGCTCACCGAGGAGCTGCTCGCCGCCACCTGACTCGACCGCCCTACCGCCAGGCGGATGAGTTGAATTCAACACTCGACAGTGCTCGGCGCGGCACCCCCGGACGTGGTTGGCTAACCGGCATGGGCTTGCTGGACGACCGGACCGCCGTCATCACCGGAGCTGCGCAAGGCATCGGGCTGGAGATAGCGAGGAGGTTCCTGGCCGAGGGCGCCCGGGTGGTGCTCGGCGACATCAACGGCGAGGCGGCGGAGAAGTCGGCCGCCGAGCTGGCCGCCGCGTACGCGGGCGGGGTGGCGCTGGGTGCGCGGTGTGACGTGACCGCCGAGGACGAGGTGGACGCGCTGGTCCGCCGCGCCGAGCAGGAGTTCGGCACCGTCGACGTGATGGTCAACAACGCCGGCATCACCCGCGACGCCACCATGCGCAAGATGACGCTGGCGGACTTCCGCGCGGTGCTCGACGTGCACCTGGTCGGCTCCTGGCTGGGTACCAGGGCGGCCGGCGCGGTGATGCGCGAGCACAAGCGGGGCTCGATCATCAACATCTCGTCCATCTCCGGCAAGGTCGGCATGCTCGGCCAGACGAACTACAGCTCGGCCAAGGCCGGCATGGTCGGCCTGACCAAGGCCGCCGCCAAGGAGCTGGCGTACCTGAACGTGCGGGTCAACGCCATCCAGCCGGGCCTGATCCGCACGGCCATGACCGAGGCGCTGCGCGAGGACATCTGGGCGGCCAAGCTGGCCGAGATCCCGATGGGCCGCGCTGCCGAGCCGGCCGAGGTGGCGGGCGTGGCCCTGTTCCTGGCGAGCGACCTGTCCAGCTACATGACCGGCACCGTGCTCGAGGTGACCGGCGGGCGCTACATGTGAAGGAGTAACAACAAGTGCGAGTCTTCAACGGGGCGGACGAGCTCAAGGCGGCGGTCGGCGAACAGCTCGGCAGCAGCGACTGGGTCACCGTGGACCAGAAGCAGGTCGACACCTTCGCCGAGGCCACCGGCGACCACCAGTGGATCCACGTCGACGTGGAGAAGGCGAAGGCCGGTCCGTTCGGCGGCACCATCGCCCACGGATTCCTCACCCTGTCGCTGCTGCCGATCTTCAGCTGGCAGGTGTACAAGATCGAGAACGTCAAGATGGGCATCAACTACGGGCTGAACAAGGTCCGCTTCACCTCGCCGGTACCGGTGAACAGCCGGCTGCGCGGCAGCTACGAGCTGCTCGAGGTGACCGAGGTGAAGGACGCCCTGCAGGTGATCACCAAGGTCACCGTGGAGATCGAGGGCAGCGAGCGCCCGGCGTGCGTGGCCGAGTGGGTCAGCCGGGTCTACCTGTAGTACCGGCCGGCCAGAGCGGAGGAGAGCACGATGCGGGATGCGGTGATCTGTGAGCCGGTGCGGACCCCGGTGGGTGGGTTCGGCGGTTCGCTGCGGGATGTGCCGGCGCAGGAGCTGGCCGTCGCCGTGGCCAAGGAGCTGCTGTCCCGCACGGGGCTGCCCGGCGACGCGGTCGACGACGTGATCATGGGCAACTGCTACCCGACCATGGACGCGCCGGCGTTCGGCCGGGTGGTGGCGCTGGACGCGGGGCTGCCGGTGACCGCGACGGGCCTGCAGCTGGACCGGCGCTGCGGGTCCGGGTTGCAGGCCGTGCTGTACGCGGCCATGCAGGTGCAGACGGGCGCCGCCGACGTGGTGCTGGCCGGCGGCGCGGAGTCGATGAGCAACGCGCCGTTCTACTCCACGTCGATGCGCTGGGGGATCAAGGGCGTGCCCAGCGTCGCGCTGCACGACGCGCTGGCCAGGGGTCGGGTCACGGCCGGCGGGGTGAACTACCCGGTGCCCGGCGGCATGCTGGAGACCGCCGAGAACCTGCGCCGGGAGTACTCCATCCCGCGCGAGGAGCAGGACGAGTTCGCGCTGAGCAGCCACCAGAAGGCGGCCGCCGCGCAGGCCGCCGGCAAGTTTGCCGACGAGATCGTGCCGGTCACGGTGAAGGGCCGCAAGGGCGACGTCGTGGTGGACCGCGACGAGCACATCCGGCCAGACTCCACGCTCGAGACGCTGGCCAGGCTCAGGCCGATCCTCGGCAAGGGCGACCCGGAGGCCACGGTCACCGCCGGCAACGCCTCCGGCCAGAACGACGGTGCCGCGCTGTGCGTGGTCACCCACCCGGACCGGGCGGCGGAGCTGGGGCTGCGGCCGCTGGCACGGCTGGTGTCCTGGGCGGTGGCCGGGGTACCGCCGAAGACCATGGGCATCGGGCCGGTACCGGCCGTGGAGAAGGCGCTCGGCCGGGCGGACCTGACGCTCGGCCGGATGGATCTGATCGAGCTGAACGAGGCGTTCGCCGCCCAGGTGCTGGCCGTGACCAGGGAGTGGGGCATCAAGCCCCTGGAGGACGAGCGGTTCAACGTCAACGGCTCCGGCATCTCACTGGGCCACCCGGTGGGCGCCACCGGCTGCCGGATCTTGACCACGATGGTCCGGGAGATGGCGCGCCGGGAGTCCCGCTACGGCCTGGAGACCATGTGCATCGGCGGCGGGCAGGGGCTCGCGGCGGTGTTCGAGCGGGTGAGCTGACCGGGCCGGGTTGAGTGCCGGGCGCGCGGCTCAGTCGCGCGCCCGACGCGCAAGCTCGACACGCCGGCAGTGCTAAGAGTTAAACCAGATTTCCGGGTGACGTGAAACACTTTCGTCTCCCGCGACGACCCTTCCTATGGAACTTGTAGTCCGGGGGAGGGGATGCAGAGTGTCCGGAGAATCGACATACCTGCTGAATCGCCGTGATCAGGCCCTGCTGCACGCGGTGGCTGACCATCGATGCGAGATCGTGCCGAGTTCACAGCCCGTGCTGTTCGTGGACGGCCGGCTGTGCAGCGACGTGGACGCCGGCCGCCGGCTGATCAGCGCGGGGCTGGTGGAGCAGCCGGGGCTGGGCACCGGTCGCTGGCCGGCCCGGCTGACCGAGGCCGGCGAGGTCGAGCTGGCCCACGCCGAGCACGTCTAGGAGGGCCGCGGGTCGGCGCTCGCTCCCGGAAAGTCGTCAACAGAGACGAATCGGTAGGGCGTTCGTCGTCCGATACTCGTTGAGTACTTGTCGAGGGGAGCCCGAAATGGGCGCACAGACGACTGGACTGCTCAGCCGGCGCGACGTTGCCCTGCTCCACGCGGTGGCGAACCAGCGGTGTGAGATCGTGCACGGCTCACAGCCGGTGCTGTTCGTGGACGGCCGGCTGTGCTGTGACGCGGATGCCGGCCGCCGGCTGATCAGCGCGGGACTGCTGGCCCACCCGGGCCCGGGGACCGGGCGGTGGCCGGCGCGGCTGACCGGAGCCGGTGAGGCCGCGCTGGACGGTTAGCTGGCGTCGAACTCGGGCGCCCGCTTCTCCAGGTGCGCGGCGAGGCCCTCCTGGACGTCGGCGAGGCCGAACCCGTAGAACTCCATGGCCAGCGAGGCGTCGAAGGTCGGCCCGGCCTGCCGGTACCAGTTGTTGAGGGTGTTCTTGGTCCAGCGGATCGAGGTCACCGAGCCGGAGGCGAGCCGCTTGGCCACGCTCAGCGCCCTGTCGGCCAGCTGGTCGTCGTCCACGCACAGCGAGACCAGGCCGATCCGCTCCGCCTCCTCGCCGGACAGTGCCTCGCAGGTGAGCAGGTAGTACTTCGCCTTCGCCATGCCGCACAGCAGCGGCCAGCAGATCGCCGCGTGGTCGCCGGCCGCGACGCCGAGCCGGGTGTGCCCGTCCACGATCTTGGCCCGGCGCCCGGCGATGGACACGTCCGCGAGCAGGCCGACCACCAGCCCGGCGCCGACGGCCGGTCCGTGCATCGCGGACACGACCGGGGTATCGCAGTTGATCATGTTGTGCACCAGGTCCTTGGCCTCCTGGAACACCCGGGTGCGCACCTTCGGGTCGTGGATCATGTCGTTGATCATGTCGAACGAGCCGCCGGCGGAGAACGCCTTGCCGGCGCCCCGGACCAGCACGGCGCGCACGCTCTCGTCGCGGTGGATCACCGGCCAGATCTCGCCGAGCTCGGCGTGCATCGGCGCGGACACCGCGTTCAGGTTCGGCCCGTCCAGCAGGATCTCCAGTACGCCGTCGGCGGGGCGGGAGAACTTCAGGCTGGGGAACGCGGCGTACCGGTCGGTCATCGTGATCCTTTCGGCGGGGCGGGAGCCGGGTGATCCAGTGCTGCCCGGAGCATCTCATCCGAGCGGGGAAAAGCGCTCCGTGTGGCGCGGGTCACGGCGTAGGTTCGAGCCATGGCTATCGAACTGAACCACACGATCGTGGCCTGCCGGGACAACAGGACGGCCGCCGCCTCGCTGGCCGAGCTGCTGGGGCTGCCGGCGCCGAGCCAGTTCGGACCGTTCCAGATCGTGCAGGTCGCCAACGGGGTCAGCCTCGACTTCATGACCACCGACGAGATCCACCCGCAGCACTACGCGTTCCTGCTCACCGAGCCGGAGTTCGACGAGGTGTTCGGCCGGATCCGCGCCGCCGACCTGCCGTACTGGGCCGACCCGGCGCACCGGCAGCGCGGCGAGGTCAACACGAGGGACGGCGGCCGGGGCGTCTACTTCGACAGCCCGGACGGGCACATCCTGGAGATCCTGACGCGGCCGTACGGCAGCGGCGGCTGAGTCGAAGTAACGTGCCGGCGTGACCTACTCCGTGATCGAGACCGAGCGCGACGGCTCGGTGCTGCTGGTCCGGCTGAACCGCCCAGAGCGGCTCAACGCCTACAACCTCGAGATGTACGACGACCTGCTCCGGGTCTACGACGAGGCCGACGCCGACGACGGCGTCCGGGTGGTCGTGGTGACGGGCAACGGGCGGGCCTTCTGCGCCGGTGCCGACCTGGAGAAGGCCGGCGCCACGTTCGCGCGCGACCCCGGTGCCGAGCCGCACCGCGACTCCGGCGGCATGCTGAACCTGCGCACCTACGAGTTCAGCAAGCCGGTGATCGCCGCGATCAACGGCCCCGCGGTCGGTGTCGGCGCCACGATGACGCTGCCGATGGACATCCGGCTCGCGGTCGACACGGTGAAGATGGGCTTCGTCTTCGCCCGCCGGGGCATCGTGGCGGACGGCTGCGCCAGCTGGTTCCTGCCCCGGGTGGTCGGCATCTCGAAGGCGCTGGAGTGGACGCTGTCCGGCCGGGTGTTCGGCGCGGCGGAGGCGCTGGAGGCCGGCCTGGTGCGCAGCCTGCACCCTTCGGACGAGCTGCTGCCGGCCGCAATGGAGCTGGCCAGGGAGATCGCGGAGAACACCTCGGCGATCTCGGTGACCATGAACCGGCAGCTGATGTGGCGGATGCTCGGCGCCGACCATCCGATGGCGGCGCACGAGGTGGAGTCCCGCGCGCTCGGCGTCATCGGCGGCACCCCCGATGCGAAGGAAGGCGTCGAGTCGTTCCTGGAGAAGCGCCCGGCCCGCTACCCCGGCAAGGTCCCCGCCGACCTGCCGGACTTCTACCCATGGTGGCCCGACCGCCAGTTCCGCGCCCTCCCCTGAAACCCCAGCTCAGGGTCTACAGCCGGCCGAGCACGCCCCGGGCGATGATCACCTGCTGGATCTGGCTGGTGCCCTCGTAGATCCGGAACAGCCGGGCGTCCCGGTAGAACCGCTCCACCGGCACACCGCGCATGTAGCCAGCGCCGCCGTGCACCTGGACGGCGCGGTCCGCCACCCGGCCGACCATCTCGCTGGCGAAGTACTTGGCCGCCGAGGGGCCGACCGAGGTGTCGGTGCCGGCGTCGAACGCGGCGGCGGCCGCCAGCACCAGCGCGTGGCCGGCCCGGTGGTCGGTCACCGAGTCGGCGATCAGCCCCTGGATCAGCTGGAACGTGCCGATCGGGTGGCCGCCCTGCTCGCGGGTGCGGGCGAACGAGACCGACTCGTCGACCAGCCGCTCGGCCATGCCCACACACATCGCGGCGATGTGCACCCGCCCGTGCGCCAGGCAGCGCATCGCGGTGACGAAGCCCTTGTCCACCCCGTCCGCGCCGCCGATCAGCGCCGAGTCGGGCACCCGAACGTCGTCGAGGTACACGTCGGCGGTCCAGGCGCCGAACTGGCCCATCTTGTGGTCCTTCGGGCCGACGGTCAGCCCGGGCGTGCCGCGCGGCACCAGGAACGTGGAGATGCCCCGGTTGGCCGGCACGTCGGGGTTGGTGCGGGCGAACACCATGAACACGTCGGCCAGCGGCGCGTTGGTGATGTAGCGCTTGGCGCCGTTGAGCACCCAGTCGCCGTCCGGGGTGCGCCGCGCGGTGGTGGCCAGGCGGGACGGGTCGGAGCCGGCGTCCGCCTCGGTCAGCGCGAAGGAGGCGGTCACCTCACCGCCGGCCAGCTTGGGCAGCCACTCGTTCTTCTGTGCCTCGGTACCGCCCTCGATCAGCACGTGCCCGGCGATGCCGTTGTTCGTGCCGAACATCGAGCGCAGCGCCGGCGTGGTGTACCCCAGCTCGAACACGAGCCGGACCTCCTGGGACAGCGGCAGCCCGAGCCCGCCGTACTCCTCGGGGATGGCGAAGCCGTAGAGCCCCATCGACTTGCACGCGTCGCGCAGCGAGTCGGGGATGGCGTCCTTCTCGTCGATCTCGGCCTCTTGGGGCACGACGTGCTCGCGCACGAACTCGCGGACGGCCGTCAGCACGTCCTGGAAATCCGACTCGTCCATGCCGGTCAGCGTAGTAGTGGGGAGTCGGACCGGCTGGGTGTCCGAAACTCGCGCGCCGGCCAGATGCTTGTAGCGTACAATTAGTTGTAGACGGCAAGTAACTTGCTGGCGCAAGGACTCGCGGCCCGGCTGGGCCACCGACGGGACGGGGAGGTGATCGCGGTGCACAAGGCGGAGCCGACCGAGTACGACCTGCTGAACGGCGAGCTGTTCCGGCTGACCCGGCTGACCGAGCGGGCGCACGCGCGGCACACCGCGCGGCAGACCGACGGCGTGGAGCGGGCCGCGTACCTGCTGCTGGTGACCCTGGTCAAACACGGGCCCCGGCGGCTGAGCCTGCTCGCGGAGGAGGTGCACTCGGACGCGTCCACGGTGAGCCGGCAGGTCGCCCAGCTGGTCCAGCTCGGGCTGGTGGAGCGCCGGCCGGACCCGACGGACGGGCGGGCCAGCACGCTGGCGGCCACCGAGGCCGGCGAGCACAACATCGAGTGCAAGCGGCGGGCCCGCAACAAGGCCTACACCGAGATGCTGGCGGACTGGACGGAGAGCGACCGGCGGCGGCTGCACGAGCTGCTCGCCCGGTTCAACGACGACTTCGAGGGCTTCTTCCTGGACCCGGCGCCGGCCGGGGCCGCCGCCCGGCCCGGCCCGACCGGTGACCAGCCGCTCCGGGGCGGACCCGCCTTCTAGGCGTTCCCCGCGATGCGGCTGTTCGAATGACGATGTGTAGTGAGGGGACCCGAGATGACAACGGCGTTGGCTGCCCAGGTTGAACGAAAACCGCTGCTCACCAACCGGCAGATCCTGACGATCCTGGCCGGGTTGATGGTCGGCATGTTCCTGGCCTCGCTGGACCAGACGATCGTCAGCACGTCGATCAGGACGATCGCCGACGACCTGCACGGGCTCAGCCTGCAGGCCTGGGTGACCACCGCCTACCTGATCACCTCGACGCTCACCACACCGCTCTACGGCAAGCTGTCCGACCTCTACGGCCGCAAGCCCCTGTTCCTGACCGCCATCACGATCTTCATGGTCGGCTCGGTGGCCTGCACGTTCTCCCAGTCGATGTTCCAGCTGGCCGGGTTCCGGGCGCTGCAGGGGCTCGGCGCCGGCGGGCTGCTGTCGCTGGCGATGACGATCCTCGGTGACATCGTCTCGCCCCGCCAGCGGGCCAAGTACCAGGGCTACCTGGTTGCCGTGTTCGGCACCTCGAGCGTGCTCGGCCCGCTGATCGGCGGTTTCCTGGCCGGTCAGTCGGAGATCCTGGGCATCACCGGCTGGCGCTGGGTGTTCCTGGTCAACGTGCCGATCGGGGCGGTCGCGCTGGTCATCGTGGCCAAGGTGCTGAACCTGCCGCACCGGTCCCGCAACGCGCGGGTGGACTGGCCGGGCGCGCTGGCGCTGGCACTCGGGCTGGTGCCACTACTGCTGGTCGCCGAGCAGGGCCGCACCTGGGGCTGGGCCTCGCCCGCCTCGCTGACCTGCTTCGGCATCGGGGTGGTCGGCATGGCGCTGTTCGGCTACGTCGAGCACCGCTACGGCGACGACGCCCTGCTGCCGCTGCGCTCGTTCCGGATCCGGGCGTTCGGGGTGGGTACCGCCGGCATCCTGCTGGTCGGCATGGGCATGTTCGGCGGGATGGCCGCGCTGCCGCTCTACCTGCAGATCGTCAAGGGCGCCACGCCCACCGCCGCCGGCCTGCTGATCCTGCCGATGGTGCTGGGCATGATGTCCATGTCGATCTTCTCCGGCCGGATCATCTCCCGCACCGGCCAGCTCAAGATGTGGCCGGTGCTGGGGGTCAGCCTGATGGTGGTCGGGCTGCTGCTGATCTCCGGTATCGGGGTGACCACGCCGCTCTGGCTGACCGCGAGCTACATGCTGGTCTTCGGCTGGGGGCTGGGCTGCAGCATGCAACCGATGACCCTGACCATGCAGAACGCGCTGCCGGCCCGGGACATGGGCGTGGCCACCGCATCGGCCACGTTCTTCCGGCAGATGGGCGGCACGATCGGCACGGCGGTGTTCCTGTCCATCCTGTTCGGCACCGCGCCGGACCGGATCAACGCGGCCTTCCGGGCGGCCGGGGGCACGCCGCAATTCCAGGCCGCGGTGGCTGACCCGGCACTGCGGGCCGACCCGGTCGACCAGAGCGTGCTGTCCGCGGTAGCCAGCGGCACGGCCGGCCGGATGTCGCTGCACGACACGTCGTTCCTGAACCACCTGGACAGCCGGCTGGCACTGCCCTTCCTCCAGGGCTACTCCAGCGCGATGTCACTGACCTTCCTGTGCGGCACCGCGGTGCTGGCGGTCGGGCTGGCCACGGTGCTCCTGCTGCCCCGGGTGGCGCTGCGCCAGGTGTCCGGGCTGGAGGCGCAGCGGGCTCAGCAGGCGGACGAGGCCCGGCTGGCGGTCCTGCCGGCGACCTCGGCCTCCGTGGCCGCCGCCGAGGTGACCGCCGCTCCCGTGGCAGTCGCTCCAGTCGCGGCCCCTCCGGGGGCGGCGGCCGTCGTCGCCGGGCCCGTCGTCCCGGCGCAGGCCGGGGCGCCGGAGCCGCAACGCTGGGACCGGCTGCGGGACCAGCTGCTCGGCGAGCTGGTGCCGGACCTGGACGGCGCGCTGGCCAAGCTGGCGGCCGCCGAGCGGGCCAGGGACGGCTCCCGCACGGCCCGGCGCGCGCTCGATGCGCACACGAGGGCGCTGGCCGAGGCCCGCCGGGGACTGCGCCGGCACGGCCTGACCGACGCCCAGATCGACGAGTTGCTGGAGCTCTCCCCGACCGAGGTGACCCGCGCCGGCTGAATTCCGCGCACAGTTCTTACGGAGAACAGCACAGATCCTTACCGGGCTCTGACGGCCGTCGAGAAATCGGCCCGATTCATTATTGCCCGATTATCGTCACCCTCATCGGACAGGTAGCGCGCACCCCTGGCGGGATTTGGGCGCACCGCGGGGGAGAGGCGTGACATGACTCAGGCAGTACGCGAACCGGCGGTCATCCCGGCCGCGCTTATGGTGCGGGCACTGGTGGCGGTGCGGGTGTTCTTCGGGCTCGACTGGCTCAGTAACGCCGTGGCCAAGCTGCTCGGCAAGGCCAACTACGACTGGGGCTTCACCACGTTCAACCTGGTGGACCGGGGGACGGCCGGCGCGATCCTGCACCAGTCGGTGACCAGCACCTGGATCGCGCCGCTGCGGTGGTTCTACGCCGGGTTGGTGCTGCCGAACTACGGCTTCTTCCAGTGGTTCCTGACCGCCATCGAGCTGGCGATTGCCATCGGACTGCTGTTCGGCATTCTCAGCCGGGTGGCGGCATTGGGCGGGCTCTGTTTGTTGACGCCCATCTGGTTCATGCTGCTCACCACCAACCAGTATTTCTGGACCTATCCGTTGGACCTGGCTCCGCTGGTGCTGCTCGCCATTGTGCCCACCGGCCGCGCATTCGGTTTCGACGGTGCGCTCGCCGCCCGGTTCAACCGAATGCGCTGGCCGTTCTGAGCTCCGTGGGCCGGCACAGCTGGAGCCGGCACGAGGGTCAGTGCGAGTCGGCCGGAGCGTCGTCGTAGTAGCCGGTCTCCTTGGCCCGTTCCCAGGACCGGTTGATCTCCCTCTCCGCCTCGGTGCGGCCCACCCAGCGGGCGCCCTCTACGCTCTTGCCCGGCTCGAGGTCCTTGTAGACCTGGAAGAAGTGCTCGATCTCCAGGCGGAGGAACTCGTTGAGGTGGTGGATGTCGCGCAGGTGTTCCTGGCGGGGGTCGGCGGCCGGCACGCAGAGCACCTTGTCGTCGCCGCCCTTCTCGTCGCGCATCCGGAACATGCCGATCGCACGGGCCCGGATCAGGCAGCCGGGGAACGTCGGCTCCTCCACCAGCACCAGGCAGTCCAGCGGGTCGCCGTCCTCGCCGAGGGTGTGGTCGATGAAGCCGTACTCGGCCGGGTACTGGGTGGCCGTGAACAACGTCCGGTCCAGCTTGATCCGGCCGGTCTTGTGGTCCATCTCGTACTTGTTGCGGACGCCCTTGGGGATCTCGATGGTGACGTCGAAGTCCACGTGACTCGTTGATCCTTTCACCGGTCATCGGCTTACACAGAGGGTGGTTTTGCCGGCACCAGTGTGCGGTACCGCCTGCCCCGCGCCGTCACCGACCACCGGCCCGTGTGCTTAGCTGACCCGGGAGGACAGGTGTCGGGACTGCGAGGCCGGATGAATGCGTCGCGGGTGCGTGACCGGGTCGAGGCACTGCGGTCCCGGGCCGGCGGCCGATCGGCCCTGATCATCGCGGTCGCGCTGGTGCTGGTGATCAGCCTGGGCACCACCGCCGTGCTTGCCGGCCCTGGCCTGCTCAGGTGGTTCGGCCTGGCCAGCTCGGATGCCGACAGCGTGCCGCAGCCGCCCCGGCTGGTGCTGGGCCCGCTCGCCACCGACGCGCCGGCGCCGACCAAGGCCGGCGTGGCCGCCGCGCTGAACAAGCTGGCCGCCTCCAGCGCGCTGGGCACCCTCACCGGCGTGGTGCTGAACCCGGCCGACGACCAGGTGCTCTGGTCGCGCAACCCGGACAAGGCGATGCAGCCCGGCTCCGCCGCGAAGCTGCTGACCAGCACCGCCGCGCTGCTCACCCTCGACCCGACGATGCGGATCAAGACGCGGGTGGTCGCCGGGCCGACGCCGGACTCGGTGGTCCTGGTCGGCGGGGGCGACCCGACGCTGTCCGTACTGCCGAAGGACCCTGGCAATGGCACTGACTCGGTCTACCCGGGCGCGGCGAAGCTGGACAACCTGGCCGAGGAGGTGCGCAACGCGCACCCCGGGGTGATCCACTCGGTGACCGTCGACATCAGCCGGTTCACCGGCGACAGCATGGCGAAGGGCTGGGAGACCAGCGACATCGCCGGCGGCAACGTCACCCCGATCGAGCCGCTGATCCTGGACGGCGGCCGCACCAAGCCCGACGAGCTGGACCCGCCGCGCACCGCCGACCCCGCCCTGGACGCCGGCCGGGCGCTGGCCCAGCGCCTGGGCGCCGACCCCGCCACGGTGGCGGTCGCGACCGCGCCGGCCGGGGCGGCGGTGCTGGGTGAGGTGGCTTCGCCGCCGATCAACGACCTGGTCGAGAACGCGCTGCGGATCTCCGACAACGTGCTGGCCGAGTCGCTGGCCAGGCAGGTCGCGCTGGCCCGGGGCGCGGACCCGTCGTTCACCGGTGCCGCCGCCTCCGTGCGGGACACGCTGGCCGCCGCCGGTTTCGACATCGCCGGGGTGACCACGGTGGACGGCAGCGGGCTGTCCACCGACGACCTGGTGCCGGCCCGGCTGCTCGGCGAGATCATGGCGGTGGCCGGCGGGCCGGCATCGGACAAGCGCGCGCTGCGGCTGCGGCCCCTGCTGTCCGGGCTGCCGGTGGCCGGCGGGGACGGCACCCTGGACGACCGGTTCGGCGCCGCCGACGCGACAGCAGGCCGCGGTTTTGTGCGCGCCAAGACCGGCACCCTGACCGGCGTCAGCACGCTCGCCGGCCTGGTCACCGACTCCGACGGCCGCCTGCTGACCTTCGCGCTGATGGCCAACGGCACCTCGCCGGCCCAGTCCCGTCCCCAGCTCGACGCGCTCGCGGCGGCCCTGCGCGAGTGCGGCTGCCGCTGACCCCGGCCTGTGCCCGGGCGGGGTGCTTTGAATACTTAACTCGCCGGTAGGGCGGAGCGAGCCCGGGTTGCGTACGGTGGGTGCGTGCCACCTGAGCCCGCGTTGCCGCCGCCCGACGAGCACGACGAGGATGCCGGGCAGCGTGGTCTGCCGGTCGACTGGTCGTTGGCCGCCCGCACCGCCGCCCGGCTGATGCAGCCCGGCCCGGTGGTGAGCACCGCGGAGGCCCGGCGCTCGGTGGCGCTGCTGCGGGACGACGCCTCGACCGCCGAGGGGCACGTCCGTGAGGTCACCGGCCTCGGCGCGGGGCTGCCGCTGCTGCCCGCCGACGTGGTGGACCGGCCGGCCTGGGCGGCCGCCGCCACTGCCGGGATGAAGGCGCTGACCAGCGGCGCCAAGCTGCCGCCGGTGCCAGCGGCGGCCCGCAAGTTCACCTCGACGACGGCGGGGCTGCAGGCCGGCGCGGTGCTGTCGTACCTGGGCAGCCGGGTGCTCGGCCAGTACGACCCGTTCGGCGGCGCGGACGGGCAGGGCAAGCTGCTGCTAGTCGCGCCGAACGTGGTGGCCGCGCAGCAGGCGCTGGAGGTGTCGCTGGACGACTTCGCACTGTGGGTCTGCCTGCACGAGGCCACCCACCGGCTCCAGTTCACCGCCGTGCCCTGGCTGCGGGACTACTTCGCCGGCGAGGTCACCGCATTCCTCTCGGCCACCGAGTCCACCGCGAGCGGGATCCTGGAGCGGCTGCCCAGCGTGCTCTCCTCGGCGCGCCAGGCCAGGGACAGCATGGGGCTGATCGAGCTGCTGCAGGGCCCCGAGCAGCGCGCGGTGCTGGACCGGCTGCTCGCGCTCACCACGCTGCTGGAGGGCCACGCGGACCACGTGATGGACGCCGTCGGGCCGTCGGTGGTGCCCTCGGTGGCCACCATCCGCTCCCGGTTCACCGCGCGCCGCCGGGGCGGCGGCCTGCTGGACCGGCTGCTGCGCGCGCTGCTCGGCGTGGAGGCCAAGGTCCGCCAGTACGCGGTGGGCGCGGCGTTCACCAGGCACGTGGTGGACGCGGTCGGCATGGACGGCTTCAACGCGGTGTGGACCAGCCCGGACACGCTGCCGACCCGGGCCGAGCTGGACGACCCCGGCCAGTGGTTACGCCGGGTCAAGGGCTGAGCGAGGCCTGATGAGTGGACCGCACCCGGCGGTGGCCGCCGTGCGGACGGCGGTGCGCCACGCGCTCACCGAGCTGGCCTGCCCGCCCGGTACGCCGCTGCTGGTGGCCTGTTCCGGCGGCGCCGACTCGATGGCGCTCGCGCTGGCGGCCACCGCCGAGGCGGCGCGCACCGACGCCGGCTGGCCGGTCCGGGCCGCCGTCGTGGACCACGGCCTGCAGCCCGGCTCCGCCGAGCGCGCCGAGACCACCGTCGCACTGCTCGCCGAGCACGGGGTACCCGCCGAGGTACACCCGGTGCGGGTCACCGGCACGGGCGGCGTGGAGGCGGCCGCCCGCCGCGCCCGCTACACCGCGCTGCGCGCCGCCCGCCCGAGCCCGGCGTCCCCGGTGCTGCTCGGGCACACCCTGGACGACCAGGCCGAGACGGTGCTGCTCGGGCTCGGCCGAGGCTCCGGCCCGCGCTCGATGGCCGGCATGACGAGCTACGACCCGCCGTGGCTGCGGCCGCTGCTCGGGGTGCGGCGGGCCACCACCAGGGCGGCCTGCGCGGCGTGGGGGGTGCCGGTGTGGGACGACCCGCACAACGCCGACCCCCGCTTCACCCGCGTCCGGCTGCGCACCGAAGCCCTGCCGCTGCTCGAGGACGTGCTGGCCGGCGGGGTCGCCGAGGCACTGGCCCGGACGGCGGCCCAGCTGCGCGAGGACGGCGCCGCGCTCGACGAGTGGGCCGCGTTGGCCCGCGCCGAGGTCAGCGTCCCCGAGCAGGCCCCCGAGACCGCCTCCGAGCACAGGGGCGAGCACAGGGTCGAGCTCGAGGCCAAGAAGCTCGCCGGCTATCCGGCCTCGGTCCGCCGCCGGGTACTGCGGAGCTGGCTGATCGAGGCCGGCGCCTCGGACCTGACCGACGCCCAGCTGCGCCGCGCCGACGACCTGGTCGGACGGTGGCGGGGGCAGGGCGGGATAGCCCTGGCGGGTGAGTTGGTACTGGCCCGCGGGCATGGAAGGCTCGTACTGGGTCCGAGGTCGAGCGTGCAGGCGAGTGAACAGGCTCGAGCGAACAAGCTCAGCGAACAAGCTCAGCGAACAAGCTCAGCGAACAAGCTTGAGTGAACTAGCTGAGTGAACAAGCACAGTCGAGTGAGTAGTCATCCCGGCAGCTATGAGGAGGCACGCCGCGTTGTACGACGGTGACATCGCATCCGTCCTGGTCACCGAGCAGCAGATCGCTGAGAAGACCGCGGAGCTGGCCAAACAACTTGGTCAGGACTACGCGGACCGTTGCCCCGGCAACGGGCGCGCCAGCGACCTCGTGCTCGTCGGCGTGCTCAAGGGCGCGGTGATGTTCATGACCGACCTGGCCCGCGCGCTGCCGATCCCGGTGCAGCTGGAGTTCATGGCGGTCAGCTCCTACGGCTCGGCGACCTCGTCGTCGGGGGTGGTGCGGATCCTGAAGGACCTGGACCGGGACATCGCCGGCCGGCACGTGCTGATCGTCGAGGACATCATCGACTCGGGCCGCACGCTGTCCTGGCTGCTGAAGAACCTGGAGGCGCGCGGGCCGGCCTCGCTGGAGGTGTGCGCACTGCTGCGCAAGCCGGACGCGGTGAAGGTGGACGTCTCGGTGCGCTACGTCGGCTTCGACATCCCGAACGAGTTCGTCATCGGCTACGGCCTCGACTACGCCGAGCGCTACCGGGACCTGCCGTTCATCGGCACCCTGGACCCCGGCGTCTACGCCTGAGCCGGATTGGCGGCCGGACAGCTAGGACAAAGCGTGAGGCCCGCCCCGGACATCCGGGGCGGGCCTCACGCGGTTCGGAGCGGGGTTGCGGCTACAGGCCGCCGATCACACTCGGCTTGGCCTGCCTGGCACCGTCGCCGCCTTGACCGGCCGGGTTGACCTGGGGCTGGCTCTCCCTCGGGGAGATCGCCATGCCCCGGTCCGGAGCGGACGCCGAGGTGTCGGAGTCACCGTCGGAGTCGCTGTCCGAGGCCGCCTGGGGCGAGCTGGTGGCCAGCGAGGGCAGCGGCAGCGGGGCGTGGAACGGTGCGCCCTTCTCCAGCTCGACGCCGTCCATGCCGTTGTCGTTGGCGTAAGACAGCTCCCTGCCGATGTCACCAACGCCGTTGGTGCCCGGCGCCGGCTCGAGGTTCAGGGTGCTCAGGATGCCGAAGGCCTTGCCGTCGGGGTCCATGAAGCCACTGCCCGAGTCACCGGGGACGCCGGGGGTGATGGTGGCGACCTCGTGGGTCCAGCCGCCGCCGCTGTCACCCAGGTTCAGGCCCTCCTTCGGGGAGAGCAGCCCGAGGCCCTGGCGCAGGCTGGAGTTCTGGTAGCTGTAGACCGGCGTCCCGGCCGGCAGGCCGGCCTCGCGCACCCCGGTCGGGCCGCCGAACACCGGCACGGTCGGGTTGACCTTGTCGTTGTCCGCTGAGTCGATCTTGACCAGCGCGAAGTCGTTGTACGCGCAGGTGTTGGCGTCGCTCTCGCCCTTGTCGTGCATGGTCAGCCAGGAGTTGTAGACCAGCTCGCCCGGCTGGCTCGCGCCCTGAATCTTGATCTTGGTGCCGAGCGGCAGCGACTTGGACTTGCAGCCGTCGGTCTCGCTGGCGGTGCCGGTGCCGGTGCAGTGGGCCGCCTGGCCGAGGTAGAGCGTGTCGCCGTCCCCGAAGACGAAGTTCGCGGTGCACTGCCCGACCGGGCTCTCCACCATCACCCCGGGGTGGATGGTGGCCGTGGCGGCGGGTGCGAAGTCGTTGTCGTCGGCGTGGGCCGCGCCGGGTATCGCTACCGCGCCCACGGTGGTGGCACCGATCGCCAGGCTGGCGGCGGCCAGGCAACGGAGAACGCGACCATTGGAGATCGCGCGTCGGAGGATCATGGGCACTCCTGCCGGCTGGATCGGACATGCGGGCGCGCTCCGTCGCCAGCCGCCGAGGTCTTTCCCGAGGTTGTCACTGCCTTAACGACGTTGCTAGTACCTGGATACCCGCACGATGCGGTGATCCTCTCAAGCCGGCACCCGCGACGCGGCGGAATCGACCGATAGAGATCCCGGCGGAGTCCTCGCGAAGGCTCTGGGACACCCTCTGGAACTCATTTGCCCGCTGCCGCGTTGAGCCGGACGATACCCGGTGAGCAGACCGACATTCGTTCTGGAGGTTGGCCCGGTACGCTGGGTACTCTCGGGTGTTCGCCGCCCGGCGAAGTGACAGGGGCAGCTGGCCTGTTGCGACGTTGATTTTGCGGGTGGGGTCCGCTCGGCACGTTCAGGGAGGGTCGAGGCCCCGGAGGCCGCAAACTGCATGGATCGCAAGCGTCTGCTCCGTAACCCGCTGACTTGGATAGTGGCGGCGTTGCTGCTCTATGTCGTCTTCAGCCAGTTCTTCGACGACAGCAGGGGATATACCCAGGTCTCGACGTCTCAGGCGCTGACCCAGATCTCCAGCGGCAATGTGTCCAACGCGGTGATCGAGGACAAGGAGCAACAGCTCCGCCTCGATCTGAAGTCACCCATCACCACGGACAACGGCAACCGGGACCAGGTCTCGACGACCAAGGTCATCGCCCAGTACCCGTTCGGTGGTAGCGAGCCGGTCTTCACTGCCCTGACCACCGCCAAGACCAACTTCAACACCGAGGTCCGGCAGGAGTCCTTCCTCACCCAGCTGTTGATCTACATGGTCCCGCTGGGTCTCGTGCTGCTACTGCTGTTCTGGATGATGAACAGCGCGCAGGGCGGCGGCAACCGCGTGCTGTCGTTCGGCAAGTCCAAGGCCAAACAGCTGTCCAAGGACATGCCGAAGACCACCTTCGCCGACGTGGCCGGGGCCGACGAGGCCGTCGAGGAACTGCACGAGATCAAGGACTTCCTGCAGAACCCCGGGCGCTACCAGGCACTCGGTGCCAAGATCCCGAAGGGCGTGCTGCTGTACGGGCCCCCGGGTACCGGCAAGACGCTGCTGGCCCGCGCGGTCGCCGGCGAGGCCGGCGTGCCGTTCTACTCGATCTCCGGTTCGGACTTCGTGGAGATGTTCGTCGGTGTGGGAGCGAGCCGCGTCCGCGATCTGTTCGAGCAGGCCAAGCCGAACGCGCCCTGCATCATCTTCGTGGACGAGATCGACGCGGTCGGCCGCCAGCGTGGCGCCGGCCTCGGCGGTGGCCACGACGAGCGCGAGCAGACGCTGAACCAGCTGCTGGTCGAGATGGACGGCTTCGACGCGCGCGGCGGCATCATCCTGATCGCGGCCACCAACCGGCCCGACATCCTGGACCCGGCGCTGCTGCGCCCCGGCCGGTTCGACCGGCAGATCCCGGTCGGCGCACCCGACCTGGCGGGTCGCCGCGCCATCCTGAAGGTGCACGCCAAGGGCAAGCCGTTGGGTCCGGACGCCGATCTGGACTCGCTGGCCAAGCGCACCGTCGGCATGTCCGGTGCCGATCTGGCCAACGTGATCAACGAGTCGGCCCTGCTCACCGCGCGGGAGAACGGCACGCTGATCAACGCCGCGAACCTCGAGGAGGCGGTCGACCGGGTGGTCGGCGGCCCGAGGCGCAAGGGCAAGATCATCTCGGAGCTGGAGCGCAAGCTCACCGCCTACCACGAGGGTGGGCACGCGCTGGCCGCCTGGGCGATGCCCGACCTGGAGCCCGTCTACAAGCTCACGATCCTGCCCCGCGGTCGTACCGGTGGGCACGCGCTCGTTGTGCCCGAGGACGACAAGGGCCTGATGACGCGCTCGGAGATGATCGGCCGCCTGGTCTTCGCGATGGGCGGGCGCAGCGCCGAGGAGCTCGTCTTCCACGAGCCGACCACCGGTGCGTCCAGCGACATCGACCAGGCCACCAAGATCGCCCGCGCGATGGTCACCGAGTACGGCATGAGCGCGCGGCTGGGCGCGGTGCGCTACGGCCAGGAGCAGGGCGACCCGTTCCTCGGCCGGTCCATGGGCCACGCGCCGGACTACTCGCTCGAGGTCGCGCACGAGATCGACGAGGAGGTGCGCGCGCTGATCGAGGCCGCGCACACCGAGGCGTGGGAGATCCTGAACACCTACCGCGACGTGCTGGACGACCTGGTCTTCGAGCTGCTGGAGAAGGAGACGCTGACCCGCAAGGACCTCGAGCGGATCTTCTCCGACGTCACCAAGCGGCCCCGGATCACGGCGTTCAACGACTTCGGCGGGCGCACCCCGTCGGACAAGCCGCCGATCCTCAGCCCCGCCGAGCGCGCCAAGGAGCGCGGCGAGGTGTGGCCGCCAGAGCGTGAGCCGGAGCGTGAGCCCACCCCGGTGGGCACCGTCGGCGGCGGGCACACCGGGCTGCCCAGCCCGAACGGTGGCTACCCGAGCCCGAACGGCGGCCAGCCCGGGTCCAACGGCGGCGCCCCGAACGGCGGGCCGTCCTACGCCCGCCCGGCGGAGCCGAACTACCCGCCCGGTTCCTACCAGCCGCACCCCGGCGGTCCGAACGACCACCCCGAGGAGTCGGTGCCGCCGAACTACGGCGCGCCACCCAACTGGCGTCCCGCGGTCCTGCCGCGCGGCCAGGAGTGGCCGCCGCCCAAGTGGTCCGGCCAGGACGGGCCCAAGCACGCCGAGCGGGACGGGACCGAGGCCGAGGACGGCCGGGGGCCCAACGACCCGCGCGGCCAAGGCTGGTCGGAACCCGGCCAGGACGGCGGACGCTGAGCGTCGGCCTGAGAGGTCATCTGGTGAACGTGCGTGACTAACGACGTTGATGCCGTGCCCGTGCCCGTGCCCATGCCGGTGCGCGGCCCATCGGTACCGGGTCGCGGCAGCTTCGACCGGGAACGGGCCGAGGCAGCCGTGCGCGAGCTGCTGTACGCGATCGGGGAGGACCCGGAGCGGGAAGGGCTCGTCGAGACGCCGCGCCGGGTCGCCAAGGCGTACGAGGAGATGTTCGCCGGGCTGTACGAGGACCCCGACGAGGTGCTCGGCAAGACCTTCGCCGAGGACCACGAGGAACTCGTGCTGGTTCGGGACATCCCGATGTACAGCGTCTGCGAGCACCACCTGGCGCCCTTCCACGGCATGGCGCACGTGGGCTACATCCCGTCGGTGGACGGCCGGGTCACCGGGCTGAGCAAGATCGCCCGGCTGGTCGACCTGTACGCCAAGCGGCCCCAGGTGCAGGAACGCCTGACCGCGCAGGTGGCCGACGCGCTGGTCCGCCGGCTGTCCCCGCGCGGCGTGATCGTCGTGATGGAGGCCGAGCACCTCTGCATGGCCATGCGCGGCATCCGCAAGCCGGGCTCGCGCACCGTGACGTCGGCGGTGCGCGGCCAGTTCAAGGGCAACGCGTCCTCGCGGGCCGAGGCACTCGCGCTGATCCGGGGCCGATGAGCGGCGGTCACCGGTCCGGCGCGGGGGGCGGGTTGCCCCAACCGGGCCGCTGCGTGCTGCTCGGCGTGTTGAACGTCACACCTGACTCATTCTCCGACGGCGGCCGCTACCTGAGCTACGAGGACGCGGTGGCGCACGGCGTCCGGATGCACCACGAGGGCGCCGACCTGATCGACATCGGCGGCGAGTCCACCCGGCCCGGCGCGCACCGCGTACCCGGGTCCACCGAGGCCGAGCGAGTGCTGCCGGTGATCAGGGGGTTGACCGCCCAGGGTGTGCCGTGCAGCGTGGACACCACCCGCTCCGAGGTCGCCGAGGCGGCCCTGGAAGCCGGCGCCACCGTCGTCAACGACGTATCCGGCGGGCTGGCCGACCCGGGCATGGCCAAGGTCGTCGCGGCCGCCGGGGTGCCCTGGATCCTGATGCACTGGCGCGGCCACAGCGACCGGATGGATGAGCTGGCGCGCTACACCGACGTCGTCACCGAGGTCCGCGACGAGCTGCTGGCCAGGGTGGACGGTGCGGTGGCCGCCGGCGTCGACCCGGCCAACCTGGTGATCGACCCCGGGCTCGGGTTCGCCAAGCGCGCCGAGCACAACTGGCTCCTGCTGCACCGGCTGGACGTGCTGCTCGAGCTGGGCTTCCCGGTGCTGGTCGGCGCGTCCCGCAAGGGCTTTCTCGGCTCCCTGCTGGCGGCCGCCGACGGCACGCCGGGCGGCCCGAACCGGCCCGCCGACGGGCGCGAGGTGGCCACCGCGTCGGTCTCCGCGCTGGCCGCGGCGGCGGGGGCGTGGGGCGTCCGGGTGCACGACGTGGCCAGCTCGCGCGACGCCATCGCGGTGGGCGCGGCCTGGCGGTACGGCGTGGCGGACTCGCCGTGGCGCTACGGGGCGGGGCCGGCGTGACGGATCGGATCGTGTTGACCGGGCTGCGGGTGCGCGGCCACCACGGTGTGTTCGAGCACGAGCGCCGCGACGGTCAGGACTTCCTCGTCGACCTCACGGTGTGGCTGGACCTGGCGCCCGCGGGAGCGTCGGACAAGCTCGCCGACACGCTGCACTACGGCGAGCTGGCGCTGGCCACCGCCGACATCGTGGCCGGTCCGCCCGTCGACCTGATCGAGACGGTTGCCGGTCGGATCGCCGACCACACGCTCGCCGCCGACCGCCGGATCGACGCGGTCGAGGTGACGGTGCACAAGCCGTCCGCGCCGATCCCGCTGACCTTCGCCGACGTCGCCGTTGTGGTGCACCGGACCCGAGGGGGCACCGCCGGATGACCCGATCGGGATGAGCAGCGCCGTGTTGTCGCTGGGTTCGAACCTCGGCGACCGGCTTGGCTACCTGCGCGCAGCGGTCGCCGGGTTCGCCGACGCGCCGGACACCGAGCTGGTCGCGGCCTCGCCCGTGTACGAGACCGGGGCCTGGGGCGGCGTGCCGCAGCCCGACTTCCTGAACGCGGTGATCATCGTGCGGTCCGCCGAGCTGGACGCCTGGGGCTGGCTGCGCCGGGGGCAGCGGCTGGAGGCGGCGGCCGGTCGGGTGCGCGAGGTGCACTGGGGGCCGCGCACGCTGGACGTCGACGTGGTGGTCGCCTACCGGGGGGACCCGCCGGCCGGCGGCCCGCCGACCGCCGGCGCCGCCGCCGTTGCCGCCGCCGTAGCCGATCAGGTCCCGGCGGACGGCGTGGTGTTCAGCGACGACCCGGAGCTGCGGCTGCCGCACCCGGGTACGGCGGAGCGCAACACCGTGCTGCGGCCGTGGCTCGACATCCAGCCGGCCGCGGTGCTGCCCCGCCGCGGCCCGGTGGCCGCCCTGCTCGCCGCGCTCGGCGAGGACGGGCTGCGCCGCCGTGACGACCTGACGCTGTGGGGGCCGGCATGAAGCCCACCGGCTGGCGGGAGCTGGTGTCCACGTTCGTCGTGGTGGGCGTGGTCGTCTACCTGATCGTCCGGACCAGCTACGGGGTGCTGCCGCCGCTGCCGCTGTTCGCCGGCATCACGCTCCTGGTGCTGGCGATCATCGAGACGGTGCTCGGCTACTCGCTGAAGGCGCGGATCGAGGGGCGCCACGGGCAGCCGGTGCAGCCGCTGGTGGCGGCGCGGGCGGTGGCGCTGGCGAAGGCGTCCGCGCTGGGCGGCGCGGTGATGGCCGGTGTGTGGGCGGGCCTGCTCGGGTACCTGCTGCCCAAGCTGCACGTGCTGGCGGCCGCCGCCGACGACACGCCGGGGGCGGTGATCGGCCTGGTCTGCGCGGTGGCCCTGGTCGCGGCGGCGATGTGGCTCCAGCACTGCTGTCGTACCCCGCTGGACTCCGACGACCCGGACCGGCAGCGCCAGCCACGCTGACGCGGGGTGATATGTGCCGGTCAGTCGGCCCCACAATCGCTACGATCTCGGCGATGTCCTACCTCCAGACGCCGGCCGGGCCGCCGGTCGACCCGTCGCAGCTGTACCGGCGGCGGGTCCGCAGACAGCGCCGGGGTGTGCTCGCGACCGTGCTCGCGCTGGTGCTGCTCGGCATCTGTGGCCTGCTGGTACTGGGCATCCTGGTCTACAGCGTCGGGTCGGGCGGAGTCATCGTCGGCACGCTGGGCGCCCTGCTGCCGGTCGGCCCGGTGGTCGCCGCGTTCCTCTGGATGGACCGGTGGGAGCCCGAGCCGCCCCGGGTGCTGCTGGTGGCGTTCCTGTGGGGGGCCTGCTTCGCCACGCTGGCCGCGCTGATCCTGAACAGCAGCGCCGAGCTGGCCACCTCGAGCGTGCTCGGCGACGCCAGCTCGGTGTTCTCCGCCGTGTTCGTGGCGCCCTGGGTCGAGGAGTTCATGAAGGGCTCCTTCCTGCTCGGGCTGCTGATCTTCCGGCGCAGGGAGTTCGACGGGGTGCTGGACGGCATCGTCTACGCCGGCGTCGTCGCGGCGGGCTTCGCGTTCACCGAGAACATCCTGTACCTGGGCCAGGCGTTCGCCTCCGGCGCGACGACCGGGCAGAGCGGTGACGTGCTGGCGGTGCTGATCATGCGCGGGGTGTTCTCCCCGTTCGCGCACCCGCTGTTCACGTCGATGATCGGTATCGGGCTCGGCATCGCGACCAACGCGCGCACCGTGCTGGTCCGGCTCGCCGCCCCGCTCGGCGGCTACCTGCTCGCGGTCTTCCTGCACGCCTGCTGGAACGCCTCGGCTTCGTACGCCGACGGCCAGGCGCTGATCCCGGTGTACCTGCTGATCATGCTGCCGATGTTCGTGTTCGTCCTCGTCGTGGTGATCTACCAGCGACGGCGCGAGCAGCGGATCATCGCCGCCGAGCTGCCCGGGTTCGCCGAGGCCGGCTGGATCGCCCCCAGCGAGGTACACCTGCTGGAGTCGCTGGCCGGCCGACGTGGCTGGCTGCGCGCGGTGCGCCGCCGCTCCGGCGCGGTGGTGGCCAAGGCCGTCGCCGAGTACCAGGCCGCGGTCACCGAGCTCGCCATCCTGCGGCACCGGATGGCCCGTGGCTCGCTCGGCGCGCACGCCAGGGAGTGGCACGACGAGCTGCTCGAGGACGTGCTGCTCAGCCGGGCCAAGGCCGTCGGCGCGCCGGACGCGCTGCACGCGGCGTGGGGCCGCCGGGTGCCCCCGCCGGGCTGGTCGCCGCCCTCGCCGAACTGGTCCGCGAGCCCCGGCGGCCCCCGGCACCTCCGCACCGGCGCCGGCCACCACCGCCTCAGCCCGCAGCACCAGTACCCGGGCCCGCCGCCCCAGGGCGCGCCGCCTTCGGGGCCGCCCCCCCAGGGCCCACCGCCCCCGGGCCCGCCGCCGCAAGGCGCGCCCCAGGGGCCGCCGATGCAGGGTCCCCCGCAGGGCACACCACCGAGGGGGATACCGCCGCAGGGACAGCCGCCCCAGGGGCCGCCGACGCAGGGCCCGCCGTACCCGGGCGCGCCCTGGCAACCTCCGCCCGGCCAGTACCCACCTCCGGGGCGCTACCCGCCGCCCGGCACCTACCCCGGCCCGCCCGGCCAGGCTGGGCCGCACGGCGCCCCCGGCCCGCCCCCGGGGCCGCCCGTGCCGCCGCCCCGGCACCGCCCGCCCGAGGAGTAGGCCGACGAGTAGGCCGAGGAATAGCCCGGGGAGTAACCCGAGGGGTGAAGCCGGTCACCCCGGCTGGCGTCGCCGGTGTACCCGGCTCTACGGTTTTCGCGCCGGCCGGGCAAGGCTGCCCGGTCACGTCTGGTACCCGCCCCGCGGGACTGGAACGAGCGGAGAGATCTGAGTGCACGCGTCCGGGAGCGGAGCGGCTCGACCGGCCAGACTGGCCGTAGGGGTCGTGTCCGCTGGTCGAGTGGGAGCGGTGCTCGGCGCCGCATTGGCCGCCGCCGGCCACCAGGTGATCGCGGCGTCCGGGGTGTCCAGGGCATCGGTGAGCCGGGCCGCCACGCTGCTGCCCGATGTTCCCCTACTGCCGCCCGACGAGGTGGTGCAACAGTCCGACCTCGTGGTGCTGGCCGTGCCGGACGACGCCCTGCCCGGCCTGGTCCGAGGGCTGGCCACGGCGGGCTGTTTCCGGCAGGGGCAGATCGTCGTACACACCTCCGGCGCGCACGGGGTAACCGTGCTGGACCCGGCCGCCGAGTACCTGGTGCTGCCGCTCGCGCTGCACCCGGTGATGACGTTCACCGGCCGCACCGAGGACGTGGAGCGGCTGGCCGCCTGCTCGGTCGGCGTCACCGCGCCGGCGGAGGACGAGGCCGCCTGGAGCGTCGGCGAGGCGCTCGTGGTGGAGATGGGCGCGGAGCCGGTCCGGGTGCCCGAGGCCGTCCGCCCGCTGTACCACGCCGCGCTGGCGCACGGGGCGAACCACCTGGTCACGCTCGTCCGGGACTGTGTCGACGTGCTGGACCGGGCGGGTATCCGGCCGGCCGAGCGGCTGGTAGCGCCGCTGCTGTCCGCCGCGCTGGACAACGCGTTGCGGCACGGCGACCGGGCGCTCACCGGCCCGGTGGCCCGGGGTGACGTCGGCACGCTGCGCACCCACCTGCGGGAGCTGGCCGAGTACGCCCCCGAGGTCGCGCCCAGCTACCGCGCGCTGGCCGAGCGCACCGCCGAGCGTGCCCAGGCCGCCGGCCTGCTCCGCCGCCACGACGCCCAACAGGTGCACGCCGCACTGGAGGACACCCCGTGAAGCCCTACACCGCCGGCGCGCTGACCGTGCACGACGGGCCGGCCCGGCTCACCGAGGTCAGCGCCACGCTGCGGACGGCCGGGCGCAAGGTCGTCCTGGTACCCACGATGGGTGCGCTGCACGCCGGCCACCTGGAGCTGGTCCGGCACGCCCGGCTGGCCCCCGGCGCGCCCGTGGTGGCCGTGTCGATCTTCGTGAACCCGCTGCAGTTCGGCCCCGGCGAGGACCTGGACCGTTACCCGCGCACGCTGGAAGCCGACCTCGACAAGTGCCGGGCGGAGGGCGTCGAGCTCGTGTTCACGCCGACCGCGACCGCGATGTACGGGGAGAACGCCCAGGTCACCGTGCACCCCGGCCCGCTCGGTGACGAGCTGGAGGGCGCTGTGCGGCCCGGCCACTTCGCCGGCGTGCTGACCGTGGTGACCAAGCTGTTCGGCATCGTCCGCCCCCAGCTGGCCTACTTCGGCGAGAAGGACTACCAGCAGCTCGTGCTGGTCCGCCGGATGGCCCGCGAGCTGAACCTCGGGGTCGACGTGATCGGGGTGCCCACGGTGCGCGAGCCGGACGGCCTGGCGCTGTCCTCGCGCAACGTGTACCTCGACCCGGAGGAGCGCCGGCGGTCCGTCGCGCTGTCGGCCGCGTTGACCGCCGGCAGGCTGGCCGCCGCGCACGGTGCGGACGCCGCGCTGGAGGCCGCCGAGAAGGTGCTGGCCGGCGAGCCGGAGATCGACGTGGACTACCTGGCGCTGCGTGACCCGGAGCTCGGCCCGGCGCCCGAGGTCGGCCCGGCGCGGCTGCTGGTGGCCGCCCGGCTCGGCAAGACGCGGCTGATCGACAACATCGGGTTCAACCTGGGCCACCCGGCACTGGAGCACTGAGGAGCACCATGATCCGCACGATGCTCAAGTCGAAGATCCACCGGGCCACGGTGACCCAGGCCGACCTGCACTACGTCGGCTCGGTGACCGTGGACGAGGACCTGATGGACGCGGCGGACCTGCTGGCCGGCGAGCAGGTGACGATCGTGGACATCACCAACGGCGCCCGGCTGGAGACCTACGTGATCGCCGGCGAGCGCGGCACCGGCGTGCTCGGTATCAACGGCGCGGCCGCGCATCTCGTGCACCCCGGTGACCTGGTCATTCTCATCTCGTACGCGGCGATGGACGACGCCACCGCGCGCACCTACCAGCCCCGGGTGGTGTTCGTGGACAGCACCGGGGACCGGCCCAACCGGGTCGCCGAGCTCGGCGACGACCCCGGGCACGCCCCGGCCGGCTCCGGGCTGCGCTCCGGCCGGTCCGGCGCGCCCGGCGGGTCCGACCGGGCCGGGGTGCCCGACCGGCCCGGCGCGCTGGTCGCCGGCGCGTAGCGCGGCCCGCCGTGCTGCTCTGCGTAGACGTCGGCAACACCCAGATCGCGCTCGGGCTCTATGCCACCGACGCCGAGCGGCCGGGCGCCGACGTGGAGACCACCGTGCGGCCGCCCCTGTTGCGTCAGTGGCGGATGCGCACCGACCCACGGATCACCGCCGACGAGCTGGAGGTGGCGATCAACGCCATGCTCGGCTCGCTGACCGAGCGGGTCACCGGGGTGGCCGCGCTGTCCACCGTGCCCCCCGTACTGCGTGAGCTGCGGATCCTCGCCGAGCGGCGGACCGGGCAGATGCCCACGGTGATCGTCGAGCCGAGGGTGCGCACCGGCGTGCCGATCCTGGTGGACAACCCCAAGGAGGTCGGGGCGGACCGGGTGGTGAACACGCTCGCCGCCCACCGGCTGTTCGGCACCGCCTGTGTGGTCGTCGACTTCGGCACCTCGACCAACATCGACGTGGTGTCCGCGCGGGGCGAGTTCCTCGGCGGCGCGCTGGCCCCCGGCATCGAGATCTCGGTGGAGGCGCTGACCGCCAGGGCCGCCGCGCTGACCACCGTCGAGCTGGTCCGGCCGCGCTCGGCGATCGGCAAGAACACCGTGGAGTGCCTGCAGGCCGGCATCCTGTTCGGCTTCACCGGGCAGGTGGACGGCCTGGTCCGGCGGATCCTGATCGAGCTGGCCACCGAGTACAAGACCGACCCCGCGACGGTCACCGTGCTGGCTACCGGCGGGCTCGCGCCGCTGATCGTCGACGAGTCGGAGACGATCACCGAACACGTGCCGGACCTGACGCTGCTCGGCCTGCGGCTGGTCTACCTGCGCTCGGCCACCCGCAATGTGCGGAACACCGCCGTGCGCAGCGGCAGCTCGAACGACCCGTCCGACCCGGTGACCAGCTCCGGGCGGCTGGCGAAGTAGCTCCGGACCCGATCGAACGCGGCGTCCCGCTGCTCCGGCGTGCTGATCAACGCCCAGGAGTGGGTGGCGAGCACCTCGATCAGGCCCTCCACGGTGAGCCGCTGGTGGTGCGGGAACTCGGTGCGCTCGGTCGGGGAGAACGCGGTCGCCCCCGGCAGGTCCTCGCGGTCGCGGCCGGTGGGCACGCCGGGCACCGCCCGCTCCCGGGTCGCCGCCCGGTGGTACCCGGCCACCCAGTCGACCGAGTTGTCGTCGGCGTTCCAGAGGGCGGCGAGGACCCCGCCCGGCCGCAGCACCCTGGCGATCTCGGCGCCGGCCCGCTCGGGGTCGAACCAGTGGAACGCCTGGCCGACCAGTACGGCGTCGACCGAGGCGGCGGGCAGCGGGATGTCCTCGGCGGAGCCGGCCAGCGCGGTCACCTGGGGCAGCGCGGCGTGTAGCACGGCGAGCATCTCGGGGTCCGGCTCGACTGCGGTGACCTGGGCGGATCGGCCGACCAGGGAGGCGGTCAGCTTGCCGGTGCCGGCGGCGAGGTCGAGCAGGACCGGCCCGGCGCCCGTGTCGAGCTGCCCGAGTGGGGCGAGTGCCCAGTCCAGTGCGGCGTCCGGGTAGTCCGGCCGGTGGGCCGCGTAGGCGCTGGCGACGGCGCCGAACGTGCGGCCCCTGGCGACCCAGTCGGCGCCGGGCTCGGCCGGGTCGTCGGCGGGGGGAGTCTGCTGGTGGTCGGCCATGCGCCGACGGTACTTCGACCTCGGCTCGGTACCGTTCGTGAGGTGACGAACGACGGGCCTGTGAACGGGTCGAACGACAGCACCGACGAGAGGGACCTCCCCGAGCAGATCCGGGTCCGCCGGGCCAAGCGCGCCGCCATGGTCGCCGACGGGCTCGAGCCGTACCCGGTGGTGCTGCCCCGCACCCACACCCTGCTCGAGATCCGGCAGTCGCATCAAGACCTGCCGGCCGACACCACCACGGGCGATCTGGTCGGCGTGGCCGGGCGGGTGGTCTTTCTGCGCAACACCGGCAAGCTGTGCTTCGCGACATTGCGCGCCGGTGACGGTACGGAGCTGCAGGCAATGCTCAGCCTGGCCAGCGTCGGGGCCGATGAGTTGGCCCGCTGGAAGGCCCAGGTCGACCTCGGTGACCACGTATTCGTGCATGGTGAGGTGATCACCTCACGCCGGGGAGAACTGTCTGTCCTGGCCGATGAATGGGCAATGGCGGCGAAGTCGGTGCGCCCGTTGCCGGTGGCCCACAAGGAGTTGTCGGAAGAGACCAGGGTCCGCCAGCGATACGTCGATCTCATCATGCGGCCACAGGCGCGGGAGACCCTCCGGATGCGCTCCGACGTCATGCGGACCTTACGGCGGGTCCTGTATGGTCAGGGATTTACCGAAGTCGAGACGCCAATGTTGCAGCTGTTGCATGGTGGGGCAACGGCGCGTCCTTTTGTGACACACTCGAACGCACTGGACATCGATCTCTACTTGCGCATCGCGCCGGAGCTCTACCTCAAGCGCGCGGTGGTGGGCGGTATCGAGCGTGTCTTCGAGATCAACAGAAACTTCCGTAACGAGGGTATTGACTCTTCACACTCTCCCGAGTTCGCGATGCTCGAAGCGTATGAGGCTTACGGCAGCTACGACACCATCGCGGAACTCACCCAGTTGCTGGTTACGTCCAGTGCACAGGCCGTGTACGGGTCCACTGTGGTGCGCCATGTCGATGGCAGTGAGCACGATCTCGGCGGCAAGTGGCGAGAGATCACCCTGCACGAGGCCGTATCCGAGGTGGTCGGCGCCGAGGTCACGCTCGACACCCCGGTCGAGGTGCTGCGCGGCTATGCGGACACGCACGAGGTGCCGGTCAAGGACAACGCCTCAGCTGGTGAGATCGCCCTGGAACTGTTCGAGAAACTGGTCGAACACACCTTGATCGAGCCGACATTCGTCCGCGACTATCCGGTTGAAGTTCGCCCGCTGACCAGACAACATCGTACCGAGCCGAGGCTCGCCGAGGCCTGGGACCTGTTCGTCTTCGGCGTCGAGCTGGCCACCGGGTACTCCGAGCTGGTTGATCCAGTAGTGCAGCGGGAACGGCTCGAGGCGCAGTCCAGGTTGGCCGCCGCCGGTGATGAAGAGGCCATGCAGGTCGACGAGGACTTCCTGCGTGCCCTGGAATACGGAATGCCGCCCAGTGGTGGCATGGGAATGGGGATCGACCGACTGCTGATGACTCTCACGGGGCTCGGTATCCGGGAGACGATACTTTTCCCACTGGTTCGACCGGAATGATGTTTCCCTCAGCCGGTTGACTCGACATAGCCTCGGAAATCGGGCTAATCTTGCGACGAGAGTCAGCGGCGTCCGGACTGCCGGGCCGCTTCCCACTGCCTCGCGTTTATCGCTGAAAAGTCACTGGAGGGCTGCCAAGGTGGCACAGAAGGTCACGGTTTCGCTGATTGACGATCTGGACGGCGACAAGGCCGATGAGACCGTCGAGTTCGGGCTCGACGGCAAGATCTACGAGATCGACTTGTCCACCGGCAATGCGGACAAGTTGCGCGATGCGCTGGCCTCCTATGTCGCGGCGGCCCGCCGACCGGGTGGTCGGCGGCGCTCCGGCGGTGCGTCGGCGGCCGCCGCCACGGCGACGGCCCGGCGGCCCTCGGTGGATCGGGAGCAGAACCAGGCCATTCGGGACTGGGCCCGCAAGCGCGGCATGAAGGTGTCCGACCGGGGCCGCATTCCGGCCGATGTGCTCGAGGCCTACCACCAGGAGAACTGACCCGCACCGGGCCGGCGGGGCGGCCGCTCGGGGTTTCGGGGTGGCCCCGAGGTGGGGCCGCCGCGTGGTCCCGAGGCGCTCTCCGTGCCGCTTCATACGCCCGATCGTGGGTGTTCGCGCAGAGCGAATACTCTGGTGTTACCCCATGGAATGTCGCGTCGTGACAATCCGTTGGACCACTATGAGCGGGTTGCAACCGTGCGTACGAAGCGATGATGCCGGTTCGGCCGATACAGTGGTCCCACGGTGCCGACACGCCCCGAGATGCGGGTCGGCACAGCTCAGCAGTCAGGGAGTGCACATGTTCGAGAGGTTTACCGACCGCGCGAGGCGGGTGGTCGTCCTGGCCCAAGAAGAGGCCAGGATGCTCAACCACAACTACATCGGCACCGAGCACATCCTGCTGGGCCTGATCCACGAGGGTGAAGGCGTCGCGGCCAAGGCGCTCGAGTCGCTGGGTATCGCCCTTGAGGGGGTGCGCCAGCAGGTCGAGGAGATCATCGGTCAAGGCCAGCAGGCGCCGAGTGGCCACATCCCCTTCACGCCCCGGGCGAAGAAGGTTCTGGAGCTCTCCCTGCGGGAGGCGCTACAGCTGGGTCACAACTACATCGGCACCGAGCACATCCTGCTCGGGCTGATCCGTGAGGGCGAGGGCGTCGCGGCCCAGGTGCTGGTCAAGCTGGGGGCTGACCTGAACCGGGTGCGCCAGCAGGTGCTCCAGCTGCTCTCCGGCTACCAGGGCAAGGAGCCGGCCGAGGGCGCTTCCGGCGGCCGCGGTGAAGGCACCCCGTCCAGCTCGCTGGTGCTCGACCAGTTCGGCCGCAACCTGACCCAGTCGGCCCGCGAGGGCAAGCTCGACCCGGTCATCGGCCGGGAGAAGGAGATCGAGCGGGTCATGCAGGTGCTCTCCCGGCGCACCAAGAACAACCCGGTGCTGATCGGTGAGCCCGGCGTGGGCAAGACCGCCGTCGTCGAGGGCCTGGCCCAGATGGTCGTCAAGGGCGAGGTGCCCGAGACCCTGAAGGACAAGCAGCTCTACACGCTCGACCTCGGCTCGCTGGTTGCCGGCTCCCGCTACCGCGGTGACTTCGAGGAGCGCCTGAAGAAGGTGCTCAAGGAGATCCGTACCCGGGGCGACATCATCCTGTTCATCGACGAGATCCACACCCTGGTGGGTGCGGGTGCCGCCGAGGGCGCGATCGACGCCGCCTCGATCCTGAAGCCGATGCTCGCCCGCGGTGAGCTGCAGACCATCGGCGCCACCACGCTCGACGAGTACCGCAAGTACGTCGAGAAGGACCCGGCCCTGGAGCGTCGTTTCCAGCCGATCCAGGTGGGCGAGCCGTCGGTCACGCACACGATCGAGATCCTGAAGGGCCTGCGGGACCGGTACGAGGCGCACCACCGCGTCACGATCACCGACCCGGCCCTGGTCGCCGCCGCCACGCTGGCCGACCGGTACATCAACGACCGGTTCCTGCCGGACAAGGCGATCGACCTGATCGACGAGGCCGGCGCCCGGATGCGGATCCGCCGGATGACCGCACCGCCGGACCTGCGCGAGTTCGACGAGAAGATCGCCAATGTCCGTCGGGACAAGGAGTCGGCGATCGACGCGCAGGACTTCGAGCGGGCCGCGCACCTGCG